>CAYJDR010000001.1:0-46914 GCA_964368965.1 uncultured Deferribacteraceae bacterium
ATAGTCAATAAGTAATTTTAAAGTAAGCAACGGCTTAAAAAATCATTAGCCAGAGAAGTTAATAGATTTTTGTATATGTTGGTCGTTCGCAGGTGCTGTTTTTACGATAGAGATGTTTTCTTTATCAACTATCTCTTTCCAAGCGTTGCGAAGAGGTATCAGCAGTTCAATTACTGATTCAATCTTGTTTTTATCTTTATCTCTGTTAGCTTCGATAAGTTGCCAGATCATGAAATCGTACAATCTCATCAAGTTCTCTGATATTTCACCAGCGTCCATGTTCAATGTAGACATTAACTCATACAATATGTTTTCTGCGCGAATAATATTGTTGTTAGCATCTTGAATATTTTTCTCGTCGATACTTCTTGATGCCATGCGTAAAAATTTAATTACACCTTCGTATAGCAGAACAACTATTTTTCCTTTCGTTGCGCCTTCTACTTCCTGTCTTTGATAGTTAGTGTATGCGTTTTTTTGCATTGGTTAACTCCTATGTTGCTTACTTATGCTATGTTACGCCGTTGTTGACGACGATAAATTTGTTAAATAACTAGCTTGTGTGTTGTAGTATTGCACTTGTTGCTCCATTGCTGCAAACCTTGACCACATAAGCTCTAAATATGACTCAGCCCTTAGTTGTTGTGTTTCTATATCGGCTTCTAGTCGTGCGATGTTGCTGTCAATCGTACCGCTAGTTTTAGTCTTTTGCGATAAGGTTGATGTGATAGACGTTTGGTCGTATAAGTAGGTACTCATAGTTCTCGACCAGCCTTCATATTCAACTTCACCATCAGAATCTAACTCTTGCGCCGCAAAGAAATTAAACACCTCATTAGAGTTGTTAGCTACCTTATCGACAAAAGTTGTTTCTTCTTTAATAAATTCTTCAAGTTCTTCAAGATCACTTGATGCAGTAAGCAATAAACCAAGCTTTGTGATGTTGATATCGCCATCGTCAGAACCCGCTGTAGTCAAGCCTAATGACACTAAAGAGTCATAAGGTGTGCCAGGTAGTGCAACTTGCTGAAATATTTGTGACCTTATATCAGTTTTTAGAGAACGAAGTTCTGAGCCTGAAACAGTATCGTAGTATAATATATTTTCATAGCTTTGTTGGTAACTTGCTATTTCGTCTTCGCTCATAGATGCTTTTTCGTCATCTGTAAGTGGTTCAGCATAGTCATCTCTGTCTGAATCTGACGGTGCTGTCGGTGTAAGCATTTCAATAAGCTTGTTGTATTCCATCGCCATTTCTGCAATTGCTGTAACTGCAATGTCAGTATCAACTTCAACATTGATAACACTTGTTCCTGTATTTGCAATAGAGAAACTCATGCCAGGAACGATATCAGAAACTTCGTTATCTTCACGTGTATATTGTGTGCCGTTCACTGTGAATATTGCTTCTGTGCCTGCTGTGCCGACTTCTTGAGGAGCATTAGCATAATATGTTAAACCAGCCGCTTGTAAAAAAGATGATGTGTCATTTTCATCACCAAGTATAATTTTCTCTGTGCCTTCACCAGTTAACATGAATTTGTCAGCAATGGTGTCATAAGCCATTGTAACGCCAGCGCCCGAATTGTTTACTTTATCTATGATATCTTCAACGCTATCAACATCGTGGTCAACATAAATTGATACACCATTGATAGTAAACACACCTGATGTAACAGCTGTAGAAAAGCCTGCTTCTTTTAATGTAGCAGTAGGGTCGATAGCACCTGATGATTGCCCGAGTTCCAGTACGCCACCTTCATATACGGCTATGTTTAGCACGTCTAAGATATCTGATGTATCACCAAAATCACCTAATGTGATTTGAGTAGGGCCTTCTGTATTATTTTCTATAACAAATATGTTTTTATCATAGTCATATTTCATTGTTACGCCAGCGCCACTAGAGTTTACTTGAGCCATAACTTCTAATGGTGACATTTCTTCGTTAATAGTTATCTCTTTACCGTTGATTGTGAATGTTCCGTTTACAGAAGATGTTACAGTTTCATCAAAAAGTGAGCCTGTATCTGTGTTAAGCGGTGCTTTGAGCCAGTTTGTGATATCTTCCGAAGTAGTAGTGTCTGTGATAGTGCTGAAAGAGCCACCAACATACTTTGAGTTTGTAGCTGGCCTAGCATTCACGGTAGAGTCTTGATAAACTTGGAATGATCCAACCGTTAACCCAGTATCAGCCGTTGATAACGTAGCGCCAGGGAATAAGCCGCCTTTTGCATTCATTTCCGTAGTGTCATCTAAACCTTTGATTTTTTTGCCTAAATCCTCTGCTGATGTACCAGTGATGACGTTTGTCATTGTATTAGTTTTTTCTGGAAACGATAAAGCCATTATGCCTAAGCTGTTAGCAACCGTTGATGTATTGTCAGGGTCGTTAATATCTACAAAGCCAGCGATATCAACTGACTTATCAGATGCGACATCGTAAAATGCAAAGTTATATTCGCCCGTAGTTTCGTTATATTCAGTACGCACTGCAATTTGTTGCTTGCCGTTTGTATCAAAAGACTTTTCTAAACCGATATTGATTTTTGCTTCTAAATCTTGTGCAATAGCGCTCGCCATTGTGCCAGCTTCATATTTTAAATCAATATTAAGCTGATAGCTTTGCCCATCAACTTTGAACACCATTGTAGTTGTTTCGTCAACATCTGCTGTTGTCATGCCGTTAGCATCCAGCATAACGCCTTCTGTTGAGCTAACTGCACCAGCAGTATTTTTCATGTATGATTCATTCTTGTTAGCAGTGAAGACATCTGTAGCAGTCCAGAAATCTTCTGCTGCATTTGTTGATATTGTAACATCATGTGTGCCTGCAACTTGGTCGTATGCGTATACGTTGCTTGTTAATCCTGTAACGCCTGCACCAGCAGCTGTAAGTGATTTTGTAAGATATGTGCTTGATGCATATGCTGGTTTAGCCGTCTGTGTGACATTGACAGTATATGAACCAGTAGGTGTAGATGTAGATGCTGTTGCACTAAGTACGCTTTCGTTAGTGGACGTAGTGAGTTTGCTCATGAATGTGCTTTCAAGTTTTAAGTCAAACATGGCATCATTTAATGTGTTAAGTTGGTCAATTATATCGTTGTAAACAGTTTTTTCGTATGTTAAGTCACTAATTTCATTATTAAGCCTAACGATAGGTATTTGTGCTGTTGCCATTAATGAGTCAATAATTGAGTTAGTATCAAGCCCCGAAGCAATACCGCCTACTCGCATAGCGTCCATCAGCGCCTCCTGTTTTATGTAGCTAAATTTATATTATTATGTTATATATCGTCCATAGTCAGAATAACTTTAGAAAAAAATTCCTATTAAATTCAACACGATTGTTGACATATGCGGAATAATTTATCATAATAGCTATCTGATGAAACTATACAAGCAAAAACACTGCCAAATGGAGATTGAATGATTAAGTTAGTTATATATGATTGTGACGGAGTACTTGTTGATAGTACTGAGTCAATACTTACATACTACAGCTGGATGGCAGATAAATGCGGAATAGGGCCAATAGATTGGACTGAAAATGATATACGCTCAATCGCTCTATCATATGCTGATAAAGACATCTTAGAAGTTTTAGCTAAGGGCAACCAAGAACTATATGCAAAAATGCTACATATATCAAAAACAGATGCGCCTGCAAATGATTTTACAAAGATGACTATGTTTGACGATTTAGTTGAAGGGCTAGAGATTGTTAAACAATGTGGCATGTATACAGCAATTTGCACAAATAGAGGGCGCTCACTTCCTACTTTGCTTGACCATTTTAACATTGCTAAATATTTTGATATGTGTGTTACTTCAAACGATGTAACGCTTCCTAAACCTTCGCCAGAGGGTGTGTTTAAAATATGCGATAACTTTGGTGTATCTCCACAAGAGGTGTTATTCGTGGGCGATTCCCCAACAGATTACCACGCCGCAAAAACAGCTGGTGCAAAATTTTTATCATATAGAAAAGAACTATATGGTTCAGACATTATCAAAAATCACAAAGATATAATGGTATACCTATAGGTGTTTGGCGCTAAAATCTGCGTATTTTGACAGATGAGAATGCGTCAAATATCATGTTGATAAAACTCACCATTAAACCTGCTCCAAATGCTGTCCAGAAGCCATCTATATGGTATCCACTAATGAAAGATGACACAAGCAGTAATATCAAAGCGTTAACAATCAAGTAACCTATACCCATTGTAAAGATAACAACTGGCAGAGATATAAACACCAGTATTGGCTTGATTGAGTAGTTGAGTATTGTCAACAATAGCGACGCAAACACAACCGCAGAAAAGCTTGTAACTTCAATATGTTTAAACAACGCACCCGTAATGCCGATAGCAATAATGTTGATGCAAAATTTATAAAAGAAATGTTGTAATAAAAAAGTATTCATGCATTATATATTAACTACATAATATAAATATTGCAAGCGAATTATGGCGTGTATATGTTTGTGAGTAAAAAATAACTTGTAATTAGTACAAAATAAGTATTAAATACATAAAATTATAAAGGTGTGATATGAAAATAGATTTCCATTGCCATTCAAACGCTTCCGATGGCTCATATACCCCAACAAAGCTTGTGCATTCAGCTAAAGAGTGTGGTGTTGAGTTTTTAGCGCTGACAGATCATGATACGACTGATGGCTTAGATGAGTTTTTCTCAGTTGATACTGATATTAATAGAATAGCTGGTATAGAGCTTAGTGTTGGCTTTTCAGGTGGCGAACTGCATATAGTTGGCTTGTTTGTTGATAAAACGACACAGAAGCTTAGCGAATTAGAATCAGACGTTAAACGCTTCAGAAAAGAACGTAATGAACTGATGATGAAGAACTTATCAACTCTTGTAAAAAAAGATGTGCAATTACTCGATTTAGTCGACGATGAAAACGCTCAACTTGGTAGGCCTCACTTTGCAAAATACCTGCTACGTAATGGGTTTGTTGCAACAAGGCAAGAAGCATTTGATAAGTATCTCGGAAAGGGTGGTGTGATTAACGCTAAAAAGCAACGCATAACCATCGAACGAGCACTGGATGCTATTAAGTCTGCTGGTGGTATAAGTGTGCTTGCACATCCGATTACGCTTAATTTAGATGATGACAAATTTGATGCTCTAGTTAAAACATATAGCGATTTAGGGCTTGACGCTATTGAGGTTTATTCAAGCCATAACCCATCAGAAAAGCTTCCGTTTTATGAAAATATAGCAAAGAAATATAATTTGGAAATATCGTGCGGTAGTGATTTTCATGGCGCAAATGGAAGCGTGTTGTCACTAGGTGCAAACATAGGTGATAGAAACCCAGAAACAATTATCGAAGCACTATATAAACGAGCAAACAAAACATATTGAACAAATAAAAAGCCGATACTAAGTATCGGCTTTTGCTTTATGTTGATGAAGTTTAAACTTCTTTACATGCTTGGTATAGTATGTTGTATAGTTCTTCAACATTTTCTTCTGCTAAGCATGAGAATGCTACACGGATATCAGTTGAAGATGTGCTGATAACACCTACGCCATATTTATCTAGCAAGTGGAGGCGAACAGCTTCTGCGTTTTTGTTCACTAATTTAACTAGCATAAAGTAGCCAGAGTTAAATAAATATGGAGTGAATTCATCAGCGTATTTGCCTGTTGCTAAAACTTCCTTAACTTTTCTACACCTTGAGGCGATGATATCATTTTTAACTTGACGTTCGCTATAGAAGCTATCAGATTGCAATGCACGTAAAACAGCCATTTGTGAAAGTGCTGTACAGTTTGAGATATTGCCACGGATAGCGCCAGCAGTTTTAACTTCAAGTGCTGCAAGGGCGTCTGTTTTGCCACTTTCGCATGCGCCGTAAGTGATAAAGCCAACACGTAAGCCCCAAACAAATGTTTCTTTTGTAGCGCCGTCAACTTTGATAGCTAACAAGTTTTTGCTACGCTCAACAAGTAGTGAGAAGATAGACTCTTTATGTGCATCATCTTCGTGAAATAGGCCAAAGTATGCATCATCAGTGATAGCTATAACTTTAATGCCTGATTCAGCAATAGCTGTTAATCCATCAGCAATCTTTTTCATCTCAGCAGTTGTTGGTGTGTAGCCAGTAGGGTTGTTTGGGAAGTTTAGCACAACTAAAACTTTACCTTTTAGCTTGCCACATTCTTCAACTTTGCTTAACAAACCATCAACATTGAAGTTGCCTTCAGCGTCAAATGTTGCATAAGTAGCAATGCTTCCGCCATTCATAAGGCAGAAAGTTAAGCGATAGTTGCCCCAGAATTTATCAGATAGTACAACATAGTCATCTTGATTGATGAATAAATTAGCAATCAGTGATAAACCATGTGTAAGCGCGTTTGTAACGATAGGTTTACCAAAAGTTTTGCCTTCTAGCGATGGGTTGTCGTGAACAAGTTTGCTTGACCATGCATCTCTAAGCGCAACAACACCAGTAGTGGGCGCGTATGGATAAATCTCGTTAGGGGAAAAAGAATCCAAGTTTTCATGCACGCAGTCGAGGTACATAGGAGTGTTTTCCTCAGTAGCTATGCCAATAGTAGCGTTAAACTTGTGTGCTTTTGCTTTTGCTTCAGCACTTTGAGTAATGATGCCAGCAGGCATATATAGTTCCTTACCCATGTTTGAGAGCATATCCATGATTGCAGGGTTGTCACCCATGATTTTTTCATTCAAAATTTTTGCTAAGTCGTTCATAAATTTTATCACCGTTTTCTTAATAGTCATTATTATGCGAAATTATAAAATACTATTATTTGAATTAAATGTAAATAGTTTTATTATCTTGCTAACAAGTTGAAAAATTCACTTTCGTTAGTGATTTTTATATCAATTTTAATGTAAGAGAAATGTTTTTTATAATTGTCAGGTATTTTTACATAATCTTTTTCAGTTGTAATAATATGCGTTGCATTATGCTTAACTTGCTCTGCTATCATAAGTTCAATATCACTATTCTTTAAAGTGTTATGGTCTGTAAATGATTTGTAGTAAACAATATTTGCACCCAAGTTCTCTAAGCTGTTTTTAAAAGCTTTATTGTTTGCTAATGCTGAATATGCTACAATGTTTTTATTACAAATGTCTGATAGTGCGATAGTTTTGCATTCATGTATAATGTGTTTGTAGTCGATGTTGCTGAAAAATACTTTTTTGTTTTCAATATACTTTTTAACTTTTTCAGGAATGATGTTATCTTTCGCACGAGTGAACACGATTATATCTGCACGTTTTAATGCGCTTGGAAACTCTCTTAAATAACCAAATGGTGCTGGAAAACCAGTAGATATAGGGTTTGCATGGTCTAGTAGAACTACATCAATATCTTTTTCTACAGTTTTATGTTGAAAACCGTCATCAAGTATCGCTAGCGTAACGCCATATTTTTCGACAGCTAATTCTAGTGATTTATTACGCTTTTTGCCTGTAATAACAATGGCTTGCGGTAAGTTTTGCGCCATCATATAAGGCTCGTCAGATGCGTAAGGAGGGTGCAACAAAAGCTTTTCACCGTCTGATATTACGTGGGTGTCAAGCCCAATCTTACCTTTATAGCCCCTTGAAAGTATTGCTACTTTTTCACCTTTATCAATGAAATGTTGTGCGATAGCAATAGTATGTGGTGTTTTACCTGTGCCACCCATTGAGAGGTTGCCAACAGATATTACATGTGGTTTTTTACTTGTCATTTCGATACATATCCCATAAAAATGCGTATTTTAAAAAAGTGTAAACAAAAGCGCTAAACCCAGCGATTAAACCAGGTATACCGTCTAAAAAACCACGCTTTAAAAAATACAGTTTAATAAAAGAAAACTGAGATGAAAATAATAGTTTTGCAAGCGAAAACTTTTTGCCTTTTGCATGGTAGCTTTTTGCTTGTAGTTCAGCGTATTTTATAGTTTTTGTGAAGTGGTCAGCAATATTTTTGTATGAGTAGTGTACAACTTCGCCAGCTAACATCTTAGTTGGTGTTGTAGTTCTCAGAGATTCATGCACAAAGTCACCAGCCCATACAGCTTTTGCTTCGCTTTGTTTTATAAGGCGTAGCTGTTTATCTGGTTGCCACGCATATTTTAAAAGTTTGCCAAGATAATGCGTGCGCCTGTTGATTTCATAGGCATAGCAATTATCATCATTAATTGCTGATTTAATGCTCTCGATAAGTTCAGGTGATATTTCTTCATCAGCATCAAGGCATAGCACCCAGTCGTTTGTGCATTTTTCTAATGCTACATTCTTTTGTTCGGCATATCCTAGCCAGTCTTGAGTGTAAGTTTTTGCACCGTAACTTTCTGCAATTTCAATAGTTTTATCAGTTGAGTTTGAGTCAACAACTATGATTTCGCTAGCGATATCTTTAATGCTATCAAGCACTAGTGGCAATCTATTTTCTTCATTGAATGTTATTATCGAGATGCTTAATGGTAGTTTATTATTCATATTTCACCGTATCTATAATTATTTCTGCGATGTTTTGTAGCATTTCATCAGTTATAGTGTCGAAACTTTTTTTGCTATAGTCTTCTGCTGGGTTTGCGATGTCTGGAATTGCATAAGTTGTACGTTCCTCATTGCCATATAATCCCCACCTAGTAGGCGATTGTGTAGGCTTGTTTGGATAGATTGCAACAACTTGTTTGCGTAGTGCGCCAGCAATGTGAGTTGTGCCGGTACTTGCACCAACAAATAAACTGCAACGATCAACAAGGCTTGCAAAATCGAGTATATCGCTTGTGCCTGTGTATAAATATACTTGTGTTGATAATGAGTTAAGTAGCTCATTAGCTTTTTCAACCTCGTTTGGTGCTGACGATATTACAATAGTTGTATCAGGTACGAGCGCTTTAATATTATCAATTACTTTTGCGTATTGAGTAGATGTTAAGTTCTTTGCTGAACCACCGTCGAATGGATGTATCAAAATAAATTTATTGATATTGTTATCATCTAAAAACTTTTTAGTGTTGCTTGCATTGGTTTCAGTGTATGCAATTTGGTTAAAGACTTTGAAGTTTCTATCAAAAAGTTGTTCATCTATTGAACGTATTAAATCTAGGTTATATTCAGCTTCATTTTTGATAGATTTTGAGCGCTTTTGGTAAACGCCAGCGTTATATGTGAGCCATGAATGTATCTTTGAAAGTGGACCAACACGAACTTTAGCGCCAGATAGTTTCGCAAGCTCTGCTACTTGTTTGTTAGTATATAGCGCTATGAAAGCGTCGGCATTGAAGTTTTTAATTTTAGTGTGTACGCTTTCGATATCATCATCTATTTTTACAGCTTCATCAATGAACGGTAAATTTTTGACAATGTTATAGTTATAGTTCCTTACAAGCACCATGATTTTGCTATTTGGGTACATTTCACGAGCCATGTAAAGAGATGGTATAGATAAAACAAGGTCGCCAATTTTATCTGTTCTAGATATTATTATGCGATTTATATTGCTTGTATCTGGTTTACAAAATGGGCAGTACATTTGTCAAATTGCTCCTTATGTGTTCCATAAATAGGCTGATAGGTTTTCAAGCACTAATGCACCTTGTGTTGTTGCTTTTAGGTGGTTATGGTTACTCTCCAGCATGTTTTTAGCTATTAATGTATCAATAGCTTGAACAAGGCTAGGAGGTAGTTTGCCATATCGTTTTGTAACGTCTAACATATCAACACCTTGCACCATGCGCAAGCCTAGTGTGATAGCTTCTTTTAAGCCGATATCGTTTGTTAATATATCATACTCATCGTTATTATGAAAGTTTTTTATATATTCATTGATATCAACTGGTTTAGAGTACCTGATATATTTGTCACCTTCATGATATTGCATAGAGTGTGACGATGCGCCTATGCCGATATATTCTTGCATTGTCCAGTATAGTATATTGTGTTTGCTTTCGTGAGTTGGTTTTGCGAAGTTTGATGTTTCATATTTGAATATACCATTGCTATTGAAAAAGTTTTCAATTTCTTCAAACTGGCTTTCATCTGGGTCGATATCCTCTAAATAGTTAGTATCTTTGCTAGTGTATGAGTATGCAGAAACATGTGCAGGCGATAAAGCTTTGAATATGTTTGCAGTGTCAAAGATAGTGCTTTTATCAACATTGGGTATGTCAAATATCATATCAAGGTTTATGCCTTTGTCGGTAGCGATTAGTTTTTCTGCAACAGACATTGCTTGTTTGCTGTTGTGTAGCCTGCCTAGTAGCTTTAATACATCATCATTAAAGCTTTGTATGCCTAGTGAAACCCTTGATATGTTAGAAGATTTTACAAACGAGATGAAGTCATCTGTAACGCTTTCAGGGTTAGCTTCTATAGTGAACTCTGCGCCAGTATAATTGATATTGTTTAGCACATTCAATATAAAATTTTCAAGCGTTTTTACAGGTAGCGCAGAAGGTGTGCCACCACCGATATAGATTGTATCGAAAGTATTATTTGCATAGCTTTTGATTTGATCAATACATGCATTTGTGTATGCATTTAGTAGCGATGTGTCAAAGTTTGTGACAGAGTAAAACCCACAGTATGGGCATTTCGCATTGCAAAAGGGTAGGTGAATGTATAAACCACGCATGTTATAAATTGTTTTGAAGTAGACCAAATGCAGCTATTGATAGGCTTTGTCTAAACTCGCCATTTTTAATCATCTGCCTGAGTTGTTGTTCGCTCACACGGATGGTTTCCGTATCTTCAAACTTATCACGTTTAGGCTCTGTAGTGATGTCTGCATTATCTGCAAGGTATACGTAGCATTTGTTAGTCATGAACGCTGGATTAGGCTCCATAACGCAAAGAAGTTGGAAATTTGTAGCAGTAGCGCCAGTTTCTTCAACAAGTTCACGTGCGGCTGCCAATGCGTGTTGTTCGTCTTTATCTATCGCTCCACCAGGGAACTCAAGGGTATCATCTGCATTGCCAGCCCTGAATTGCTTAACGATTAAGAAATCTCCATCAACAGTACGTGGCACAATCAACACCCATGAGCTAATGTCAACCAATGTGAATGTCATTTGCTCTGACACAGGCGCATAGCTATAGTCTTGGTGCCTAACTTTGATAATCCTATCTTCAAAAACTGTACGTTCTGATAAAAACTTCCAATCGTTTTTCATAATGTTATAATATTATTTGACCGTCGCCACTACCACTAGTTGTTGCGATGCGGATATTTGATTTTGCTTCGGTATATTTGTTTACGATATCTTGTGAAAATTTAGTTATTTCATAAACGACGTGCTTGTTTGATATGAAACCTGTGATATCTTCTTCAAAAGGGAACCCAAAAGGTAATAGCGCAATACTAACGCCAGCACCTGACGGAACAATCTGTGCAACGGCTACATCTTTTAAGCCGTCTCTTTCTGTATCGTTTAAGGCGATAATTATCTCACCTGTAACTATTTTTGCCATTCTTACATCTGCCATTTTATACCACCTGATTAATTAGTAAGTAACTTGTTTTGCTTGTTCAACACCTGCTTCAGTAAGTGTTGCTATCTTATTTTCAAAAGTGATTAACCCATTTATAGCAAGCTCATTTAGGAACGATGTTGTTAAGTCGTCATGTATGCTTAATACGCTTGAAATCGCCTCAACGCTGAGTGTGTTATCTGCTGCTTGTAGTAAACATGCAAGCATGATGCTGAAAATGAGTTGTTTATTTTTCGCAAGTTTAAAGTTTGCATAAGCGACCTCGAGTTCTTGCGGTATTTGTTTTATATCATAGATTATGTTATCTTCGCCGATAAATTCAGCATTATCGTCGTTAATTGGTAAGTTGATTGGTGCGACGCTAATTGCAAGCTCGCCGTTTTCCTCGTTTATTAATATGCTTACAACGTCTTTCATGCCTGCTGGCTCAACATTGTTTAAACCCATGACTATTTCGCCTGTTGCTAGCTTTACTAGCCTTGTCATCATAAAAAACTCCTACTTGTGTGATAGTGATTTGTTAGCTAGTTGCTCACCTTTTGGTGTGAGTGTAAGTAAGCTATCATCAACTAAAACTAACCCTTTAATAGCTAGAGCATTAATAGTTGCTTGAACAAATGACGGCTTCCATTTTAAATATTCTGAAATATCAGCAATGTTGTTCGCGGCAGTGTTTTGCAACATGTATACAACTAATATATTTTCGCACAAATTTTTACGATTTGATTTATTAATAAGATATAGGTGTATAAGTCCTTTTTCAGGGGCAGTCATAGCCGCAATAAATAAGAACAAGCCCATAGAGCAAACGATAGTAGCAACGATAGGTATCGCATAAGTGTATGCAATCGTAAAGCCTACAATACATGCTGTAACGCTAATAACTAGCGATGAAAGCACAAGTGCAGAAGGCCTAGGAGCATAGTAATATGCAATAACAGTAGGCGCAAGCACAAACACCAACATCATAAGCACACCACCAACATAAAACGCAACAGCCATGCTAAGCGCACTAGTGATAGCAATAATCATATTTGCTTTTGACATGTTTAGTTTGACAGAGTTGCCATAGTCAACATCAATGCATAGTGTGGTAAGTGATTTGTATGATCTTAACATACTAATAACATTGAATATTATGACCGCTATTAGCACGTAAAATAGCATTGAGCCATAGTCTAATTTTTCAACAACAATTCTATCGAAAGGTACAAGCGCTAGTTCGCCAAAGAATACGGTGCCTATATCAATTGTGTTAGAGTCGCTACCCATAATCGCTATCAACGCAAATGCGAGTAACACACTAGGCACAGCGATATCAAAATAACGTTTCTCGATACCTGATACACTAGTGAGTTTAAGCACTAAGTAGAACCCGAAAAAGCCCGCAAATGTTGCAACAACAATGTAAATCGGAAGCGAAGCCGCTGGCATAAGCATAGAAACAGCCGCAAACCCAAGCACTGATGAGCGCGCAGTAATATCGTTAGTAGGGTAGTCGTTTTTAAGTACAACGAAAACACCTGATAGTGAAAGTGCGATACCTGCAAGTATGGTGATTATTATAATTTCTGTTCTTATATCAAACATGGTTAATCCTCGCTCTTGCTTAGAAATAGCTTAGATATCATAATAGATGTAAGCATTAATGCGAAAGCACAAATAACTACGCCCATACCTGTAGATACGATATCATTATTTGCAGAGATAACGCTTCCACCAAATGCTGAAATCAAACCAAATATACTAGATACAAAAATTAGTGATGTATCTTTTTTTACAAACATCTTAGCTGATATTGCAGGCATGATAAGTACAGGTACAAAAAATAGCGAGCCAATTGGCTGTATACTAACAGTGATAACGCTCGTGAATGCAAGTGTCATCAATAACATGTAAAACGGTATAAAAATACGTATCGTTTTTGCAAAGTCGATATCAATAATCATAATTTTAAGCGGCTTATACGCAAAAAAGATAACTGCAAGCACACATGCTGATACATACCAGATGATATGCACTTCATACATTGTTAGCTCGTTAGCGTTACCTATGATGAGTGAGTTTAAATCAAGCCCATAGTTGCCATAGTTAGCTTCAAGATATTTAAGAACAATAACTGCAATACCAAATAAAATAGCAGATAAAAGCGGTTGAGTGATATGCGCTTGTGAAAATTTAGTTGATTGTAGTGCACGTGCAAACAGCATGGATAATAGCGCAAACACAAAGCTGCATGCGAATGTATATGGAACGATTTGCGAGCCAAAGAAAGTATACGCAACAAGTGCACCAATCAACGCACCAGTGACTGAAAAATCAGATAGAATGTAGTTTTTGTTCAACATAACTAATGCGCCAAGCACACCCATAACTAACCCAAGCGGTAGCGTAGATTGAAGCGATAGCATTAAAATATAGTTATCTGTAGCTGTGAGTAGTTCGATCATGTTAACTCTTTTTTGCTGATGATACTATCATGCTATTTTCGCCGTAGACTGTTGCAATATTTTCAGGGCTGAATACTTCATCAAGTGTACCAGTGCTAACAAGCCTATGGTTTACAAGTGCAACGTTATCAAAAAAGCTAGGGATAGACATAACGTCATGATGGCCAACTATTAAAGTTTTGCCTTTATATTTTAAGTCTTTCAATACGTTGCTTATGATATCTGCGCTATGCCTGTCTGCTAATGTGAGTGGTTCGTCCATGACCACTATCCTAGCATCTTGCACTAACGCTCTGGCGATAAGCACCCTAGATTGTTCACCATTAGTAAGCTCAGATATGCTCTTTTTGCGGATATCTTGAAGCTCGGTAGCTGTTAGTGCGTTTTCGATAACTTCTTTCGTAGTTAAGCCCACGTTTGATATCCTACTTTTCTTAACGTTGTATAGCCCCATTGAAACAAGCCCTTGCACAGAGGTTGGGAATGCCCAATTCACTTTAGATACTTGTGGAACATAAGATATAATATTATCGCTTTTAATGCTTTTAATAGATTTCGAAAAAACATGGATGCTACCCGCAGTAGGCTCAACAAGCCCGACAATAGCTTTTAGCAACGTAGACTTACCAGAACCGTTAGGCCCGATAACGCCCATGATGGTGCCGTCCTTAACCTCTAAGTTGATGTTGAGGATAGCAGGGTTACTTTTGTATGCAACCGTAACATTTTCAATATGAACAGCAAGCTTAAGCTTGTCCATATGTTCTTTGTGTGAAGAGGCTCTTTTCATGAGATATCCTATTTAAGTGCTTGTACTAATGTGTCAACATTGTACATCATTAAGTTTATGTATGATTGGATAGGTGACTTTTCATCGCCAAGTGTATCGCTATAAAGTACGCCACCTATTTTAATTATGTAGTTATCTTCTGCTAGTGATGTTTGCAACAGTTTGATATCCCTGATTGGGAGATGTTGCTCAACAAACACAATTTTTATATTATTGCTTTTAATAAAGCGAGATACTCTGAGTATGTCCTCTTGTGTGATGTTGCCATCAGAGTTGCTACCACGTAATGACGTTGCATTAAAGCCATATTCTTTTGCGAAATAGTCAAAGGAATTGTGGTTAGTGACGATAAATCTATTTTCAACAGGGATTTTTTCAACTTGTTGCCTAACGAACTTGTCTAGCTCGATTAATTTCCCAACAAGGATATCTTCATTGTTGCGGTAAATTACTTCATTGTGTGGGTTAGCTTTTGATAAACTGTTAGTAGTGAAGTAGACAGCTTTACGCCATAGCGGTACACTCATCCAAAAATGAGGATTTGGCGTGTCAATTTCACTCATGATGATTTCTTGTGGGAGTAATATTGAACCAAGCCTTGCAACTGGGATAAATTTGCCCATTTTATTAATGATATCTTCGAGTTTGCCTTCGAGTTCAAGCCCATTAGATATGATGAGTGTAGCATCAGACATGCGTGTAACGTCATGCTCAGTGAGCCTGTAGCTGTGTGGGTCCATAGTTGGTGCAATCATAACCCTAGACTCAATAAAGTTGCCAGCAATGCTATCAACTGTGCTTTGTATTAACGCAGTGCTACATATAACAACAGGTTTTTCGCCATTATCATCAGTTTGATGTGTGCGTACACATGAAGTTAGTGTAGCTAATATAAGTGTGGTAAGTGTAATTTTTCGTAATATTTTATTTAACATAGACATCTATTATAACAACCAATTATAAATTATCAACGATTTTATTATATAACTTTATCATTGATGAGTATTTCTTTAAGTTTTTCTAGCAACTCGTGCTCTTCGACGTTTTTGATAACCTCGCCTTTGCGGAAGATTATGCCCTTACCTTTGCCGCCAGCTATGCCATAGTCGGCCTCACGTGCTTCACCTGGTCCATTAACAACACAGCCCATTACAGCAATGCTACAAGTGCTTTTGCTTTTTGCAACAAGGTTTTCAACATTTTTTGCAAGCTCAATAAGCCCAATTTCTGTTCTGGCACATGTAGGGCAAGAGATAACCTCTGGTGAGAACTTACGAATGTTTAAGCTGGAAAGTATTTGCTTTGCAACAGCAATCTCTTTCACAGGTTCGCTAGTGAGTGACACACGTAAAGTGTTTCCAATACCTAAATATAATAGTGCACCGATACCAATAGAAGACTTTACTGTGCCTGAAAATTCTGTGCCAGCTTCTGTCACACCTATGTGTAGCGGTGATGAGTCTTGCTCTGCAAATAGCCTATATGCGTCGATAGTCATTGGTACATCGCTTGCCTTTATAGATACTTTGAAGTTATCAAACCCAAGGTCGTACATTGTTTGAACGTTTTTTATAGCTGATAATGAGAGCGCCTTTGCGGTAACACCGTGCTTATTAAGTATATCTTTTTCAAGCGAGCCAGAGTTCACGCCGACACGTATACATGCGTTTGTTTGTTTCGCTGCATCAACTACAGCTTTAACCCTATCAAGTGTGCCGATATTGCCAGGGTTGATGCGTATGCCATCTGCACCGTTTTCCATAGCATGTATTGCAAACTTGTAGTTAAAGTGTATATCTGCGATGATAGGTATAGTGATGTTATCTTTGATTTGCTTGATAGCAACGGCAGATTCTTCATCAGGTATGCCAACACGTACAATTTCACAGCCAGCTTCTTCAAGTTTTTTGATTTGCTTAACTGTTGCTTCGATATCTTTTGTGTGTGTATTTGTCATCGACTGAATATAGATAGGGTTGTTAGCACCTAGCTTTAAACCGCCGAGTGTAATCTCTCTAGTAATCATAATTTTCTCACTATAATATATAAACAAAGCTAAAGATAGCAGAGCTTTTGCATAATGTCAAATGTGGTGTGAAAAATAGTAGCAAAATATTAAAAATAGTATTATTATCTCAAAAACAAAAATGGAGCACATAAATGTTAAAGGATTTGAAAACAGAAACAATTTTAGGCAACACTCCCACACAATGGCTATGGGCGATAGGGATATTTATCATATCTTTAGTTGCAATTTTTATAGTTAGAAAAGTGATTGAAGGACGTTTGAAAAAGCTGGAAAGCAAGATCCATGCAAGTTTCATATCAGCTATCATTGCAGATTTTCGTTGTAGGGTTTTACCTATCACATATATAATAGCACTCTTCATAGCAATGGAGTTTGTGAAAGTTCCTGACAATGCATACAACATTATTGCAAAAATTGTGTTTGTTGTAGTTACTGCATACATACTATTATTCTTAGGTGACTTGATTAAGATAATCGTGTTAAAGCGAAGCGAAGAGTCTGGCTTCCCTACAGGTATGATAACAGTTTTTAAAATATTGCTATGGATATTTGGCGGTTTATTTGTTGCTGCAAACTTAGGCTATAACGTAAGTACTTTTATTACTGGTTTAGGTATTGGTGGTGTTGCGATAGCCTTAGCATCACAAGCAATTTTAGGCGACGTGTTCAACTACTTTGTTATACTGTTTGATAAGCCATTTAAGAAGGGCGATACAATACAAATTGATAGCTTAATGGGTACTGTAGAGTATATCGGCATCAAAACTACTCGCATTAGGAGTGTCAATGGCGAGCTATTATCAGTTGCAAACTCAGATTTAACTAAATCAAGGCTAAGCAACTATCAAATGGCTGAAAAAAGACGAAAACTTGCAGTAATAGGGGTTGAATATTCAACAAGTGCCGAAAACTTAAAGCAAATCCCTGCAATATTGGAAGAGTGCGTGAAGTCAACAGCAAAAGCGGAGTTTACTCGTGTACATTTTTCTGATTTTGGCGCGTCGTCGCTTGATTTTGAATTGGCATACTTTGTAGTTACGCAAGACTACCTAGAATATGTGCGAGTAGTGCAAGAAGTAAATTACAAGATTGTAGAAAAATTTAACGCACTAGGCATTAACTTTGCATTCCCGTCACAGACGATATATATGAGCAAGTAATTTTACTTGACGGCAAATATTATTCAGCGTAAAGTTGATTAAAATAATTTTTAAGGGTTAATATAATTGTCATATTTAGCACTTGCACGAAAATACAGACCACAGACGTTTGAGTCAGTCGTATCGCAAAACTTTGTTACTACAACTATTCAAAATGCTATAAAGCTTAACCGTGTCGCACACGCATATCTTTTTACTGGCCCTAGGGGTGTAGGTAAAACTACTACTGCTAGGCTATTTGCAAAAGCTGTCAACTGTTTAGACTTGAAAGATGCTGCACCTTGTGGTGTTTGTGATAACTGTGTTGATATTACTGATGGCACTGCTATTGATGTTATCGAGATAGATGGCGCATCTAACCGTGGTGTTGATGATATACGTGACCTAAGAGAAACTGTCAACTTTGTGCCAGTTAAAAGCAAATATAAAGTATATATAATTGATGAGGTTCACATGCTCACTAAGGAAGCGTTCAATGCGCTACTTAAAACGCTTGAAGAGCCACCTGCGTTTGTTATTTTCATATTTGCAACTACTGACCCTCATAAAATTCCAGCAACAATCCTATCACGTTGCCAGCGCTATGAGTTTACAAAAATACCACAAGATGAAATGATTGCAAAAATCATAGATATATTAGGGCAAGAAAACATCCCTTATGAAATGGACGCACTACACTTAGCTGCGCGCAACTCTGATGGCTGCATGCGTGATAGCCTATCTATAGTTGACCAAATTATTGCATTTTCAGGCGGTAAAGTAGATTATCAGTCTGCTGCATTCTTACTTGGTGTTAGTGATAGATATCTTGCTGATGAAGCCTTTTCAGCAATGATTAAAGAGCAACCTGATAAGTTGCCAGAAATTGTGAAAAGCATTGACGATAAAGGTATAGACCTCAAATTTATAAATGAATGTTTAGTGGAACACACTAGAAACTTGCTTATGCATATTGTCACAGGCAAGTTATCTGAGAAAGAGTTTTCACAAACTGAAATAGATTACTATAACAATTTAAAACGTTTCGCATCTACTGCAAGGCTGTATGCGTTATTTCAAATACTTGATAAGTTATCAAACGATATGAAGTATTGCGATTTTGCAAAATATGTGTTCGAGTTTGCTCTATTTAAAGGCGCATCGTTATCACAAATTATACCGCTTACTGCTGACGTTGTACCTGCTACTAGCGGCGGTGCTGAAAAAGTTGTGCATAGTGTGCCATTGATTGAAGAAAAACATGAACAAGTTGCTATAAAACCTGTCATAGAAAAAGTTGCAGAAGCACCTAAACCTACACCAGTTACGCAACCTGTGGTTACGACACTATCAAGTGAAGATATATGGAAAAAAGCTGTCAGAGCGATACTTGAAAAGGGTGGCCCTATGGCTGGGCATATTGAGTATGCTATACTTGTATCTGCAACTGCTGATAAAATTGAAGTTGGGTTCACACCAGATAGAACTTTTCAATACAACTATTTTAGCGACCCAAAACAAAAATCTGTAATGCAGTCAATCATAGCTACATTTGCAAACCCAGCTCCACGTTTTGAAGTTGTTAAAACAAACGTGACTGACGATAAAAAAAAAGTAGTTATAGCTGAAACATCTCCAGCACAAGCTGAGAATTATAAAGAACGTAAACTTAGGCAACAAGCAATAGATCAACCACTTGTGCAAGAACTTTTGAGGGTTACAGATGGTCAAGTTGAGTCGGTTGAGACATTTAACAAAGTTGATGAAGATTAAGATTATATAAAAGATATCGGAGGATTTTTTTACTATGAACATGCAACAAATTATGAAACAAGCACAAAAAATGCAAAAGAAAATGGAAGAAATGCAAGAAGAAGCAGCTAACATGCAATATGAAGCGTCTTCTGGTGGCGGTATGGTTACTGTAAAAGTAAATGGCAAATACGAACTACTAAGCATTGATATCGAAAAAGACGTTGTAAACGCAGAAGATATTGACATGCTACAAGATTTAATAATCGCAGCAGTAAACGAAGGCATGAAAAAAGCTCAAACATCTATGCAAGAGCGTATGCAATCAATTACTGGTGGACTAGGCCTAAACATACCAGGTATGTTCTAAACTAACAAAACTAAACAACTATGCAACATATAAAAGTTTTCGATGCATGCGTGCATGAATTTTCTAGGCTACCTGGCATAGGCAGGAAAACTGCTGTCAGGCTAGCGCTACATGTACTTAAGATGAAGCCTGAAAATGTCGAAAGGCTATCTAGCAGTATCACCGACCTCAAAGAAAAAACTGTATTTTGTGCAGAATGCGGGCAACTATCTGAAACAGAAGTATGCCCACTTTGTTCGTCTGATACTAGGCAAAAGAATATAATATGCATCGTAGAAGAAGCAAAAGATGTGTTCTTTATTGAACATACAGGACAATACCGCGGAGTGTACCACGTACTAGGTGGAAAAATATCGCCACTTGATGGCATAGGGCCTTCGGAGCTTTCGTTTGACAAACTTATTGATCGTGTCGAAAAACACAGCGTTAATGAAGTCATCATTGCTACAAACCCTGATGCAGACGGCGAAATGACTGCGCTATATATCATAAGGATACTGCAAAAGTTTCCTGAGCTCAAGATTACAAAGCTTGCAAGTGGCATTCCTAGTGGAACACACATAGAATATGCCGACGAGCTAACTGTATTAAAAGCGCTAGAGAACCGTGTAAAAATATAACTTTTATATTTTGCATAACATGGTAAATTATTATGCAAAAAGAAATATTAATTAACTCTACCTCAAACGAGGTTAGGGCTGCCGTTATGGAAAACGGCAACTTGTCAGAGATACTCATAGAGCGCCTTAACAAGAAAAGCGTAGCTGGCAACATATATAAAGGTAAGGTCGTTAAGGTGCTTCCTGGTATGCAATCAGCCTTTGTTGAAGTGGGGCTTCATCGTGCAGCGTTCCTACACGTTGCAGATATCTATGTGGAAAATGCTGATAACGCATTCCCATTCTTAGAAGAAGAACATGACCTTGATGATGAAAATATCAAACATCGTGAAATGTCAAGAAGTGCGCATGCAATCGAGGACCTCATCAGCGAGGGGCAAGAAATCATCGTACAGATCGATAAAGACGCTATCGCAACAAAAGGTGCTAGGCTTACTACTCACCTAACTATACCTGGTAGGTATCTTGTGCTTATGCCATGTTATGAGCATATCGGCATATCTCGCAGGATAGAAGACGAAGATGAGCGCGATCGCCTAAAGGCTATCTTAACAGATATCAAAGTGGAAGGTATGGGACTTATCGCAAGGACTGTTAGCGAACACACTAGCAAAGAAGACCTAGCAGCAGACCTAGACTATCTATTGAGAATATGGCGTAAAGTTAGCAAAGATATCGAGACAGCATCAGCGCCAGCATTGATATATGAAGACCATGACCTAATATTTAAAATATTGCGTGATGTTACAACTAAAAATGTATCGCGTATTGTTATAGATGGCAAAAACGATTTTAGCAAAATGCAATCGTTTATGAGAGACTATTTCTCTAACATTGATGCTAAACTTGAATATTATGAGAATGATACCCCATTGTTTGACAAACATAACATTGAAATCGAAATCAATAGGGTGTTAGACAAAAAGGTATGGTTGCGCTCTGGTGGCTCTATTGTTATTGACCAAGCAGAAGCACTCACTGTTATCGACGTGAATACAGGCAAATATGTTGGTAAGCACAACTTTGATGACACTATCTTAAAGACGAACTTAGAGGCTGCAAAAGAGATTGCTCATCAGCTAAAGATACGTAATATCGGTGGTATTATTATTGTTGATTTTATTGACATGGAACGCGTTGAGGATAGAGAAAAAGTATTGACATTGCTAGACCAGTTCTTAAAAGAAGATAGGGTTAAAGCATCAGTCGTGAATATATCTCCGTTAGGGCTTGTTGAAATCACACGTAAGCGTGTTCAAGAAAGCGTAGCAAGGATACTTAGTGAACCATGCCCATATTGCGACGGTAGAGGGATTATTAAGTCCAAAATCACTATATGCTACGAAATTATGCGCAATGTTAGGCGTGTTGCGCCAGAGTCGAAAGGCTCAACAGTTTGCATTGAGGCCTCAGCAGGTGTTGCAGACTTACTGCTATCTTATGAAGATGAATCAATCATTGATATAGAGAAAACTTACGGCGTGTTTGTGATGGTTAAAGCTATCGATGGTGATACTCACGAGCATTACAATATACATGTTTTCGGGAACGGCAATGGGAAACTATAACAGAAAAGACACATACTACAGAAAAGCTAAAAAAGAAGGCTATAAATCAAGAGCAGCATACAAATTGATTGAACTTAATGATAGGTTCAAAATCATAAGAAAAAATAACGTAATACTTGATTGTGGTGCAGCGCCTGGTGGTTGGAGCCAAGTTGCACTTGAGATAGTAGGCGATAGCGGTAAAGTTGTAGGCATAGATTTAGATGCAATCACAGGCATACATAATAAAAACTTTTCAAGCATTGTTGGCGACTTCACCGATGAAGAAACACTTGAGAAAGTGCTTGAAATTGCTGACAGCTATAATGCAGTAATATCAGATATAGCGCCGCATACAACAGGCATCAGAGATACTGACCACGCTAACTCACTTGAGTTAGTTGGATATGTGTTTGAATTCGCAAAGAAAACACTTAAAGCAGGTGGCTCATTCGCATTTAAGCTATTTGAAGGACCTGATAGAGATGCTTTTATAAGGACATTGAAAGTAAATTTCAAAGATGTGAAAATTGTGAAGCCTGATGCTATCCGCTCTGGTTCAATGGAACTATACGTCGTTGCTACAGGGTTTAAAAAAGACGCTTAATATGAAAATACTACTAACGATACCTACATATAACGCTGGTGGACTTTGGGGCGATGTTATTGATAGCATAAAGCAACAGTCCATTAAGCTTGATAAGGTTGTCGTTATAGATTCAAGCTCGACAGATAACACATTAGCACAAGCAAAGGAAGCTGGCTTCGAGTGTATATCTATTGAACAAAAAGAGTTTAATCATGGTCTTACCCGCATGATAAGTGTTGAGAAATATTCTGACTATGATATAGCAGTATTCATGACACAAGATGCAATACTTGCAGATAGTAAGGCTATAGAAAATTTAATATCAGAGTTCACAGCTGAAAACGTATCTGTTGCTTATGGAAGGCAGTTAGTGCGTGAAGGGGCGCCACTTTTAGAACGCTCCATGCGGTTGTTTAATTACCCCGCAATATCACGAGTGAAAACAATGCAAGATAAACAAGAACTTGGGTTAAGCACAGCTTTTTGCTCTAACTCATTTTCTGCATATCGTATTGCTGATTTATTATCAATAGGTGGCTTTGGGCGTGTTAGCTTCGGTGAAGACATGTTGACAACGGCGAAATTATTACAAGCTGGAAAGTCATGTGCTTATGTTGCAGAGGCTACAGTTTACCATTCGCATGCTTATGATATTGTTGATGAATTCAAGCGTGGCATAGCAATAGGCAAAATGCATAAAGAAAATGAGTGGCTTTTAAAACTTTTTGGCAGTGCAGAAAAACGTGGTGGGAAATTATTTTCAAGTGTGAAAATATATCAAAAACCATTGATATTACTGCAAGCGTTGCCAAAGTTTATCGGTTATAAAATTGGTAGATTGAAATAAATTTTATTTATGTTTTATTTTTAGCTTGACAAATCGAGTATGATAATTAAAGTATAGATAAAACACTAAGGAGGAAATCATGGCTTACATAGTTAATGACGATTGCACTTGTTGCATGGCGTGTTTTGATGAGTGCCCAGTTGGCGCTATCAGTGAAAAATCTGGTTCTGCTTTTATCGATGACTCTTGCACAGAGTGCGGAGCTTGTGCAGACGTTTGTCCAGTTGAAGCTATTTCAGCTGACTAATTTTTGAGTTTTCACAGAGGTGATTGTTCATGCATAGCCTCTGTTTTTTTGATATAAATAGTCTACTTAGGCGGTATGTTATATGTTTTTTAGCACATTTAGGGAGGATGTGAGAACAGTAATGCAACGTGACCCTGCGGCTAAGAATTCACTTGAGGTTGTCTTGTGTTATTCTGGGCTTCACGCAGTTGCTATACATCGTTTATCACATTGGTTATGGAAACATAACATAAAATTAATAGCACGTATATTATCCCAAACGGGAAGGTTTATCACAGGTATTGAAATTCACCCAGGTGCTAAACTCGGCAGGCGATTATTTATCGACCATGGCATGGGTGTTGTAATAGGTGAAACAGCTGAAATAGGCGATGATGTAACAATATATCATGGCGTTACGCTTGGCGGTGTTAGCTTACTTAAAGAAAAGAGGCACCCAACTATCGGTAATAACGTAATTATCGGCGCTGGTGCAAAGGTTTTAGGGCCGTTCACTGTGGGTGATAATGTGCAGATTGGTGCTAACTCTGTAGTATTAAAGGAAGTGCCAGCGAATTCTACTGTAGTAGGTATACCTGGTAAAATAATTGGTGGCATGGCTCACGATAACGAGTTCAACCATGACAAGCTACCTGACCCAGTTGCAAATGCAATAAACTGTATTATTGATAGGGTGGTAGAGATAGAAAAAGAGTTGAAATCATCAACTCACAAATCAGGTACAAACTAGCATGAAGATTACAACAAAAAGCAAATACGCAGTGAGAGCAATTTATTCATTAATGGCACTAGGTGGCGAACACCAACCCGTTAGCATGGATAGGATACTAGAGCAAGAAGATATCTCTAAAAAGTATCTTGAGCGTATTTTTACAATAATGAAAGAAGGCAATGTGATTGTTGGCACACGTGGTGTTGGCGGAGGCTATATGCTTGCTAGATCAGCTGACCAAATTACACTTAGAGAGATTATCAATATAGCTGATGGGCCGCTTGCTGCTTCTGATTGCTCTATTGTTTCAGATATGTGTAGCAATTTTGACTCGTGCTCAGTAAACTGGATGTGGGCAGGGCTCACAAAAGTGTGTGACGACTACTTAGAGAAAATCACAGTAAAGGACTTAATGTCTAGATCAATAGTAAATAACATATAAGCTTAGGGAGGCTTTAATGGCGATATATTTTGATAACAGCGCAACAACAATGGTTGACCCTATTGTTAGAGATGCAATGATTCCGTTTTTCACAGAACTATATGGTAACCCATCTAGTATACATTCTATCGGTCGTGTGGTTAGGCCTCATGTCGATGCTGCTCGTGAGAGTGTTGCAAAATTACTAAATGCTGATGCTAACGAAATTATATTCACTGCAAGTGGGACAGAGTCTGATAACTTGGCTATCATCTCAACTGCACGTGCATTGAAACATAAAGGTAAACACATTATCACATCAGTAATTGAGCATAAAGCAGTGCTAGAAACATGCAAATATCTTGAAGCAGAAGAAGGGTTCGAAGTATCATATATACCTGTTGATAACGGCGGTTTATTAGATATGGATGCTTATAAAGCTGCACTAAGAGATGACACTATACTTGTGAGCATAATGTTTGCAAATAATGAAATCGGTACAGTACAGCCAATTAAAGAGATTGCTACACTAGCGTCAGAAAAAGGTGCAATAGTGCATACAGATGCTGTGCAAGCAGTTGGCAAAATTGATATCAATGTTAGTGAGCTTGGTATACATATGCTTTCTTTTTCAGGGCATAAAATCTATGCTCCAAAAGGCATTGGTGCTTTATATATTGATAGCGAACTACGTGAAAAGATCCAACCACTTATACATGGTGGGCAACAAGAGGGCGGCTTACGCGCTGGTACAGAAAATATACCTTATATTGTTGGTTTAGGTAAAGCTTGTGAAATTCTAAATGAGAGAATTCAAGACGATATCGCACATACAAAGGCACTTAGAGATAGATTTGAAGAGCGCGTTTTAGCTGAAATTCCAGAAACATATGTTAATGGATGTCGTGAAAAAAGAGTTCCTTCAATATCAGATATCACATTTAGATTTATCGAAGGTGAAGCACTAATGGTATATGCTAGAGATATATGTTGTTCAGCTGGTAGTGCATGTACGTCTGTGTCTAGCAGTCCATCTCATGTTTTGTCTGCAATTAATATAAATGAAATAGATTTCCACGGTGCACTACGTTTCAGCTTTGGCCGTTTTAATACAATGGAAGAGGTTGAAAAAGCTGTAGATATACTAATAGAAAGCGTAGCAAAGTTACGCATGATGTCGCCACTTTATAATGGCTAATAAAGCAAAAAAAGAATTACTTAAAGAACTTGAAGCGCTTGCGAATACTGCAGGCGTTAAAGTTCGCTATGAAAAAACTGATGCACGTGGCGGCATGTGCCAGTTTAAAGGCAAGCAACTTATTATTATTAATAAACAATCATCTGACGATTATAAAATTAACGTAATTCTCGATAATCTAAAAAAGCTTGATTTGAAAGATATATACATCGCTCCAAACTTAAGAGAGATGATAGAAAATAGTATTTGATACAAAAACATATTGATTTTTTTTAAAATGTCTGATACTCTTCGTTTAGGTTAATATGAAGAAAATTTTAATAATTGCACCACTAATTTTTGTATTGATATTGATTGTAGGGTTCATCAACGCTAAGGATGAAACCAAAGGCAGTTTATTCTCAGATTATAATCATGCTTCTATGAGTGAAGCTGAATCAGCTGAAATAGTATCTTATGTCCGCTCTCTAAAAGAGCAAATGACATATTTTGATACACTATTCGTTGAAAACATCTTAACAAAAACCTCAGATATTGATGACTACATTAGGCAATATATCGACACTTGGGAACCTATACAGGTCGACCACGAAGGTGTAGAAATTCTCCTTAATGCTATATATAGCCATGCACATAACGCTATGTATGCTAAACAAGTTTTAACAAATCCTTATCAAGATATAGATAACATAACGCAAGCATTTGAAACTTTGTCAAAATGTTATGCATTTATTGATGCTACAATTATGCACCTTTCACATGAAATCGGCTCAGATTTAACCGAATATACACTCACAAACCAAAACGTAATTGACGCAATTAGCAGAACTGGTGGTTGTGATACGCTAGAGATTGAAAGTAAGTCAATGTATAGTGGCTATATTGCATGGTATATTGGCACAAATGCAATTATGAATGAGTATAATAAATTATACGCATTCGCAATGCTTGAAAATGTACATAACAACACCGAAAATATAAAAACTATCAAATCAATGTTGTTGCATCTTGAAAAAGTGGCTGCAAATTGTAATCCCCCAATCGAAGTTGCATCTAGGGTGCGTCGCAGTGTGAAGCCGTTCGGTGAACGTTTTGATTATGTTGAAAAACTAGAAATTGTATTAGAGGGTAAAGGCTCTAAACAAACTAAACACACTACTGAAGGGCAGTTCCAAGATATCGAAACAGTTACATATTCTGGCGATATTCATAAAATACTTAGCGAGAAGCCATACAAAGAGCTTACTTACTATACAATAGTTGAGTTATTCGCTAGTAATGTATTCAATCCAATCATCATTAGAAGTAGTGACAACTCTTCTAAATAAGCAATAATCTTATAATATACTATATGCTAGGAATGAACTAATCAGAGTCTGATTGTTGTTTAAAGTTGTAGTACTGAAATAATTCTAAAATAACAATCGCCACAACAACACTCATATACCCTAATGTGCTATCAGCTACAAGCAACATATATATCCAACATGCAGTTGTGACAATTCTCGTACCTAGTGGAGTGTTATATGATTGATAAGCTTTTTTAGAGTTATCATCTTTTGTGTTATAGAATAACAATACGCTCAAAAATGCAAACCCTATTATCATCAGTTTAACTATTTCAGTTGCAAACAATACATAATAAAACATGCCGACATAAGCAACAATAAACAGTGCTGTGTACATTATAGTGCGCAACGTGTGAGTTGTGTAGTATCTGCTCATAGGCTCGTTATATAGCTCAGAGTTCACGAATGATTTACACATCGTGAGTAGGGCAATGATAACGATGGCATCTTTAAGTGATACATGTGCTTTAAGCGCAGCTACATAAATGATGAACCAAATAGGCACACGTGAAAATAGAAATATACCTGTAAATATAAGCTCTTTTAACACTATCATAATTTTGATTTCTCTTTTAAATCGTGCAACAGTTGTAATGCTTGTATAGGTGTAAGTGAGTTTACATCAGTCTTTTGAAGTTCCTCAATAACTGGGTGCTCATTGTCAAATACGAGTATTGGTTGAACAATGCGTTGCTTAGGTTGGCTATTTGTGTTAGCTAGTTGTATGTCAGGTATCTCATGTTTTTCAAGGTTTGAGAGTATTTGCTCTGCTCGTGCTGAAACATCATCAGGTAGCCCCGCTAACCTGCCAACATATATACCATAGCTTTTATCTGCTGTACCTTTTATAACTTTGCGTAAGAATATGATTTCATTATCCCATTCTTTTACGTCAACTGTGTAGTTTGTTGCACCACTGCCTTCGCTAGCGATTTCTGTAAGTTCGTGGTAGTGCGTTGCAAATAACGTTTTTGCACCTACACTATTTAAGATGTATTCAATAACAGCCCATGCAATAGATATACCATCAAACGTAGATGTTCCACGTCCTATTTCATCTAATATTAGTAGTGAATTTTTTGTTGCGTTACGTAGTATGCTGGCTGTTTCAATCATCTCTACCATGAATGTGGATTCACCCTTAGAGAGGTTGTCACTTGCGCCAACACGTGTAAAAACACGATCAATCAAGCCTATTGTAGCAGTATCTGCTGGAACGAATGAGCCCATGTGAGCCATGATAGATATAAGTGCCGATGTGCGTAAATATGTGCTTTTACCAGACATGTTAGGGCCTGTAATAAGCATAAGTCGTTCGTCATTTAAATCCATGTTGAAGTCGTTCGGTACAAAATCTGATATTTTGTGACGTTCAACAATAGGGTGTCTGCCGTTTTTGATATGTAGTTCGCCGGAGTTGTCAACAATAGGGCGCACATAGTTGTGCTTAATAGCAAGTTGCGCAAATGATACTATTACATCAAGTTCTGCAACTTGTTTTGCTAATAGACGTAAGTTGTATGCTTGGTCTGCGATATATTTTCTCACATCGCTAAACACCAGGTGCTCGGTAGAATTTAGCCTCTCATCAGCTGTTAAAATCTTTGCTTCAAGTTCTTTAAGTTCTGGTGTTGTAAAGCGTTCAGCGTTCACAAGTGTTTGTTTGCGCTCGAAGTGTTCAGGCACTTTTGCTGAGTGCAGTTTTGATACCTCGAAATAGAAGCCGAAAACTTTATTATAGTTAGCTTTTAGTTGTGGTATTTTTGATGCTTGGCGCTCTTTCTCAACAACTTGATTTAGTAACTCATCACTATGCATTTTAATATCTTTTAGTTCGTCAACAAGTTTGTTAGCGCCATATTTGATTATGCCACCGTTCGTTATAGTTGCAGGCGGGTCGTTTTCTATTGTCTTTTCGATGAAGTTGTAAATATCTTCATGATCGGATAGTGAAAACGAATTGAACACATTTCCACAAGATGCAAGCATAGCTTTAATTTCTGGTATTATATTTAGTGATTGCTTTAGCGAGACTAAATCTCTTGGAGTTGCTTTATTTGAAACAAGCCTAGCAGTAATACGCTCGATATCGTAAACATTTTTCATCAAATCTTTTACAGTGTTGAGGAAATCTACATGTTTTGTCATGTAGTCAACCATGTCAAGTCGTTGGTTGATGGTTGCTATGTTTCTAAAAGGGCGTAGGATCGCGTTTTTTAGTGCTCTTCTGCCCATTTGTGTAGCTGTGTAGTTCATTGTGTTGAAAAGGGTGCTTTTAGCATCGCTTGCGTTTTCAACGAGTTCTAGTGTGCGTATAGCTACATTGTCTAGTATTAGGCTGTCATCATTCGATAGTAATACAGGGTGCATAAGTTTTGTTTGCAGTATTATATCATCGAAGTAATCAAGCGCCATGGATATAGCGTAAATATATCCTTTATCTTCAATATTTAAAACATTTTCACTTGTAACATTGTAATGCATTAAAACTTTTGTGAGCGCAGTTTTATATGATTTAACAGCTTGCCTAACTTGGACATGTTGGTCAGCTATGTCGAAGTTGTTGTTGCATATAACTTCTTTTATGTTAATGCCTGCAAACAAATCATTAGCAGTGAAAACGGATGTAGATTTTAAGAAAGTTTCACCTGTAGATACATCTATAGCGACTACATAAGCAGTATCAATTTCGATGTAGATAGATAATAGGAAATTGTTATCAAAGTCAGATAGTGCGCTTTCTTCAACTGCTGTAGCAGGGGTTACAACGCGGGTAACGCCACGTTTAACGACACCTTTTGCAAACTTAGCATCTTCAAGTTGCTCACATATTGCCACATTTTTACCCGCTTTTAAAAGCTTGACAAGGTATGGCTCATATGAGTGATATGGTACGCCACATAGTGGTATTTGGTTCGCAGAGTTTTTGTTTCTAGTAGTTAGTGTAATGCCTAAAATTTTAGACGCCTCAACAGCATCATCTCCGAACATTTCGTAGAAATCGCCCATGCGGAAAAATAGTATCGAGTTTGGATATTCTTTCTTAATATCGAAAAATTGCACCATTGCTGGTGTAAGGTTTTCTTTGTTGCTCATGTTTATTACGATATACTATCGAATGAAAGGCAAGTGCTACAGTCTTCACGATATTCAGCATATTTTGTGCCGCATACTTGGCAAGTGCACGGTTTTATATTATCAAAAAGTGATAAAGTTGCTTTATCTTCAGTAAGTTTAGCATATTCCTTAATAGCGATAGCGTTTTTATGCTCCTCTATAAATTGTTTAAGTGTTTTTACGGCTTCTGTGTGGTTGCCATGTAGTTCTAATGTAATAGCTGCAGCGATGCTTAACCATGCGCTAGAAGGCTGTATAAGTTTTGCGTTAACAAGTGTTTCGATTAATGTGCTTTCCTTGCCAGTTGTAATAAAAGCGTGCCTGATGTCTTCCACGTCTTTTACGTGGCGGATATAGTCGTTTTTAATGATTGCGTTATACTCATCAAACGCTTTAGAGTGTTGCCCATTTTTGCTATGTAGGCTAGCAAGTTTAAACCTAGCAGGTTTGCAAGTAGGCATTTCAGCGATTGCTTGCTTGAGTAGCTTTACAGATTTATTATAGTCGTTAGTTTCATTCGCTTTTGCGATCAAACATTTTGCATTAAAGCCGAATAGTGATTTGCCTGATTGCTTTTTGTATTTGTTTGAAAATGCAATAGCGTTGTCATAGTTACTGATGAGGTAGTTTGCAAAAGCTAGTATGCGCGTGTTATCTTCATCAGATGTATTTTCATCTTGAAGTGTGTTGATTGCTTTTACAGGTACGTTTGCTAGCAGGTAGTTATCTGCTAGTTCAGTTTTTAAATACCTTTTATATTGTGCGTCAAGCTCTTTGTTTAATAGCATAACTTCAAGGATTTGTGCCGCTTTCATATAGTCATTTTGCTTTTTATAAATGAGTGCAACCATTAAGAATATCTCAGGTGGACAGCCATCTTTTTCAGCAATAGCACGTAGTTCGCTTAATGCTTGGTCGTAGCTTTCGTTGAAGTATGTGATAAAGCCTTTTGCAATCGATGGTCTAGCGTTTTTCTTTTTGCCAGCTCTGGATTTGATAGCAAATGCAAGCCCGATGATAACAACTGCAATCAATAAGGCTATAGCGATACTAATTTGTTGTGTAGTATACATGTCGATACCCTATAGGTTATTATTTGGTGTAGTGTCAGTGTTCGCAATTTCAGCAGGTTTGTTATCAGTAAGTGTTAGGTTTTTTAGCCTTGATATTTCTTTATCGTATTCCGCGATATTCTTTTTGAGTTTTTTGATTTCTCTGCTGTGTGCAAAGTAGTCGCTAAGCATGAATAACGCACCTAAAAGAAAGCCAGCAAAAACACATAAAAGAGTGAATAAAAACATCGGCATAGTAAGTGGCATAGAGTTGAAAAACAGTTTAATTGATGTTGGCTCATTATTGACAACAGCAAAGATAATTAGGTATGCAACAAGTGCAGCTTTGATAAGTGTAGTGATAAATTTCATTATTTTACCTCATTTTTTATAGCATTATAAATTTTGTCATAAGTGTCGTTAATATGTTCAGATATAACTCTTGTATCAGCAACAACAGGCATAAAGTTTGTGTCGCCAGACCATCTTGGAACAATGTGCATATGCATATGGTCAGCAATGCCAGCACCGCCAGCACGCCCTAAGTTTAGCCCTGTGTTAAAGCCTTCAGGGTTCATAACTTTGCGTAATATTGCAACCATAGAACGTACTTGGTCCATCATGTCCATAGCTTCGTTATCATCAAGTAGGCAAATATCAGAGATATGCCTATATGGGATAACCATAAGGTGCCCGTTATTGTATGGATATAAGTTCATTATAGTGAAGCAATGCTCGCCACGGTATAAGATGAGATTTTTTTTGTCATCATCTTCTTTTGGCTTGTTGCAAAATATACAACCTTCGTCATTTTTATCAATTTTAGTAATGTAGGGCATGCGCCATGTTGCCCACAAACGTTCCTTTGCCATCAATCACATCCGTAACATTTTACATATAATAACAGATTTAATAAAAGTGTTCAACAATTGTTTGCAGTTTTTTAATATTCAACAATGCTGATGTAGTAGTTGAAAAATGTAAAAAAACATGATATGGTGATATGTCTTATAACCTAAGGAGGCTCTATACATGAAGAAAATAGCTGTTTTGACAAGTGGTGGTGATAGCCCAGGTATGAATGCTGCGATTAGAGCAGCTGTGCGCACAGCTCTTAGCCATGGCGTTACACCTTATGGCGTAATGCGTGGGTATAAAGGTATGATAGAGAACGATATAGAAGAACTCAGGCACTGTGATGTATCAAACATACTTTCAAAAGGTGGCACAATGTTGCAAAGTGCTAGAAGCCTTAATTTTAAAACTCCTGAAGGTCAAAGGCAAGCTATTGATAATTTACACAAACATGGTATAGAAGGTTTAGTTGTTATTGGTGGTGACGGCTCGCTTACGGGTGCAAAGGTGTTATCAGACCAATGCAGTATAAAAAATATTGGTATACCAGGTTCGATTGATAACGATATTGTTGGCACTGATATGTCGCTAGGTGTTGATAGTGCTTTAGATGTTATCGTTAATAGTATAGATATGATAAATAATACAGCGGCATCACATAGGCGTACATTTATTATTGAGGTTATGGGTAGGCATTGCGGTTATTTGGCCTTAGCTTCTGCAATAGCAACAGGTGCAGATGCAGTTATTGTGCCAGAGTATGAGCCAGATATTGATGGCATAGTTACTAAGTTTAAGAAACGCCATGCCGAAGGTAAAACAAGGAATATATTAGTGCTTGCAGAAGGTGCGGGTGAAGCGGCCATTGTTGCAAAACAATTTGAAGCAGCTGGGCTTGACTCAAGAGTGACTGTGCTAGGGCATATCCAAAGAGGTGGTACTCCTACACCGTTTGATAGAATACTTGGCTCACGCATGGGTAGTGTGGCTGTTGAAGCATTATTGGCTGGCGAAACAGGCATGATGACTGGCTTGCAAGGCAACGATATAAAACTTGTGCCTTACGCTGATGTATTGCACCAAAAAAATAAATTACGTAAAACAGATCTACAATTATTAGAAATGATTGAATAACTCCAAAAGGGCTGCATTTGCAGTCCTTTTATTTTTTGTGCTTATGAATGTATATGCACTTGACAAAGAAATTAAAAAAATATAATATGATTGCACAATTTAATAGCTGATTATCGGTTGCTTTTTAGCATTTGAAAGGGAATTAGGTGAAAATCCTAAGCAGTCCTGCTGCCGTATTGACGAGGCTATATCCACTATAACAAGCATGTAATTTTGTTTGTTATGCGCCACTTAGTTGCAAGTACTAGGGAAGGCGGATATTAGCTGTTGACTCTGAGTCGGAAGACCTACCGATATTTACCAGTGTAAACTGGTTGACTGTGGCCACACACGGTATGTGGTGCGTAGTTTGCTATACTCGCTTTTATGTTACTATCTTGCAATGTAACATGTAGCACACTATTAAATTAGGAGGTTGTCACCCATGGCAACAAAAATCATTAGTGTTATCACACTATCAATCTTTGCAATATTAATTGCAGAAAACTCTTACGCAATGCACATTATGGAAGGGTATTTGCCTATGAATTGGGCGCTTATCTGGTATGTTGCAGCTGCACCTTTCATCGTATACGGTGTATACAAAGTTAAACAACAAGCTGAGCAATCTTCAAAGTACCTTGTGCTATTAGCATTATGTGGTGCGTTTGCATTCGTGTTGTCGGCGCTAAAATTACCATCATTTACTGGTAGTTGTTCACATCCTACAGGTATAGGGCTTGGTGCAATGTTGTTTGGTGTTGGCCCAATGTCTATCATTGGTGCGTTGGTTTTGTTATTCCAATCGTTATTTCTGGCACATGGTGGTATTTCCACGCTTGGCGCTAATGTATTTTCAATGGCAATTGTTGGTGCGGTTGCTGGTTATTATTCGTACCACTTCTTAAAAAGTAAAATTGGCTTTTCTGCAGCAGTATTTATAGCAGCATTCTTAGCCGATATCCTTGCCTACATTACAACATCATTCCAGATTGCTATTGCATTTGCAGGTGCTGAAAATAGTTTCATGGCATTGTTTGCTAAATTTTTGAGTATTTTCGCAGTAACTCAATTACCTCTAGCAGTAACAGAAGCGTTACTTACGCTTGTTGTGATGAATATTTTAGTTAAGTATAGCCCAAAAGAAATGGCTACACTTAAATTAGTATAGGTGATGTGATGACTTTATTAAAAAAGAATATAATATTAATTATTTTAGCAATCGTTATATCAACTGTACCAATATTAATGGTGTCAGGTGAATTTGGTGGTGCAGATGGTGAGGCAGAAGAACTCATCATTGAAATTGCTCCTAATTTTGAACCTATTATGGACCCTGTTATGGAGCCTGCAAGTGGCGAGATTGAATCGCTGCTGTTTGTTACTCAAGCTGCAATCGGTGCTGGTATTATAGGGTTTATCCTAGGCAGAATGACAGCAAGGAAAGAAGACTAACACCATGAACACAGCAACAGATATAGCTCAACAATCAAAACTTGTGCATGTAGATACGATAGCTAAGATCGCTTATGCTAGTGTGCCTTTTATTGTTGCGCTTGCTAGCGTTGATAGCTATATCCATGCTGCTATATTTGTGTTCATGTCATTATCAATTATCACATTAGGTGGTATACATATTAAAACACTTACGAAGTATTATGTGACACCGTTAGCATTTATTTTTGTAGGTGTTTTAGTCTTAATTTTATCAAAAGATTATTCTAATGCGTTACTTGTATTTACTCGTTCCTTTTCAGCGATTGCTTGTGTTTATTTTGTTACGTTAAATACGTCATTCAAAGCGATTATTATGCTATTTGAAAAGATGAGAGTACCAAACGCAATAATAATCATTATGGAACTTATGTACAGATATATACACACAATTTATGAAGAAAGCCTGCGTATACGCACAGCGCAAAAAGCAAGGCTTGGTTACAACAGTTTTATGAACTCTATCAAATGTATGTCCTCATTAGTTGCTTCAGTTTTTGTATCTTCATATATGCGTGCAGAAAGGGTTTATGCATCGCTAGAGGCTAGGGGATATAATGGCACAATCACACACGTCGCGACAGATGTGAAAAGTGGTAAATCACTATATTTTATTGCACTACCTTTCAATGTGCTAATCATTTCAGCATTCGTATTAAGCTTGGTGTACAATGTCTAAACATATTATCGAACTAAAAGAGCTTACATATTCATATGACAATAAAGCATTAGCACTAGATAATGTTAGTTTAACTATTGAAAAAGGTTGTGTGAACGCAATCATCGGTGGCAATGGTGCTGGTAAATCTACACTGTTTTTACTGCTTAATGGCGTGCTGAAAGCCGATAGTGGTAAGATTATTTATGATGGCTTAGAAGTCGAGCACAATAAAAAAACAATCGCTGAATTACGTAAAAATATAGGCATAGTTTTTCAAGACCCTAACGACCAAGTTTTTTCAGCAACTGTATATGACGATATCGCATTTGGGTTAGTTAATTTAGGACATAGTGAGAGTGTTATTAAGGCTAAGGTTGATGAAGTTGCTAACTTATTATCAATCAGCCATTTACTTGATAATTATTCACATGCGCTAAGTTTCGGGCAGAAGAAGCGTGTGGCGCTTGCTGGTGTTCTCGTTATGGAGCCTAAAGTTATTATACTTGATGAACCTACAGCAGGGCTTGACCCAGCTGGTATAAAAGAAATGCTGCAAGTGCTTAACATCATAAAGGAAAAGTATGATGTGACAGTCATATTATCAACGCATGATATAGATTTGATACCACTATATTGTGACTATGCACATGTGTTTAGTGGTGGCAAAGTTATTATGCATGGCAAACCTAGTGATATATTTGCACAAGCAAAACAACTACGTGATTGCAGGTTGCGTTTGCCAAGAATTACTCACTTGTTTGAGATACTGCGTGAGCGTGACAATATGTCGTTTGGCTCAAACATATCAACAATTTCACAAGCACGCAAAGCTGTTAAAGATGTCGCTCAAACGGCGACTGTATTTAAATCAGGCAAGATGTTGAAATATGGCTACACGACAGGCACTTGTGCTACAGCTGCAACTTATGCTGGCGTTAGATATCTATTAACTAATGAAAAGCTAGATATCGTCAATATCAAGACACCGTCAGGCAAAAATTTTGATATTGAAGTGTTGGATTATGTTGTTACAGATAAAGATGTCACTTGCAGTGTGCGCAAAGACTCTGGCGACGACCCAGATGTTACACACGGCATGACTATCACAGCAACAGTTAACTTAACTGATAGCGACTATACTATAGAGGGTGGTAAAGGCGTTGGCAGAGTCACACGCAAAGGCTTAGCTTGTGATGTTGGTATGCCTGCTATAAACCCTGTTCCACGCGCTATGATAATATCAGCAATGAAAGAAGTATCAGAACAATATAACTACAATAAAGGTGTGCATAGTGTTATATCTGCTATCGGTGGCGAAGATATAGCCAGAAGGACATTCAACCCAAGGTTAGGCATTGTTGATGGATTATCCATTTTAGGTACTACTGGCGTCGTTGAGCCAATGAGCGAGAAAGCACTCGTTGATAGCATACGCAGAGAGATAGATGTCAGGCATGCAGAAAACCCTAAAACTTTATTGTTATGTATAGGCAACTATGGTAAAGAGTTCGTGCAAAACAAACTAGGGCTTGATATATCGCAAGGCGTGAAATGTTCTAACTTTATTGGCGAAGCGTTAGAATACGCTGCGTATAAAAACATTGACGAAATTCTATTAGTAGGACATATTGGTAAGCTTGTGAAAATAGCTGGCGGTATTATGAATACCCACTCGCGTATGGCAGATTGTAGGGCAGAGATATTTTCAGCACATGCATGCTTGAACGGCGCAGATAAAAGCGTTGTTGAAAGCATAATGAACGCTATCACAACTGAAGAAATTGATGAGATACTCATCAACAATAGTTTAAATGATAAAGTATATAAAGACATAATAGAAAAAATAATCTTTCACATGAACATTCGTATCAAGTCGCATGTAGTAGTGTTTACTAATAAACATGGCGGTGTGTATATGAGCGATGGTGTGGAAGAGATAGCTAATAAACTTAGAGGGATATAATGAAAGGGAAATTGTATGGTGTAGGCGTTGGCCCTGGCGATAAAGAGCTTATTACATTAAAAGCGTTAAACGTATTAAAGCAAGCAGATGTCATTGCTGTGCCAGATACAAAGGGCGATAGAAATGTAGCACTCGATATCGTGCAAGAATATGTTGAGGGAACGGAGCTACTGTTCATAGATACCCCTATGACTAGGGATGAGAATATACTTAACCTTGCACATGAAGCGGCTGCAAACACTATTTGTTCATTATTAGATAACGGCAAAACTGTTGCGTTTATCACTTTAGGTGATGCTACAGTTTATTCGACATACATATATGTTCATAGGCTTGTTGTTGCAAAAGGGTATGATACAGAAATTATCCCTGGTGTAACATCTTTCTGCGCTGTTGGTGCAAGACTGAATGAATCATTATGCGATAAAGAAACACCATTACTGATTATTCCAGCGATTAACGATAGCATTGATGAACTATTAAAAGTTCCTGCAAACAAGGTTATCATGAAAGGTGGAAGAACAGTTGAGGATATAAAAGAGAAATTAAAAGAGCACGATTTATATGATAATGCAAAAATGATTTCAAGAGTTGGGTTTAGTGATGAAGCTATTTATCACTCGCTTGACGAAGTTGAAGGCAGTAAAGCATATTTATCAGTAATCGTTGTGAAGGGTAATTAAGATGGTACATTTTGTAGGTGCTGGGCCAGGTGCTCCAGATTTAATAACACTCAGAGGAAAAGCATTACTAGAGCAAGCAGACGTTATCATATACGCTGGCTCATTAGTTAATAAGCAGTTGCTTGACTATGCAAAAGAAGGCGCAGAGATACACAATAGTGCAAACATGACGCTTGAAGAAGTTATCGACGTTATGGTTAAAGCGAATAGCGAAAATAAAGATGTTGTACGCCTACACACAGGCGACCAAAGCATTTATGGTGCAGTTCGTGAACAAATGGATATATTACGCACACATAACATTGAGTTTAACTCAACACCTGGTGTTAGCTCGTTCCAAGCGGCAGCTGCAAGCATTAACGCAGAGTTCACATTGCCATCAGTTAGCCAAACTGTAATCTTGACACGTATGGAAGGCAGAACACCAGTTCCAGAAAAAGAAGATATCAGGTTACTTGCAAGCCACCAAGCATCAATGGCGATTTTCTTAACTACAACAATGCTTGATGAATTATCAAAAAGGCTTATCGAAGGCGGATATAGCCCAGATACTCCTGCTGCAATCATCTATAAAGCATCATGGGAAGATGAGAAACGCGTTATTACAACGGTTAAGAACTTACAAGCAGAAGCTGAAAAACATAACATCACTAAAATGGCTCAAATATTAGTTGGACATTTCTTAGGCGATGAGTATGAGCGTTCTAAATTGTATGACCCAGCGTTTACGCATGAGTTTAGAGAAGCTTCAAAATGATTTATATAGCTTCGTTTACTAAAAGTGGTGCAGATGTTGCAAACAAGCTTGAAGAGCTATTTGAAAGCGCTCAAGTATTCGCAAAATATCCACTATCAAATGAACGAAAGCTAGAAACTCATAGCGAGTTTACGAAAGAAGCATTTGAAAAAGCTTCTACAATTATATATATCGGTGCGATAGGGATAGCAGTTAGAAGTATTGCACCGTTTATTAAACATAAGGCAGATGATCCAGCAGTTATTGTTATTGATGATAAAGGTATGAATGTTATACCGATATTATCAGGGCATATTGGTGGTGCAAATAAAATCGCGCACGTGATTGCTGAAAAACTATCTGCTAGTGCGATTATTACGACAGCCACAGACATACACGGCAAGTTTGCAATTGATGTGTGGGCTACTGAAAACGATTGCTACATAAGTGACCACTCAAAGATTAAAACTGTCACAGCGTGTATATTGCGTGGCGAAAAGTGCGGGATATACTCTGATTATGATATCGAGGGAAATCTACCCGACGGATTTATAAAAGGTGATGCAAATATCGGTGTTGCAATTTCAACTGATATTAATACAAAACCTTTTAATGAAACACTAGTTTTAGTACCTAAGGTATATGCTCTAGGTGTAGGGTGTAAACGTGGCAAAACGGTTGAAGAGATAGCAGTTGCTTTTAATAAATTTTGTTTAGAACATAGCATTGATAGCAAGCTCATATTTATGTTAGCAAGCATTGATGTGAAACAAGATGAACAAGGATTGATAGAGTTTGCATATAAGCACAAACTTCCGTTTAAGTGTTATAGTGCAGGTGAGTTATCGGCACTTGAGGGCGATTTTACAGCTTCCAACTTTGTTTCAAAAACAGTTGGTGTTGATAACGTGTCTGAGCGTTCGGCGGTAAAAGCCAGTAACGGTGAATTAATAATAAAAAAGAGTGCATACGAAGGTATTACATTTGCATTAGCAAAACGTAACTTTGTGTGCAAGTTTTAAGGGAATAATATGAAGATTTATGCAGTAGGAATTGGCTCAGGTAGCCTACAAGGTATCACTTATGAAGCAGAAAATGCTATCAAAAACTCTAATGTAGTTGTTGGCTATAACGTTTATATTGATTTAATTGAACGCTACCTTGACGGTAAAGAAGTTATATCAACTGGCATGATGGGCGAACTAGAGCGTATCGAGCAAGCTGTTGAAAAAGCGAAAGAGGGCAACACAGTTGCAGTTGTTTCTAGTGGCGATGTTGGTGTTTATGGCATGGCTTCACTAGTATTTGAAGTATTAGAGCGTGACAACTTAAACATTGAAGTTGAAGTTATATCAGGCGTTACAGCTGCATGTTCTGGTGCTGCACTTCTTGGTGCTCCATTAACGCATGACTTTGCAGTTATATCTTTAAGCGACTTATTAACTCCATGGGAAAAGATTGCAAAACGCTTAGACTTTGCATCTCAATCAGAGTTTATTATTTGTATCTACAACCCAATGAGCAAGCAACGCCATGATTACTTATCAAAAGCGTGTGATATATTGCTTAAAAACTTACCAGCTGAAACGCTATGTGGCTATGCAAGGCATATCGGACGTGAAGGGCAAGAGAGTAAAGTTATCACACTTGGCGAATTAAAAAATGCTGAACTAGATATGTTCACAACTGTATTTATCGGTAACGCTTCAACAAAGGTTATCAACGGTAGATTAGTTACTCCACGCGGGTATTACGTTTAATAATGGTTAAGGTGTTATTGTTTGCAGGCACTAGCGATGGTAGGCAAGTTGCAGATTATCTTAGTGCATGTAGTGTCGATTTTGAAATGTTTGTAGCTACTAAGTACGGCGAAGAGGTTTTGTCTGAAAAAGTAAGCCATGCAAAAGTTAATACTGGTAGGTTAGATGTTGATGAAATGTGTAACTTATTTGCTGGGGCTAAAAAAATACATGGGGAGTATTTACTTGTTGTAGATGCTGCACATCCTTATGCAGAAGTGTTGCATAATAACTTAGCGACGGCATGTAGTCAAACAGGTGTTGAGTATATCCGCATAAATCGTCCAAGTGTTGCAAGCGATAAGTGTAAATCATTTGAAACGATTACAGATATCTGTAACTACTTAAATATCACTACTGGCAACATATTGTTGACAACAGGTAGCAAAGATTTAGATAAATATACGGCAATAAATGACTACTATAATAGAGTATATGTTCGAGTGTTGCCAGATGCTGAAACTTTAACACGCATTATAGAGCTAGGCTATGACATAAAGAAAGTTATAGCGATGCAAGGCCCATTTAGCCGTGAGCTTAATAAAGCGTTATATGAAACGACTAACGCAAAATACATGGTTACAAAAGATACTGGCAACGCAGGTGGCTTTCTTGATAAAGTTGAGCCAGCAATAGAGTGTGGCGTTGAGGCGTTAGTTGTAAATAGGGCAGTCAATGTTGTTGATGATAGCTTTTATAGCTTTGATGGTTTTAAAGCTATGTTAGCAGATAGATATGATATAAGCGCTGATGATGTCGGGACATCGTTTCCAATATTTATGCCTATAAAGGACCGCAAAGTGTTGATAGTTGGTGGTGGCAAAGTTGGCACAAGGCGAGTATTGACATTATTAAAGTTTGGTGCAGATGTTACTGTTGTTACAAATCAGGTTGATAGTGCAACACTTGGAAACTATATTGAAGGCCGTATAAATGATGATATATCGCAAGTGCTTGATACAAGGCTTATTAAGCTTGCGATGGATAGTAAAATAAATTTAGTTTTAGAAGACTTTAGTGATGAAATGGTTACGAGTGAATACTCGCTAATCATAGCCTCTACTAACAACAGGTTAGTAAATAAAAGAGTGAGCGAACTAGCTAACCAACTAGGGATATTAGTTAGCGTTGCTGATTGTATAGAGGAGAGCAGTTTCAATTTTCCAGCTATAATTAGTGGTAGTGGTATCGTTGGTGGCGTGTTATCACGTGGATTAAACGACCACAAACTTGTTAGAAAAACAGCTGAAAAATTAAGAAATGTATTAAAGGGTTGAAATTATGAAAGGGAAAGTAATTTTAGTAGGCGCAGGGCCTGGTGATGTAGGACTTTTAACATTAAATGCTGTTGAGGCGATCAAAACAGCAGATGTAATCGTGTATGACAGATTAGTATCAGATGAAATTATGTCGCTAATACCGAACGATGTTGAAAAAGTGGACGTAGGCAAGGAAAACAATCGCCACACAAAACCACAAGAAGAAATCAATAAAATCTTGTGCGACTTTGCAAACGAAGGCAAACGTGTTGTTAGGCTTAAAGGTGGTGATCCATTTGTTTTTGGTCGTGGTGGTGAAGAGCTAGACTTAGTACATGAAAGTGGTGTTGAGTTTGAAGTTGTGCCGGGTGTCACATCTTCTACAGCCGTTCCAGCATATGCTGGGATACCTGTTACGCACAGAGATTTCTGTTCATCATTCCATGTTTTAACAGGTCATGCAAAAGCTGGTAGCAAGTTAGATATTAAATATAGGGCGTTGACAGAACTTGGCGGCACAATCGTTTTATTGATGAGCTTGTCAACTATCAACGAACTTGTTGACGGCTTTATGAATGCAGGAATGTCTGCCGATATGCCTTGCGCAGTTATCGAAAACGGTACACGCAAAAACCAACGTAAAGTAGTCGCAACAATCTCTACAATCGTTGAAAAAGTTAAAGAAGAAAAAGTAAAATCACCAGCCATTATCGTTATAGGTAAAACTTGTGCCTTAAACGAAAAGTATGACTGGTTTAATAAAGTACAGGGAGAGTAATATGACAGGAGTATTAATCACTGCTCATGGTAGCAGAAAGCCAGAAACATTTGACACTATGGATAAAATCGCAGAAATGGTAATGGGAATGTTACCTGATGCTAAAATAGAGTGCGCATACATGGAGTTTAGCGATAAAGACCTAAACTATGGTTTTGACAAATTTAGAGATGCGGGAATTACTAGCGTTGTAGTTGTTCCATATTTCTTATTCTCTGGTATCCATATTCACGAAGATATTCCACAAATGATTGCAGAATATAAAGAAAAACATCCTGAAATGGATATCCGCATGGGTGAAACATTAGGCACAGATAAGCGCTTAGCAGAAGTTCTAGCTGATAGAGTTCGCCAAGCGTTATGATAAAATTATACATCGTAGGCGCTGGCATAGGCGACGCAAAACTTTTAACTGGGCGTGCTATCGACATTATTAAAAATGCTGATAGCGTTGTAACTACAGATAGATTGGCTGAACAGTATACATCTGTCCGTAACGATATTTTAGGTGTGCCTTATGGCGAGCTTAAAAATACTGTTGCAAAAGCTATCGAAAAGTGTAAAAGCGTGTGTGTGTTAGTGTCTGGCGATGTAGGTTTTTTCAGTGCGACTGCTCCACTCATAAAAGAGTTTGAACATGTTGCAGAAATATCTCTTGAAGTTGGCGTTAGTTCATTTCAATACTTATTCTCTAAACTAGGTCTTAGGTATGACAAAGCAAAACTTGTTAGCCTACATGGGTTAACATCAGAGTTTATCGGCGCAGTATCTTATAATGAATATACATTCATGCTTACAGGTGGAAAAATCAAAGCACGCAACGTGTGTGAAATGCTTGCAAATGCAGGTCTTGCAGATGTAAATATCACGATAGGTGAGTTATTATCAACACCAAATGAATGTATCACTCAAGGCAAAGCCTCAGAGCTTGCAAATAAAGACTATAACGAAATTTCTGTTGTGCTTGCACATAACGAAAACTTTAAGTCGCCATATGGTGCGCTACTAGATAGCGACTTCATCAGGGCAGAAAAAGTACCAATGACTAAAGAAGAAGTCAGGTGGATCACTTGCGCAAGGCTTAATATAAATCCAAATGATGTTATCGTTGATATCGGTGCTGGTTCAGGCTCTGTTTCGGTTGAAATGGCAAGGCAAGCGCATAACGGCAAAGTTTATGCCATAGAGTGCGATAAAAAAGCATATGATGTACTTGTACAAAACCGCATAAAGCATGGCGCATATAATATTGATGTGATGTTTGATAGAGCAGAAAATGCACTTGATAATTTACCAAAACCACCTACAAAAGCGTTCTTAGGTGGCACACGTGGTGGTATGTCAGAGATTTTTGATAAACTACATGCTTTAAATAATGAAATGCACATTGTCATAAATACTGTGACGTTAGAGTCACTTGCAGAAGCGACTGCAATAATGAATGAGCGTTGCGAAGATGTTGATATATCATGCATAAATGTTTCAAAATCAGCAAAACTAGGCAGCTACAACATGATGAAAGCTGCAAACCCTATATACATTTTGAGTGGTAGGTTGTCAAAATGAGCATTAAAAAAGTAGCAAGGTTGATGATAGCTGGTGTATCTAGCAACACGGGCAAAACAAGCGTTGTTTGCGGTGTGTTAGGTGCGTTGAAAAAACGCATGAGCGTATCAGCGTTCAAGTGTGGTCCTGATTTTATCGACCCTATGTTTCACCGTGAGGTTGTGAAAGTTCCCTCACGTAACCTTGATATTTTTTTAATGGGCGAGAAAGGTGTTAATGCAACTTTGTCAAAAAATGCTAGCGATATCAATGTTATAGAAGGCGTTATGGGTTACTATGATGGCATAGGCACAACATATGAAGCATCTAGCTATAGTGTTGCAAAGCATACAAAAACACCTGTTATATTAGTTGTTAGCCCGAAAGGGATTTCCACATCATTAGCTGCTCAAATCAACGGCTATAGGTCATTTGCACCTGATAGCAACATACAAGGCGTGATTATAAACAACATTCCTGAGCGCATGTATGACCACTATAAAACAATAATCGAACAACATTGTGATATAAAAGTGTACGGATTTCTTCCACACATGCCAGAAGTCGTTTTGCACAGCAGAAACTTGGGGCTTGTTACTGCGAAAGAAGTGGAACACTTAGAATCTATAATTGAAAAACTAACTGAAAGTGCAGATGCTAACCTTGATATTGATGGGCTGATATCACTTGCAAATAGTGCGGAAGATATTGAAAGTGCTGAATTAATAGAAAATGTTACGGATAAAGTTTGCAAAATTGCAGTTGCACGTGATAAAGCGTTTTGCTTTTACTATCAAGATAATATTGAATTATTAGAGCAACTAGGTGCTGAGATAGTTTACTTCTCGCCACTTGATGATGAAAAATTGCCAAGTGATATACATGCTATTGTTTTTGGTGGCGGATATCCAGAGCTGAACTTGGCTCAGCTATCTAACAATAAAAACTTGATAGCAGATATCAAACAAAAACATGCTCAAAACATGCCTATACTTGCAGAGTGTGGCGGTTTTATGTACTTAAATACTGCGATGACTCAAGACGGTGTTAGATATGAACTTGCAAACTTAGTTGCTGGTGAAATCGAAATGGCTGGTCGTTTACAAAACTTTGGATATTTTAAAATGGTTGCAGAAGTTGATAACGCTTTATGCAAAACGGGCGAGAATATAAATATGCACGAATTCCATTATTCAAAATCAACTGCGAAAGTTGGAGCATATAAGGCAATCAAAGCATCTAACGCACGTGAGCATGAAACGATGTATGTTGATGGCAACTTAGTTGCTGGCTATCCTCATGTTCATTTTTATGGCAATATTGAGTTTGCTAGAACTTTTATCAAAAAAGCTTGCGAATATAAAGGCTTAAAATGATAGCAACATTCACGGGTGTATCATCTAGCGGCAAATCTGAAATGGCTGAAAACTTTTGTATGAAGCTAGGCGAAAAACGTTTATATATTGCAACTATGCGTCCATATGGCGACGAAGCCCATAGTAAAATCGCAAGACATAAAGATCTTAGAGCTGGCAAAGGGTTTGACACTGTTGAAGAGTATCGTGATGTTTCAAAAGTGAATGCCGAACAATATGATGTAGTGCTTTTAGAGTGTATATCGACATTAACTGCAAATAAAATGTTTGAATTTAACGAGCGTGAAGTAGTTGCAAAAATCACTAACGATATAAAAACACTATCGGAGAGATGTAAAAACTTGGTTGTAATATCTAGCGACGTTGCAGGTGGTATACCTAACAAAAGCAAGCAGATTGAAAACTATATTAAAGCAGTGTCAGATGTAAATATAGCACTTGGTGAAATGAGTGACATTTTTATCGAAAGCTCGTTTGGTATCGCAAATATCTTAAAAGGGAAAGATGAGTATGAAAAATATATTTAGTTCTTTTATCGTTGCTATGTCAATGTTTTCAACAATACCTATGCCTAATGTTGAGTGGTCAAAAGAGAACATGAAGTATATGTTTTGCTTCCTCCCTATTGTTGGCGTGTTGATATTTGGTGCAGAATATGCGTGGTTTTTTGTTGCAAATTATTATGGTTTCAACACTATATTTTACGCTGGTATTGCAACTGTTATTCCGCTAGTTATTTCAGGCGGTATCCACGTTGATGGGTTTATTGACACATGTGATGCACGCATGTCTATGGCAAGTGTTGAGCGACGAAAAGAGATACTAAAAGACCCACATGTTGGTGCGTTTGCTGTTATATACACTATTGCATATTTTATAATAATTTTTTCTGCATACACAGAGCTTTACAAGTCAATTATACC
>CAYJDR010000001.1:47014-129095 GCA_964368965.1 uncultured Deferribacteraceae bacterium
ATGGCGAAAAACAAGTTTGGCGGTGTATCTGGCGATTTGATAGGCTACTATGTATCTATCATTGAACTACTGTTTGCACTCGTTGGTGTGGTTAGCATCGTTGGAGTAATATGATAGTTATTATAGGTGATAAATTTCAAGGCAAGCTTGCATACGTACAAAGTAACTTTAGTTATGCTGATAATGAAATTTTAAACAACTTTCAAGACTATGTGAGAGAAAATTTAGATAAAATTGCTAGCGATATCGCAAATGAAGTAACATCACGCAATATTGAAGTTGTGATTGTGGATAATATAAGTGCTGGTATCGTTTCAATGGACGCCACCGATAGAAAATGGCAAGAAATAACAGGCAGAACAGTTGCATTATTATGTAAATCCGCTGAAAAGGTAATACGCATACACGCAGGATTGCCACAAATTTTAAAAGGTGAAATATGTTAATCAATATACATTTAATACGCCACGGCATGACGAAATCAAATAAAGAAGCTCGCTTTGTGGGCATCCTTGACGAACCACTTATTGATGAAGGTGTTGAAGGTATTAAAGCTTTATGGTTAGGCAAACAACCAGTTTCTGAAAAGCTATATTCTAGCCCTATGGTTCGTTGTAGGCAAACTGCTGAGTTAATTTTTGGCGATACTGAGCAGATTGTTATTGATAACTTACGTGAATGTAATTTTGGAATATTTGAAGGTAAAACACATGATGAGCTCATGGCAATGCCTGAGTATGTTGAATTTAGAACAAAAACGGGTAAGTCAGATATGCCAGGTGGCGAGAAAAACGCCGACTTTATGGCACGTACCACTGATGCGTTTAAAGATATCATAAAAGATGCAGAAGCAAACAGCTTACAGAATGTGTCAGTTGTTTGCCATGGTGGCGTTATTATGGCTATCATGTCTACTTATTTTCCATCAGAGAATGGATTTTACGATTATCACGTTGGCAATGGTGGCGGATATACTGTTTGCTATGACTGTGTTAGTGAAACTTTAAGTCTAGTTCAGGAGTTGTTATAGGCTATGTTTACAAGTGTTTTTTTATTGGTTGGCTACATAATTGATGTTGTTGTTGGTGAACTAAAGTTTATGCCACACCCTGTGGTGCTAATAGGGCGCATGATTAGTTTTTTAGAAGCAAAAACAAGAGAAGTATTCAAGTCGAATGCAAAGGGTGAGTATTTTGCTGGCGTAGTTACAATGGTTGTCACGGTTGCAGTTGCATATATTGTGCCGTTTATATTATTAGCGATTGCGTATGAAATACATATCAGCGTATGGGTTATGCTTAACATCTTTTTTGTATATCAAATTCTAGCTGTTAAATCGTTAAAAGATAGCGTCATGGACGTTTACTATCAACTTTTCTACAACGGTGTCGAACTAGGGCGTAAAAGTGTAGCGATGATAGTGGGGCGAGATACTGAACAATTAGATGAAGCTGGCATTGTGAAAGCAAGTATTGAATCATGTTCTGAGAGTGCAAGTGATGGTATTATTGCGCCAATGTTCTTTATAATGCTTGGTGGTGCACCATTAGGGTTCGCATATAAAGCTGTAAACACGCTTGATTCGATGGTTGGCTATAGAAACGACAAATATATAAACTTTGGCAGAAGTAGCGCAATGCTTGATGACATATGCAACTACATACCATCACGCATTACAGGGTTATTATATGTTGTATCGGCTTACATAAATAAAATGGACTATAAAAACGCATGGAAAATCTTCTTACGTGATAGACACAACCATGCAAGCCCAAACTCAGCGCAAAGTGAGTCTGCATGTGCAGGCGCGTTAGGCATACAATTAGGTGGTGACGCTTATTACTTTGGTGAATTAAAAGAAAAACTAACCATTGGCGACGACTTAAAAGTCGCTGATAAAGAAGATATTAAAAAATCTATCATGTTATTGTCAACAGTTGCATTCTTGGGTGTTATGGTAATGGGTGCATTAGCGCTGGTGCTACATGGATAAGTTTAAACACGGTGGCGATGTTGAAGGATATTTCCGTAAATATGGTAAATATCCAATAGATTTTTCATCTAACATAAATCCGCTACCATTGCCAAGCATTGTGCGTGAAGCATACATAAATGCTTTTGACCTATGCGACCAATATCCAGATGCTACATATCATGATATAAAGCAAGCAATCGCAACGTTTGAAGATGTAAATGCTGATAGGGTTGCTTGTGGCAATGGTGCTGCTGACTTAATATATAAAATAGTCTACGCAATGAAACCTAAGAAAGCGTTATTACTTGCACCAACTTTTAGCGAGTATGAAAAAGCACTTATTAATGTTGATGCAGAGATTGACTATCACTATCTATTAGATGAATACGGATTTGAACTACAACCAGATGTGCTAGATAAAATTAAATCACACGATATATTTTTTCTGTGCAACCCAAACAACCCTACAGGTGTTTGTGTTGGTGAAAACTTGATAAGTGCTATTGTTGATGAATGTGCAAAACAAGACTGCTTATTAGTTGTTGATGAGTGTTTTTTATCATTTATTGATGGTGCGTTTAGTTGTAAGTCGCTATTAGGTGAGTGTGACAATATCATCATATTAAAAGCATTCACAAAGATATTTGCAATGCCTGGGTTACGTTTAGGATATATCATAGCTGATGAGAAATTAGTTGAAGCTGTTTCAATGGCTGGGCAAGTGTGGAGTGTTTCTATACCTGCTATGGAAACTGGCAAAGCTGTTTTAAAGTGTCATGATTATATTGAACAAACAAGGCAACTTATTAATAAAGAACGTGATTATTTAAAATCAGCGTTGATTGATTTAGGCTATGCTGTATATAACTCGTGTGCAAATTATGTGTTTATAAAGTCAGAAAATGTTAACTTATCATCAGATATTATGGAGCATGGTATATTGATACGTGATTGCTCTAACTATATCGGTTTGGACGATAGATATTATCGCATTGCTGTGAAAAGCCATGCAGATAATGAAGCATTGATAAATATTTTGAGTAAGGTGAAGTAAATGGCAAAAGCAATTATGGTACAAGGCACAGCATCTAACGCTGGTAAAAGCATGCTTACGACGGCGTTATGTAGAATATTTAAACAAGATGGCTATAATGTTGCGCCGTTTAAATCACAAAATATGTCGTTAAACTCGTTTGTTACGATAGAGGGCGAAGAAGTCAGCAGGGCCCAAGCCGCACAGGCAGAAGCAGCACAAGTTGAGCTTGATGTTCGTATGAACCCGATCTTATTGAAACCCACTGGCAACTCGACATCACAAGTTATCGTCAAGGGTAGTGCTGTTGGCACTATGTCATCAGTTGAGTATTTTGCATATCGTAAAAACCTTATGCCAGTGGTTCAAGAGTGCTATGCATCACTTGCTAGCGAATATGATATCGTTGTTATCGAAGGTGCTGGAAGTCCTGCAGAAATAAACTTAAGGTCTGAGTATGACTATGTTAACATGGGCATGGCAAAGATAGCTAATGCTCCTGTTTTGTTAGCTGGCGATATCGACAAAGGCGGCGTGTTTGCATCACTTTATGGCACAGTTAAATTACTTGAAGCTGATGAACAAGAGTATATCAAAGGTTTAATTATCAACAAGTTCCGTGGAGATGCGACACTGTTGACAGAAAGCCTACCTTCGCTTGCAGAGCGCATTGGTAAGCCGTTTATGGGCATTGTTCCATATGTAAACGCATATTTAGACGCTGAAGATAGCTTGAGTGACAATATTGACTCTATCAACAGGATATCTGGTGGGCAATATATTGACATCGCAATTTTAAGGTTGCCTCACCTTAGCAACGCTACTGATTTCGCACCTTTGAAGCATATTAACAACGCTTTTGTTAGGTACGTAAATTCAAGCAACAGCTATGGGGAGCCTGACCTTGTAATTATACCAGGTACAAAAAACACAATCAAAGATTTAGCATGGTTAAAATCAAACGGATTAGATAAGAAAATCGCTGAAAGTATCAAAAATAACAAACTTGTCATGGGAATCTGTGGCGGTTATCAAATGTTACAAAATGGGTTATCTGACCCACATGGCATTGAAGAGGGCGGCGACGCAGAAGCACTAGGCATGTTGAATGCTGAAACAACTTTTGGCAAGGTTAAGAAAACTAGGCAACTATCTGGTAAGTTTGAAGGTTTAACGGGTGTTTATGCTGAGCTAAACGGGGCAGAGTTCCAAGGGTATGAAGTACATGCTGGCACAACAGTTTTACATGGTGACGCTATTGCAATGTTCAACTATAGAGATGATGAAAGCAAGCCAGACGGTATGCAAAATGGTAACGTTTTGGGTACATATGCTCATGGGTTGTTTGACTCAAGCGATATCATTTCACGTATGCAAACGATATTGTATAAATCGAAAGGACTTAGTGTAGATGTTGATAACATGTTCAGCATTGCAAAGTTTAAAGATGAGCAATATAACATACTTGCTGATACTGTAAGGCAAGCATTAGATATGGATGAAGTTTATAGAATATTAAATAAAGGGGTAAAGTAGAGTGGCTATTGAAACATTAAAACCAAACGAAATTGAAACAAAGAGTTTTGAAATTATCGCTGATAATTTGAAGGGTATAGAGATTGATGAAGCGATTCTGCCTGTGCTTATGCGTGTTATACACACAAGTGCTGATTTTGAGTATGTTGAAACATTAAAGTTTTCAACAGATGCTATCAACAGCGTATCTGCATTGTTGAAAAATGGTTGCACAATCATTACCGATACTGAGATGGCAAAAGCGGGCATAAATAAACGCTTAGCTTCAAAACACGGCATAGATGTTTTATGTTACATAAATGATGAAGAAGTTATTGAAAACGCAAGAAATGCTGGCGCAACAAGGGCAACTATGGCTGTTCGCAAAGCTATGGCGTTAGGTAAAGATGTTATCTATGTTTGTGGTAACGCGCCAACTGCATTAATCGAGATTGATAGATTAATGAAAGAAGAAAACATTGCGCCTAAGTTTGTTGTTGGTGTTCCTGTAGGGTTTGTGAATGTTGTTGAGTCTAAAGAGCTTATTATGGAAAGCGGTTTAGAGTATATTGTTTCATCTGGCAGAAAAGGTGGTAGCAACGTTGCAGCAGCTATCATAAACGCACTACTATATACTAATTTCGAGCGTACTCTATGAACATAAAAGAAATAATATCTAATATAAAACCAATAAACGATGAAGCTATTAAAAATGCAACTATTCGTCAGGAAAGTTTATTGAAGCCAAAAGGTAGCCTAGGTGGGCTAGAGGATATTTATATCAAAATTGCAGGTATTACTGGTAAGTTAGATAACAAAGCTGACAAACGCGCATTGTTTGTTTTTGGGGCAGATAATGGCGTGTATGCAGAGGGTGTATCAGGAACTCCTCAGTATTTTACACGTAGTTTAATGCTAGGTTATGCTGATGGTAGTGGGTTTGCGATTGATACAATTTGTAAAGCTTGTAATGTCGAACTAGTGCTTGTAGATTTAGGCATCATAGGTGGTGCAGAGCATGAAAACGTGCATGATAAAAACTTAATGAAATCAGGCACATATAATTTTATGGAGCAAAAAGCTATCCCTATGGATATAGTTGAAAAAGCTATCCTTATTGGGTTTGATTATGCAAAGTACGCTCATGAAAATGGCTATGACATCATCGGTAATGGTGAGATAGGTATGGGCAACACAACAACAGCAACTGCTTGTATTATGGCAGCATTAGGAACTGATGATATTTCGCTAGTTGGTAGAGGTGGCGGATTATCTGACCAAGCATTTATTAAAAAACAAGAAATTATTGTGAAAGCAATTGAAAAATATTCACTCAAAAATGCAGATCCAATGGAGATTTTATCATGTGTTGGTGGGCTAGATATCGCAGCTATGGTTGGTTTATACCTTGGTGCAGCATATTATCGCATACCTATCATTGTTGATGGAGTAATTTCTATTGCTGGTGCGCTACTTGCACATAAAATAAATCCACTAACGGCTGACTTTATGATTGCATCGCATATATCGGAAGAACCAAGCTATAAGCGTGCAAGCGAAGTTATAGGGCTACAGCCTATGCTTTACTTGCAAATGCGTTTAGGTGAGGGTAGTGGTTGCCCTGTTGCTATGGATGTTGTTAAAACTGCATTGTTTATTGGTAGCAATATGAGTACATTTGCCGATGTTAAGCTAGAGTCTGAATATAGAGAAGAATTAACTATGAAATAATATATAACGCTTGCAGTAATCTGTTTAAGATATTACAATATTATTATACTTAAAATGGTAGGTAGTGTTATGATTGCTAGACAAGCGTTAGATATATTTAAAGCTATTGAAATAATTTCACAGTATACGAAGCCAGCGTTTAAAGAGTTTGTTACTCTGAAAGATGCAATGGGTAGGTATAGTGCGGAGAGTATCTATTCCCCATTTGACTACCCAACTTGGCGACGTTCTCGCATGGATGGATATGCTTGTAATGCTAACGTATCCGATTTTTCAAAACCGTTCAAAGTTTGTGGCGATATATCTGCTGCTGATACTTTTTCAAATACATTAAATGCTAATGAGTGTATACGCATTGCAACTGGTGCAAAAGTGCCAGATTGTGTCGATATGGTTGTTAAGGTTGAAGATAGCAATGAAGTTTCAGATGAAGAAGTATTCCTAAATAAATATGATGATGAAATAACAAATATCGACCCAATAGGCGCAGATATTAAAGCTGGAGAACTTATCGTATGTAGCGAATGTAAGGTAGACCACAGGCATATAGAAAAGCTCGCAACATTGCGTGTAAACTCTATATATGTAAAGGGGTTGCCACGTGTTGGTATATTATCCACAGGCTCTGAGATTACTGAGCAGTTTGCAAGTGGCTCACGTGTTGTAAATAGTAACTACTATGCGCTATCATCACTGTTGTCTGTGTTTAAAATACCTCACTCAAGCTTGGGTATCTGCGAAGATGAGAAAGAACAACTTAAACAAACTATCATGAGCGGTGTTGATAACTTTGATGTATTTATTTCATGCGGTGGCACAGCACTTAGTAGATACGACTTAATGGACACCGTGATAAGAGAACTGGGCGGAACTATCTTAATTGATGGGCTGTGTTCTAGCCCTGGTAAAACATTTCGCTTCGGCTTAGTAAAAAACAAGCCATTCTTTATACTTCCAGGCACTCCAGAGGCAGCAATGATGTGCGCAGAGTTATTTCTAATAAGTTGGATACGCAGTAACTTCGATAAAGAATTTGTTCTAGTGAAAACAAAAATTAACTTTGATGTAAGAAAACGCAAAGGATTTTACCGCCTTGAATCTTGTTTAACAACGATTGTTAATGGAGAATTTCAGTCTTATAAACGCCAATCAGAACAAATGTCAACAAATACATTTAAAAGTATAGTTATAATACCTCCTGATGTAGAAAATGCTGTAAAAGGTAATTATTATGATACTTATTTGCTGTATTATGCTTAATTTTCAACTATTCAATATTTAACAACTAATTTTTTATGGTGAGCGATAAATATAACTTTGTGCTAAATAAAGCTTGAAAAAAACTCTTGAATAAATTTATTTTTTATGTAAACATACATAAAGATAGAAAAATTTACATGTATCTGTTTATTGGTACATGAATTAAGAGAATATTGCATAAAAGCAATTATTATTTTTTTGAGGGGGATTTCATGGCACAAACAAGATTATCATGTTTGTTGAGAGAGTGTGCTGCTGAGTTTGTTGGCACAGGGTTACTAATTACTTTTGGTGCGGGTTGTGTTGCTGCTCTTGTGGTAGCTGGTGCATCATTTGGCCAATGGGAAATTAGTATTATTTGGGGGCTAGGTGTTATGGTTGCTATCTACTGCACTGCAGGGGTATCAGGTGCACATCTTAATCCAGCAGTTACGTTAGCTTTAACTGCATTTCATGGTTTTGATAAGTCTAAAGTCATTCCATTTATCATTTCACAATTTTTAGGTGCTTTTTGCGCTGCTGCACTTGTTTACTTTCTTTATGGTGCGTTATTTATCGAGTGGGAAGTTGTAAACAATGTTTCTCGTAGCAGTATAGAAGGGCTTGCAACAGCAGGTGTTTTTTCTACTTTTCCACATCCGGCTATCACACTTGGTACAGCATTTTTAGTTGAAGTAGTTTGTACTTTTCTATTAATGTTTGGTATCTTAGCTTTAGGTGACAGAAACAACGGTGTTGGTAGAGCTTCTATCACTCCATTATTAATCGGTATTTTAATCGCAGTTATCGGTGGTTCTCTTGGACCTCTAACAGGTTTTGCTATGAACCCTGCTCGTGACTTCGGTCCAAAATTATTCACATACTTAGCTGGTTGGGATTATGCTTTATCTGGTGGTAAAGATATTCCATATTTCTTAATACCTATATTTGCTCCAATCGTTGGTGCAATGTTAGCTGCATGGGCATACCCAGCATTATTTGCAAGGCACCTTGTTGAAGCATGTAAAGATGGCGCTTGTGCAATTGAAGATGCAAACAAATAGTTTTAATAAAAATTAAATCATAAGGAAAGTATAATGAGCGAAGAAAGATATATAGTAGCACTTGACCAAGGTACAACTAGTTCTCGTGCGGTAATTTTAGATAAGAATGCAAATATTGTTGGCGTTTCACAACGTGAGTTCACTCAAATATACCCAGAAGCTGGTTGGGTAGAGCATGACCCTATGGAAATTTGGGGCACTCAAAGCTCTACATTGATTGAGGTTTTAGGTAAAACTGGTATCCATAGCGACCAAATCGCAGCAATTGGTATTACTAACCAACGTGAAACAACAGTTGTGTGGAATAAAGAAACTGGTAAGCCAGTTTATAACGCAATCGTATGGCAATGCCGTCGTACTGCTGAGATTTGCGAAGAGTTAAAATCTCGTGGCTTAGAAGATTATGTACGTGAAAATACTGGTTTAGTATTAGACCCATATTTCTCTGGTACAAAAGTTAAGTGGATTTTAGACAACGTTGAGGGTGCTAGAGCAGATGCTGAAGCTGGTAAATTATTGTTCGGTACTGTTGATACATGGCTTGTATGGAACATGACTCAAGGTAGAGTGCATGTTACAGACTACACAAATGCTTCTCGTACATTATTATTCAACATCAACACAATGAAATGGGACGAAAAAATGTTAGCTGAGCTAAATATCCCTATGTCTATGATGCCAGAAGTTAAAAATTCATCAGAAGTTTACGGCCAAACAAATATTGGTGGTAAAGGTGGCACACGTATACCTATCGCTGGTATCGCTGGTGACCAACAAGCTGCTTTATTCGGCCAAATGTGTGTTGAAGCTGGGCAAGCTAAAAATACTTACGGTACTGGTTGCTTCTTATTAATGAGCACAGGTACAGAAAAAGTTACATCTAAAAACGGTCTATTAACTACAATAGGTTGTGGCCCTAAAGGTGAGCCTAACTATGCTTTAGAAGGTTCTGTATTTATGGGTGGCGCATCTATCCAATGGCTACGTGATGAGCTGAAGCTTGTTGAAGATGCGAAAGATTCTGAATATTTTGCAACTAAAGTTGAAACATCTAACGGTGTTTATGTTATCCCAGCATTCACAGGCTTAGGTGCTCCATATTGGGACCCATATGCACGTGGAACAATCGTTGGTTTAACTCGTGGCACTAGCTCTAACCACATCATTCGTGCAACGCTAGAAAGTATTGCATACCAAACATTAGACGTGCTTGATGCAATGCAGCAAGATGCTGGCATTAAGTTGGCTAAGCTACGTGTTGATGGTGGTGCGGTTGCAAACAATTTCTTAATGCAATTCCAAGCTGATGTTCTAGATACAGAGGTACATCGCCCAGAAGTAACAGAAGTCACTGCACTAGGTGCTGCATACCTAGCTGGTTTAGCAGTTGGATATTGGGGAAGCATTGATGAATTAATGAACAAAGCCGTAATCGATAGAGTGTTCGAACCAAATAAAGACGAAGCTAAACGTAACAGCAGATATACAGGTTGGAAGCGTGCCGTTAAGTGCGCTCAAGCATGGTCTGCAATTATGAAAGAAGACGCAAATTAATTATACTAATGGGGTGAGAAATCACCCCATTTTTTATCATCTCTAAAGTTATTTACAATCCAATAAAATAAATCAATATAAAATCCCTTAAATATAATAATTCTTGTTGAAAATAATATTATTTTTTGTTAAAGTCGCACATAGAGGTGTGTTATTATGATATTAGATCAATTTTTTGGAATGTTTTCTACAGACGTTGCCATAGATTTAGGCACGGCAAATACATTAGTTTATATACGCGGCAAAGGTGTCGTTTCTAGCGAACCATCAGTTGTTGCAATCAATAGAGATTCAAAAGAAATATTAGCTATAGGGCAAGAAGCAAAAGTTATGCTTGGCCGTACTCCAGCAAACATCATTGCTGTACGCCCGATGAAAGACGGCGTTATTGCAGACTATGACACTACTGAGAAAATGCTTAGACATTTTATTTCTAAAATTAATTCAAAGCGCTCATTATTTCGTCCGCGTATGGTTATCTGTATTCCATCAGGCGTTACACAAGTTGAAAAACGCGCGGTGAAAGATTCTGCCATTCAAGCTGGCGCTAGAGAGGTTTTCTTAGTTGAAGAACCTATGGCTGCTGCTATTGGTGCGGGCCTTCCTATTCAAGAGCCGTCAGGTAACATGGTGGTTGATATAGGTGGTGGTACTACTGAAGTTGCTGTTATCTCACTATCTGGTGTTGTTTACACAAACTCTGTTAGGGTTGGTGGTGATGAGCTTGATGATTGTATCGTTGCATATATTAAGCGCCAATATAACTTGTTAATCGGTACTGCAACAGCAGAAGATTTAAAAATTAAATTAGGTTCTGCTTTCCCACTTGATGAAGAAATCAGAACAGAAATCAAAGGCCGTGACCTTGTCACAGGTATCCCAAAAACTATTGAAATATCAGATTCTGAAGTACGTGAAGCACTTCGTGAATCTATCAATAAAATTGTTGATGCTGTACGTATCGCACTTGAGAAAACTCCACCTGAATTATCAGCGGATATCGTTGATAGAGGTATTGTTTTAACTGGTGGTGGTGCGTTGCTCAAAAATCTAGATAGACGTTTATCTCATGAAACAGGTTTACCTATTATCGTATCTGATGACCCTCTTAAAGCGGTTGTTTTAGGCACAGGTAAGGTACTTGATGATCTTGAGCTGTTGAAAAAGGTTGCTATTGACTAATGTTTAACATAAAACGTATTGTTGCGTTTTTAGTAGTGATCCTTGTTGTGATTATTATACAAACGAGGAACAAAACAGCGTCGGAACCTTTCAAAGGTATATTAGGTGATATCCTTAACCCATGCATCATGCTTGTTGATAGTATTAAAACAGGCATTAGTGATGTGTGGGGGTCGTATATTTTCCTAATAGATGTTGAAGAGCAAAATAGAGCATATAAAGCAGCTATTGACAACCTTACACTTGAAAATGCACTCCTAAATGAAAAACTTAGCCAAACTGAACGCTTGCAAGGATTGTTGCGCTTTAACGACGCATACAATTTTGATAGCATTACATCTAACGTTATTGGTGCGAGCGATGGATATATTAAAAATATTGTAATTGACCGTGGCTTGTTAGATGGTGTGATGTTGAACGACCCAGTAATTGGGTTCAAAGGTTTGATTGGTAAAGTGTCAAAAGTTCACTCTACAACTGCAGATGTTGATGTTTTATTAAACTTATCATCTAATGTAAGTGTCACTAATAGTAGGACTAGGGCAGTAGGAATATTGCGTGGTGACGGTAGGGGTGGCCTACATGTAGAATATTATGACAGGCTTGACGATGTTCAAGTTGGTGATAAGTTCGTTACATCAGGCCTTGGCAGGCTTTTCCCAAAGGGTATACCTGTTGGTGCTGTTTCAAAGGTTGTAAAGTCCGATACTGGTCTTTTTCAACAAGTTTTTATAGAACAAAACGAGGATTTTTACAAACTTGAGAACGTTTTCGTTATTAAGAATTTTAAAAAGTGATTATTTTAAAATATCAATAATATTATCAATATGGTATATATTTAGCCATACCTCATATCCTATCGTAAGCCATGTCAGCTTTGTGATAATACTGTTTTTGATATATGCTCGTAACATCAATAATGACAACCTTATTTGGTATTCGCTAGTGTTTGGGCTATTTTATGATTATACAATCGGCTCTGCATTAGGCGTGTCAGTATTAATCTTTGTAGGGCTTTCAATTGTTAAAGTGATGTTGAACGAGTTTTTCGACTGGTCACTTTGGCAGACACGTATAACAGGTAGCTTTATGTTTATACTAGCTTTCCATGTTTATACGATATTTTACTTTGGTTACGACTTTGTAGAGTCGTACTATTACATGTGGTCAGATGTGTTTATCGACTTTTCTGTCTATCTAGTAATATCTATTATAATGGAGATGTATAGTGCTTTTTCCAAAGTTAAAAGATGATGTACTAAATTATTATAAATCAAGAATGTTCTGGGCTGTGCTAGTGTTGATACTATTTTTCACTGGTCTATTTTTCAGGCTGTTCTATTTACAAATCATCAAATATGATTATTATTCAAGCTTATCTGACTCGAACAGGATACGTATTGTTGATGTTAGAGCTGATAGGGGGTTGATACTTGATAGAGATGGTTTGATAGTTGTCAAAAACACTCCTACATATGAGTTACGTATCGTTAAAGAAGATACAAATGACTTAACTAAATTGTTGAACGATATTAATGCTATTATTCCATTCAATATAGAAAATGCTCGCAAAAAAATTAAAAAATCTTATCTTTATGAGTCTACGGTTATTTTACGAGGTTTAGCATTTGAAGAGATTGCATATTTCCTTGAACACTCTAGCGACTATCACGGCGTCGAAATAGATTTGCAATCAGTCAGAAGCTACTACGATGGGCAAGCATTAAGCCATATATTAGGCTATATGGGCGAGGTTACTGAAGAAGATTTAGCTAGTGGCGAATATAGAAACGATAGACTAATCGGCAAAAGTGGCGTTGAAAAATATTACGAAAAACAACTAAGAGGCGTTGAAGGTGCAAGGCAAGTAGAGGTTGATACTATAGGGCGAGTTCATGAAATCTTGAACGAAAAACCAGCCATTGCTGGTGATAACCTCGTGTTGACCGTTGATTATGATTTGCAAAAATATCTGGCCGATAATTTAAGTGATATGCGTGCATCTGTCACTGTTTTAGATATCAAAGATAACTCTGTGTTAGCGATGTTCTCCGCGCCTAGTTATGATCTGAATGAATTTACGCCATTTGTGACAGATGAAGATTGGACTGCGTTATTACACGACTCAAAAAAACCGTTACTTAATAGAAATATTGAGGGCATGTACCCACCAGGTTCAGTATATAAAATCCTCATGGCGTATGCTGGCTTAAAAGAAAATGTAATTACACCTGAAACTATTTTCAAGTGTTTTGGCTCATATAGATTAAATAGAAATTTCTCATACTATTGCTGGAAACGAAGTGGCCATGGTGAGACAGATTTAAGAAAGGCGCTTGCAGAATCATGTGATGTTTACTTTTACAACTTAGGGTTGTTGTTAGAGATCGACATTATTGAAAAATATTCAAAGATGTTTGGACTTGGCAAAAAGACGGGTATTGATTTACCTAACGAGAAAACAGGCTTGTTCCCATCAAGAGAGTGGAAGCAACGCACTCGTAACGAGAGTTGGTATCCTGGTGAAACTGTTATCACATCTATCGGGCAAGGTTACATGACAACAACTCCATTGCAAATTGCAGTTATGATATCTGGTGTGTTTAATGGTGGCAATATATATCAACCACGTATAGTTGATAAAATTGTAGACGCTCAAGGTAAACTCGTCGAAAAGATTGAACCACCTTTATTGGCTTCTTATGAAATATCTCCAGAAATCTCATCTATTATTATGGAAGGGCTTGTATCTGCTGTTTATGAAAAAGGTGGTACTGCTCCACGTGCAAGAAACTCTGATGTTGTTGTAGGTGGTAAAACAGGTACTGCACAGGTTGTAAGCTTAAAACATACGGAAGATATGGAAGATGAAGAAATTCCTGAACATTGGCGTGACCATGCATGGTTTTCAGGTGTTTATCCTGCTGAAAATCCTAGATATGCCATTGTTACAATGATTGAAAACGGTGGTAGTGGTGGCAATGCTGCAAATGTTGCAGGTGGCGTAATTAGAAAAATGGTAGAGCTTGGCTATGTTGAATAAAGTTAAAAACACCTTAGTAGGCACAGATTATTGGTTGCTGTTATTTGCAGTTGCATTATCAGTATGTGGTATCTTTGCAATATATAGTGCAGGATTTGACCCATCAACATCATATGTGCAAACATACTATATTAAGCAATCTATGTGGCTTGGGATAGGCTTAGCTGGGTATTTTATTATATCTTTTATCGGCTATAGGCAGTTTGTACGTTTTGCTGTGATAATATATACTATTGGTATAATTATTTTGGCTGTCGTGCTTATAAAAGGGCAGATAGGTATGGGTGCTCAACGCTGGATAAATTTAGGGCCTGTTGCTATACAACCATCTGAGATATTTAAAGTTGTATGGGTTATTACGCTTGGTTGGCTGTTTATCGACTTTACAACCCGTAAGATGAACTTATTTCACATAATACGTAAAGCGGTATTGCTTGCAGGGCCGTTTTTGTTAGTTTTTTTACAGCCAGATTTAGGCACTTCGCTTACGTATATAGTTGTGTTTGGAATGGTTGTGTTGTATTTAGGAATTACTAGATCTACACTTATTATATTACTCATATCGCTTACTGTTGCTGTGCCTGTGATGTGGAACTTTATGCACGACTATCAAAAAAAGCGTGTATTGACATTCATAAACCCTGAGAGTGATCCGTTCGGCTCAGGTTATCACATTATCCAATCGAAGATTGGGATAGGGTCTGGTGGGCTTGACGGCAAAGGATATATGAATGGCACACAATCACACTTGAAGTTTATCCCTGAGCGTCATACAGATTTTATATTTTCTGTTATAAGTGAAGAGTTTGGGATGATAGGTGGTTGCACGATACTTGGGCTATTTGTGTTGCTATTGTCACGTATATTGGTTGTTGGCATACGGCAAAAAGAGCCCTCTGGTAAGATTATATGCATAGCTGTGGCAGGCTATATATTTTTCCAATTTGTGGTAAATAGTTATATGGTTGTAGGTATGATGCCTGTAGTGGGGATACCGATGCCATTTGTTAGTTATGGTGGTTCATCTATCATATCATTTTTTGCGATGCTTGGGCTTGTAAATTCAGTCCATTTGAAGCGTTTTAAGGATAACGAATAATCCTATTTTTTAGAGGTAACATGTTTAATAAAGAGTTTTTGACAATCTCGAAACCAGCCAGATATGTTGGCGGTGAGATGAATTCCGTAACTAAAGATAACGCAAGCGAGTGCTTGAGTTTTTGCTTAATATTCCCAGATACTTATGAAATAGGCTCTAGCCATGTAGGCTATAGGTTGCTTTATGAGCTAGTAAATAAATCTGATAGTGTTTACTGTAGTCGCTTTTTTGCCCCATGGGTAGACGCACTAGAAACATTAAAAGAAAAAGCATTCGTAAGCCTAGAGGAAAAGAAACCACTAAAAGATTTTGATGTGTTAGGCTTTTCACTTCATTATGAAATGTCATATACAACAACACTTGCAATCATGAAGCATGCAAACATTACACTAAGAAGTAAGGATAGGGCAGAAGATGAGCCTATAATACTTGCTGGTGGTTCATGTACTTATAATCCTGCTATACTGACTCCGTTTGTTGATGCTTTCTATATTGGTGAAGGCGATGAAGGGTTACGTAATATCCTAGAGTTTATAAAAACATGCAAAGATAGTGGACTATCAAGAAATGAAATTTTAGCAAAACTTAATGCAGAGTTTTCATTTATGTACGTTCCAGCAGTTGATGCAGAAAAAATCGTTAAACGTGACATGTATAATGGATTTTCAACAAGTGTAGGTTGTACTAAGCCAATCGTTCCGTTAATACCGGCGATACAAGATAGGATATCTGTCGAAATTGCCCGTGGTTGTTCATCAGGTTGTAGGTTTTGCCAAGCTGGTATGATATATAGGCCAGTTCGTGAGCGTAGTGTCGATTTAGTAATACAAGATGTTATGAACCAGGTAGAGTCTACAGGTCACTTAGAGGCGTCACTTCTTTCATTATCTACGGGTGATTATTCTGCAATTGAGCCATTAATTTACTCGCTTAATAATAAGCTTGCAGATAGTCGTGTTTCATTTTCTACGCCGTCATTACGTGCAGATAGTGTAACAGAGGAACTATTTGCAGAACTATCAAAAGTTCGTAAATCAGGCTTTACAATCGCACCTGAAGCTGGCAGCGAGCGTATGCGTAAGGTAATTAATAAGAATTTATCAGAAGAAGATATAATAAAAGCAGTTACTACAGCTGCAAACCATGGCTATACGGCTGTGAAGCTATACTTTATGATTGGATTACCGTTTGAAACAGATGAAGATATTATAGGTATTGCAGAGCTATCATCAAGGATAAAATGGGAAGCGAGGAAAATCACGAAAGCGTTTGATGTTTCTGTGTCTGTATCTCACTTCGTTCCAAAGCCGCATACCCCGTTTGAGAAGTTTGGGCAAGTGAATAAACTTGAACTTGAACGTAGAATGTATATGCTTAAAGAAGAGCTTAAAAAACGCAAACTTAAATGTAAATTCCATGATACAAGGATGAGCACAGTTGAAGCCGTTTTATCACGTGGTAGTGAAGAAATATCTGACATAATTGAAGATGCTGTTATTAATAAAGGGTTTTACTTAGATGCATGGGGCGAGTTTTTCGACTATCGCAACTGGGATGCACTATTTTTAGAGCATGGGCAAAAGATAGAAGATTTTGCATCTAAAAGCTACGCAGATGACGAAAAAACTCCATGGCATAATATATCAGTTGGCCTAACTAGCGACTTTTTCAATAAAGAGCTCGAGAAAGCTAAACAAGAAGTATCAACACCAGATTGTAGATATCATGCATGTAGCAACTGTGGTGTTTGTGATTTTAAAGAAGTTGAACCAGTTAAAAGTGTTAAGACAGATGTGTATGCATCTCAAAGTGGAACTGAGCCAAAAGTATATGAAAAATATGAAATAACTTATGAAAAGACTGATAATGCAAGGTTTTTATCAGCATTAGAGTTAGGGCGAATTTTTTCTCACTCGTTGCGTGTAGCTGGTGCTGATATGAAGTTTTCTGAAGGCTTCAATCCTCTTCCTAAAATTGTGTTGCATTTACCTCTATCTGTCGGGATGAAGGGTGAGCGTGAAGTCGTTGGTATCGAATGTGTGCCAGTTGATATTGAAGAATTTATCAACAAGCTTAACGCTACTCTGCCTAAAGGTTTGATAGTTAATGATATAAATACTGTTGCAAGCATTAAGTCTGGTGCGGATTTTATATCAGATTATAAACTAAGCGATGAATTAGTAGCAATATTTGAAGAGGCTTGCAATAATGAAAATGCCTACTATGAACGTTTATCCAAAAAAGGTGTCATGAAAACTATTGCTCTTGCAGATTATTTGATAAACTACGAGGGTGGCATAGTTTCGCTAAAAGCAACTTCTGCTGGTGGCTTTAATTTGAACGAGTTATTTAAGCGACTCGGTGTTGAAGTGCAAGATATTGATATAACAAGGATTAGTGTAGTAAAGGCATAATTCATGAGTGATGCAAAACTTTTTTTTGAGCATTTGTATGATAACTATAATAGGCGCGAATATATTTGCACTGATCCAATTAAATACCCTTATGAAGTTGAAGGTAATGTTGAATTTATTGCATTTACATCAGCCATGTTTGCGTATGGCAACGTGCAAGCAATACAGAAATTTTTAGACAAGTACTTTAAGATTGCAGGTAGCGAGCCTACTAGTTTAAAAACGGATATTGATGATAGCTTATATTATAGGTTTCAGTCAAAAGAAGATGTTGCAGAATATTCTAGACTGATGAAAGCCATTTATCGAGATTATGGAAGTTTAGAAAACTTTTTCAAAGATAGCGGTGTCACTAATATAAACGATTGTGATAAAGCCATAAAGCGTATGCGTGAAATGAGTTCAAATACGCACGGCATAAACTTTTTGCTAACAGTGCCAAAATCATCTACGTCAAAGCGTTTGTATATGTTTCTACGTTGGATGGTGCGCAAAGATAATATCGACTTAGGGTTGTGGAGTTTGTTTGATAAATCATCGCTTTATATGCCTGTTGATGTACATATATCACGCATGGCTGAGATGATTGGGATTGTATCAAGTGGTGCAAAAGGGCGTAAATCAGTTGAGCAAATCACTGATTTTTTTAGACAACTAACACCTGATGACCCAGCAAAGTATGATTTTGCAATATCACGGTTAGGAATAAGTTTAAACTGTAAGTATATGCACAACGAATTGTGTGAAAAATGTGTGCATAATAAGTGTTGTTTGTATAAAAAGATTATTTAAGTATTATTACAACTTAGCGACTTTTTAACGAAGTATGTGGGTTTGTATTGATATAGAAGTCAGTCTTTTTGTTGACAAGTGGAAGAAATAGGAGTAAATTTTAATTATTGTACGGAGGATAATTAAATGGCGAATACATTTAGTACTGAAAATTTTGAAGCAGAAGTTATTTCTTGTGAAATGCCTGTATTAGTAGACTTTTGGGCAGTATGGTGCGCACCTTGTAAGATGCTTACACCTACTATTGATGGCCTAGCTACTGAGTTTGAAGGCAAAGCGAAAGTTGGTAAAGTAAACGTTGACGAAAACCAAGAGATCGCTAGTAAGTATGGCGTTATGAGTATCCCTACGGTTATGATATTCAAAGGCGGACAAGTTGTAGAACAATTTGTTGGTGTGCAACCAAAAGGCACTTACGTAGAAGCGTTAAACAAATACTTATAATATCAAGCAAAGCGGGGCATTCAGCTCCGCTTTTTTTATATCATCACATGAACAGATCAGTTATGTATCATAAGCAATTTTAAAATATATTAGTTAAGTTTAGGTTAGTAATTCAACATAAAAAAAACGCCTATATATTATAGGCGCAAAAATATTGATATGTTTTAAATGTACTAACACTATTGAATATTCTCAATAAAATGCAACGTAAGTTGCAGCCGGAGCGTAAATAGAGGTTTAAGACTCAATCAAAGATTCTTTAATCTCTTTCCCAGGTTTAAAATATGGTACGCGTTTTTCAGGTACTTCAACAGTAACGCCTGTTTTAGGGTTTCTGCCAGTTTTCGCGTTTTTTGTACGGATTTTGAAGCTACCAAAACCACGTATTTCCACTTTTTCACCGTTTTTTAAAGCGTCCCTGATTGATAAAAAAACAGAGTTGATGATGTATTCAACTTGCTTTTTAGTCATATTAGGGTAGTTGAGAGCGATTTGTTCGATTAATTCGGACTTTGTCATAAATGTTCCCCCATGTACTAAATTCTTTAAATTATCTAACTATAACGCATACTTACGTAAAAGTAAAGCATTTGATTGTGTTATATGCAAAAAATATGTTTATTTGATGTTTTTTTAACATTTATATTGAATAAGAGTTGTTTGTAATTGACAATTAGGCATTAAAACAGGTATTATTAAACTAATCGGCTATAATTAAAATATAGGTTGTTTTATTTAATGTATAATTTTATTTTTAACGTTTTGAGGTCTAGTATTGGCATACTGTTTAGCCGTGTGTTTGGCTTATTGCGTGATATTGCGATAGCTACATACTATGGTGCATCAGGTTTGACTGATATATTCTTTGTTGCGCTGGCTATTCCGAACTTGTTTCGTCAATTTTTTGTCGAAGGTGCAATGACTTCTGCATTTATGCCGTTTTTAGCTGAAAAGTTGAAAAATGGTGGCAAGGCAGCTCAAAATGCATACCTCACACAGTTAATCTTAATTCAAGCACTCATTGTGTTTATAATTTGCGCTTTAGTTATGATATTTGCAGCATATGTTATGCGTATGTTTTTACCTGGGTTTTCAGGTGACCCTGCCTTATTTTCTACAGGTGTTCAACAGTTGCGTATTATTATGCCTTTTTTATTAGTAGTTACTATTTGTGGTATGTTATCAGGGTATTTGAATAGCCATAATGGATATTTTGTATCTTACGCTTCAAGCGCTATATACAACATTGCAATGATTTGTGGTGCATGGTTAGGTTATGTTCGCTCTGGTGATATCGCATATCTATCTTATAGTGTGCTTGCAGGTGGTCTTCTTCAGCTTGTTGTTGTGTATGTAGCTGCAAAGATATACGGCTTTAAGTTTATAAAAGGCACAGCGTTTGATGGTGCTGTTAAAAAAACTTATACTTTGCTTTTGCCATCTATCGCAGGTGTTGGTATAAGTCAGTTAAACTTTCTCGTTGGTAGGATATTGGCATCATACCTTGCACTTGGTAGTATCTCGTGGTTGTTTTATGCAAATAGGTTGTTCCAGTTTCCGTTAGGGGTGTTTTCGATTGCGATTGCAACCGTATCATTGACAGGGTTATCACATGCACGTGCAAATGAAGACCTAGAACAACGTACTTTATTAATAACAAAGTCACTTTTATCGACATTGACTATTATATTGCCAGCAAGCATTGGTTTAATTGGGTTATCTTATGAAATCGTATCACTAATATATGAGCGAGATGCATTCACAGCGACTGATGCTCAAAACACAGCATATGCACTCTCTATGTATTCATTAGGTTTGATATTCTTTTCATTGGTGAATATTTTATCTAGAGTTTTTCACTCGGATAAGGATACTAAAACACCTGTAAAGTGTGCTGTTTATGGATTTACAGTTAATATTATTATGAACTTAGCATTGATGAATAACATGGGGCATGTGGGGATTGCGCTCGCATCGTCAATCGCAGCAGCTGTTAATGCGATAATGTTATATAAAAATATGAAAGGCTATCAGTTCCCATTTTCTGAAAACCTGAATTTGATAATGAAAATTTTGCTTGCTAGTATAACTATGGCTGTGTTTATGGTTTACCTTAAACACGTTGAGTTGCATGTTTTATTTAACATTTTAATTTGTATGGTTGTCTACTTTGTTATGTTATTTATGATGAAGGTAAACATATATAGGTTGTTTAAATGAGGATGTGTGTACAACGTGTGCTTAGTGCGTCTGTAGATGTCGAAGGTGTGCGTATATCAGAGATAGGCAAAGGGCTTTTAGTGTTGTTGGGTGTTGAAAGTGGTGATGAAAATTCATTTATAAAATGGTGTGTAAACAAGGTTGCAAATCTGCGAATATTCCCTGATGAAGCTGGTAAAATGTCACTATCAGCAAAAGATTTAGGCTTGCAAGTTATTGTTGTTAGCCAATTTACATTAGCAGGTAATTGCGATAATGGACGAAGGCCTGATTTTACGAATGCGGAGCGTCCAGAACGTGCAGAGAAAATGTATGAAGGATTTATATCTGAGCTACAAAAAGAGCTTGGCGAAGGAAATGTTTTTGGTGGTTCATTTGGTGCTGATATGAAAGTTGCACTCGTAAACGATGGCCCAGTTACAATAATTATAGATAAAAAACAATAGAGGAAGCTATGAAATTAGACGTAATGATACTAACAGAGCTAAGTGAGAATTGCTATTTGCTACATGATGATAACGAAGGTGTTATATTTGACCCAGGTGGCGATTTTAACTTAATAGAAGAATATTTAACTGAAAAAAATATTAAAGTAAAAATGATTTTAAACACTCATGGCCACTTTGACCATATTGGTGCAGTTGAAGAGCTTAAAAAATTTAGTGGTGCAAAATTCTACATGCATAAAGATGATGCTGAATTATTGCCAGAGTTTGCAAAATCTGCAAGCAATTTTGGTATTGAATCATTTGAACCACCTGTTGTTGATGAGTATGTTGTAGATGGGCAAGTTGTCGCATTTAATGGTGTTGAGATACACGTTATCCATACACCAGGTCACTCAAAGGGTAGCGTGTGCTACTATATTCCTAGTGAGAGCTTGTTGATATCTGGTGATACATTATTTTTTGAGTCAGTCGGTAGGAGTGATTTTCCATACTCTAACACTCGCGACTTGATACGCTCTGTTAAAGATAAGCTTTACACATTGCCTGATGAAACGATTGTTTGCCCTGGTCATAGCTGTAGCACTAAAATCGGTTATGAAAAACAATTCAATCCACATGTTAAACCTGACTAGTTTTGTTTGACATATAAATAAATAAGGTTATAATGAAATGCTAAGATTGTTTATAGATACGTCGAGCGAGTATTTGTCTGTTGTGTTGACTGACGATTGCGTTATTACAGCAGTGCATAGGGCGAAGGTTGGCAGGCGTATGAGCGAAGTGCTACATAAAGTTATTGATGATTTTTTAAATACTAGTGGCGTTAATGTTACAGCGATTGATGAATTTTATGCAATTGTTGGGCCTGGTTCGTTCACGGGCGTTCGTATTGGTGTTTCGATGGTTATGGGGCTTGCTGAGGGTGCGGGTAAACCATGTTATGGATTATCTTCACTTGACATTGCGGCATTAAGTAATAAATTTAGTAGTGAGTTTGATGTTATATCATCATTAAAAGGTGAAATATATGCCTTGAAACACTACAATTTTGCTAACAATAACCACTCAGAATATCAAACAATAGAACTTAGCTCTACTGATGGCTACATACAAGTAAATACAGGCTTAGGCACGTATGCAAAACTTGAAGATGCCGTACAGGATGAGCGTTTTTTAGCGTTTAGGTGCGAATGCACTCCGCTTTATTTAAGGAAATCAGAAGTTGAAATCATTGCAGATAGTAAAGGCTGATTACAACGCTCACATTAAATGTATTGTTGATATCGAGCGCCAAATTGCACATGATGCATGGGATGAAAGTTATTTTGTTGCTGAATTTCAAGCGGCTCATTCGCATGTTTATGTTGCAATAATTGGTAATGTTGTTGTTGGGTTCGTGATATTTTGGGACTTGGGTGTTGAGTGCGAGATAATTAACATAGCTGTTGCACCAAACTATATGCGCAAAGGTATCGGCGATAAAATGTTGTCGTTTGCGCTTGATAGTATGGGTAAAGGTAAAACATGCTTCCTAGAAGTTGATGTTGAAAATATACCGGCTATTGGGTTATATAATAAATACGGGTTTGAAGCCTGTGGTGAAATAAAGGATTATTACGGCGTAGGCAAGCATGCCTTTCGTATGATCAAGTATTTATAATAGTTTATTTTTTTAGAGGGGTATTCTGATGTTTGAGAAAGACAAAGAGATTATCGAGACGTTATACAAAGAAAACGAAGATTTTAGAATGCTTTTAGATGAACATGTTCGTTTTGAGCAAGATTTAGAAGCGCTATACAGTGAGCCGTATTCAGAGCTTATAGATAGCAAAATTAAAGAAATTAAGACATTAAAATTGCGTGGTAAAGATAGATACCAAGCAATAATGTCAGAATACATAAAGAACAACTCATAATATATTTAGGTTAAGGAGAATTTGATGGATAAGCGTAATTACTTATTTACATCTGAGTCGGTTACAGAAGGCCACCCTGATAAAATGGCTGACCAAATTTCAGATGCTGTACTTGATGCAATGCTCAAGGAGGATCCGTTCAGTAGGGTTGCTTGTGAAACTATGTTGACTACAGGTTTAGTGGTGGTATCTGGTGAGGTTACTACTAAAACTTATGTTGATATTCCGACTATCGTTAGAGAAACTGTTGAAGAAATTGGTTACACTAGGGCGAAGTATGGTTTTGATTTTGCTACATGTGGTGTTATCTCTACTATTAATAGGCAATCACCTGATATCGCTATGGGCGTTGATACTGGTGGCGCAGGTGACCAAGGCTTAATGTTTGGTTATGCATGTGATGAAACGCCTGAATATATGCCATTGCCTATTAGCTTATCACACAAGCTTACAAAAAGGCTAACTGAAGTACGTAAGGCTGGCTTGCTTGATTACTTACGTCCTGATGGTAAATCTCAGGTTACTGTTGAGTATGATGGGTTCAACCCAGTAAAGATTGACACAGTTGTTATATCTTCACAACACTCAGAAAAAGTTGATATAGAAACTATCCGTGCTGAAATCGTTGAGCACGTTATTAAACCAGTTTTACCAGCTGATTTATATGATGAAAACACAATCAAATATCATATCAACCCTACAGGTAGATTTGTTATTGGTGGCCCAATGGGTGACTGTGGCTTAACAGGTCGTAAGATTATCGTTGATACTTATGGCGGTATGGGGCGTCATGGTGGTGGTGCATTCTCTGGTAAGGATGCTACTAAAGTTGACCGTTCTGCTGCTTATGGTGCAAGATGGGTTGCTAAAAACGTTGTTGTTGCAGGCCTTGCAAAGCGTTGCGAAGTTCAACTTGCTTATGCTATTGGCGTTGTTGAGCCAGTATCTATCATGGTGAACACATTTGGCACAGGCACTATACCTGATGCTGAGATAGAAAAAATAATCGAAAAATCTTTTGACTTAACACCAAAAGGTTTAATATCTGCACTAGATTTACGTAAACCAATTTTCAAACGCACAGCTGCGTATGGCCACTTTGGTAGAAATGAATTTACGTGGGAAGACACAAACAAAGCTAATGAACTTCGTGACTTAGCTGGTAAATTAGGGAGCTAATAAACATGTCAGTTAATTGTGATATTAAAGATGTAAACCTTGCCGAACAAGGTAGAAAACGTATTTTATGGGCAGATAAAGATATGCCTGTACTTGCAGAAATCAGAGAAAGATTTAAAAAAGAAAAACCATTTACTGGTTTAAAAATGTCATGCTGCTTACACGTTACAGCAGAAACGGCAAACTTAATGCGCGCTATGGTCGATGGTGGTGCTGATGTTCTTTTATGTGCATCAAACCCTTTATCAACACAAGATGATATTGCAGCAGCGTTAGTTAAATATTATGGTGTATCTGTTCACGCTATCAAAGGTGAAGATAACGATACATACTACAAACACATTTCCTCAGCTATTGCCCACAAACCAAACGTCACTATGGACGATGGCGCTGACTTAGTTAGTGAAATATTAAAGAAACATCCAGAACTTCATGACTATATCTTAGGTTCTATGGAAGAGACTACAACAGGTGTTATCAGGCTTAGGGCTATGCAAAATGAGGGTGTATTAAAGTTCCCTGTTATTGCTGTTAACGATGTACTTACGAAGCACATGTTTGATAACCGTTATGGTACTGGCCAATCTACACTAGATGGCATTATAAGAGCTACTGATGTGTTATTAGCTGGTAAAACTTTTGTTGTTGCTGGTTACGGCTGGTGTGGTAAAGGTTTAGCAGAACGTGCTAGAGGCATGGGCGCACACGTTATCGTTACTGAGGTTGACCCTGTTAAAGCAGCTGGTGCAGTGATGGATGGCTTCCGCGTTATGACTATGTTAGATGCAGCGAAAGAAGCAGATATAATCTGTACAGTTACAGGTAACATACACGTTGTTCGTGATGAGCATTTCTCAGTTATGAAAAATGGCTGTATCGTTTGTAACTCTGGCCACTTTGATGTTGAAATCGACTTAGAAACTCTTAAAAAGATTGCTACTAAAGTTGAAAGTGGCAACCGTGAAAACGTTGATGAATATACATTAGCTGATGGTAGGGTTGTTTATGTTTTAGCTAACGGTAGGCTTGTTAACTTAGCATGTGCTGAGGGACACCCAGCATCTGTTATGGATTTAAGCTTCGCGACTCAAGCAATGTCTGCTGAGTATGTTGTTGCGCAAAAAGGCAAGTTAGATAAACAAGTATACGTATTGCCGAAAGAGATTGAGGATAATATCGCATTAACTAAATTGCACACTATGGGTGTAAACATTGATACACTTACAGAAGAACAAGTTACATATTTAAACTCTTGGGAAGTTGGCACATAAAATGTCAAAATCGACAGATTTCTTAGTTATTGGCGCTGGGGCAGCAGGTGTTTTAGCAACACAAATGCTTGCCTCTAGCGGCAAAAAAATTACTATAGTTAGTAAAAAGATTGGTGGCGCATATAGTGTTGATGGTCGAAATACGTTCAGCATATTAAATGATGTTGCATCTATGTATGAAAATTATCGCACTATATGTTCAAGCTATCTTGATAATGAGCAAGAGCTTGGCACACTTGACTTTAAACGTATCAAAAAACAAGTTGATACAAAAGCTAACAAAATATCAAAAATTATTGAAAACGAAATAGATGAAGAAAATATCGAATACTATGAAGGTGCTGTATCATTCTTGTCAGAAAATTCTGTAAAAATTACAGCTAATGGCGAAGAACTCGTATACACATTTGATAAATGCCTTATCGCAACTGGTGCTGTTCCAATTAAGCTGCCATTGCTTACAGGTAAAAAGGTTTTAGATATTCCATCTCTTACTTCGCTAGACTCTATCCCTAATAGTATTATTGTCATTGGTGGCGGTATTACTGGTATGGATGTTGCACTGCTTTTCTCAAAATTTGGCTCCCAAGTCAGCATAGTTGAAAAGGGTGAGCGTATTTTACAATCTCTTGATACTCAAATATCTAAGAAATATGAAGATATGCTCAAGAAACGTAACATACAAATATACACAAAGCATGAACCCGTTAAGATAGAGCGCATCGGACAAAAATATGTGCTTTTATTTGACGATACGAAGCTTGAAAGTGAAGAAGTTATCGTATGCGTTGGCAAAAAAGCATGTGTTGATGGGCTTGAACTAGCAAATGCTGGCGTCAATTTAGATGAAAACGGCATTATTCAGTTCGGTAAAGATTTAGTTACCGATAATCCGAATATTTTTGTTGCAGGTGATATAACAAATGTAGAAATGAATGTCAGCTGGGCATATCATTCTGCATATGTGGCTGCAAATAATATGTTGGGTGCTAACAAAACTTATGATACAATTATACATAAGTTTAACACCTCTTCCAGTGGCGATATGTTTAATATTGGCTTAACGGAAGAGCAATCAAAAGAAGAAGGTTATGATGTAGGTGTTGTGAAATTTACTGCATCGAACATCTTTAAACATATATACACTGGTGATAACAATTTGTTTGTGAAAGCCGTATACAATAAAGAAGATAAGACGTTTCTAGGGTTCCAGATCTTAGGCTCTGGCGCTGTTGAATTTACGTCAGTTTTCTCTTATATATTGCAGCAGAAGATTACTCCTGAAAGGTTAAAGGAGTTTGTATCGTCTGTTCCATTATTTAACGAATTTTTTAAAGAAATGTTGGTGAAATTACGATGAGAAAGATAATCGGTATTCTAAGATTTTGGTACGTGGTGTTTCGCGTACTGTTTTACTGCCTTGAAGGCATTGTTATGGGCTTGTTTGGTAAACAAAACTATTTTTACCGTAAAAATATGAACCCATCAGGCACAAATATAATGAAGCATACTTCAACAACTTTAGCTGTTGAAGGGCTTGAAAATCTGGACCCAGAAAAAAACTATGTGTTTATGGGCAACCACCAAAGCTACACTGATATTATAGTTGTGTTTGTTGCACTCGCTAGGATAAATAGAGAAGCTGTTTTTATGTCTAAGCAAGAGATTTTCTACGTTCCACTTTTAGGCAGAGCTATGAAATCAATGGGGCACATAGGCGTTGATCGTAAAAACCCTAAAGCTGCTATGAAAGCTCTACTAGAAGCAATCAAACAAGCTAAAAATGGTGAAGATTTAATCATATTCCCAGAGGGCACACGCTCTTCAGATGGTAAATTAGGTGAGTTAAAACAAGGTGGATTTTCAATCGCATCACGTGGTGGTGTCGATATTGCTCCGTTTATAATACGTGGCACTGATAAGTATATGCCAAAGGGCGAGTTTGCTATATACCCAGCTAAAGTTACTATTAAATTTTTACCGACAATAACATCTGCTGATAAAAAAGATAAAGAACTTGTGACTGAACTTGAGCAAGTTCTTAAAGATGAGCTAGGGCAATGAAAAAAGCAATATTAAGCTTAGGTACAAACATTGGGGATAGGCAAGCCAATATCGAAAAAGCGATAGAATTGCTTGCTGGGAAATTTTTTATTTATAAAATATCGCCTGTCTATACTTCTGCTTCATTGCTACGTGATGAGCAACAAGACTATTATAATGCAGTTGTTATAGTACGCACTGAACATGACCCCGTAACTTTGTTACACTACTGCCAAGACATAGAAACTCAAATGGGAAGAGTAAGAACAAGTGAACAATTCAGCGAACGTATCATAGATATTGACGTGTTAGATTATGATAATATAGTCTTAAACACCTCAGAACTGACATTGCCGCACCCAAGAATGCATGAACGTAGCTTCGTTTTATATCCACTGCAAGATGCAGATGGTGAGTACTACCATCCAGTTCTTAATATTACAATAGATGATATGATTATCGATATTGATGATTTGCTTGATATTAAGCTAGTATAACTTAAAATTGATTGTAAATAATGACTCCCAGTTTATAAAGCTGGGAGTTTTTTGTTGACAATATTCTATTGTATATTACTATAGTATGATAAATGAAAACAAATGGAGGTCCATATGAATAAGTTTGTGTTATTTATTTTATTTTGTAGTGTTATCACGTTTTCTCAATTTGAAAATGCAAATGCAATGAGTGTTTATAATATTGGGGATATTAAAGTTATATCAATCCAAGATAAAACTATGGAGATGAATGTCGACTTTTTTGCGACAAGTGATGATGTCAAGAAAACATACACGCCGAGTGGAGTATGTGAAGCATCACTTAATGTCTTTATTGTTGTAGATGGTGATGTTGTCACGCTTATAGATACAGGGTTTGGTGCATTAGGCAACGGCAAAATTATTGAAAATATGAAATCAGCTGGCTACACGCCTGATATGATCGATAATATCTTAATCACTCACATGCACGGTGACCATATTTCTGGTGCACTTGCGAAAGATGGCGATAAATTTACACGTGTATTCAAGAACGCTCGAGTGTATATCCAACAATTTGATTATGATTATTGGGTAACCTTGCCAAAAAAAGAAGGGAAAACGACGCTTGCTACTAATTTTGCAGATACTTATGATAGTTCGATTAGGTTATTTTCTAACAATGTGCCGATAGCCTCTGGTGTCGTGCCAATACAAGCTTATGGGCACACAGTTGGGCACACTATGTTTGAGATATCATCTAAAGGCGAAAAGATGCTTATTGTAGCTGATATTATACATTGCCTACCGATACAGATAAATGATGTAGAAGCTTCAATTAAGTTTGACACTAACCCAGATCAAGCAATAGAAACACGTAAAAAGGTGCTAGAGTATGTTTATAAAAATGATGTACTTATAGGTGGCATGCATATTCCATATCCTGGTGTTGGCTATGTGACTAAAAAAAATGGAAAGTACTCATTTATTGTTAAAAAATAATGTTTAAGTGTTGCAATTTTGAGTTTTACTTGATAAACTCCTAAATGTAAAAATATTAGGAGAATACGATGAAAAGAATTTTACTTGTACTTTCAGTGTTGCTTGTTAGTTTAGTTGCAATATCTGGTTGTAAAAAGAAAGCAGAAGAGGCTACTCCAGTAGCGCCAGTTGCTGAAAAACCAACATTAGTTTTAGGGTTAGATGATAGCTTCCCTCCAATGGGCTTCCGTGATGATAATAACAATATAGTTGGCTTTGATATTGATTTAGCTAAAGAAGTTACAGCAAGAATGGGTTACGAGCTTGTATTGCAACCAATTGACTGGGCTTCTAAAGAGCTAGAGCTTAACAACGGCAATATTGATTGCGTATGGAACGGCTTAAGTGTTGACCCTGCCCGTGCAGAAGCTATGGCACTCACTAAACCATATTTAGCGAATAATATGATTATCATCGTTAATGCTGATTCTAGCTATAAAACTAAAGCAGATCTAGCTACAGGTGGTAAAACTATCGGCGTTCAAATGGGCTCAACAGCAGTTAAAGCACTTGATGCAGATGCATTATCAAAACAAGTTAAAAAAGCAGAGTATGAAAATAATGTACTTGCTCTTTCAGACTTAAAAGTAAAGCGTGTTGATGCTGTTGTTATGGACGAAGTAGTCGCAAGATATATTACTGCAAAAGAGGCTTCTAAATATATTATTCTTGAAGAGAATTTAGGTTCAGAAGTTTATGCAATTGCATTTAAAAAAGGCAATGACGAACTACGAGCTAAAGTTGAACAAGCGATTGACGCTATGAAAGCTGATGGCACAGCTGATAAGATTGCTGTTACGTGGTTCGGCGCACCTGTAGTTTTAAAATAATAGTTTAAGTTATCAACAAATCAGGCGGATAATTCTTTATCCGCTTTTTTTCATAATAGGAGTTTCTAGTGGATTTAGAATATATATTGAGGATATCTGGACACATGTTGACAGGTGCACAGATTACTGTAGTTACATTTTTAGTAGTCATTATTGTGTCGATACCTTTAGGCTTTTTATTTACGACGCTTGCGAAGTCGAAAATTAAAGCTGTATCAGTAGCCACAAACGTATATATTTACATAACTAGGGGCACTCCATTGTTATTGCAACTGTTGTTTGTATACTTTGCATTGCCAATAATACCTTATGTAGGTGAGTACCTTACTTTTGATAGATTTACTGCGGCGTGTATTGGGTTCATTCTAAACTATGCTGCATATTTTGCAGAAATATTTCGCGGTGGTTTATTAGCTGTCGATAAAGGGCAATATGAAGCTGCGAAAGTATTAGGTTTTAATAAATTTCAGACAACATATTATATTGTGATACCGCAAATGTTGCGTGTTGTGTTGCCTTCTATTAGCAACGAGTCAACAACACTTGTTAAAGATACGGCGTTGTTATATGCAATTGGTATCCCTGAGATATTACACATTGCAAAAACAGCTGTTAATAGAGATGTTTCTATTTTTCCATTTTTTATAGCAGGTGTTATCTATCTTGTGATGATACTATTTTTAACCGCGTTGTTTAAATGGTTAGAGCGTAAGTTTAATTATGGCGAGGTGCAATAATGGCTATGATATCTGTTAAAGGGCTTAAGAAAAGCTTTGGAGAGCTAGAAGTACTTAAAAATGTATCATTCGATGTGCAAAAGGGTGAAACAGTTGCTGTTATTGGTTCATCTGGCTCTGGTAAGAGCACAATGCTTAGGTGCTTGATTGATTTAGAGCATGTTGATGGTGGCGATATCGTTATTGATGGTGAGGATTATATTTCCAATGGCGTTTATGTAAGCCAAGAGAATATTAAAGATATACGTTTAAAAATGGGCATGGTGTTTCAGCATTTTAACTTATTTCCACATATGACAGTTCGTAAAAATCTTGAGCTACCTGCAAGAAAAGTGAAGGGTGACTCTATTGAAAATATCAATAAGGACATCGAAGTATTGCTTAACAAGGTTGGCTTGCTTGATAAAATTGATAATTATCCAAACTCGTTATCAGGTGGACAAAAACAACGTGTAGCTATTGCGCGTGCATTAATAATGAACCCGCAGATTATGTTATTTGATGAGCCTACATCGTCACTTGATCCTGAAATTACAGGCGAAGTATTGCAAACTATGAAACAACTAGCAGAGGAACATACTGTAACAATGCTCGTTGTAACACATGAGATGGGCTTTGCACGCGAAGTGGCTGATAAGGTTATGTATATGTATAACGGCGAGATACTCGAGTATGACACTCCTGATGTAATATTTACAAACCCTAAAACAGAGCGCCTACAAGCATTCTTAAAATCGACGATATCATAATATGAAAGAAAAAATACCTACAACACAAGCTATCAGGGTGCTTAGAGATAATAAGATAGATTTTACCCCACACTTTTATAAATATGTTGAAAAGGGTGGCTCAGGTGCGTCATCACAAGCATTAGGTGTTGATGAGTATGTAGTTATTAAAACATTGATAATGGAAGATGAAAACAAGAAGCCATTTATCGTGTTAATGCATGGCAATAAATCAGTATCACAGAAGGAGCTTGCGAGGTATTTAGGTGTAAAGACTGTTGTTCCGTGTGCTCCAAATGTCGCAGATAAACATTCTGGCTATATGGTTGGAGGTACGTCACCTTTTGGTACAAAACGAGCGATGAAAACATATATCGAACGCTCGATACTAGAACTTGATAAAATCTATATAAACGGTGGTAAGCGAGGATTTTTGATAGAGATAGAAGCAAATGATTTATTAAAAGTTTTAGATTACGAACTAGTAGATGTACAAACAGATTAGAACAAACCCTGCCTTTAACAGCAGGGTTTGTTGTTATTAAATTAACCCAAGAGGGATCATTGCGTTTGCAACTTTACAGAAGCCAGCAATGTTTGCGCCCATCACATAGTTGCCTGGAACGCCATATTCAGCAGCTGTTTCAAAACATGTTCTGTGGATATTTGTCATGATAGCTTGCAGCCTTTCATCAGTGTATTCGAAAGTCCAAGTGTCACGGCATGCGTTTTGTTGCATTTCAAGCGCAGATGTAGCAACACCACCAGCATTTGTAGCCTTACCAGGAGCATATAAAATACCAGCTTCTTGGAATACAGCGATACCTTCAGGAGTAGTTGGCATATTAGCGCCTTCTGTAACACATTTACAACCGTTTTTAACGAGAGTTTTTGCATCTTCTGCATTAAGTTCGTTTTGAGTTGCACAAGGTAGAGCGATATCACAAGGGATATCCCATATGTTGCCACCTTCGTAATATTTAGCCGATGGTTTATGTGTAACGTACTCTTTGATACGTTTTTGTTGAACTTCTTTAATATCTTTTAATAGTGCTAAGTCGATACCGTCAGCATCGTGTATAACGCCATTAGAGTCTGAACATGCAATAACCTTACCACCTAATTGGTGAACTTTTTCAGTAGCGTATATCGCAACGTTACCAGAACCTGATACAAGAACATTTTTACCTTCAAAAGATGTACCGTTAGCTTTAAGCATAACATCTGTGAAGTAAACAAGGCCATAACCAGTAGCTTCAGTTCTAACAAGCGAACCACCATAAGCCATACCTTTACCAGTAATAACGCCTGTTTCAACGCTATTTGTAAGCCTTTTGTATTGGCCATACATGTAACCAACTTCACGGCCACCAACACCGATATCACCAGCAGGAACGTCAGTTTGTGCACCGATGTGCCTGTGTAGTTCTGTCATGAAGCTTTGACAAAAGCGCATGATTTCAGCGTCAGATTTACCTTTAGGGTCGAAATCTGAGCCACCTTTACCGCCACCGATAGGCAAGCCTGTAAGAGCGTTTTTAAATATTTGCTCGAAACCTAAGAATTTAATAATACCTAAGTAAACAGAAGGGTGGAAACGTATGCCACCTTTATAAGGACCCATAACGCTAGAGAACTGAACTCTAAAGCCACGGTTGATGTGTATTTCGCCTTTATCGTCAACCCAAGGTACTCTAAAGATAATTTGACGCTCAGGTTCACATATTCTTTCAATTAATTTTTGATCAAGGTATTCTGGGTGTTTATCTAAAACCACACCTAGTGTGTCTAATACTTCTTTTACAGCTTGGTGGAACTCATTCTCACCAGGATTTCTTGTTAAAATTTGCTTGTAGATAGCCTCTACTTTGTCGTGCATTATTGCTGACATATATTATAACCCCCATTAAAATAATTGTCTAATGACTTTCTAAACATTATTATAGTATTATTTTCATATTGAAGTCAATTAAAAAATTATGAATATTGAGGATAATAAAACAAATAATTTAGTTTTTGATGCTTTTGTTCATGGAACCAGTTTTATATTCTTCTAAATCTACAGATATATAAACAAACCCAGCCTCTTTCATTAGTTGAACAATTTTATAACGTATATCCGAGTTAGTGATGTGTGTATCGAAATCTAGCGCACTAAGTTCAATGCGTGCTGTTTCATTGTGATGTCTTACACGTGCCGATGTTATACCCATTGAGTGTAGCGATGTTTCGGCATGTTTGACTTGCTCAATCATCTCGAGTGAAATATCAGTATCATACATGAAGCGTGATAAATAGCATGCAAATGAAGGAATGTTCCATGTATCAAGCTTTGCCTCACTAGATTGTTCCCTGATGTCTTGCTTAGTATAGCCAGCGTCAACAAGGGGGCTTATTATGCCTAGTTCCTTACATGCTTTCATACCTGGTCGGTAATCGCTTAAGTCGTCAATGTTTGAGCCATCATAAATATAGTCATAGCCCTCGCTTTGTGCGATTTCTACAAGTTTCGAGAATAAAAGATGCTTGCACTCATAGCAACGCTCAAGTCTATTATGCTTTACAGCTTCAATTTCGAGTGGGTTTACATTAATTATTTCATGCTCTACGCCAAATTGTTTCGCGTTGTTTATTGCTCTATCAATTTCTGTTGTAGGGTAGAGTGGGGAGTTAAATGTGACTGCTTTTAGTTTGATATCTAAACGTGATGCGACATATAAAAGGAAGTTAGAGTCAACCCCGCCAGAATATGCCACAAGTACACGTTTATGTTTTTTGATTAAGTTATTTAAAGCTGATTGCTTATTTGTTATTGATTTCAAAATCCCAGTCGCCATTATTATAGTCTAGGTTGTATTGTAGCGTTTCATCAACAGTATTGATGCCTTTTGAGTGGTCAAAAGTAAGTATAGTAGCAGTGCGTTTGCCTAAATTGCCTTCAGATACTTTTCTAACGCTAGTGATTATCACTTCGTCGCCTACTTGGCAACTTCTTGCTGCAGCACCATTTAAACACACAACTTTACTGCCAGCTTCACCCGGTAGCACATATGTGCTGATACGTGCGCCACTATTTTTATTCCAGATATATACAAATTCCATTGGTATAAAGCCAACAGCTTTTAAAATATCAGTGTCAATAGTGATGCTACCGTGATAGTTTAATGCGCTTTCCGTGACTTTTATGCCATGTAGTTTGCCAGAAATTATTTCAATTAAGTTATCCATTAATTATTACTCCATTAAAGCTTGTTAGATATAACATGCATTATTATTTAAAATAAATCAATTGAAAATAATGTAAAAAAGTTATATATCTTATATGTGTTTGATTTTTGGAGGTTTTTTTAATGGAAACATTTATCGGCGATTTATCACTACTAATTGTTATTATATTATGCATTGTATCTTTCGTTGCAGGGTATGTTGATAGTATCGCTGGTGGTGGTGGTTTGTTAATGGCACCAGCATTATTGTTGTCAGGTGTGCCGCCACACTTAGCATTAGGTACAAATAAATTTATTGCTATAACTGGTACAAGTGTCGCTGTCCTTAACTTTATGCGTAGTGGCATAATTATATGGCGTGTTGCTGTTATAGGGCTTATTGCATCACTAATTGGCTCTGTTTTTGGTACAAAAGCGATATTATTATTTGATGAAGCTACAGCAGCAAAAATAATATTAACTATACTACCTTTTACTGCATTGGCAATTTTTGCACCTAAGAAAAAAATTAAAACTACATCAACAGAATTTTCAAAACTTGATTTATATTTGAAAGTTCCTATTATTTGTTTCGTATTTGGTTTCTACGATGGCTTTTTTGGGCCAGGAACAGGTACGTTTATTACAATAGCCTTTTATAGCGTTTTAGGTATGGGGCTTGTGCATGCAACGGCAGCAACTAAGGTTATTAATTTAGCATCAGGTGTTGGCTCGTTTGCGACGTTTGCATTATCTGGGCAAGTGTTTTATGCGCTTGGTATCCCGCTTGTTGTGTGCAATATGATAGGTGCCTATATCGGCAGTAAAATGGCAATTGCAAAAGGGCAATCATTGATAAAAGTGTTACTGATAGTAGTTTTTGTGATTTTATTTATTTCGTTAATAATAAAGTATATTTTTTAGATATTAGTAGATACAAGAAAAGCACCCGAAAGGGTGCTTTAATATTTTTAAACCAAGTTGACTTATTTAGGGCCGTCGTGGCATGTTTTACAAGTCTTTTTAACTGGATCTGGTTTTTGTGTTTTGTGGCAATCCCAACAAAGTTTGTGTGCGGCGTTTTTGTCGTTAGTACCTTTGATGTTACCTTCTGGCTTGAATTTGTTTCCGCCTTCAGGTGTAGAGTGACAGCTGTCACAAGTAAGGTTTTTAGAGTGAGTGTCATGCTTAAACATAACTGCTTTTTGTTTGCCTTCAACAGCCCATGCTTCTTTTAGGTTGATAACTTGTTTGTCTGCAGGAACAGTTTGTGCGAAAACAACAGCTGCAAATGCTAGTGATAAAACTAGTAACATTGATACTTTTTTCATGTTCGTCTCCTTCGAATTATGTATAAACTGTGTACGCTTATTCTACATATTTGTCAAGTATTTTATACGATATCTATCTGATTTGTATAATACTATCTGATGATAAATCATATATATGTGAATTTATTCCGCACATAGATACACCTTCCAAGTATAAATATACTTCATTATTAAATAATTTCAAGATGTTTTCTAAGTCGTCTAGTGAATCTTCTCCACTATGGTTAACGCTTGTTGCACATATCGGCTCGCCAAGTTTAACGAGTGCTTCAGCAAGCCATTCAAGTGGTGTGTAGCGTATTGCTATAGTGCCGTTTTTTGTGTAAAAATCGCTGACATGTGGGTTAGCTTTCATTATAAATGTATAATGCCCTGGCCATTTGTCATTTAAAAAACTACGAGCCTCATCATTAAGCGATGAAAAGTCAGCATATTGCATTGCTTGTTCCATTGAGCCAACAATAAGTGGAAGTTTCATATCAAGTGAGCGTTTTTTAATTTCAAATACTTTTATATTAGCTTCAATAGAGCTAATAGGCGCACCGATACCGTAAATAGTATCAGTCGGGAAAATAGCAGGGCGCCCCGTAAATTTGCATAAATTGAAAATCATAAGGGCGTTTTCGACCCCTGCTTTTAATATCGTCATATTACTTTAATAGTGCTTGAACTTCGTCGTTATCGCGAGCTATAGTTTCTTTCATTTGAGCTCTGTAGTCTTCAAGTTTTTTAAACATTGCAGCATCGCTATAACCAATTAATTGGCATGCGAAAATTGCAGCATTTTTTGCACCAGCTTTGCCGATTGCCATAGTAGCAACAGGGATACCGCCAGGCATTTGCACCATTGAAAGTAAGCTATCCATACCGTTTAATGATGTAGCAGATACAGGCACAGCGATAACAGGTACGTTAGTTTCAGCTGCAACAACACCAGCAAGGTGAGCAGCAGCGCCAGCGAAAGCAACGATTGCTGCATAGTTATTTTCTTTAGCAGCTTTTGTCCATTTTGCTGTACGCTCAGGTGTTCTATGTGCTGATGCAACTATCACATCGCACTCAACGTCAAATTGTTTCAGAGTTTTGATACATTCGTTTACGATATCAAAGTCTGATTTGCTTCCCATAATTAATCCAACTTTTGCCATTATAAATTACTCCTATTTAAAAGCTTTTGCAGCAATATCATTGCGATAGTGCATGTCTGTAAAGTTTATTAGTTTGCATACATTGTATGCTTTTTCTACTGCTGATTTTAAGTCTTTATCATGTGCTGTTACGCATAATACACGTCCGCCATTTGTTAAAACTTTATCGCCGTCAGTTTTTGTGCCAGCGTGGTATACTTTAACGCTTTCATCAGCATTACCAGCTTCAATTAAACCTGTGATTTCATGCCCTGATTTATAATCTTTAGGGTAGCCACCAGATGTTAAAACAACACAAACAGCTGACTCGTCTTTAGTTACAAGGTTGACGCCAGATAGATCGCCTTTTGCAGAAGCATATAGCGCATCAAGCAATCCACTTTCTACTTTTGATAAAACAACTTGGCATTCAGGATCACCAAAACGACAGTTGAACTCAACAACTTTGATGCTATCGCCGTTAATCATAAGTCCAGCATAAATTACGCCTTTATAGATAACGCCACGTTTTTTCATTTCGTTTATCATTGGGTATGCAATGTCGTTTGTAACTCTATCAAACTTTGCTTTATCAACGATAGGAGCAGGGCAGTATGCGCCCATACCACCAGTGTTAGGGCCTTTATCGCCTTCAAAAACTTGTTTATGGTCTTGGCTAATATCTAGCGGTATAATGTTTGTGCCGTCAGTTATTGCAAGGTATGTAGCCTCTTGCCCAGCCATAAACTCTTCAATAACAACGATGTTGCCACTTTCGCCAAAAGCGTTATCAAGGAAGATTTCTTTTAGAGCGTCTATAGCTTCTTCATTAGTGAATGCAACAGTAACACCTTTACCAGCTGCAAGCCCATCAGCTTTAATGACGATAGGTGCACCTTTTTCTTCGATATATGCAACAGAGTCATCATAGTTAGTGAACTCTGCATAATCAGCCGTGGCGATGTTAGCGTTTATCATAACGCCTTTAGCGTAAGCTTTTGATGCTTCCATTTGTGCTGCTTCTTTTGATGGTCCAAAAGTAACTAAGCCTGCTTTTTCGAATTCGTCAACAATACCTTTCGATAGTGGCTCTTCTGGGCCAACTACAGTAAGGTAGATTTCGTTATCAATAGCGAATTGTTTTAATGCTTCGATATCGTTATATTTAATGTCAATGTTTTCACATTTATTTTCGATAGCTGTGCCACCGTTACCTGGTGCAACATATATCTTAGTGACACGTTCGTCTTTTGATAGGTTGTATGCTATAGCATGTTCTCTACCACCAGAGCCTATAACTAAAATTTTCATGTATAATCCTCAATATTAATGTCTAAAGTGACGTACGCCAGTGAATACCATAGCGATGTTGTGTTCATCAGCAGCCGCGATAACTTCCTCATCACGTACAGAGCCACCAGGAGAAACGATAGCCGTAACGCCATATGCCGCAGCTGCGTCAATGTTATCTCTGAATGGGAAGAACGCATCAGAAGCCATTACACAACCTTCGACAGCTTTTTCACCGAATGCGTTGAAAGCTTTTCTAGCAGCTAATTGTGTTGAGTCGATGCGGCTCATTTGCCCAGCACCGATACCAGTAGTAGATGTACCTTTAGTGAATATGATAGCGTTAGATTTTGTATGTTTACCAACTTTCCAAGCGAACTCAAGTGCTTTAAGTTCTTCATCGCTTGGCTTACGTTTTGTAGGTACAACTAGGTCGTTGAAATTGTCAAAAGATAATAAATCTCTATCTTGTAGTAAGTAGCCACCAACAACTTTTTTAACATCATACTCGTTGCTTCTGCCTTCAAACGCTTTCATAACCATGAGTCTAATGCTAGGTTTTTTTGTAAGGATAGCAAGTGCCGCTTCAGAGTATGAAGGTGCAGCGATAGCTTCAACAAACATTTCAGATAATAATTGTGCAGTAGCTTCATCAACTTCAACATTAAAGCCATAAATGCCACCAAAAGCGCTTGTTGTGTCGCAAGCAAGTGCAAGTTTGTATGCTTCAGCAAGTGTGTCAGCTTCTGCAACACCACAAGGGTTATTATGTTTAATAATAACTGTAGCAGGGCGTTTGAACTCTTTAACAAGCTCTTGTGCTGAGTTTAAGTCAACGATGTTGTTGAAAGATAATTCTTTACCGTGGATTTGTTCGGCGTTAGAGATACCTGTTTCAAACATTAAAGGTTCTTGATAGAACGCAGAATTTTGGTGAGGGTTTTCGCCGTAACGCATAGTTTGTAGCAATCTACCACCAACTGTAAATTCTTCACGGAAACCTAAATCAAATTTCTTTGATAGGTAGTTAGAAATGATTGTATCATATAATGCAGTGTGGCTATATGCTTTTGCTGCTAGTTTACGTCTAGTTTCTAGTGATGTTTCGCCGTTTGCCTTTAGTTCAGCAAGTACAACGTCATAATCTTTAGGAGATACAACGATTGAAACAAAGTTATGGTTTTTAGCAGAGCTTCTAACCATTGCTGGGCCACCGATGTCAATGTTTTCGATGATATCTTCAAGTGTTGAGCTTGGGTTAGCTGCAACAGATTCGAATGGATATAAGTTTACAGCAACGATATCAATGTTTTCGATGTTGTGTTTTTCAGCAGTTGCTTGGTGTTCAGCATTGTCGCGTATGTTTAAGATGCCACCGTGTACTTTTGGGTGAAGAGTTTTAACTCTGCCGTCAAAAATTTCTGGTGAGCCAGTGAACTCAGATACTTCAATAACAGGAACACTAGCGTCAGCTAACGCTTTTGCTGTGCCACCAGTAGATAAGATTTTGTAGCCTTGTTCGTGTAAGCCTTTTGCAAAATCAACTATTCCAGCTTTGTCTGATACACTTAAAAGTGCATATTTAACATTTGTACTCATTTTTGTAATCCCCTAGTCTTGAGTTGTTTTTTTATAAGTAAACATTTGTAATATTAGTAACCCAACGCCAACAGTAATGCATATATCTGCCACGTTGAATGCTGGCCAAGCGTAGCTGCCGAGTCTGAAGTCAAGGAAGTCTACAACTTTGCCAATTGTCGCTCTATCAATCAAGTTGCCAACAGCACCTGATAATATTAAAGTATAGCCGACAAGCGCAAGCCTACTTTTTTCACCACGCATGATGAATAGTACGAGTGCAATCATAGCTATAGTAATGACGACGAAAAAAGTTTGGCGATATGCTTCGTTCATGTTTGCCATGAAGCCAAAAGCTGCGCCAGGGTTTAAAACATATACAATGTTGAAGAACCCATCAATAACAGGTATAACTTCGCCATAATACAGTTTAGATGTGATAACAGACTTAGTGACAATGTCGCCAATGAGTGTTATCACAAATAATATAATATACGTTAAGTATTTTTTCAAGTTCATGCAAGTGCCTCAGCACATCTTGAGCATACAGTAGGGTGTTCGCTATTGCTGCCAACAGTGTCAGAGTGGATCCAGCATCTAGCACATTTTTCATCTTCACAAGCTTTAACAGCTACAGAAACTGTGCCGTCTTCAGATGTGTATGCATCTTCCAGTTTATCAACAAAATTAACTTTTGATACGATAAATAGTTTTTCAATACCTTCGTCAACTGTTAACATGTTTTTTACTTCATCTGAAACAGCTAATGAAATTTCAGCATCAAGAGGGTGGCCAACGATTTTCTTTTCGCGTGCAAGTTCTAATGCTTTGTTTACGTCTTTCCTTACGTTGATGATTGTATCCCATTTTTCATTGATAGCGATATCTTGGACAGCAGGGAAGATTTCCTCAAAGATATATTTTGATTTACCTTCAAACGCTGGCAAGTAGCTCCATATTTCATCAGCAGTGAACGCTAAGATAGGCGACATGACAACGCTCATTTCTTTAATCAGCGTAAACATAGTTGTTTGTGCTGAGCGTCTTTTGTGTGAAGTCGCTTTTGATGAGTATACTCTATCTTTGATGATATCTAAGTAGAACGAAGATAAATCATTGATACAGAAATTTAAAAACGTATGGTAAAACTTGTGGAACTGATAAGTTTTGTATGCTTCATATATTTTACCTTTAACGATTTGCCATCTTGCAAGTATGTTTTGGTCAAGTTCCATTAAGTCAGCAAATGCTATAGAATCTGTATCAGGGTTGAAGTCTGATAAGTTGCCTAGCATATATCTAGCGTTGTTACGTATTTTACGATATGACTCAGACAATCTTTTTAAGATGTCGTCAGATATTCTGATATCTTCAGTGTAGTCTTCCGCAGCTACCCATAAACGTAGAATTTCTGCGCCATTTTTACTGATGATATCTTGAGGTGAAACAACGTTACCTAATGATTTAGATTGCTTTTTACCTTGTCCGTCAACAACGAAGCCGTGAGTTAAAACCTCTTTGAATGGAGGTACTCCACGTGTAGCTATGCTCTCAAGTAGTGAGCTTTGGAACCAGCCACGGTGTTGGTCTGTACCTTCTAAGTACATATCAGCTTGCCTGCCAATTTCTGGGCGTGTTTCGCAAACAGCGGCATGGCTTGTGCCACTGTCAAACCAAACGTCTAATATGTCAGACTCTTTTTTGATGTTAGTTGAGCTACATTTGCCACAAGTAGCATTTGCACCTAAGAAGTATTCAACGTCGTGCTCAAACCAAGCATCAGCGCCTTCTTGTTCAAACGATTTTATAACTTTTTGTTCGATTTCATCGTTAAATAATATTTCACCACAATCTTGACAAGTGAAGAACGCAATAGGTACACCCCACATACGTTGGCGTGATATACACCAGTCAGGGCGGTTTTCGACCATTGATAAAATCCTGTTTTTGCCCCATGCTGGTATCCATTTTACATTGTTGTGGATAGCGTCAACAGCTTTATCACGCAAGCCGTTAGCAGACATAGAAATAAACCATTGCGGAGTAGCTCTATAGATAACAGGGCTTTTACATCTCCAGCAGTGTGGATATGAGTGAGACATTTTTTTCAACGCAAGCATTGAACCGTTTTCGTCAATATATTTATTGATTTCTTTGTTAGCGTCGTTTATGTGCATGCCACCAAAGATTTCAAGCGATTTAACGTAGTGACCTTTGTCATCAACAGGCGATAATACTTCTAATCCATATTTTAAGCCAGTTTCATAGTCATCTTGCCCATGTCCAGGAGCTGTATGCACAAGCCCAGTACCAGCTTCAAGTGTGACATAGTCAGCAACTACAAGTTTAGATACTCTGTCATAAAATGGGTGTGTTGCATTTAAGTGTTCAAACTCTGCACCTTTGATTGTTTTAACAACTTCATATTCAGCGTTAAACGTTTCAAGTAGGCTTTCTGCAAGTTCGTTAGCAACGATGATTTGCTCGCCGACTGCTAAGTTTTTATTTTCAGATGACGTGATTTTTACAACTGCATAGTCAAAATCAACATTCATTGCGATAGCAACGTTTGCAGGTAGCGTCCATGGTGTAGTTGTCCAGATAACAGCAGAAGCTGAGCCGTCGATACCTAGTTTCGCAATAGCTTCGCTATCTAATGCAAATTTAACATAAACAGAGAAAGATGTGTGGTCAGCATATTCAACCTCTGCTTCTGCTAATGCTGTTTCGCAAGAGTGGCACCAGTAAACAGGCTTAGAGCCTCTGTAAACAACGCCAGCTTTGTAGCATTTGTATAGTTCTGCTAGTGTGATAGACTCGTATTTGAAATCCATGGTGATGTATGGGTTATCCCAGTCACCAAATACGCCAAGGCGTTTGAAATCTTTGCGTTGGATGTCTATATATTTATCAGCGTATTTTCGGCATACTTTTCTGATTTGAGCTTTTGTCATGACGTGTTTTTTTTCGCCAAGTTCTTTATCAACTTTAAGCTCGATAGGTAAGCCGTGACAATCCCAACCAGGAACATATGGCACACGGAAACCTTCAGCATTTTTTGTTTTTAATATGAAGTCTTTAATAGTTTTATTAAGTGCTGTACCTACGTGGATATGTCCATTTGCATAAGGAGGGCCGTCGTGTAGCACGTAAGATGGTGCGTCTTTTCTAGCTTCTAGCAGTCTTTCGTACAGTTTGTCTTCTTCCCACATTGCGAGTTTTTTTGGTTCTTGCTCTGCAAGGCTTGCTTTCATTGGGAAAGCGGTTTTTGGTAGATTAAGAGTATCTTTATAATCCATCGTATTAAATGTATCTCCATATAAGTATTTTTTGCGTAAAATATAAACTATACTTATAGCATTTTTATATGTTATTTTCAAGCAATTTTATTTGAAATAGTAGGGCGATTTGATATAGAAAAAAGAAAAGCGGAAAGTCTGTCTTAGCAAACATTTCCGCTTGAAAAATTATGGTTATTGAGTTTTTTTATCTTTAAGGAGCTCTTCCTTAACTTTAAAAAATTCAGTTTCTAGAAACTCAATAGCAGTATGGAACTCATGTTGCCCAGCCATTTTTGAGTTTAGAATATTGATGACTCTTTCAATCTGGAAGAACGCACGCTTGTTAAGCTCTGTGTATTTATCTTGCATCTCAAGGAGGTTGCGTTGATAGTTTTTGATAGCGCTTTCAAGTCGTCCGTTTTTATTTTTTTCTTCATGTAGCTCTGATTTGATGGCAATGAAGTCTTTTGTTAGTGATTGGTCCATCAGTGTTTCCATTGCTGCCATAAGTTTCTTGTTCTTTGAAACTACTGCGTCATAGTCTGTGAGTAGCATTTCGTAAGCTTTTTTGATATCATTAGATTCAACCATATCGCTGACTTTTTCACGTTTATATGATTGGATTTGTTCTCTGAACTTGCTCATAGAGAATGTCATTTCGACTTTTTCAGTTTTATCGTATATGATTTCGCCGAACTCTTCGCCATCGTTCTTATTAGATTTCAGCATGAATATTTCAGCATCATAATACCTAGTTTTGTTGCGTACAACTTTGTTTGCATCAGTTTTGCTAGGCATACCTGTGAGTTTAACATGCTCTAGTTTGCACCATGCGCAAGGCTCATCAAGGTCAAATATTAGTTTATAGCATTGTTTGCCGACTACTTCGTCCATTTTTTCAGCGCCAACAAAACGCATAACGGCTAAGTTACCGTGCAATATTTTATAGCTGCTATCAACAGTATACATAGGGGTGATAAGTCCATCTATAAGTGCGGCATACTTGTCACGGCTCTTTTTTAAGATGCCTACGAGTTTGTCAAGCTCTGCTGCATCGTTATTGCTCGGGGTATTAATGGCAGGCTGAACATCTGTTAATTCTTTGAGAAAAGCGTTTAAGTAACAGTTAATACTTTCGCCAGATTTTGTATCGTTGAGTATGACAACAAGTTTGGTGTTGTCCATATTTATACGCAAAAAGTATATTGCGCCGATATTGCCAGCTTGCTTAAAGTACTCAATCATTTTTGATTCATTCTTTACGTGTTGCGCTAAAGAATCTGGTAATGGGCAAGGTTGCGACTGTCCCATTTTGTACTTATGAGTGCTTCCGTCAATAAGATTATGGACAAGAAACATTTCATTTGTTTTCTGTGATACTCGACTAAGTGCGTCATAAACCATGCTTTGCATATACTTCCTCTCCATTGTGTACTGCGTGCAAAAAATGCTTTAATCCATTATATACTATTTTTGAACAATTTAAAGCATTATTTTACCATTTTAGATAAATGACTGATGGTATGATAGAAAATTATAAATATTTGTCAATCAGTTGCTAAAGTTATGCAATCAACACGTTTTACTCCTGAAGATTTTAAAATTCTTGCACACTCATTAAGTGTATTGCCTGTGGTTAAGATATCATCAACAAGCAGTATGTTTTTGTTTTTGAGTGAGATGGTGCAAGTGAATGCTCCTTTGACATTCTTTTTCCTATCTTTTGAGTTGTGTTTATATTGAAAGTCAGTGTATTTTGTGCGTTTTAATGAGTTTGATAGTTCTATATTGTTTGTGTTTGCAATGTGTTTTGCAAGTATGTCAGCTGGGTGTATAAATCTCCTAAGTCTTCTAAGTGGGTGGCTAGGTACAGCTATGATGTAGTGATAGTCATCGGGTAGGTGTGGAAGCTGTATATATTTGTGCAGATTGCGTATTGCTGATATATTGTAGTTAAATTTGATGTCGAGTAATAATGTTCTTATAGAGCCAGAGTAGTGGAATAGGCTATATGTTTTTTTGATGTTTTTCATCATGCCAGTATCGCAGCGTTTGCAGTTTGCACCATCTGCGGATATAGGGTACCCGCAGACTTTGCAAAATGTATCTAACTTTGTTATATCTTTCAAACACTCATGACAAAATAAGTCATCGAGTGGTATTGCACATTTGCATATGCAACATTTACCTTGGAAGATACTTTTAAACATAAGTTTTAGTCAATAAGGCTAATGCCAGTCATGCATTCTGGTTGTTCAATTCCTAGCACTTTTAATATCGTAGGTGCAATATCTGCAAGTTTGCCATTATCTTTTAGTTCGCAGTCATAATTATATATTATGAAAGGAACTTTGTTTAATGTGTGTGCTGTGTGTGGTTGGTTTGTTTCATAGTCCCACATTTGTTCAGAGTTGCCATGGTCAGCTGTCACCATAAGTACAGCGCCTGTATCTTCTGCAACTTTTATTACTTTACCAAGGCATTCATCCACACGCTTACATGCTTGAACTGCCGCTTCGATAACGCCAGTATGTCCAACCATGTCAGGGTTTGCAAAGTTCATTACGACAACATCAATATCACCAGCTTTGAAAATTTCTTCAAATGATTGTTCCACTTCTTCAACGCTCATTTGAGGTTTTAAGTCATATGTTGCAACATCGCGAGGTGATGCGATTAACTTACGATGTTCGCCTTCAAATTGTTCTTCCTTACCGCCATTAAAGAAGTAGGTTACGTGCGCGTATTTTTCCGTTTCAGCAATGCGTAGTTGTGATAAGCCGCTTTTACTAATAACTTCGCCAAGTATATCTGTTAGTTCGTCAGACGGGTAGGCGACAGCTACTTTATCAGCAAAAGCAGATTCATACTCTGTCATGGTTAGTATGTTTAACTTAGGCGAGTTAATTTTTCTAATATCATTTTCACCAATACCCAACATGACTGATGTGATTTCTCGAACCCTATCAGCCCTGAAGTTTATCATAAAAACACTATCACCATCTTTTATCGTGCCATTAACCCCATTTATTTTAATTGGCTTTATGAATTCATCATTTTCAGTTGATTTTTCCATAGCATCAGCGATACTATTCGCATAGATTTCTGCAGAGTCTTCAATGAATAAATCCCAAGCTTTTTGAACGCGTTCCCAGCGATTATCCCTGTCCATAGCGTAGTATCTGCCGATTATATCAGCAATTTTACCTGCATTGTTTTCTTCTAACCAATTATCTAAGTCTGTTAGGTATAGGTTGGCGTTAGTAGGTGGTGTATCTCTGCCATCTGTGATAGCGTGAATGTAGACTTCTTCAATTCCATGCTCTTTCGCAAGCGACGCAATCCCTTTGAAGTGGTCGATATGTGAGTGTACTCCGCCATCAGATAATAAGCCAACAAGGTGCAATCTGTTGCTAGTTTCTTTTGCTTCTTGTAGGAAGTTTGTTATGTTTAAGTTATAGCTGATGTTGCCAGATTGAACATCTTTAGATATTTTCAGGAAATCTTGGTAAACTATTCGCCCTGCGCCGATATTTGTATGCCCAACTTCTGAGTTGCCCATTTGTCCGCTAGGCAACCCAACATGTTCCTCAGATGCGTTCAAAAGGGTGTTTGGGCAGTTCGCAATTAATTTATTGTAGTTGACAGGGTTAGCCATCTTTATAGCGTTATGTTCAGCTTCTTCACGGTGGCCCCAGCCGTCAAGTATAAGTAGTATAAGTTTATTATCAGCCATATAATTGCTCCATATTTATAATAATTGATTATAGTAAGACATATATTAAAAATTAACAACATTAATTTATGAACAATTTAAAATAACATGTGTCTACATAGCATTATAACAAATTCATAATTTCATAATAATAGATAGAAGTTTATTGAGTTATTGTGAAAAATATGCTAATAGTTTTTGTTAGTTAAATTTTAAAGGAGCGAAAATGAAAAAGTTATCAATTTTCCTATCAGTAGTAGTTTTAATGTTTGCATTTGCTACAGTTTCATACGCACAGCAGCTAAACACATCTAAGGTGATTAGCGGTGTTACATCTAGCATGAAGGATAAAGGTGTTGATGTTAAAATTGAGGTTGAAGTCATTCAAAAGTTAGATAACCCAGCTGGTTTTTACCTTGTTGATATCGTGTTTAAAGATATGAGTGGTAAAGAAGTGAACAGGCAAAAGATGTTTACTAATGGTGATTTTTTAGCTCAAGATTTTTTAAGCACAAATGGTATGGCATCATTAATGAGGGAAGTCGAGTTTCAAGCGTCATCTGTAGATGTTGATGTTACAGGGCTTACACTTGCGATGGGTAATAAAAATGCTAAAAATATCGTTATAGAAATCACAGATTTCCAATGCCCATATTGCACACAAGCAAATTCTCACTTAAACAACACTTTAAAAGGCAGAAAAGATGTAGCGCTATATTTGGTACATATGCCAATTAAAAGCATCCATCCACGTGCAGAAACAATGGCAAAGATTTATGAAGCAGGTATGATGATGGGCAACGACTTCAAAAACGAATTGTTTACAGAAGGCATGACAAAGTTGACAGATGCTCAATTAGTTGACAAATATGCTAAGAAAACAAAAGATGCGAAAGAGTTTGCAAAACTAGTTGCATCAAAACAAGTTGCAGATAAACTTGCATTAAGCAACAAGATTGCAACAAACGCTGGTGTTAAATCGACTCCATCAGTTATCATAAACGGTAAACTGGTTGAAGGTTTTGACGTTGGTTTAATTGATAAAGCAATTTCTGAATTTAATAAGTAGAAATTTTTAAAAATTTGAGTTAGTATAGGGAGCAGGGCGTATATCGCCCTGTTTTTTGTATTTATATTACTAGGAGCAGGTATGTCTGTGATCAAAAAGTTAGCACCTGATATCGCATCTAAAATTGCAGCGGGTGAAGTTGTTGAGCGTCCATTTAATGTTGTAAAAGAGCTTATTGAAAACTCTGTAGATGCTGGTGCGACTTCGATTACTGTTGAGATTATTGACGGCGGATTATCGCTCATTAAAATTACAGACAACGGCAAAGGTATAGATAAAGAAGACCTTCCCCTAGCACTTGAGCGTTTTGCAACGAGCAAAGCAGTCAATGTTGAAGATGTCTACTCAGCGTCAACTTTTGGTTTCAGGGGCGAAGCACTTGCAGCTATATCTTCTGTGAGCATGTTTACACTCCGAAGTGGTAAAAACGGCGAAACTTTCGAGATAAAAAGTAAATGTGGTGAAGTGTCAGACGTCAGGCCAGCACCAGCTGTAAACGGCACAATGGTTGAAGTAATAAACTTGTTTGAATCGTTGCCAGCTAGAAGAAAATTTCTTAAAGGTTTCAAGAAGTTAGAGGGAGAAGTGGTTAAATTAGTTAAACATTTTTCACTCATAAATCCAACTGTCGCTTTAACATTGATTGTGAATACTAAAGAGATGTTCTCAGTATCAACTCAAGATGATGTGTGTATAAGGGCTGCAAAAGTTTTTAATGGTAAAGCATTTGTGCAAGGTGTTGCAAATATTGGCGATATTGAAGTTCGTATTGCAACAACACCACCTGAAATTAGCGACCGCATGAAGCGTGACGGAATGATTATTGGCGTTAATGGCAGGTTGATAAAAGATGCATCTTTCCCTGTGGCTGTCACTCAGGCATACCATAGGTTAGTGCCAGATGGCAGATATCCTAATACTGTGGTTGATATACGCATTAATCCTGAACTTGTTGATGCGAACGTTCATCCAGCGAAAATGGAAGTCAGGTTTGAAAATCAGTCAGAAATATTTTCACTAATAAAAGCATCAGTAACTCGGGCGATAGCAACAGTGCCGACAGTGCCAACAGAAGTTACTTATGGAATTACAGAGCAAAGGATATCCTCTAAAAATATTATAAATAATACTGTGCGTGAAAACGTTGCAAAGTACGACTATAGTTTTAATATTGAAGACAAGCTCGAAGAAACACTCGGCAGAAAACAAACTACTTCGAAAGATGAGTATGTGAGCATTGATAACACTTTCACTAGTGATCGCTCTTTTATAGCAGATATAATTAATGAACCTATAAAAAATGAAGTTGTTACACCTATCAGCGAACCAGTTGCTGAAATTGTTGAAGAAAAACAACCAACAACAGTTATAGATGATTATAAAATAATTGGGCAACATGCTAACTCGTATATAATTGTTGAAATGGCTGATAAATCAGTTATATTTATTGACCAACATGCCGCACATGAACGTATTTTATTTGAGAAGAACGTGGATAAGCACAACACGACTAAGCAACCAACAATTATACTGCATGAGCGTGTAGAAGTTGAGCTAAGCGATGAAGAACTTGAAGGCGCAGAAGAGCATATTGAAACAATAAACTCTTATGGCTATAGCTATGATATCGAGGGCGATAAAGTTTGTATATCTAGCATACCGCTATCAGTCGCTAGGAAAGACTTTAAGACTCAGTTTAAAAATATTTTGATAGATTTGTGCGTGCGAGGTATATCAAAAACAGTTGATGCGCCACTTGCGCTATTATCATGCAAGCAAGCGATTAAAGCTGGCGATGCGTTATCAATGCAAGATATGGAATACTTGCTGAAGTTATTGTTTTCAACTAACAATTATGCCACATGTCCTCATGGTAGGCCGTTGATATTTTCGATGACTTTTGATGAAGTTTCAAGGAAGTTTTTGCGATGAAAATACCCGTAATTACAGGCCCTACAGCCTCTGGTAAAACAAGTTCTGCTTTTGATGTTGCAGAAAGGTTTGGCAATGTTGAAATCATCAGCGCAGATGCCTTTCAAGTATATCGTGGGCTAGATATTGGCACGGCAAAAGCGAGTTTAAAAGAGCGTGAGAAATATCCTCACCATTTAATTGATATAATGGAACATAGCGAAAGCTATACAGCTGGGTTGTTTTGTGAGCAAGCCGAAAAGTTGGTTGATGAAATCATTGCACGAGGTAATACGCCAATGATTGTCGGTGGCACAGGTCTATATATTAAGACGCTTACTCATGGTATATTTGATTGCCCTGAGATAGATAAAAATATACGCACAACATTGCTAGAGCGTGTTGAAAGTGAAGGGCTAGATACGCTTTACAGCGAGCTGCTGACACTTGATGTTGAATATGCTAATAAGATTAGTAAATCTGACCCAGCAAGAATTATAAGGGCGTTAGAAGTTTCAATAGGTTTAGGGCTACCATTTAGTGAAGCGCACAGGAAGTATCATAAGGCGCCTAAATTTGAATATGAAGTGTTTGTATTCAACCGTGATAGGCAAGATTTATACAATGACATAAATAGCCGCACCGCAGAGATGTTTGAGGGTGGCTGGGTTGATGAGGTAGACAGCCTACTTTCACAAGGTGTAGATGTATCTTGCCCTGCGTTTAGAGCGATAGGGTATAAGGCGATTGCTAACTACATTATATCAGGTGGCGATAAGCAACAAGTTATCGACCGCATTGCAAAAGAAACACGCAACTTTGCTAAGCGACAGATGACGTGGTTTCGTGGTGTTGGCGATGTCCGTTTTTATGATGATAAAAAAATACTAGTAGAAGATGTTATAAAGTTGTATAATGTCTAGACTCATGAGGTGGTTATGAACTATAAATATACAATAATATTACTAATCGTTACAATCTTGATAGCGCTATACCTAGTGTTCGGCCATAATGGAATATTGAAATATAAAGAGATGGTTGATATCAGGGTAAAATATGAAACAAAAATTGAAGAGCTTGAAGATCGTTTACAAGTTTTAGAAGGCGAACTTGAAGATGCTCAAACAGATAGAACATATTTAGAAAGCGTAATCAGGCGTGAACTTGGGTTAGTGAAAAATGATGAAGATTTATACGTCATCATGGATAACGCTACAGATAATAAATCAGGTAATAAATGACAAGTTATACAGTTGCAGAATTTACTAAATCATTTAAATATTTAGTAGAAAATACTTATTCTGACGTTGTTGCGATCACTGGCGAGGTGTCAAACCTTACAAAGGCTAGTAGTGGGCATTATTACTTTACGTTGAAAGATGTCGGCTCACAATTGAGCGCTGTAATGTTTAAGCAGTACGCTATGGCTATGCGTTCGCTAACACTAAAAAATGGCGACAAAATTCAAGCAATTGGCAACATATCTGTTTACGAAGCTGGTGGCTCTTATCAGTTAATGGTTAAGCGTGTGCAATACGACTCGTTAGGTGACTATTGGCAACAATTTGAGCTAACTAAACGCAAGCTAGAAGCAGAAGGGCTATTCGATAGCAGTAGGAAAAAGTTTTTCCAGAGGTATCCAAACAGGGTGGCTTTGATTACATCAACAACTGGCGCAGCTATAAAGGATTTTTTAGTAACAGCTAAGAATGAAGGCGGGAAGTTTGATATTGATATCTGGAATGTGCCAGTTCAAGGCGTTGAAGCAGCCCCTAAGATTGTGAAAGCGCTAAAAGCAGCTGGTGAAATGGTTGATAGATATGATGCAATCATCTTAACACGTGGTGGTGGCAGTTTAGAAGATTTATCAGTATTTAATAATGAGGAAGTAGCAAGAGCATTTGCAAACTCGAAAGTGCCAACCATAAGCGCTATTGGGCATGAGAGAGATGTTTCTATTGTTGATTTTGTTGCAGATTGTAAAGCTGCTACACCTACTGCAAGTGCAGTTCTGATGTCATCAGGCTTTAATAGAGCAGGCGATATTATCAAGTCGCATTATGATAAGTTGATAAACACAGTAATCTACTCAGTGCAGTCACAATATCAATATGTTGATATGCTTGAATTGAAAGTGAAAAATATGTCACCTGTAAATAACTTAGCAAATTATAAGCTTAGGTTGAATAATGCACATAATAATTTAAACTTTTATTCAAATAATTTTGCTAAGGGAAAATATAATAATATCAATAGTTTGACGCGTGTTTTGATGGCTAATAAGCCTACCCATATGATCAATACATTAAATGTTAAGCTTGATATAATTAGTAAAAAACTGCTACAATATATTGACGAAAGCATATCGAATAATATAAAATATGTAGATGTGCTTGAGAGCAAATTGAAATTAGTCAACCCTGAGAATATCTTAGAGCGTGGCTATGCCATAGTTAGTAAGGGTAAATCAGTTGTTACCAAAGCTAATGATGTAAAAAAGAAAGAAGTTATTGAAATAAAAATGAAAGACGGCTATATAAGTAGTTCTGTTATAGATGTACATTTGGAGGCTGAATAGTGGAAAGGATACCTATTACTTTAGAAGGGTACAATAAGTTAAAAGCAGAGTTGGAGAAACTCAAAAACGTTGATAGTAAAGAAGTTATTGAAGCTATACAAGAGGCGAGAGGTCATGGCGACTTGAGTGAAAACGCCGAGTATGATGCTGCAAAAGAACGCCAAGGTTTTATTGAAGCTCGCATAAACGAGTTAGATTCAAAAATGACTAGGTTTGACATTATTGATGTGTCAAAAATGTCTGGCAACAAAATTACTTTTGGTGCAACAGTTACGCTTGAAAATATTGACACAGGCGAAACAAAAAAATACTCAATCGTTGGGCCAGATGAAGCTGATATATCTAAAAACAAGATATCAGTTCTATCACCGCTTGCACGTGCTATCGTTGGCAAAAAAGAAGGCGATGATGCACTCGTTCAAGCACCTGGTGGTGATATTGAATATGAAATTATGACAGTAGAATTTATCGCACTTTCAGAATAGTATAATCAACTAGGGGGTTACTATGCTTAAGATGAAGATTGAAATGAACGCTCCTAATATGATTACCATTTTTAGGTTGGTATGTATTCCTATATACTTGGTGATATTGTATATAAATGCTCCGTGGTCTAACATTGTTTCTTGGGTAGTGTTTGCTATTGCATCATTTTCAGATTTCTTTGATGGCTACCTTGCAAGGAAATACAACCTTGTTACTGATTTCGGCAAAATTGCTGACCCTGTTGCTGATAAAATTTTAGTTGCAGCTGCATTAATTGCGTTGACTGAACTTGGCAGAATACCAGGTTGGGTTGCTATAGTTATGCTTAGCCGTGATTTCGTCATAGGCGCTTTGCGTGACTTGTCGGCTAGTCGTGGGCAAATTATTGCTGCGGGTAAATGGGGCAAGTGGAAAACTGTTGTACAAATGGTTGCTATCGGTTGTATTACGTTTTATGAGCCATTGCTTGGGCTTAATATATTCTTGATTGGTACGTTTATTATGTATGTTGCTATTGCATTATCAGTGTATTCTGCATACGTTTATATTATTGAGTTCCAAAAGACGAAAGAGGCATAGGCGAATTTATGACAAGTTATACAACATTGGCTATACTTATTGTGTGTAGCTATTTTATTGGCTCAATCCCGTTTGCTTATGTGCTTGTTAAGCTTATCAAGGGCATAGATGTTAGAACTGTAGGTAGCGGTAACGCTGGTGCAACTAATGCTGGCAGAGTGCTTGGTAAATTTGGCTTTCTTGCCGTATTTTTATTAGATTTTATGAAAGGGTTTATACCTGTGATGGTTATGCTATCATACTATGGTGATACTCCTCAATTTTATTTTGTATGGATTATTGGTATTACTATTGTATTAGGGCATACTTTTTCAGCATTTTTAAACTTTAAAGGTGGCAAGGGTGTCGCTACAGCTGGTGGTATATTTTGTGCGATTACGCCTATCCCAGCGCTTATTGCTTTTTTAAGTTTTGCTGTAGTTTTTCTTGCTACAAAGATGGTTTCAGCTGGCTCAATATTTGCAGCCTTAGCTTTGTTTGTTGCAGCGCTATTTACATCAGATGTTACTTTAACAAAAGTGATGACTGGTATTATTGCGTTTTTCGTCATATATATGCACCGCTCAAATATATCACGTATATTAAGTGGTACAGAGAACAAAATTCAATTTAAAAAGAAGGTGTAACAATTGCATACTTTTAACGCCTATGTTATGAAAAACTGTATATCTTATGCAAAGAGGTATGCGGGTTATACAAAATCAAATCCACTTGTAGGTGCAGCTGTCGTCAAAAATGGCGAAGTGTTATCGTATGGTGCACATGAATACTATGGCGGCCCACATGCAGAAGTGAATGCGCTTGCTAACGCTGGTGCTGAAGCAGAGGGCGCTGAGCTATATGTCACGCTTGAGCCTTGCTCAACGTATGGCAAAACACCACCATGTACAGATGCGATATTGAAAGCAGGCATTAAAAAAGTTTATGTAGGTGTGCTTGACCCTAATCCTGAACACATGTTGAAGGGTGTTGACATACTTAGGAAACGTGGTATTGAAGTTGAAATAGGCGTTGCATTAACAGAATGTGCTGCTTTGATTGAAGATTTTGCTAAAACAATCATATTTAGGCAGCCATATGTTACATTAAAGGCTGGTATGAGCCTCGATGGAAAAGTTGCAACAAAAACTGGCGATTCTAAATGGATCACTAGCCCACAATCTAGAGAAGAAGCGCATCGCTTACGCTCTAGGGCAGATGCAGTTATCGTCGGTGTTGGTACAGTTTTAGCAGATGACCCTATGTTGAATGTTAGGCTTATCGGTGAATATAAGCAACCACTACGTATCGTTATTGATACAAACGGTAGGCTACCTTTAACATCTCAGTTAGTGAAAACAGCTAGAGATTTACCTGTTATCGTCTATACTGGCCCAGATGCTGATAAAGAGAATATCGCAGCACTCATAGAGCAAGGCGTTCATATAAAAGAAATGCCTTTGCAAAGTGGTAAAGTTGATGTGTGTAAAGTGTTGGACGAATTATATATTACTGAAAAGGTTATGAATGTACTTGTTGAAGGTGGTCCTCAAATTTCTGGAGCGTTTATTGATAATGATCTTGTTGATGCATTAAAGATTTTTGTTGCACCAAAGATTATTGGTTCATCAGAATCGTTTTCTGTGATAGGTGGTGATGGCGTTAGCAAACTTAACGAGATAATACCGTTCATATCAATGGACGCTAGCAAAGTTGGTAACGATCTATTTGTTGAAGCTGTCGTACGTAAGTACACTACAAAAATAATCACAGAAACTGAAGCTGTGATGGAATTAAGTTTATAAAATGTTTACAGGAATAATCGAAGAAACAGGCAAAGTTGCAAGCTACATAAAACAAGGTAACTCTGCAAAAATACGCATTACATGTAATAAAGTGCTGGAAGGCTCTATCTTGGGCGATTCTATTGCTGTTAATGGTGTATGCTTAACAGCAACGGGCATTGGCTCAGACTATTTTGAAGCAGATGTCAGCTATGAGACAATTAACCGCACAGCATTAAATAGATTGCTTGTTGGGCATGTTGTGAACCTTGAGCGTGCGCTAACATTATCGTCGAGATTAGGTGGGCACTTAGTGCAAGGGCATGTTGATAGTGTGGCAAATATCCAATCTATCACAATGAATGGTAGTAGCTATGTCTTGAAAATAAAATATCCAAGTAATCTTGATAAATATATTACTGAGAAATGTTCAGTTACAATAGACGGTATCAGTCTAACTGTAGCAAACACTATAAATAATACATTAGAAGTGGCAGTTATCCCACATACATTTGAAAACACAACTTTGAAACATAAATCAAGTGGCGATATTATAAACCTCGAGGTTGACCAAATCGCTCGCTATGTTGAAAAAATGCTTGATAAAAACAACTCAGAAGATAGATTAATAGGGTTGCTTGATAAATTGTAAAATGGTAACTAAGGTACAATAATGAATGACGTAAAATCTATAGAAACTCTTGAAGCCATTGATATAATCCGTTGTGGCGGTTCGCTTATTTTAACTAACTATGTTGAGGGCAAGCGAAACTATGCGCTATATGTTGCAACCCAATTTGCAACTACTAAAGCAATGGCTTTGATTAACGAGTATAACACTAAGGGTGTAAAGTTGGCGTTGTCTAGCGAACTTTATAACAATATCAATGCCGATGCAGAAAACTCAGCTATCCAACTTAGTTTAAAAACAGCTATGCAAGCATACAAAGAAATTACACTAGTTGAAACAGTGAACGGTGGAATATTGATAAAATATGCACTTGAAGAAGCAAGCGTCGATATATCAAGGCTTGCTAGCCTTTACTCATCAGGTGTTATCTGTGAGCTTGATGAAAAATCTATAAATGATATATTATCAAAAGGCGTTAAACTTTTTGATATCGTAAAACTTAGAGAGTACCGTGATAATCACGATAGCATTACAAGTAAAGTGTCACTACAGCCGATCACTACGCTATATGGCACATTTACAGTTGTTGGCTTTCATAATGACATTGACGAACAAGAAATTGTAGCAATAATCAAAGGCGATATTAAAAACGAGAAAAGCGTGTTGACGAGGATACACTCGCAATGTATAACTGGTGATGTTTTCAGCTCACTTCGTTGCGATTGTGGCGACCAACTACACAGTGCAATGCGTGCTATTGATGAGCTTGGTGTCGGTGTCGTGTTGTACCTTTTCCAAGAAGGGCGAGGGATAGGGCTTCTAAACAAAATTAAAGCATATAACTTGCAAGATAAAGGGTTAGATACTGTTGAAGCTAATATTGAGCTTGGGTTCGCTGACGATTTGAGAGATTATAGCTTTGCAGCACAAGTTTTACGAAAACTAGGTGTTACAAATATAAAACTATTGTCGAACAACCCTAGAAAATTCGACGGACTTGCAGACGCAGGTATTACCATTGATGAAAGAGTAAGTATCGAGTGTGAAATACACGACGATAATAAAAAATACATGCAAACAAAAAAAGATAAATTAGGTCATACACTAAACATATAGGAGGACGATATGCCTATTAATATAATTGAAGGTAATTATGAAGGTAAAGGAATAAAAGTTGGTATAGTTGCTGGCAGATTTAACGACCGCATCACTAACACTCTAGTTGAAGGTGCTATTGATATGCTTGTGCGCCACAATGTTGACTCATCAGACATTACAGTATGTAAAGTTCCTGGTGCGTTTGAAATACCATTTATGTGTAAAGAACTGGCAAAATCAGGCAAATATGATGCCGTTATAGCTTTAGGCGCTGTAATTAGAGGCTCTACACCTCATTTTGATTACGTTTCATCAGAAGTTACAAAAGGTGTTGCACATGTTGGGCTTGACTATGGCGTGCCAGTGATATTTGGCGTGCTAACTACTGATACAATTGAGCAAGCTGTTGAGCGTGCAGGCACAAAAGCTGGTAACAAAGGTTCAGAAGCAGCAATGACAGCTATTGAGATGATTAACCTTAAAAAACAAGTGAGTAAATAATTTGAATAACAAACGTATTACAGCTAGGGATGTCGCCGTTAAGATGATGTATAGCTTAGAGCTTAGGGAAAGTACATATGCTGATGTTGTTAGCAATTTTGAATTTAGAGAGTTTGATATTGATGGCGCTACCTTAGAGTTTGCAAAAGAACTATTTAGAGTAGCTTGTGAAAACAGAGAAAAAGATGATGAAATAATATCAAAATTTTTATCTAAGAACTGGACAATCGAGCGTATCGGTCTAGTTGAGAAGTGCATATTGCGCACAGCTATAAGCGAGTTCTTTCATGGAACAGCACCAGCCTATGCAATATTAGATGATTTTGTCACAATTGCTAAACATTATGGCGATGATAAAACAGCTTCGTTCATAAACGGAATATTAGAATCAATTCGTAGCAAGTTTGACATCAACCGTGGGTACGATGATGATAAACTACAAGACGCTTAGGGTAGATTACGGCTCGTTTGATGCATTCCCAGCGTTAGTTGATTACGACTTCGTTCGCAATCGCCCGCGCGGAGGCACTTGCCGTATGGATTTTTTCTCATATGGTAAGATATCGAATGCATTTGAAAACATCAGTGTCAAACCTTTTGTTTATATCAAAAAAGAAGACACATATTTTGAGAATGGCGTAATACTGATCGATTTTGCAACACTTGATAGTGAGCTAGATAACATCTTAAAGATGGTGAAAGATATGAAGTTTGAGCAAATCTATATTGAAAACTCAAACAAATTTTCTATTGAGAGCCTTGTGAAAAAATTATCAGATATTGAAGTTATTTTATTAAACTTCTCGGATAACAATGGATAATAAAACAGTAAGAATAATGTTCACATGTGACCATAAAGATATCATATATATCAACTCGGTTATTGACTCTTATGGTGGGCTTGGGCTAATGCGTACACTAGATATTGATAAATATAACTGTGCGTATTACTCAACTAAAGGCATGTATAAAGATGCAATCAAAGTTTTTGAAGCACTCATAGAAGAGGGCGTCAGCATCAGAGATATAAAAACTGAAGAAACAGAAGATATAGACTCGTTCGCTTCTGAATAAGGATTTACACAACATGGATATGACAATAAGCAAGAAAAAATATATGATATTCAACCTTATTACTGCACAAACTAAAGATAATCGTCCATATTATCGTATGGTGCTTACAGATACTGAAAGCAACTCAATAAATGGCATTATGTTTGATGCACAAAAGTTGAAATTTACAGCTGAAAAGGGTAATGTAGTTGAAGTTACAGGTGTTCTACAACAATATAACGGAGTAGCACAACTTAAAGTTAGCGATATGGAACTTGTTGAAGACGCTGACCAAAACGACTTTCTACCAAAATCAGCAAAAGATGCAAAAGTTATGGCTGAAGAGCTTAAAGCTGTTTTATCACAACATATTAAGAGCCCTTACTTCGTATCACTTTATGAAGCTTTCTTAAACGATGAAAAGTTTTTCGGCGAATTTGTGAAACATCCAGCTGCAAAGTCTGTTCACCATGCATATATTAGCGGTTTACTCGAACATACTTTATCTATGCTAAAAATTGGTGCATTACTTGCCGATTACTATGGCAAAGGTGTTATTAATAAAGAGTTGCTATTGATGGGTGCACTTTTCCACGATGTTGGTAAAGTTGCTGAAATTAACAGCGAATCTGCATTTGAATATACTGATGCTGGCAGACTTTTAGGCCACTTAATTATCGGTATGGATATCGTGAAAGAATATATTGCAAATATTGAAGATTTTCCAAAAGAAGCTAAATTGTTATTATTACACATGATTGCTAGCCATCACGGTCTTTTAGAATATGGCTCACCAAAGCGACCTAAAATAAAAGAAGCATTATTGCTCCATTATGTTGATAATATAGATGCTAAAATGGCTGCACTAGACGATATTTTTGAAAAAGAAGATGTACAACCAGGCAACTGGAGCACTTTTGATAGACCGCTTGAGCGCCAGTTGTTTAACCATGGGTTTTTCCCAGACGAGTAGGCATTTGAAGACATTAATTATTGGCGACATTGTTGGCAAACTTGGCAGAAAAGCTGTTAAACAATACCTCCAAGATGTTGATAGAAAATCATACGATTTAATTATTGCTAATGGTGAAAATTCTGCATCTGGTTTTGGTATTACAGATAGGGTTTATAGCGAGTTGATTAACGCTGGTGTGCACATTATCACCGGTGGAAACCACACATGGGATAGGCCTGATACGGCACTGCATATCAACAGATGGGATAACTTCATACGCCCATTAAATCATAATGGCGATGCTTTAGGTGTGGGGTATAAAACTGTTGAGATATACGGTAAGGAATACACCATTATTAGTTTACTTGGCAGAGTTTTTATGGGGTTTGCAGATGATCCATTCAAGGCGTTTGATAAAATTTATGATAGCATAAAAGATACGTTTATTATCATAGATTTTCATGCAGAAGCTACAGCTGAAAAGGTTGCATTTGCACACTATGTATCTGAGAGGGCTAATGTTGTTTATGGCACACATACACACGTGCAAACAAACGACCTGAGGCTATTAAACGATAATCTGCTGTATATTACTGACGTTGGCATGTGTGGCAGTGCAGATGGTTGCATTGGCATGGAAGCAAGCGGCAGCATTGAGCGCTTCACATCTTTTCAAAAACCTAAGATGAAAGTAGAAGTGAATGGTAAAAAAATGTTCAATGCTATTGAATTTGTTGAAGAAAATAATAAAATTATAAGTTATAAAATAATTAATATTGTTAGTTAGTTATTACGCTATTGACGATATGGGAATTCTGGTATACTTTAAATAAGATGGGAGGATTTATGTCTTGTAAAGTATCAATCGGCTCAGACCATGCAGGATTTGCACTAAAGCAGGAACTTGTGGGTTACTTAGAGCAAAAAGGCTACACTGTTGAAGATAAAGGGACATACGATACATCATCTGTCGACTATCCCGATTACGCTGATAAGGTAGCATCAAGCATTTTATCAAAAGAAACTGAAAAGGGTATTCTCGTTTGTGGTTCAGGCATTGGTATTTCAATTGCTGCTAACAGGCATAAAGGGATACGTGCTGCACTTTGCCACGATGCATTTACTGCAAAAATGAGCAGAATGCATAACGATGCTAACATATTAGTGCTAGGTGCTAATACGACAGGCGTTTCAGTTGTGAAAGATATGGTAGATATATGGTTCGCAACTGATTTTGAAGGTGGCAGACACCAAAACAGAATTGATAAATTAGATAAATAAAATATAACACTATTTAGGAGTTTAGGAATGAGTTTATACGAAAACGTAAAACAGTACGACACAGAAATTTATGATGCGATAATGAAAGAAGCAGGCAGACAAGAAGAGCACATCGAACTTATCGCTAGTGAAAACTTTGTTAGCCCAGCTGTATTAGAGGTTGCTGGATCTGTATTAACAAACAAATACGCTGAAGGCTACCCTGATAAACGCTACTATGGCGGTTGTGAATATGTTGATGTTGCTGAACAATTAGCTATTGATAGAGCAAAAGCATTATTCGGTGCTGAATATGCAAACGTTCAACCACACGCTGGTAGCCAAGCAAACTTCGCAGCATATTTTGCTGTTTTAAAACCAGGCGACACTATTTTAGGTATGGATTTATCTCATGGTGGCCACTTAACACACGGTAGCCCTGTAAACTTTTCTGGTAAATTCTTTAACGTTATCCCTTACGGTGTATCAAAAGAAACAGAAACAATCGACTATGATAACGTTGAAAAACTAGCTATGGAACATAAACCAAAGATGATAGTTGTTGGTGCAAGTGCATATGCAAGAACAATCGACTTTGAAGCGTTCAGAAAAATCGCTGACAAAGTTGGCGCATACTTGATGGTTGATATGGCACACATCGCTGGTTTAGTTGCAGCTGGTTGCCATCCGAACCCAGTTCCATACGCTGATATCGTTACTACAACAACTCACAAAACACTAAGAGGGCCACGTGGTGGTTTAATCTTAGCTAAGGAAGAGTTCGGTAAAGCTATTAACTCTCAAGTTTTCCCAGGTATGCAAGGTGGCCCATTAATGCACATCATAGCTGCTAAAGCGGTTGCATTGAAAGAAGCTGCTTCACCTGAGTTTAAAGCTTACCAACAACAACTTGTTAAAAACGCTAGCGCACTTTGCGAAGCTTTAAAAAATAAAGGTTTCAGGATTGTATCTAACGGTACTGATAACCACCTAATGTTGATAGATGTTCAATCAAAAGGCTTAACTGGTAAAGATTGCCAAATCGCACTTGATAAAGCGAACATTACAACTAACAAAAATACTATTCCGTTTGAAACTCTATCTCCATTCGTTACTAGTGGTATCAGGGTTGGTACGCCAGCTGTTACTACACGTGGCATGAAAGAAGCTGAAATGCAAATTATCGCAGATTGTATGTCTGATGTGTTTGAAAACATCAACGACGATGCTAAGATTGCTGAAGTTAGAGAAAGAGTTAAAGCACTATGTGCTGAGTTCCCACTATACAAAGGCACATTGTATTAAGATATGGTTAGGCCTAGCTGGGACGAATATTTTATTGAAATGACTAAAGTTGCGGCAACGCGTTCTACTTGCATAAGAAGGCAGGTAGGCGCGGTGCTAGTGCTTGATAATAGGTTGCTATCTACTGGTTACAACGGTGTGCCAACTAAGGTTGAACATTGCGATAAAGTAGGATGCTTACGCCAGCAACTTAATGTGAAAAGTGGCGAACGTCACGAGATCTGCAGAGGTTTACACGCTGAACAAAATGCTATTATACAAGCAGCTGTTCACGGTATACCGATTGCTGGTGCTACACTTTATTGCACAACTAAACCTTGTTCAATATGCACCAAAATGATTATAAATGCACGTATTAGTAAAATTGTTTATATCGAAGACTACAACGATGATTTAGCTGATAAGTTACTTGCAGCTACAGATATAAGAGTTTTGCAATACAAAGGAAAAATCTAACAACTTTGATGAAAAAACTATTAGGTGGAGTGCACCTAGAAGAAAATAAATTTGCAGAAGGTAGCGATATCTTAACGATGGATGTGCGTAGTGGTGATGAGTTTATTTTACCGTTTGCACAACATATTGGTGCGATATCTGAGGCTGTTGTAAAAAAGGGCGAAGAAGTACGTGCTGGCACAATGATTGCTAAGGCTGGTGCTGGCTTATCTGTCCCTCTGTATTCCCCTGTTGATGGTATTATCAAAGATGTTAAAGACGTTCCACACCCTTCATTGGGTACTGTAAAAGGCTGTATTATCGAAGCATGCGAGCAAACTGGCGAGTTTGTGCCGATGGTAGAGTCTGACTCGTTAATTGAACATATTCAAAATGCTGGCATCGTCGGTTTAGGCGGTGCTGGTTTTCCAACAAGCATAAAACTAAAGGCTGAAAATATTGACACGCTACTTATAAACGCATCAGAGTGTGAACCATATCTCATGTGTGATAATGTGCTTATGTTAACAAAGCCATCAGAAATACTTGAAGCTACAAAACATGTTAAAGATTTATTAGGTGCAAGTGCCGCAATAATAGCTGTTGAAGATAACAAGCCAGACGCAATAGCAACGCTAACAAAATACGCTAGCGAATATGGTGTTGATATAGTTACTACAAAATCGTTATACCCACAAGGTGGCGAAAAGCAACTCATATACACAGTGCTAGGCAGGGTTGTTGAAGCTGGTAAGCTACCTAGCAGTGTATCTGTAGTTGTGCAAAATGTTGCAACAATGTATGCAATCTATGAAGCTATTGCGTACAATAAGCCACTTTTTGAGCGAGTGTTGACAGTATCAGGCGATACAATCAACCATGTGAACGTATTAGCAAAATTAGGTACTCCTATAAACCGTTTATTAGAGTTTACTCAAAACCCTTACGAACAAAAGAAAATCGTTATGGGTGGCCCGATGACAGGGCAAGCCTTATCTAGTGCCGACTATACTGTGCTAAAAACAACAAGCGGCGTGTTGCTGTTTGATGATAAAGAAGCCATAGAGCCAATGCAATGCATAAGATGTGGCAAATGCATCGAAGTATGTGTTATGGGGCTTTCGCCTACAGATTTAGAAAAATTTTATACAAAGAATGATGTTGACAACCTTACAAATAACGATGCAATGAGCTGTATCGAATGTGGTTGTTGTTCATATATATGTCCTTCATCTAGGCGATTAGCAGAGTCTATCAAGATTGGCAAACGCTTAGTTATGAACAGTAAAAAGGGAGCATAATTTCATGATTGCAAAGTTATCACTAGCTCCACATAATAAGTCAAATACTGATACACAAAATATAATGAAACATGTTGTTATGGCATTAGTTCCAGTTATATTAGCATCTGCATATTTATACGGTTTGCAAGTTTTTATGACTTATGCAGTGTCAATAGCATTTTGTGTTTTTTTTGAGTATACATTTAATAAAGTTGCAAAACTACCTGTTAGTATTAATGATTTTAGTGCAGTGGTTACGGGTGTATTGCTTGCAATGTGCCTACCTCCAACCATGCCATATTGGGCGATAGGTGTTGGTAGTTTTGTTGCGATTATTGTTGGTAAGTGTGTGTTTGGTGGCGTTGGGCAAAATCCTTTTAACCCTGCGTTGCTAGGTCGTACATTTTTATTATTATCATTTCCATACCAAACTAGCCAATGGATAGTTGTTGACCAAGCGAGTGGCGCAACAACATTAACAGGCTATCAAACAGCGCTAACAATGGACGCTGAGATAGAGCATACATTATTGAACTTAAAGAGTTTATTGTTTTCTTCAGGTGGTTCATTGGGTGAAGCTTCACCATTATTGTTGTTATTAGGTGGTTTATACTTAATGTATAGGCGCGTAATATCGTGGCATATCCCAGTAGCATTCATAGGCACAGTATTTGTGATGACGTTTGCATTATGGGCTTTTAAGCCAGAAGCAATGCTTGATCCGTTCACTCATATTTTAAGTGGTGGATTGTTACTTGGTGCATTTTTTATGGCGACTGATTATTCATCATCTCCGCTATTTAAAAACGGTAAACTGTTATTCGGTATTGGGTGTGGCTTGTTAACTGTGTTGATTAGATGTTTTGGCACATATCCTGAAGGCGTTGCTTTTGCGATACTTATTATGAATGCATGTGTACCGTTATTAGATAAATACGTTAGAAATAAACCGTTTGGCAAGGTTAAAAGCGTATGAAGAACATGATATCACTTGTTGGAACACTTACGCTAATATGCACAGTTGCTGGTTTATTGCTCTCGATGACGAACTATGCAACTAAAGATTTAATTGCAGAAGCAGAACGCAATAAATTTTTGCAAGGTCTATCCGCAGTTGTTAGTGACTATGACAATAGCCCTGATAACGACACAGTTATAATAGACGATAAAACAGTATACGTGTTCAAAAAAGGTGATGATCGTATAGGCTATGCAGTTGAATGGGTGAGCTCAAAAGGCTACAGTGGTGATATTAAAGTGCTAGTTGGTGTTGATATTCATGGCGATATATCAGGCATAGAAGTGTTATCACATGCTGAAACTATCGGACTAGGTGATAAAATTATAGATGCTGATTGGCGTTCGACTTTTGTTGGAAGAAACGATGCCGATAAAATATATGTAAAGAAAGACGGTGGCGAGATAGACGAATTCAGCGGTGCGACAATTAGCCCTAGGGCTGTTGCAGAGGCTGTTAGATATGCATTAGCGTTTATTCAAAACAATATCATCATGGGTGAGTTATGAAATTATCGTACTTAACAGATGGCATATTTAAAAACAATGCAATTTTTAAACAATTTCTAGGATTATGCCCAACACTTGCTGTTACAGTGTCCGTGATGAACGGTTTTAGCATGGGGCTTGCAACAATGAGTGTTTTATTGTGCTCTAATATTGTTATTTCCTTGATTGCAAAATATATACCGAAAAATGTGCGTATACCTTCGTATATTGTCGTAATAGCAAGCTTTGTTACTATGGTCGATTTATTTATGAAGGCATACTTTTTTGATATCCACCAAGTGTTAGGCTTATTTATTCCACTAATTGTTGTAAACTGTATCGTATTAGGTAGGGCTGAGGCTTTTGCATCTAAACATGGCGTGTTTAACTCAATATTAGACGCACTAGGCACAGGCATAGGGTTTACATTAGTGTTATCTATTTTAGGTGGCATCAGGGAGATATTAGGCACAGGCAAATTGCTTGGTATAGAGCTTTTTCCTAGTAGCTTTAACCCTATAATAGTTATGATATTGCCTCCAGGTGCGTTCATAACATTAGGTTTTTTGATGGTTGGCTACTTATATATTATGGATAAAAAGGTGCAATAGATGACTGGGTTAATTCTGCTATTTATTAGCGCTGCATTAGTTAATAATATTATATTGATAAAGTTTTTAGGTATATGCCCATTCATGGGTGTGTCTAAGAAGTACGAAACAGCTTTCGGTATGAGCATGGCCGTTACTTTTGTTATGATGATATCGTCATCAGTTACATGGCTGCTTGAAAAGCTAGTATTACAACCCCATAATTTAGATTATCTGAAAACGCTTGTTTTCATATTAGTTATAGCCTCATTAGTGCAGTTTGTTGAGATTGTGCTTGAGAAAACATCACCAGATTTGTACGCTGGGTTAGGTATATTCCTACCTTTAATTACAACAAATTGCGCAGTGTTTGGTGTAGCTTTATTGAATATACAATATGAGTACTCTTTCATTGAGATGTTGTTCTTTACATTTGGCACATCTGTAGGTTTTGCGTTGGCGTTGATTTTATTTACAGGGTTGCGTACAAGGCTAGATTATTCAAATGTGCCTCGTTTATTTCAAGGTATGCCTATTGCGTTTATTACAGCCGGTATATTATCGCTTGCGTTTATGGGCTTTGCAGGGATGGTTAAATAATGGTACCAATATTAGTAATGATATTTGCAGGGGTTGCTTGTGGTGCGTTATTGTTTGTTGCATCTAAGTATTTTTACGTTCAAAAAGATGAAAATATTGAGAGAATATCAGACTATTTAGGCGGTGCAAACTGTGGTGGCTGTGGCTATGCAAGCTGTACAGAGTTGGCAAAAGCCGTCGCTAATGGAACAGAATTGCCAAATGCTTGCCCATCACTTGCTAGTGAACAGTTGCAAGAGATTGAAAATATACTGGGCGTATCAGGCACAGAAGCTCAAACAAAAAAGGCCTATATCGCTTGCAATGGCACACAGTGTGCAATCAAGTACGAATACGAAGGTGTTGAAGACTGCATGTCAGTAGCTATGATAAACGGTGGTAATAAGCAATGCGTAAGTGCTTGTGTAGGCTATGGGAACTGTGTTAGAAGTTGTAAATTCGACGCACTTAAAATAATTGATGGCATAGCTATCGTAGACCCTGAAAAATGTGTGGGATGTAGTGTTTGTGTTAGCACTTGCCCTAAAAATTTAATAAAGATTAATAGTTCAAATACAGCTCATTATGTAGCGTGTTCAAGTACGATGAAAGGTGGCGAGAAGCGTAAAATCTGTCCAACTGCTTGCATCGGTTGTACGCTATGTCAAAAGAAATGCCCAACGGGTGCTATAACTATCACAAATTTCGTTGCGACAATATCGCATGACTTGTGTACAGACTGTGGCGAATGCTTGGCTCATTGCCCTACAAAAGCAATAAAAGCGTAGTTTCCAAACCTTAATGTATATCAACATAAATATTTTATGAGATTTTGTTGCTTAAACATGTATTATTTATTGAAAAGAAAAACAAAATAGTATATAATGAAATGTAATAGTGAATTAATATGTTGAGGTTGCTGTGCAATTAATTACCGCATTAGATTATCATGATATAAAACCAGTAGAAGAACTTGTCGCTAAATTAGGCGATAAAGTTGATTATTACAAGGTTGGGTTAGAACTTTTTGTTTCTAACGGTTATAAGGTTATTGAATTTTTAAAATCGAAGGATAAGAAAGTTTTTCTTGATTTAAAATTTCATGATATCCCGAACACAGCTTCTCAAGCTGTTGCAGTTGCTTGCTCCTATGGTGTTGATATGGTCAATGTTCACACCCAAGGTGGCTATGACATGATGCGCGCTTGTGTTGATAAATGCAACGAAGCTGGTGTGAAATATGGCAAACGCCCGCTGTTGATAGGCGTAACTTTACTTACAAGCCTTGATAGCAAACACTTAGGTGAATACGGTATTGTTGAATCAGTTCCAGAGCAATATGTTAAACTATTAGCAAAAAGCGCTAAGGAAAGTGGACTAGATGGTGTTGTATCATCAGCACTTGAAACAGTAGCTATTAAAGAGGCGCTCGGTAGTGATTTTATAACAGTCACACCAGGCATTAGATTAAAAGATGACTCAGTTGGCGACCAAAAACGTGTAGTTACACCTAGCATGGCGAAAGAGTTTAAAACTGATTATATAGTTGTTGGCAGGTCGATTACTGCCGCAGCAGATCCAATACTTGCAGTTGACATGATTACGAAGGAGATGGTTTAATATTTATGGATAGCAAAGAAATACTTAAGATTTATGAAGAAAATGCAGCATTACTAAAAGGGCACTTTCTGCTTTCCTCTGGTTTGCACTCAAACGAGTATCTACAATCAGAAAGAGTAATGCAATATCCACACATTGCTAGTAAGGTTATTGGTGTTTTAGCCGATAAGTTATATAATATAGATTTCACTACAGTTGTTAGCCCAGCTGTAGGTGGTATCCGTTTTGGATATGAGCTCGCTAGCCAGTTAAAAAAGCGCACTGTATTTACAGAGCGTGTTGATGGCGTTATGCAATTCAGACGCGGCTTTGAACTTTACAAAGGTGAAAAAGTCGTTGTTGCAGAAGATGTCGTTAGTACTGGTAAATCTACTAAAGAGTGTATGGAAGCAATTAGGCAAGCAGGCGGAGAAATCGTTGCTGTTGTGTCTATTATAGATAGAAGTAAGGGTAAAGCTGACTTTGGTGTGCCTTATATGTCACTTGCAAGTGCAGATGTCGTTAGCTATAGTGCTGATGAATGCCCACTTTGTGCACAAGGCATTGAGCTAGTGAAACCTGGTAGTAGAAACTTTAAGAAAGATTAATTTGAGAGAAGAATAGTGGAAAAGACTGTAAATCATCGTGCAGCGTTGTCGATTAATTCTAAGGTTAATATCGTAGCCTTAGATTCAAGCGTTCATACCGTGTACGATACTAGGATTGAAGACGTTAGAAAAGATACTATACTCATCAGTGCACCATCTGACAAGGGTGTCCCTATGCTTATCCATAAGGGTATGCGCGTAGAGATCAGCTTCATGTCTTCTGGTGGAAGGTACTTCTTTCAAAGTAGAGTCGGTGGTCGTGTTCTATCTGGCCAGTTGACATTATATGAAGTTGACATACCAGACGTTATACAAAAAAGTGAATTCAGAGAATTTTTCAGAATAAGCATCATGGAAAAAGTTAGGGTGTATGCTGTACCTGCTGAAGTTTACGATGATGTTCAACGAGTATATTTTGATAACGCTTTTTGTATGGATATATCAGGTGGCGGCCTTAGGATGATATCTGATAAGCAATACTCTGGCGTTCAACATGTTGAGATAGATTTTACTGAAACTATCCCTACGTTGGGTAAGTTTTATGGCACAGTTGTTAGGCTTATACCTGCACCTGAAGATAAATATGATATTGGTATTAAGTTTGGAAATATGCGCGAAACTGATCGTGACAAGATCATAAAATATGTTTTTAAAAGACAAATAGAGTTACGCCAAATGGCAAGAAGGTAGGCAAATGACATTTAGCAAAGAACAAGAAACATTGGATAATAACAAGAATGTAGTTATTTTTCATCCATTACATGAGATTGATTCTTACACTGGCGAAGCACTTAGGAACGAAATATTTTCTGAAATAACAGAAAACGATGCCGTTATTATAAACTTCTCTCGTGTTGTTTACCTTAACAGTAGTGGGCTTAGAGAACTTATCCAAATTTTACGTGGTGTTAAAGATGCTCGCAAACCGTTGTACCTAACTAACGTTAGTAACGATGTACTTGTTATATTCTCGCACACTAACTTAGATAAGTTGTTTAAAATATTCCCGACTGACGAAGAAGCAAAATCTCAAATATCACAATAGGTTATAAATGAAAGCGTTAAATGATTTTACGCTTGATGAGTTATCAAATATCGTTAAAAGCTATAACGATAAACCGTTTAGAGCAAAACAAATATATTACTGGGTGCACAACGCCCATGTAAAGTCTTACGATGAGATGACTAACGTGCCAAAAGCGTTACGTGATACAATATCAAAAGATTTTAACCTCACATATATTGAAGAAGTATCTAATACTGTTTCACAAGATGGTTCAATCAAGTATCTGTTCAAATTAGAAGATGGAGAAACTATCGAAAGCGTACTGCTTAAAGATGGTGATAGGGTATCTGGCTGTATATCTACACAGGTAGGTTGCCGTATGGGTTGCGTATTTTGCGCTACTGCAGGTGCAATAGGTTTTAAAAGAAACCTTACTACAGGCGAGATACTTGCTCAAGTTGCATATCTACGTGCAAAATCTGACGAGTTGTTTGGCATCAGGCTCTTAAACCTTGTGTTTATGGGCATGGGCGAACCGTTAGATAATATCCAAAACTTAAAGAAAGCATTAATAATATTACTCGATGAAGATGCGTTTGGTTTTTCGCATAGGCGTATCACTGTGTCTACATCAGGGCTTGTTAAGGAGCTAGACGTTTTATTTGATATGGATACACCAGTCAATCTAGCTGTATCTATCAATGCACCTACTCAAGAAAAACGCAAGAAGATTATGCCTGTATCAAACAAGTACCCACTTGATGTGCTTATTAGTGCTCTGAAGAAGCTTGAACTTGATAAACGTAAGCGTATCACAATAGAGTATGTTTTGATGAGAAACATAAACGACTCACTTGATGATGCAAAAAAACTTGTTAAGCTATTAAAAGGTATGAAGGTTAAAGTAAATCTGATTGTGTATAATGAATCAGAATTTTCAGAATTTAGTTCACCTGCAATGGGTCATGTCGTAAAATTCCAAGATGAACTTATGAAGAATAATCTATCAGCTTTTATCAGGAAGCGACTAGGCTCTGATATTGACGGCGCATGCGGGCAACTTGCTGGCGGCTACAAAAAAGATAAAATTGGGGGCTAATGTGCTAAATGTTGGCGACAAAGCACCTGAGTTTACGCTACTATCAGACTCAGGCGAAACTGTTTCACTTACTGATTATTTAGGCAAAAAGGTTGTACTATATTTCTATCCGAAAGATAATACATCTGGTTGCACAGCGCAAGCTATTGAGTTTACATCGCTAGTTGACGAGTTCACAAAAGCTAATACTATTGTTATTGGCGTTAGCCCTGATAGCGTGCAAAGCCATGTTAAGTTTAAAGAAAAACAATCACTAAATATTATACTATTGTCAGATACTGAAAACGAAGTAGCTATAAAATACTCAGCTTATGGCGAAAAATCTATGTATGGTAAAAAATATATGGGTATTATCCGTTCAACTTTTTTAATATCAGAAGAGGGGATAATCGAAAGCGCTGAGTATAAAGTAAAAGCTAAAGGTAATGCGGAGAAAACATTATGCCAACTTCAAAAGTAAATAACTTTAAAAATTTTGAAAAAGATTTAAAACGTTTAGAAGAGATCGTAAGCAAGTTAGAGAATGATGAATGCTCACTTGATGACTCAATAAAACTTTTTAAAGAAGGCATAAAACTTTCTGGCGATTGCAGAAAAACATTACTGAATGCGGAACAATCTATCAACGAGGTATTATCGGTTGACAGTGACGGCGAAGTATCAACACAAACATTTGATGCAGGCGATGATGACTAGTTTAAATGAATTGCTAGAACAATATGCAAAGCTTACAGATGATTGGCTTAACGCTAATCTAACAGAGTATAACTCATATACTGCTAAACTTACAGAAGGTATGCGTTATAGTGTTTTATCTGGTGGTAAGCGGATTAGGCCAGCGTTAATGTTTGCATCTGCGAGTGTGTTTTTTGATGATATCGAAAGTGTTATTCCTTTTGCTGGTTCTATTGAAGTGTTGCACGCATATTCACTTATTCACGATGATTTGCCAGCAATGGACGATGATGACTTACGCCGTGGCAAGCCAACAAATCACATAAAATACGGCTATGCAGAAGCTATCTTAGCTGGTGATGCATTGCTTACAAAGGCTTTTGAGTTTATTTCTGATAGAGCATTTACACCTGACTTATGTGATAAAGTTCGCCTAGATGCTGTTAATTTACTTTCAATAGCTGCTGGTGATAAAGGCATGGTCGCAGGGCAATATCTTGATATTATCTCAGATGATGGTGCTTCAAACCTTGAAGAGCTTGAATTTATACACTTACACAAAACAGCAGCACTTATTAAATATTCGTCGAGTATGGGTGCAGTGCTTGCAAATAAACGTGGTAGTGAAGACTATGACCGTTTAATGAAGTATGGTGAAAATATCGGCTTAGCATTTCAAATAGCTGATGATATATTAGATATAACTTCTACTGAAGAAGTGCTTGGTAAAAAAATCGGTAGTGATGAAGCAAACAGCAAAATCACATATCCTGTAATATATGGCGTCGATAAATCGAAAACCATCGCACAACAACTAGTTGATGAAGCTGTCGAACTTGTTCAAGTTTATGGTGAGAAGTCGAACACTCTTGTTGATATAGCGAACATGGTTATTGAGAGGAAATCATAGAGGATATTAAAGAAACAGGGCTTTTATATACACGTAAATTTCCTGAAGATTTAAAAAACTTGAGCTATAATGAGCTAGACAAATTAGCCGAAGAACTTAGAGAGCTAATACTTGATGTAGTATCTAAGAACGGTGGACATCTTGCTCCTAATCTTGGTGTGGTTGAATTAACGATAGCACTCATGCGTGCACTTGATTTAGAAAAGGACAGCATAATATGGGACGTTGGGCACCAAAGCTACACATACAAAATTCTCACAGATCGGCTCCATAAAATCTATTCACTACGCCAATTTGGTGGCATAAGTGGGTTCACTAAACCGTCTGAAAGCCCGTATGATAAAAGTATATCTGGCCATACGAGCACGTCTATATCCGTCGCTATGGGCATACATGCTACGAACAGTTATAAAGAGAATAAGCAGAAAGTTGTTGCAGTAATTGGTGATGGTGCAATGGGTGGCGGGCAAGCGTTTGAAGCTCTTAACAACCTATGTAACTTAGAAAACAAAAATATAATGGTTATCTTAAATGATAACGAAATGTCAATAAGTAAAAATACTGGTGGTATCGCTACGTATTTATCTAAAATTATCAACGGGCAATTAGCCACTACAATAAAAAAAGATATCCAAAATATTATTGAAGATGCTCCACTTGGAGATAAAGTCATCAGCTTTGCAAAGAGGATTGAAAGCTCTGTTGTTGGTTTTGTTTCACCTGGCTTAATATTTGAAAACTTAGGCATAAAATATATCGGGCCAATTGACGGCCATAAGATAAAAGATGTAGAAAAAGCAATAAATAATGGCTTCTTACAAAATATGCCTGTGCTTGTGCATGTGGTTACAACTAAGGGCAAAGGTTATGAAGCTGCCGAATGTGAGCCTGATAGGTTCCATGGTGTTAGTGCTTTTGATGTTGAATCTGGTAAGGCGCCTAGTAGCAAGAAAATATCTTGGACAAACTTATTTGGTAACAAACTTGTTGAATTAGCAAACATAGATGAACGTGTCGTTGCAATCACGGCAGCTATGACAGACGGCACAGGTTTGAAAGCATTTTCTGAAAAATATCCTGATAAATTTCACGATGTAGGCATAGCAGAACAACATGCCACAGCTTTTGCTGCGGGGCTTGCCTTAGGTGGTTATCGTCCATATTTTGCTGTTTATTCGACATTCCTACAGCGTGCTTACGACCAACTTATACATGATGTAGCAATAGATTGCCTACCTGTCACTTTCTGTATAGATAGGGGTGGTTTAGTTGGTGCTGACGGTGCTACACATCATGGTGCTTTTGATATATCGTTGTTAAATGCTATACCTAACATGGGAATATTTTTGCCGAAAGATGATTACGAGTTCAACGCTATGATGGATTTATCACTTGAGTGTGACTTCCCTGTAGCGATCAGGTATCCAAGAGGCGACGTTCAAACTTATCCATTTGAGAAAAAGGAAGTTGAACTCGGCATGATTGAAGCAATCTGTAGTGGCGATGATGTGTTAATAGTTTCTACTGGGCATATTTTTGAAGAGTCATATAAACTATATAATTTACTGATTGAAAATAACACAAGTACTTCATTAATCAATTTAAGGTTCTTAAAGCCTTTTTCAGATAATGCATTGGATGAGCTTGTAAACTCAGCACGTGGCAAGAAGCTAATTGTAACTATGGAAGATGGTTCAATTAGGGGCGGTGCTGGCGAAACTGTTGTTAATAAACTAGTTGATAATGGCGTGTATGTGCCAGTTATGAAGGTTGGTTTGCCTGATGCATTCGTTCAACACGGTACAGTTAGCGAATTGCGTAATTTTTTAGGCATAGATGCTCAGTCTGTGTTTGAGGAAATCTGCAAACGACTATGAAAAAAGATCGCATAGATAACTTGCTTGTAGAAAGAGGACTTGCCGTTGATATTAATGAAGCAAGGCGTTTTATCATGGCTGGACTTGCCATAGCAGATGATAAGCGAATAGACAAAGCTGGTGATAAAGTAGAAGTCACAGCAGATGTACGTTTAAAAAAACGTACAGAATTTGCTAGTCGTGGTGGTTACAAACTTCAAAAAGCTGTTCAACTATTTAAACTAGACATGACAGACGCAACAGTTATGGATATAGGTTCATCAACAGGTGGCTTTACCGATATTTCCTTGCGTGCGGGTGCAAAGCTAGTTTATGCGATAGATGTTGGCTATAACTTGCTGCTTGATAGGCTTAGGCGTGATGAGCGAGTTAAGTTGTTTGAAAGCACCAATTTTCGTACAATAGATTTCGACATAATAGGCGAACAAGTTGATTATATCGTGACTGATGTTTCTTTTATATCATTAACGCAAATCATTCCATCTACAATACAATTTATGCGAAACGGTAGTAAGTTTGTTGCACTCATTAAACCCCAGTTTGAAGCTGAACGTGGTGAAATTGAGGAAGGCGGAATAGTGCATGATAAATCAGTACATTTACGTGTAAGCCTTGATATTGCTGAGTTTGCCGCAGAATATGGCTATAAACTAAATGGGTTTACAACATCACCGATAACTGGTGCAAAAGGTAATGTTGAATATTTAGCGTATTTCATGTATACTGATGAAAAATTTGAGCAAGACTATAACCTAATCAGAGGTGAGTTTGATGACTAATGCAGCCATTATTGTAAAGTTTAAAGGCGATTTAAGTAGTGAAGTTATTAGAGTATTAAAAATACTTGATAAATATAATGTTATCCCGATGTTTGATGAGTGTACACTTGCACGCCTGACATTAGATAGAGATCTGAAACCATATACTATTTCAGAAATGCGCAAAGAAGCCAACTTCGTAATAGTACTTGGTGGCGATGGCACATTGCTATATACTGCAAGGCTATTTCGCTTAATAAACATACCTATGCTAGCATTTAACTTTGGCAGGCTTGGGTTTATTATGGAACTTGATATTTCTATGGTTGAAGAAACAATCAGAGATTTTATGAACGATAAACTCATGTTCAGTAGGCGTATGAAACTCTCTAGTGAAATTAGAAAAATTGGTGGCTCGGTAGAGTTCGAAGAGGAAGTATTAAACGAAATTGTTATAAATAAAGGTGCACCATCACGTATGTTGGAGCTCAGCATATATATTGATGATAACCTTGTGTCAAAATATCGCTCAGATGGTATTATTGTTTCGACACCGACTGGCTCAACGGGTTATACGATATCTGCTGGTGGCCCTATTGTTCATCCTGATATGGATACTATAATTTTATCACCAATATGCCCACATGCGCTTAATATGCGCCCGATCGTTGTGCCTCAAACAAGCAAAATCGAGATTAAGATCGAAAGTTTGAATACAGAAGCGTTTATTACATTTGATGGACAAATTGTTAAACCTATTGATAGCACTTATGTTGTGCGCATCGAGAAGTCGCTAGCATATGCGCTTATTGCTGGTGCAAAAGATAGAAATTATTATAATATACTACGTGATAAACTAGGCTGGGGAGGCTAGTAGTGTTAACATATATCGCAGTTAAAAACCTTACAGTTATAGAGTCTGCAAGTTTAGAGTTTAGCAACGGGCTAAACGTTATCACAGGTGAAACAGGCGCTGGTAAGTCTGTGCTTGTTGGTGCGTTGAAGTTCTTAATGGGTGATAGGCTCAATAGGGCAGTATTGCGTGACCCATCTCAAAAACTATTTGTTGAAGGTATATTTGCTGACACAAGCAAACTTCCTAGCGAACTTATCGAACAATATGAAATAGAAGATGAACTCATATTATCAAGAGAATGTGATGACTCTGGTAAAAATAAAGTATATATCAATGGGCGTGTTGCGCCAGTAAATAAACTGCGTGAATTTTCCGAATACTTAATAGATATCCACGGACAACACGAACACCAAGTTCTTTTTGACCCTGCAAAACATTTAACATTTCTTGATTATTTTATTGATAAATCTGTTTTGTCTACTTATGCAACAGCATATAGCAACTATGCAACAAAGTATAGTGAGCTAGCAAAGATGAAAGAACAAATCTCAGAAACTAGCAAGTTGAAAGAAATGTACGAATTCCAACTTGAAGAGATAAACTCGCTTGATATTAACCTAGAGTTTGATAGTGTTATTGATGATAAAATTGATTTCTTATCAAATATTGAAAAGATTAAAGAAGCAACAGCACAGTGCATTGATATGCTTGAAGAGGGCGAAATATCTGCACTTTCACTCGTTGGCCGTGCAGAGCGTGCTATTAGTGGCGTTGCTAAAACTGCTACCGAGCTTGAGAAAGCATCTGAGAGCCTTGCTGCTGCTGAAAGCTATATAAAAGACGCTGTATCATACATCAGCAGCGTGTTTGATAACCAACTATCAAACCCTAATGAGCTAAATGACTTGATAGATAGAAAATATAAACTCGTAAACATCATGAAAAAGTACGGCACAACGCTAGAAGATGTGCTAAAGTATAGAGATGAAATTGATGAGAATTTGAATAATGTATCGTTCTCGAATGAGAAATTAGCAAAGTTAGAGCAAGATGTGAAATCGCTCGAAGATATCGCTATTAAGCAAGCTGATAATCTAAATGCTATCCGCATGGAGAAATCGCTTGAGATATCAAACAAAGTTGTTACTATCTTGAAAGATTTAGAATTGCCTCAAAGTAGGTTTGAAGTAAGGTTTAAAAATGCTGGTAAATTAGATAGTCATGGTGGTGTTAGTGCAGAGTTTTTCATATCTACTAACGCTGGGTTTGATCTTGGTCCTTTATCGACGGTGGCATCTGGTGGCGAAGTGTCACGTGTGATGTTAGCGCTTAAAGAAGTATTTGCCGATGCTGACTGCATTGATACATTACTATTTGATGAAATAGATACAGGCATCAGTGGTAAAGCTGCAAAAAGTGTAGCAGAAAAACTTGATACATTGAGTAATTCAAAGCAAATAATTGTTATCACTCATTTGCCTGTTGTTGCAGCTAAGGGTGATTGTCACTTTCATATCACAAAAGGTGAGCAAGAAGGAGTGTCAAAAACAACTATTTGCAAAATTGATGAAATAGATAGAAAAAACGTAATCGCAACAATGATATCTGGTGAAGTTACACCAGCATCACTTGACCAAGCGAATGAATTAATGATGGAGCGTTAAACAATAATGGATAGTATCTCAGCATTTATAGATAGTTTATTACACTTAGCAAGTGAAGCAATAGCATGGGTAGTTAGCACAATAGGGCGATTAGGCTATATGGGAATTATATTGCTAATGGGTCTTGAGAGCTCGTTTGTTCCATTCCCTAGTGAAGTTGTTGTGCCGCCAGGTGGGTACTTAGCATCTCAAGGTGAGATGAATTTATTTTTAGTTATCATGGCTGGTATTATCGGCTCTATTTTAGGCTCATTGTTGAACTATTGGATAGCTGCAAGGTTTGGGCGTACGTTTTTATTGAAGTATTCTAAATATTTTTTCTTAAACGAAGAAAAGTTTGCAAAGTTTGAAACTTTTTTCAATACACACGGCGAGATTACAACCTTTGTAGGCAGGCTTATACCTGGTGTTAGGCAGTATATTTCATTTCCAGCTGGCTTAGTGCGCATGAACTTAACAAAGTTCATATTCTACACCACATTAGGCGCAGGGATATGGGTTACTGTGCTTGCTTATGTTGGTTATATCGTTGGAAATAACATAGATTTAGTTAAAGCAAATGTTAAAACAATAACAGTTTATTTAGTCCCAATGCTTTTTTTACTTGTATTTTCGTATATTTTTTTATATAAAAGGAAAAGAGCAAAAGGTAATTAAATGTTAAATAAATTAATAATCACATTAGCAATATTCTTTTCAATGCAAAGTTTTGCATTGGCAGAAGTATATACAGTAAAATCTGGCGATACATTATATGGCATGTTATCAAACAGGTACGCGCCTATTGATATCACATCTATATCTAACCAAATCAAAGCACAGTATTCTGATTTCATCTTAAAAGTCGGCATGAAGTACCTTCTTGAAGACGATCGCATCACAATCAACGCATCTTACGATAGAGATATAATAATAACAACAGATGAACAAGGCATACCAACTGTTACAGTTGCTACTTATGATGAACACGTTGTTACAGTCATGGTATCAGGTGAGATTGAGTACAGCCTTTTTGAATCTATATCAAAAACAGGCGAAACGGCTGAACTTGCTTCAAAAATCGCAACTATCTTCGAGTGGGAGATAGATTTCCTTAGAGATATACGTAAAGGTGATTCATATAACATATTGGTAGAAAAAAGATTTGTTAACAATAAATATGCAGGATATGGCAAAGTAGTCGCAGCAGATTTTGTAAACCAAGGTAAAGTGCATAGAGCTATCTACTTTAATGAGGGCAAAAACAAAGGTTATTACTCGCCAGATGGAAAAGGGCTTGAGCGTGGTTTTTTGCGTGTACCTTTAAGCTATTCTCGTATTAGTTCAAGGTTTTCAAGTGCTAGGTTGCACCCTGTGTTAAACGAAGTAAGGCCTCACTATGGTGTTGATTATGCTGCACCGACAGGCACACCTATTATGGCGACTGCAGCTGGCGTTGTTGAAAAAAGGGCATATGATAAAGCTAACGGCAACTATGTTGTTCTAAGGCACTCTAATGGTTATAGAACTTACTACCTCCACATGAGCAGGTTTAATAAAAGTGTTAAGAAAGGTGTTGAAATTGACCAAGGCCAAGTTGTTGGCTATGTTGGCTCTACAGGTTATTCAACTGGTCCGCACTTAGACTATAGGATCAAGAAAAATAACTCATGGATTAACCCGTTAACGTTTGAGGCTACTCCAAAGAAGCTTACTGAAGAAGAACTAGTAGTATTCTTCGAACACTCTAATACTATTGAAAATTCGCTAGATAAAGCATATTATATAATGAACGTACAAAACAATCTTGTGCCAACAAATTCACATTATTTAATGAATTAGTCAATTATTCCATATTGTTCGATTTTATAGTATAACGCACGCCTTGATATTCCGAGCGCTTTTGCGGCATTAGTTTTGTTATTGCCTGCTTGTTTTAGTGCGTTTACTATTGCTTCTTTTTCATTACTTTTCAAATTGAGTTCATCTTGTTTCTTTTCAGTTAAACTTGGCAGTGTGTTTGCGGTTAGTTTGTTATCAGTTGATAATATAATGCTACGCTCTACAATGTTTTCAAGTTCCCTGATATTGCCAGGAAATCCATAGTTTTTAAGCGTGTTGATGTATTCTTGAGTGGCACTTGTTATGTTTTTGCCAAATCCAACAGCATATTTCTCGATAAAGTGGTTTATGAGTGGCTCAATATCTCTTAAACGCTCTCTAAGCGGTGGAATAGTGATAGGGAATACACTCAGTCGGAAAAACAAATCTTGGCGAAATTCACCTGTTTCAGACATGCTTTTTATATCTTTATTAGTTGCAGCAATTATGCGTACATTTGTTTTGATTGATTTATTTGAGCCGACAGGTTCAAATATTTTTTCTTGCAACACTCTAAGTAGTTTTGTTTGTGTTGATAGTGGTATCTCTCCAAGTTCATCTAAAAATATAGTGCCGTTATTTGCTTGCTCAAACCTACCAACACGAGTCGCTGTTGCACCAGTAAAAGCACCTTTAATATGCCCAAATAATTCGCTTTCTATTAAATTATCATTCAGTGCGGCACAGTTCACAGGCACAAATGGCATGTTCGCCCTAGGTGAGTTATCATGGATAGATTTTGCAATAAGCTCTTTACCTGTGCCACTTTCACCAAGTATTAATACAGTCGCATCAGTAGGGGCTACCATTGATAATAACTTAATCACTTCTGCCATATTGCTATCTGAATAGACGCCGTTGAATTTATAACTAATATCACTCGAAATATTTTCAACGTCACTAGGATTTGTTAGTAATCGTTCGACAGAATCTAGTAATTCTTCAATATCTACAGGCTTTACAAGAAAGTCGGTAGCGCCTAGTTTCATTGCGGATACTGCTGTTTTTACATCTGTATTCGCCGTTATCATTATGATAGGGGTGTTGATACCTTGAGCTCTTAATCGTTGTAATAGCGTCAATCCATCCATGATTTGCATAGTTATATCAAGTAGTATCAAATCTGGGTTAATCTTTTCTAAAAGCTGTTCAACTTCAATACCGTCAGTTGCCTCAAAGCACTCAAATTCATTATCTTCAAGGTGTAGGCGCAACATTAAGCGATGGTTTGCTTCATCGTCAACAATTAAAATCTTTCTCATAAATTTATCCGTTAATGTTGAAGTTTATAGATACTGTAAACGGAGATAGAGTATCAACCGACATACTAAACTCATGTGCTTCAACAATCTTTTTAGTAATAGCAAGCCCTAAGCCAGAGCCTTTTGTTTTAGTTGTGTAAAATGGTTCAAACAACTTTTCAACATCAACGTCGAGTGCTTGAGTTGTGTTGTTTGCTATTGTTACAACCTTTGTCGCATCATTTATATTAATTGTTACAATATCGTTTTCAGGTGAAGCGTCAAACGCGTTTAAAAGTAAGTTTACAAACACCTGCAACATCTTATTGTTATCTAGTGAGCAGTTGAAATTAGCATCATTAATATCGATCGTAATGCCTTTTTTATCAGCGTCATGTGTTAGTAGGGTGCAAGTTTTTTGGATGATAGACTGTATATCAGTATCAGTTACTTGCATTTCAATGTATCTGCCATAAGCTAAAAAGTCATTTACGATAGTCGAAAGTCTGTTGACTTCGTCTTGCGTTTTTTCGAGTATTTCTTTTGTTGTTTCGCTTGTTTCTTTCTTTTCAGCATAAGATATAAGCCCAGATATGCTTGATAGTGGGTTCTTTATCTCGTGTGCTAATATATTTGAAAGCCTGCCTGTTGCAGCCTCAGTTTCAGCATTTTTAAGTTTTTTTGTAAACTCATTATTGACAGCAATAAGAGTTTTTGTGCGCCTATAGAGGTATATAATTAATATCTCAACCATGATTGATATAAAGATAATAACAACTGCACTATATTTTAACCTGTTTAAGCTATCTTTTTTTATGACAAGTCCGATAGCTGTTAGGCGTG
>CAYJDR010000001.1:129195-156009 GCA_964368965.1 uncultured Deferribacteraceae bacterium
TGAGTCAAAATTGAGTGATTTATAAATGTCTTCAAAGTCGCTATTGAGGACGAAAATAGTATTTTGGTTCTGAAACAGCATGATGTCAGCAAGTATATTTGTGTCGAACATGCTTTTAAAAAGGTCGTGCAAGTAGTTGTTGCCACGTGAAGTGTTTAGCAACATAGGGCGACTGCCTGCGATAGCACGCGTAACTGTGTCGCCAAAGTTGATGAGTGAATTGTAGTGAGATCTATAGCTATACGTCATAACTGTGATGAGTATAGCCATAATCACAACATTAAGTATGATTAGTACAGAAAATAATTTTTGAAGTTGTTTATTGAATGTACTATTCATGGTTTATAAATTAATCTTCTACTATTTCTAAGCTATAGCCAGAAATCGCTTTCATAACCTTAGGGCTAGATGCAACAAATTTTAGTTTTTTGATGCCTAATTTACGTAAGCACATTGCACCAAAACCGTAGTCGATTATTGCAGGTTCGTTATCGCCGTGTGGGTCAAGCGAGCCATGTGGAGTGCTTAAAAAGCCTGATTTATCAGTGTCTTTATACATGTATAGAAGAACGCCAGCACCTTCATCGTTAATTTTCTTCAATGCTTCTTGTAGTTTTGTTGAACAGTTGCAAAGGGTAGAGCCGAAAATATCGCCAGCTAAACATTGAGAGTGCACACGCACAAGAACTGGCTCATCAGGGTTGATATCGCCTTTGATGAGTGCAACAGCTTCTTGGTTGTCAGCTGTGTTTAAAAAGCCTGTGATTTTGAAGTCGCCATATGCTGTTGGCATAGTTGCTGAAGATACTTCTTTCACAATATCTTCAGATGTAAGCCTATATTTGATAAGCTCAGCTACAGTTATGATCTTTAGGCCATGTTTTTCAGCGTATTTTTCAAGCGATGGCATACGAGCCATTGTACCATCTTCGTCCATGATTTCACATATAACGCCAGATGGAAACACGCCTGCCATTCTTGCTAAGTCAACAGAGCCTTCTGTTTGCCCAGCACGCACTAAAACACCACCATCACGTGCCCTTAAAGGAAACATGTGGCCAGGTGTAGCTATATCATCTTTTGTAGAAGTTGGGTTGATAAGAACTTGGATAGTTCTTGCTCTATCGTGTGCAGATATGCCAGTTGTAACACCTTCACGCGCTTCGACAGAAACCGTGAACGCTGTGCCAAACTTACATGTGTTGCTTGTAGCCATTTGTTTAAGGCCCATTTCATCGCATCTATCACCAGTGAGTGTAACACAAATTAAACCACGACCGTGCGTAGCCATAAAGTTGATAGCCTCAGGTGTAACAAATTGTGACGCCATAACGAGGTCGCCTTCATTCTCTCTATCTTCATCATCTGTTAATATAATCATGCCACCAGCACGGATAATATCGAGTGCTTCTTCTATAGTAGCTCTAACATTTTGGTTCATAACCATACTCCTTGTTTCTTTCATGCAATATAATACTATATTTGTTGAGCAAAATCAATATTCTATCTAAAAATATTTATGCTTTTTGAAAATGATGCACTTTTTATCAGCACATATATTGTTGAGTTCTCGGCAATTTGTAAATCTTTTGTAGATTGGCTAGATATTTTAACCCACACATCGATGCCTATATCAACAAGAATGTCTGCAAAGTGATTATTGCGATATACTACTTGCTTTACAACACCTTGATATACGTTTCTGACGCTCATTATTGGTGGTTTTTCTGCACTTAGTATGATATCTGATGAGTTTATAGTAAACCTGACTTTTGTGCCAACTTCGATCTTATCTGATGCGATTTCAGCTTCACCACCTGCAAAGTCAACAATAGCAAGCTCAGTGTCGCTGTTATATGATTTGATAACACCTTCACATACTGTGCCATAGATGTTGAAGTTCTTATCGTTATTTATATTCTGCTCATTGATTATTTTTACAGTATTTCCAAAAGCTTTAACTTTGCCGTTATCAATAATTAATATATCATCAGCAAGACGGATAATCTCTTCATATGAATGAGTTACATAAAAAATTGGTATATTGAAATTTGAGCGTATATTACTCAAGTATTGCAACATTTCGTGTCGCCTGTTTCTATCAAGTGATGCAAGAGGTTCATCCATAAGCAACATAGCAGGGTTTGATAATAGCGCACGTGCAATAGCCACGCGTTGCTTTTCGCCTCCTGAAAGCATTTTAGGGTATCTATCCATTAAGTGTGATATACCAAGCAATGTTGCAACTTCATCTACAGTTGTTATGGCGTTGTGTGTGTTCCTATTTGCTCCATATGTTATGTTCTTTTGCACAGTCATGTTGGGAAACAGCCTAGAATCTTGGAATACATAGCCGATGTTGCGTTTATTGATTGGTTGGTTTATCTTTTTGCTAGAGCTAAACAGGGTAGTGTCGCCATAAACTATCTCACCTTCATCAGGTGTGATAAGCCCTGCAATCATGTTGATTACAGAAGTTTTGCCGGCACCAGATTGCCCAAATATCGCAGTGACATTGTGTTTGTTAGGTGAAAATTCTACATCAATAAGTGTGTTGCCTAGTTGCTTTTTGAGTTTTATATGCATGTTATGCCTTTTTAGATATCTTTGTGAAATATTCTGATACAATCAACGCTACTATTGCGATAACGGCTGATATTATACAAAGTTTCATTGCTTGCATTTCGCCGTTAGGTAGCTGCAATGCCGAATATAGCGCAAGTGGTAGTGTTTGTGTTTCGCTTGGTATGTTTGATACGAAAGTGATAGTTGCTCCAAATTCGCCTAAACTTCTAGCAAATGCAAGGATAGTGCCTGCAATTATGCCTGATATTGATAATGGTAGTGTGATTGTGAAAAATATTTTTAAACGTGACGCACCTAATGTTTTTGCAGCATCTTCAAGCCCGCTATCAATAGCTTCGATAGATAGCCTGATAGAACGCACCATAAGTGGAAAAGCCATCACAGCACTCGCAAGCGCAGCACCTTTCCAATCAAATGAGAACGATAAACCAAACATTTCTTTTAAAGGCGCACCTAGTATTCCTCTATTGCCAAATAATACAAGCAACAGATAGCCGACAACAACAGGGGGCATAACTAAGGGTAAGTGTAGTATGCTATCAAATAATGATTTGCCAACAAAGTCTTTTCTAGCAAGGATATAGCCAAAAAGAAGCCCAAACGGCAATATGATAATAACTGAAGATATCCCAACTAATAAGCTAAGCTTAATTGCTTCGACTTCAAATGTTGTAAGGTTGAAAAAATCCATATACTATTCCACTATAAAGCCATGTTTTTTATAAATGGTTTTAGCTTCGTCGCTCATTAAATATTCATAAAAGAAAGCAGCGCTGTCAGAATTATTTTCTTTAATAATAGCAATAGGATAAGTTATGTTATCGTGAGTATTACTTTCAAATTCGTCAGCGATGTCTACACGGTCGTCAATGATAGCATCAGTCTTATATACTACACCAAATTTTGCTTCACCACGAGAAACAAACGAAAGTGCTGTGCGTACGCTGTCGACCTCTGCAATATGCTTCTGAACATTCTCCCATTTATTGATTGCTACTAATGCTTGCTTTGCATATGTGCCAGCTGGTACGCTATCAACAATGCCGATAACAATTTTATCTTCATCAGCGATATCGTCTAATGTAAGGTGTGGCGAGCCTGTCTGTGTGATTAAAACTAACGAGTTACCAAGAAAATCCTTTATCGAGCTGTTAACGAGTAATTCGTTTTCTTTTAGATAGTCAACCCATACTGAATTTGCAGAAATGTATATACTTGCTGGTGCACCGTTATAGATTTGTTTTGCTAAAGTACCTGAGCCAGCGTAAGAGATAGTGACGCTTCCATCATATGTTTGATTGAATGTAGTTGCGATTTCAGCAAGCACGTTATGGAGTGAAGATGCTGCAAATACGATAACTCGCTCAGTATTGTTTGCAGTTGCTAATGTTGGCAACAGTAAAAGCAACCCGATAACTATAATTTGTAAACGTTTCATGATTACCTCCATCCATTTGTTAAAATATAAAATTGTATATAATATGTCAAGAAATATAAAAGATATTAAATATAATTGAAAAATATTGAACAGGGCAGCATATTATGCTAGTGTATGTTTAATGGAGAGTGAATGTAATGGAGATTGTTTTAATTGTAGTTGCTGTTCTAGTATTGCTGATTGCAGGTGTAGTGTTTGCTTTTAGCATGAGGAAGCCAAATGTAGCTGTTGATGAAAACACCGTAGCAGATGGTGATTTCGAAACTAAGTATGATGAACTTAGCCACCTATACTCAACAGGGCGCTTAAGCGAAGATGAATATAGGGAAGCTGTAAAGTATATTATAAACTAGTTTTATACGCCTCAATAGTTGCGCCTTCGCGCAAGCCAAAGTCAGATACCATAATTTTATTATAGCCACCTTTGCGCATCACCGATAGTAATATCAATATTCCAGGTATGATCAAGTCTTCTCTGCCTGCATCCATACCTATAACATTTCGCCTATCTTCATAAGGCAGCGTTACTAGCATATCAAGTATACGTGTAATTTCGTTGATATCAAGTGTGTAGCCGTTGATTTTTTTCCAGTCATACTCTGTCATGTTCATAGATATTGCAGCAAGGGTAGTTGCTGTGCCTGCTGTGGCGATAACGCAGTCAACTTTAGTTGGAAGCTGTAGCTCTTTCAGTATTTCATCAATACATTGCGTGCACTGCTCGATATTATCTTTTGCACTGTGCTTTACATCAAAAGTGTCAGAAAGCTTCACTACGCCTAGTTTAAAACTTTCCGCAAACAATACGTTATTATCGCTATCAGATATAATGAACTCAGTTGAGCCACCACCTGGGTCAAATATCAATGAAGTGCCGTCAACATTAATTCCAGCTTTAACACCTTGCAACATTGTGCGTGCTTCTTTGACACCTGATATAACTTCTATATCAATACCGATTTCCTTTGCCTGTGTGATAAATTCATCACCGTTGCTAGCTTCCCTAACGGCGCTTGTTGCAACAGCAACAACGTGTTTAACATCATATTCTTTGAGTATTGATTGGAACTCTTTGAGAGCATTTATAGATTTATCTATAGAGTCAGGCGACAACATGCCAGTGACGTTAATATTGCTCGCAAGTCTAGTAGTAGCTCTTGATGAGTTATGGATTTCTTTGATTTTATTGTTTTCTACAGTAGCAATCAACATTCTAAGTGAATTGCTGCCGATATCTATACCTGCAAACATCTTATTTCTTTTGGTACCTATTGACATAGTTTGTATGTTGCCTATAAGTTTCAGAGAATAGGTGTTTGCCATTTTTATCAGCTACAAAGTATAAGTATTTTGTGTCAGCTGGGTTAAGTGTAGCATTTAGTGTTGCTACGCCAATATTGCATATCGGTGTAGGTGGCAAACCGTTGTGCCTGTATGTGTTGTATACATTGCCTGCATCACGGATATCTGATTTTGTAATATTGCCATCAAATGTTAAAAACTTACCATATATAATAGTAGGGTCAGCTTGTAGGCGCATTTTTTGTTTTAGTCTGTTTAGAAATACAGAAGCAACAACAGGTGATTCTTTATCAGAATATGTTTCTTTTTGAACTATCGACGCAAGTATAAGCACTTGGTAAGTTGTTAAATTATGTTTTTTTGCGAGTGCTTCAAAGTCTTCTGGTAGCGATTTTTTGAAGTAATAATGCATCGTTAGGAGAATATCTTTAGGCTCAGTATACTTAGCAAACTGGTATGTGCTAGGCAATAAAAGGCCTTCCATTGAGCTAACTTCATAGCCAGATATTTCATATATTAGCTCACGGTCAAAAGCAGCTTCAATAAATTCTTCGCTTTTTAATATTTGCAAATTCTCAAGCCTTTCAGCAATTTGGAACAAGTTGAACCCTTCAGGTATAGTAACCCTTGTGGTTGTTTGCTTGCCTTCCATTATATTGTTTAAATATTGGTGCAGAGTTATATTGTCAGCATGGTAATAGCCATATTTAATGTTGCTGTTGAATTTTGTTACATGTTTTAAGTAAGTGTCGAACCCGATTGGCGTTTTAACATCTTCAAAAATTCGGTTATATACGCTTTGGAAGCTTTCAGATTTTTTGATGTTTATTTCATCAGTAATAGATGTCGATTTTAAAAACGCATAGTTCTGCATAAATATCAATGTAAATATACACACAATACCAACTGCGAATATAATACCTAGTGTGGTTAGAAGTTTTTTGTTCTTAATATTGTTACCCTCATAGAGATACTTTTACAGCATACGATAGCTTAAATTTTGAAATTTGTCAAAGGATACGTGAGGTGTATTTCTAAATTGTAAAAGCATATATGAAGTTTACATCGTAAAAAATATGTGTTATATTTATGACTTATATTTACGATATAGGGGGTACAAATAACGTGAGTTGGGAAAAAAAAGCTACAGTAGCATATCATTTTATAGAGTCAGCAGATGAAGATTTCTTCATTAATTTCAGCAACAATTTAAACACAATTATAGCTAGCGAAGAAGTGACAGGCGTGTTCGAGGCTGGCGAAGTTAAGTTTATATGGAAAATTAATGGTAAGCTAGACGTGCTTGAAACGGAAACATTTCTTATATCGTTAGTTAAAGAGCGTGCTTCGTGGCCTGTATGGTTTAACGAAGAGGGTGATATTTCAAACGTACCTTTAGTTGAAGGTAGCCTTGGCGAGCTTTATTACGCTATAATTAACCCAGCTAACAAATTTATGCTCAGTATGGCAGCAGCAACTGGCGCAGCAGCGGGTAGCTTCAAAAAACTTTTAAACGAATTTTCACAAGAAGGTGGCATCAAAATTACGCCACTATTTGAAGATAATGTCGATAAAACTACACTCATGTGGGATTACTATAAAAAGATAGGTTTATCGCTTAACTTTCCTACTGCAGACGATCTATCAGAATTTCAAACTACAAAAGAAGGTGCATTATTAGGCATGCTTGAAGAAATGGGTGGCTTAAAGATTGATGTCACAATCACAGCACCAAAGCAAAAGCAAGTGCTTAATGCTAGCCAACTTAGAGACACTGTGCAAACGTTAATCAGTAACGACTTCTGTACGAAGCTTGTTGTTAGAGGTTCAGAGTTTGAAAGTGGCGATGTAGAAGAATATGATATCAAAAACGCTCAAGTAAAATATAGTGAGCAAATCGAAATATCTGGCACATACATGACTATTGAAGAAGCTACTAGCGTATTGATTAGAGCGCTCAACGATAAAGTTAGCGAACTTATTGACTAGGGAGAAAACAATGAAGAAAGTTGTCGCGATTAATGGTAGTCCACGTAAAAATGGTAATACGTACCATCTGTTAAATAAAACATTAGAAAGTATCAAAGCAATTAAACCTGACGTTGAGTGTGAAATTATAGAAACAGCACAATTAAAACTTGAAGGTTGTAACGCATGCTCAGCATGTTTTAGAAATAAAAATATGAAGTGTATCATAAACGATGACATGAATATGATTATTGAAAAAATGGTATCAGCAGATGCTATCATTTTAGGCACTCCTACGTATTTTGCGGATGTGTCATCAGAAATGAAAGCAATTATTGATAGAGCAGGTGATGTCGTTATCGCAAACGATAGGGCATTATCTAGGAAAATTGGTGCGAGTGTTGTAGCCGTGCGCCGTGCTGGTGGTATACCTGCATTTAACACGATGAACAACTTCTTTTTTATCAACGATATGATTGTTCCAGGCTCTACATATTGGAATGTTGGCATAGGTCTTGACAAAGGTGATGTAAACAACGACGAAGAAGGTATCGCAACAGTTACGCGTTTAGGCGAAAATATTGCATGGTTACTTGATAAATTAAGCTAAATGATATATATTAACTATAGGTGAACATATGGCGAATATACTTGCTATAAACGGTAGCCCAAGGGCTAATGGTAACACCTCGATATTGTTAACTAACGTACTTGAAAGTATTAAGCATAACTATGAAGGTGCAGTTTGCGAAGTTGTGCAAGTTACATCTCTAGATATTCGTGGTTGTGTTGCTTGCAGGGCATGTTACAACAATAAGAATATGAAATGTATTTTAAATGACGATATGAACGCTTTGTTTGCAAAAATGGTGAACGCTGATGTTATATTATTAGGTTCGCCGACTTATGTGAGTGATGTATCGTCACAAATAAAAGCTGTTATAGATAGGGCAAGCTATATGTCTGGTGCAAATGATAAGGCGCTTGCAAGGAAACTTGGTGCAGGGGTGGTCGCAGTACGCAGAGCCGGCAGCGTGCATGCGTTTAACACTATCAATAACTTCTTTCTGTTGAACGATGTCGTTGTTATTGGGTCTACATATTGGAATAACGGCATCGGTTGGGAGAAAGGCGAAGTAGAAAACGATGCAGAAGGATTAGAATGTTTAAAGCGATTAGGTGAAAACATCGCTTGGATTTTGGATAAAATATAATATTAATGAGGCAATTTTTATGGAATTAGCAGTTAACCTCGGACAGATGTTTACAGACAATGCAAAACAACTCGGTAGAAAAAAGTTTTTATTTTATAAAAATATTAAAGTTACATACTCTGAAGTAGAAAAAATGACGAACCAGATTGCACGCATGCTTATGGACTACGGTGTTAAGCGTGGTGATAGGGTTGCAGTTATGCTTGAGAATTCTCCAAATTTTGTATACACGCTTATTGGCGCGTTAAAAGCAGGGGCAGCAGTTGTACCTATAAACACATTTTTAAAAGAAAAAGAAATTGCATATATTGTAAATAATTGTGAAACAAATATTTTAATTACATCAAACAATTATACGGCTTCACTTAAACCAATACATGAATATTGCGAAAAACTTAAAACAATAATTTCCTTTTCTGAAGCCCCTGATTTGCCTGGCGCTATCAATGCCTATAATAAAATGAATCAGATGAGCGATAAAGAAGTTGTATCTCCTGCGACACATGATGATTTAGCTTTGATTATCTATACATCTGGAACGACTGGTGAGCCTAAAGGTGCAATGTTATCACAATCAAACTTGTTACACATGTTAGAGATGGCTAAAATTTCATACACATTTAAAAGAAGCGATAGGTTTTTGCTATTTCTACCTATGTTCCATATTTATTCATTAATGGTTACAATTTTGTTCCCAATATATCTTGGTGGCAGCATTATTATTCTTGAATCTGTTATGGACCTTAAAAAGAAAAACTTTAAAAACATTCTTATATTTAAACGCCCAACAGTGATGGCTGGTGTACCATCTATTTATTCAGCACTAGCAAAAGCTAATATGCCTAGTTGGTTTATTAAGTTTGTTTATCCTGTTAGGTTGCATTTATCTAGTGGCTCAGGATTGCCTGCTGAAGTATTCAAGGTGTTTCAAGAAAAATTTAAACGCCCACTTATTGAGGCTTATGGTTTGTCAGAAATGTCACCAGTTCTTGCTGCAAATACTTTTGAAAACCCAATTCCAGGCTCAGTTGGTAAGGCCTTCCCTGGTGTTTCAATGAAGATCATAAATGAAGATCAAATGGAATTAGCACAAGGCGAAGTAGGTGAGATCATTGCTTCTGGCCCTAATGTCATGCAAGGATATTGGAAGATGCCTAAAGAAACAGCAGAAGTGCTTAAAAATGGTTGGTTCTTTACAGGTGACCTTGGCTTTTTAGATGAAGAAGGAAACTTACGTATTGTTGATAGGAAGAAAGATTTAATACTTGTTAAAGGTATGAATGTTTATCCTCGTGAAATTGAAGAACACTTACATAAAGTTGAGGGTGTTGAAGCTGCAGCAGTCATAGGAATACCTGATAATGAGGGTGATGAAATCATCATCGCATATATTAAAAAAGCAGAAGAAGCTACAGTTACAGAAAAATCACTCAAAGCAATGCTTAGAGAAAATATTGCTAATTTCAAAATGCCTAAGCACATATACTTCTCTGATGAGTTGCCGTTAACCTCTATTGGTAAAATATTAAAACGTGAATTAAAACGTAGAATTATCGAAGGTGAATTTCAAGGCATATAAACAAAATTATTTGTTTTACAAACTATAACATAATATGTTATAGTTAAATATAGCAATAATACTTACTGTAAGAAATAGGATTATTATTAGTATATGATAAGCTCATTAAATAGCGCAGCATCTGCAATCCACGCTTCAACGTCGGTTGCGGATGTTAGTGCAAACAACATTGCAAACATTAACACGCCAAACTTTAAAGCACGCATGGCGCATCTTAGCGAGCTTAGCACTGGTGGTGTGCAATATTCTACTGCTAGGCTAAACGATAGCATTGGTTCACTTATTACTCCACCTAGGCATAGCGATTATGCAACTTTTGGTGTGGCTAATAAATATGCTAATGATACTTATATGCCTGTGTATAATAACTTTGCAACTGATGGGTTTGGCAACTTGCGCTCACCAGATGGCGATATTTTATTCACCTCTACTGGCAGCAACGTGCGAGTTGATGCTGATGGATATATCCATAAAAATGCTAGCATTATAGGGCAAATTGTCCCTACAAACGATTTCCAATTAACTGGCGCAACTATCCTTGATAGTTATACTACGCCATCTAATGTAAATATCTCGTCTGAAACAGTTAACTCTATTGCTAACTATCGCTACTTTCAAGCAAATGTTAATGTTGTGCAAACAAGTAACGAAATGCTTGGCTCTACACTAAACATAACGGCGTAATTTATGAACTCACTTTACAATAAAATTTATGAAAACTTACTAAAACATCGAAATGAAGAATGTGCTGAACAGATGTCCGCATACATGAAAGATAATTTTAAATTTCTTGGTGTTCAAACACCTATTAGACGTTCTGTCACTAAACCGATATTCGATAACCATGCAGAATATATTGACTGGGTATTTGTTAAAGAGGCATGGGCAAGTGACTATAGAGAACTGCAATATGCAGCTAATGACTACCTAGGTTCAATGAAGAAACTACTAACACCAAAAGACCTAGTTACATTAAAAAGGCTTATAGAGACAAAGTCGTGGTGGGATACTGTCGATGAGCTTGCCAAAACAATAGGTACGCTCATGTTAAAAAATAGCGCACTTAATCCTAGAATGCTTGAGTGGAGCAAAGATGATTGTATGTGGGTTAGGCGCATTGCGATACTTCATCAATTATTACGTAAAAAACAAACTAACGTTGAGCTTTTTGAGCAAATTATCATAAACAATTTTCACTCAGATGAGTTTTTTATAAACAAGGCAATAGGGTGGGCACTTAGGGAATATTCAAAGACTAATAAACTCTGGGTGCAAAATTTTATTGACACACATAAAGATGCTCTCTCCGCATTAAGTATCAAAGAAGCTAGCAAGTATCTATAACTTATACTGAACATATTCAAACAAAAAAATCCCCTTTAGTTGCCTAAAGGGGATTGCTTTATAATTCTAAAAACTGATTAGTTACCAGCTCTTAACATTTGCCAGTATTTATCATAGATAGTGATAGCATCGCCAACACTTAACTGGAATTCCATATTTTTTAGCTCTTCGCTAGTAGGGTATGCAATTCTGCTGTTTTTAGCTGCTTCGTCTAAGAACTCTGTAGCTGTTGCAACAGGTGAAGAGTAACCAGTGAAGTTAGATACTTGTGCAGATACATCTGGGCGGCTCATGAAGTCGATAAATTTGTGAGCATTTTCAACATTTTGAGCGTTCGCAGGTATTGCAAAGCTATCCATCCAAGCTGCTACGCCTTCAGTTGGGTATACATATTGGATTTTTGGGTTTTCGTTATTAGCACGGAAGCCTTCGCCGTTCCACATCATACCAACATATACTTCTTCGTTTAAGTAAGGTATTTTTGGTGAATCAGAGTTAAATAAACGTACAGACGGCATTAACTTAACAAGTTCGTCGTAAGCTGCTTTGATTTCAGCTTCATCTCTAGTGTTACCAGAGTAGCCTAATTTACGTAGTGCAGCGTGGAAAACTTCACGCACGTCGTTTTGTAGCATTAGTTGGCCTTTGAACTCAGGGTTCCATAAGTCAGCCCATGATTTAACTTTTGATGGGTCGATATAGTCAGTGTTCACAGCCATGCCTGTTGTACCCCACATGTATGGGATGCTGTAGTCGTTATTTTTGTCAAATGGTTGGAACAATAGTTCTTGAGTAAATTGATCAAAATTAGTGATTAAGTTTCTATCAATCTTGTGCAATAAGCCTTCATCAGCCATTTTTGTAATGTAGTAAGTAGAAGGAACGATAACATCATAACCTTTACCATCTAAAAGTTTAACTTTTGCATACATAGCTTCGTTGCTGTCATAAACAGTGTAGATAACTTTGATGCCTGTTTCTTCTTCAAACTGAGTTAGTACTTCTTCTGGTAAATATTCTGACCAGTTATAAACGTGTACTTCTTTTGACGCTTCTTTTGCTACAGGAGCAGCGCCTTCTTCAGCAGCGTTCTTTTTGCAAGCAACTACTGATACTGCGATAAGCAGTAAAACTACCAATTTCTTCATTTTTTCCTCTCTCGTAAGATGATTTGTGCTATTACTACCATTAAAATGGAGAATATAAATATTAGTGTACTAAGTGCATTAACTTCAGGCTTAATCCCTAGGCGAACCATAGAGTAAATCCTTAGTGGCAACACTTCAAACGTAGGCCCTGTAACAAAGAAGCTTGTGATACTATCATCCATTGATAGTGTGAAGCTTAGCATCCAAGCAGCTATTACAGCAGGCAACAACGAAGGCAATATAACATACCAAAACGTTTTTATCTCATTTGCTCCTAAGTCTTTTGCCGCTTCTATCTGGCGTACATCAAAGCCTGATAATCTAGCCATCATAACTGTCATAACAAACGGCAAACAAAACGTAATATGTGTAACCAATAGGGTAGTGAAACCTAGTGGGATATTTAGCGATGCGAATAATATCAGTAGCGATATACCCATGATGATTTCTGGTGACATCATTAGCGTGTATAACATAATCATGATAAAGTTCTTACCAAAAAAGTTAAACCTATACATCGTAACTGCAGCAAACGTACCAATAACTGTAGCTAATGATGCTGCTGAAACAGCAACTATCAACGAATTAAAAAACGAATCCATCAATAGTGTATTATTAAACAATGCTGTGTACCATTTAAGTGAAAAGCCACCCCATTTCACACTAAGGGTAGATGCGTTAAACGATAGCACCATAAGCACCAACAGTGGCGCATATAAGAAAAAGTAAATTAAAAATAGGTAAGAGCGTTTAAATAGTTCTTTCATTATAACACCTTACTATTAATTTTCTTAGCGCTATGGTAGTATGCAAGCATCATAAGTGCCATAACAACTGTCAGCAACACGCTTGCAGCAGAGCCAACAGGCCAGTTTCTAGCTGATAGGAACTGATCTTTAATCAAATTACCAATAAGCGATGACTTAGCACCACCTAAAATATCAGGTATGTAGAACAACCCAAGCGCTGGCAAGAATACAAGTAAACAACCAGCAATAATGCCAGGCATAGTAAGTGGTAATATTACATGTATAAACGATTGCACTTTGTTTGCACCTAAGTCAGCAGATGCTTCAATATATCTTACATCAAGCTTTTCGATAGTTGCGTATAGTGGCAATATCATAAATGGAAGTAGCGTGTATACTAAACCAAATATAACTGCGCCTTCTGTATATAACATATTAAGTGGTGCATCAATAATGCCAAGTTTTAATAGCACTGTGTTGATGATACCTTTTGTTGTTAAAATCGTTTTGATTGCATAAGTTCTAATAAGTGCGCTAGTCCAATAAGGGATAACAACGAATAATGCAAGCATGTTTTTATATTTGTAGTTTGATTTACCCAATATATATGCAAAAGGGTAAGCTAACACTAAACATATAGCAGTTGTGATAATCGCAATTTTAAACGTATTTACAAATATGCTAAAATATGTAGATGAGAAGAACGCCTTATAACTATCCATAGAGAATACAAACGATATAAAGTCAACTTCATCACGCTCTAAAAAACTAACTCCAAATACCATTATAGTAGGCACTAGCGCAAATATAATTAACCAAAGTGCTAGTACGCCAACAGTAACTATGTTGAATAAATTAATCTCGCGCTTCATCTTTTAGGATAACCTCCCAACCAGATACCCAACCGACAGAAACTATCTCGTTAGGGTTGTAGTCGAAATCTTCGTATTCTTCATCGAAGAACTCACTTGCTTTAATAATCGTTCTGTTTGGCAGAATGATTGTTGTGTCAAGTGTTGCACCTTTATATGTTTTTGTTTCGATGTTGCCAATCATTAAGCCTTCTGTGTTAGGATGTTCGCTTAATTTTTCAACGCGCATATCTTCAGGGCGAAGTAATAGCGTGAACGACTCGCCAACAACTAATTCTTCCTTAGTTTTTATAGTGCAAATCCTACCTTCAACTTGCGCTCTGATTTTGCCTTGGCCTTCAAGTCCTAAAACTATGCCTCTTAATGTGTTAACTTCACCGATGAAGCTAGCAACAAATAATGACTTCGGATTCTCATAAACGTCTTTAGGTGTGCCTATTTGCTCGATGTTACCATTGTTCATAACAACAACCCTGTCAGACATTGAAAGAGCTTCCTCTCTATCATGCGTAACAAGTACGAAAGTGATACCTAATGCACGTTGCAATTTTTTAAGCTCGTGTTGCATATTGATCCTAAGCGTAGCATCTAGCGCACTTAAAGGCTCATCAAGCAATAAAACTACAGGTTTATTAACTAATGCTCTAGCAAGTGCAACACGTTGTTGCTGGCCACCTGATAGTTGGTGAGGTTTTCTATCTGCAAAGTCTTGAAGTTCAACAATGTTTAAAACTTCTTCAACTCTCTCTTTTATTTCTTCTTTATCTATGCCCTTCATTTTAAGGCCGAATGCAATATTTGCAAAAACAGTCATGTGAGGGAATAGGGCATAGCTTTGGAAAACAGTATGAACAGAGCGTTGGTTTGGTGCTAAATCGTTCGCACGGTTACCACTGATGATAACATCACCTTCGTCAGCTTTTTCAAAACCTGCAATAAGCCTAAGTGTAGTAGTTTTACCACAACCAGAAGGCCCAAGTAGTGTCAAAAATTCACCATTATAAATAGTGAGGTCAAGGTCATTTAAAACCAACTTGCCATCAAAACTTTTTTGAATATTCTTTAATTCAACGATAGGTGTTCTGTTATCCATAATACAGGCAGCTCCCAAATATCATTTGTTTTCTTAAAACAGGATAATAAATATACTTAGAACGCGATAATGTCAAGAACTTTTTCATAATTTGTTGTTTTTTACAAAAAATCTTTGTATAAATCCTTTTGTTTCTTGTTTTAAAGCTTATAAACTATTGGTAAATAATACAAAAATAATTTGTAGTTTTTCTGATAATTTGTTGTGAAAAATGTGTTATATTTATGCTTTGTTAGACTAAAGGTGTTAAAAAGGGTGGTGTTTTTATGAAAAAATGAATATTTTGCAGAAATCACACTGAAAAATGGCTAAAATTTATCATGTTTTTTAAAAATCAAAAAAAAAGCTACGCCAGTTAAATAGCGTAGCAATTATTTGTTTATTCGTCTTCTTGTTCTACTCTGGAGTTTGCAACCATGGAAGCAAAACTTGATATATCGGTAGAAAGCCCTGTGACGACCATTTCGTCGCGCTCTTTCAATACATAGCTAGCTCCTGGTGAAACTCGCAAGATACCTTCTGAACGTATACCAATTACGTTTACATCATATTTGTAGCGAACATCAATATCCCTTAGTGTTTGCCCATTTAATTTAGAATCAACAGGAATTGTTACACTTGCAGATTCGATACCTTTTTCGTTAAGTTTGTATTTTTTACCGTAACGCCTTACTGTTTGCGTTTCTGTATTTGCATCATTTTTACGTATTTCAGCTTCGATTGCTTCAATATCTTCAGTTGGTACTGTGTAGTGCCTTAAAACACCTGTGAGTAGCGCTACTGATGCTTCCACTTCCTCAACTACAACTTCAGATGCGCCAAGCTTCTTAAGCTCTAGTGCGTGCGTTACAAACCTTGTGCGTATAATCAACGCTATGCCAGGGTTCATACGATAGATTGATTCAACCATACTTTTTGCTGTGTGGTGATCTGCACCTGATATGATGATTGCACGTGCATCATGTATCTTTGCATGCTCGAGGATTTCTTCCTGCGAAGCATCGCCGTAGAATATTGGTGTACCTTTCTTAAGCTCTTCATGAACTGTAATAGGGTTCATCTCAATTACATTATATGCAATACCAGCATTTTGTGAAGCTTTTGCAATATTTCTACCTGCTGGGCCATAACCTACAATGATGATATGGTCTTTAAGAGGTTTAATTTTTGCATTTTGTTGATGTAGGTAACCTTTTTTAATTTTTTGCGGTAATGGTAGTTTTGCAATCAATCCACCGATGTTATCGCCATATTTCATTAAAAACGGAGTAGCCGCCATCGTTAAAACTGATATAGATACAAACATAGATTGCTCATGCTCAGTTAATAAACCTAGTGAGAAACCAGTTGCCGCTAAGATGAATGAAAATTCACCAATTTGAGCTAATGTAAGCCCCGTGTTAATAGATATCTTAATAGGGTAGCCTAACATGTTGATAACAACTGCTGCCGCAATAGCTTTGATAAGTATAACAGCGATAGCTAACGCTATAATTAGCATGTATGACTGCGCAAAGATTTCTAAGTTTATCAACATACCGATTGATACAAAGAAAAAGCCAGTGAATACATCTTTAAACGGGATAACGTTACCAAGTGCTTGATAGCCATAGCCTGTTTCGCTCACAACCATACCAGCAAGGAATGCACCTAACGCTAGTGATAAACCAGCTTGGTTTGTTACAAATGCAACAAGCATACAAATTAATATGATAGAGAATAGGAATATCTCACGGCTTCTAGTGTTTGTAACCCTGTTTAATAGTTTTGGAACTATAAAACGTGCAACTGCAAACAATACAACCACAACAAGCATTGCTTTACCTAACGTCACAACAACGTCCATAGCTGTAGCATCACCACCTGGCACAAGCATCGGCGTGATTAACATCATCGGGATAATTGCAATATCTTGGAAAATCAAAATACTTGTAGAAATACGCCCGTGAGGAGATTCAATAGTTCCGTTTTCAACAAGTAGCTTTAAAACAATAGCTGTACTCGATAGCGCAACGATCATACCTAGGAATAGCGATTTGCCAGAATCTACACCCATTATGATAGCGATACTGGCGACAATTCCCATGGTTAATGCCACTTGTAAGACACCACCACCAAGAGCAGAACGTCGCAGGGCTATGAGTTGCTGCAGAGAGAACTCAAGCCCGATGGTGAATAAGAGCAGAACGACTCCGACCTCCGCCATCATATTTATATTGTGGACGTCGTGAACGAGTCCTAATCCATTAGGTCCAACTAAAAGACCAGTAAGTAAGTAGCCTAAAATGCCAGGAACTTTCATCCTAGAGCAAACTAATAGCGAAACTGTTCCAACAGCTACGATGACTGTTATGTCCTGTAAAATAGGTATCTCAATACCAGCAGCCATGTGTACTCTCCTTATATTTTATATTATTAATACTTTAAACCTAAACAACCTATAGCGCCGTTATACTGCGGGTTCGCAACAGGTGTAATATCTTGCCCAAGCATATCAGATATAAACTGAATTAATGCTTTATTTGTAGCAACGCCACCTGATGCATAAACCGTGTGCGACTTAAACGACTTTATCAGTGGTAATAGCCTCTTAGCTATCGACTTATTTATGCCAGCGGCTATTTCGCTTGTATCTATACCTTTTGCAATAAGGCTTATTATCTCACTTTCGCAGAATACGGCGCATGTTGTTGTTAAATCAGCAGGGGAGTCTGCCATGTCAACAAGTGTATCTAAATCAATACCTAATATATTGCACGCATTTTCTGCAAAACGACCCGTACTTGCTGCGCATTTATCGTTCATGACAAAATCTTCAACATAGCCATCTTTTGCATAAATAACTTTGCTATCTTGCCCGCCGATATCAATTAAAATAAAGTCACTAGCTTTCATTGAATATGCTGCTCCACGAAAGTGTGCCTTTATCTCAGATATGATTTCAGCATTAGAGAATGACATTAAGTTTCTGCCATAACCAGTTGCTGTTACTGAATAATCACTTGGTATTCCAAGTAAGTCAGTATCTATAAAAATCTTATCATCTTCGCGTTTAATATATGTTTTATAAAACTCTACAGTATCGTATCTGTTAAATGTGATTTTCTCGCCATCATAGATAGCCATCTTAACAAACCTACTGCCTAAATCTATACCTAGTTTCTTCATTTCGTTTTTTTATGCTCCAACATTTCAATAAACGACTCTATCCTGATTTTTGTTCTGCCGTCGATATCGCCAGGCGCATCACCTTCGATTGTCAATACAGGCACACCAACGTGCTTTTTAATCAAGATATCTTGTATTTGCCTATAACAAAACGATTGAACATAGTGTATCAATCCATCTATTTGTTTTGCTTCTATTTGTTGCTTTATATCATCAATGCGCTTATATACATCATAAGGGTATGTATATTCTAGAAACCTTGTAACATAGTCATCACTTTCTGATACCATGCTAAACTGGCGTTGAACCTCGTTTAACACAACTTTGCAATCTTGGGCTTCAATAAAATCATACATTGCAGGATTTATTGTAGGCACGCCTATAACACCCACACGCACGGCTTTGTTAGCAGCAGGGCGTTGCTCTGCTATGCGGATAAAGTCATCAAGTTCGTTTTCATATCTATCAACATCGCTATTAAAGTCAGATGATGACACCAACCACAAGTGGTTTTCAAATCCTGATACCTTGCCATCTGACGTTAGTCTATCCAGGTGATGTAGCTTTTTACGTATCACGTCGGTGCGTTTGCTAACTTCAATGGCTTTCTCGAGTGTCGTGCCAAGTTCGCTTGCTAGTGCTTCCATTTGTGACTTCAAATATGCGTATGGGTCACGCTCACCAAGGGGGTATGAGAATGAAATTGTTTTTATTCCATTATGCTCATACAACTCTGCAAGCGCATGAGTATTGCTGCAATCACCGTTAGTTATAGTGATAACTTTATCTACTGCTTTAACTTCAACGCACACACCATAAAGGCCTTTTATCCAGCTACATAAGTTTCTAGGTAGCCCATGTTCGTGTGCTAAATCAATAAAATGAGTAGGGGAATTATCTGTAACAAATATATTGTTCAAATCAAGTGGAACTTTATTTGCTGCAAGTAAAATCTCTACAGGTATTGTTGTTGTAAATCCTATCTTTTCCAAAATATCTCTTTCTATTAAACTATTAGGAATACCATTAATATAATGACAAGTGCGCAACCAATCAATGTATATTTAACAAATTCGCTTTTTGTAACACCTTTAAATATCTCTTCACCACGGCTATTCAGCTCAACTTTTAGAGTGTTGATGTCTGTTTCCATCTTGCCTCTGTCGTTGATGAGCCCTAGAACGTATTGTTCGATATCAAGTTCTTCAATTCTTTCAGAGTTGTAAACCTCTTTAAGTAAAGCAGGTTTTTTAGCACGCATAGTTCCGTTTCTGTTAGTAATGTCAGTATAGTTTAGTGAGAAGCCGAATTTCTCTAAGAATTTGTTTCTGATATCTCTAACTTGTTCAGTAATATTTTCATGCTCTACGATTTCAAACGCATTGATAGTATAGTCAGGGAAGTTCTTTTTCAACCACCTGATAAGCTCGTTCACTAAAAATGTAGTAATACCTTTACCTCTGATGCTCTCCTCAATGAAGATACCTTGCATAGGTCCAAAGTCGATGCTGTTCATACGGTGGTTTACCGTAACGCTGATTTTGTTTATAGATAATTTATCGTTAGTAGTTGCGTGCTTTAAATTTAGCAAAGCGTTCAAGTTGCCGTGTAGAGGAGTGATCGTATACGATAACAGCTCGTTTTCATCTTCTTTATAATGTCTTTCAGATATAAGTACGTTGCCAAAAACTCGCAAACCGCTTCCTGTAGGCTCTAAAACTCGTAGTAGTCTTAACGTCGTGCTACCATATTCATTGGCACGTTTTTCAAAATCTGCCATAATTCGCTCCTCAATTAACTCATTTTACTGATTGTATTAATAACTTATTACATAAATCCTTGCAAACATTTTTTTTTCATATACACTATAAATTATTATATCGGCTAACTTATAAATAACATTATGAAAAAAAATACTAATTATACTGAAAAACTTAAAACAACTTTTAAAGATAGGTTTATCAATTTTGGTAATCTGTTGCTTGCAACAAATGTTGAAAATCCAAAAAATAAACTTATGCAATACGTTGCGTATTTGCTCATCGTTATTACTGTAAATTTTATAGTTGGTAAAAACTTAGCAAATATCGACTATTCTTGGTACTCGAACGTATCTATCTTTCTGCTAGTAAACATTAATATCATATTAATGCTAGGACTTATGCTTGTTATCTTTCGGCAAGTTGCAAAAATCATTGCAGAGTCTAATAGTAAAGTCTTTGGCGCAAACCTTAAGTTAAAGTTGATTGCGTTCACTGTTATGATTACGGTTATCCCTATCGTTATATTTTACTTTTTTGCAGTAACTATTGTCAATAGTAGTATCAATAAGTGGTTTGATGTGCAGGTCGATTCTGCGCTTGAAAGCTCCGTATCACTTATGGAAGACTATCATAGGCTTGTGCAAGATAGCTTAATTAACCAATCTTCACTTATGGCTAGCTATATTTCAAATAACCTAAAAGATATTAATAATAAAGCTGAGCTTAGCTTACTTTTTGAGGAGTATATAAAGCGTGACATCATTGATGGTATAGCGATTTATAATAATGAAAACAACCTTGTTGTAGCTACGAATGAAGTAAGTGAGGAACTCTCAAACACTATCAGCAACCAATATATACAAAGTGTATCGCAAGGCAACCAAGAACAAGGCTACCAATTCAACAATAATGAGCAAATGTATTGGGCAGGGTTGCCAATTATAAACCCAAACTCAAAGCTACTAGGCACATTGTTTGTGTATAAAACAGTTTCAGAATCCGTAGTTAAAGATTTAGACTTAATACAATCATCTAAAGTAAAATACCGTGAAAGTACATACTTTTCATACCCTATAAAGAACGCATACTATCTGATGTTATTATTAATGGCTCTACTTGTTATATTTGCAAGCATATGGGGTAGTGTGCAGTTCTCTGGCACTATCACAAGGCCTATTGAAGAACTAGCGGAAGCATCTGTTGAAATATCAAAGGGCAACATGCATGTATCTGTTGAAGAGCAAGGTAGCGATGAGATTAAATACCTTATACAAACGTTCAACTCGATGACAAAACAAATTGACACTCACACACGCGAACTACACAATAAAAATGAAATATTATCAGAAGTTTACAGCCAAGTATCACATGATAAAATGTATATTGATGCCATGTTCAAGCACGTTAACTCAGCAGTTGTGTTGCTTTCAAGCAACTTAGAGATTATCAAAGCAAACGACAAAGCAGATAGCTTTATCTCTGACAACCATTTACGTGATGAAAAAGCTATCAGTGATGTCTTTTATAATTTCACTAGCATGAACAGTGATGAATATACTGAGAATATCGAATTGGAAACTAATGGCGAAGTTAGGATATATTCAACAAGTATATCTAAACTTACACAAGACGATGAAGAACACGTTTTATTAGTATTGAGTGATATTACAGATGTTTTAAACTCTCAAAGGGTGTCAATGTGGCGTGAAATTGCAACAAATATTGCACATGAGTTTAAAAACCCGCTCACCCCAATTAAACTGTTAGCCCAGCGTGTTAAGAAAAGGTCAGCAGCATTGCAAGAGCCAAAAATAAAAGAGATAATAAGCGAAAGCATGGACACAATAGTTACCGAAGCAGATGGCCTACTTGAACTGGTTGAAGACTTCAATATGTTTGCACGCCTACCACAAGCAAAACGTGTAAGCATAGGGTTAAGTGAAATCATGCAGGATATAAAATATCTGTATACAGAATCGTATCCTAATGTTAATATAAACATAGATATCGCTGATGATATCATGATTAATGCTGACCGCTCACAAATAAGGCGTGTCACTCAAAACTTAATAAGCAATGCAGTATCAGCCGTAAACCAACAAGGTGAAATAAATGTATCTGCACACTACACAGATGAAGATAACGTAATTATCACAATCGCAGATAACGGTGTTGGCATAAAGGGTGAAGACTTGCCAAAGATTTTCACACCATACTACACAAAACGTATGGGTGGCACTGGGCTAGGGCTTGCAATAGTTAAAAAGATTATAGATGAACACGATGGAAAAATTTCTGTTGAAAGTAAAATAGATGTTGGTACAATGTTTACACTAACGATACCAAAGGGTAGATAACTATGGAAATATTAATAATTGATGATGAAAAAAATATTTGTACGGCTATACAAGGCATCCTCGAAGATGAGGGCTACAGCTGCGATTATAGCTTAAATTATGCTGATGGGTTAAATAAGCTCAAAGAGCGCACATTTGATATAATTTTCCTTGATATCTGGCTGCCTGATACTGACGGCGTGGAAGCGTTGCAAGAGATCAAAAGACACTTCCCAGAAATAGAAGTTGTAATGATTAGTGGGCATGGTTCAATCGAAACAGCTGTCGAGTGCATAAGATATGGTGCGTTTGATTTCCTATCAAAACCTCTATCACTCGATAGAATTACAATGATTGCAAAACACTTAACTGATAAAATCAAACTCGTCAAAGACTTACGTCGCTCAAAGTTTAGCTTAGTGAAAAAGTATGACCTCGTTGGCGAAAGTATCGCAATTTCAAGGCTGAAAGATAAAGTTGAAAAAGTTGCAAACATAAACTCATGGGTGCTAATCACAGGTGAAAACGGCACAGGAAAGGAACATGTTGCAAGGCTTATACACATGCTTGGTAACCGTGCGAATAAACCATTTATAGAAATAAACTGCTCTGCTGTTCCTCGTGAGCTTATCGAAAGTGAATTGTTTGGGCATGAAAAGGGCGCATTCACAGGCGCAACTAGCCAAAAGTTAGGTAAATTTGAACTCGCTGATGGTGGCATATTGTTTCTTGATGAAATAGGCGATATGGAGCCTATAATGCAAGCAAAACTCCTAAGAGTGCTTGAAACAGGGGAGTTCACAAGAGTTGGCGGTAATGATGTTATAAAGTCTGACTTCAGGCTAATATCAGCTACAAATAAAGACTTACCTGTCGAAATAGCATCTAACCGCTTTCGCTCTGACTTATATTACAGAATTAGTGTTGTGCCTATAGATGTGCCAGCATTACGTAAGCGCGGTGATGATGTTGAACTGCTTGTAAACCACTTTGTTGGCGAAGCTAGCGCAATAAATGGGTTGCCTGAAAAACGCATCACAATAAAACTTATGGAAGCATTTAAAAACTATGACTGGCCAGGAAACGTCAGACAGTTGAAAAACACTATCGAGCGCATGGTTGTGCTATCTGAAAGCGATGTGCTTGACATACAAGATGCACCATCGGTTATACTCTCTGGTAAAGATATTGACGATATCACAGAATCACTATCAGACTATAACTATACATTAAAAGAAGCCAGAGACGACTTCGAGAAAAACTACATATTAAAAGCTTTGAAAACTACTAACTGGAATATTACGCAAGCCTCTAAAATATTAGATATGGAGCGCACATACTTATATCGTAAAATCAAAACTTACGGGTTAGATAAGTATAAGTAACGCTAGCACTATAATCACTAACGATACTGCAAAAACAGCTTTGGCTTTAGTGCTAGAGCTCTCCATTGTTACAAGGTTATGTGTTTGTGGCTTCATTACTTGTTGTGATTGTGATGAACTATCCGTTACAGGGGTTGGGTAGAGGTGCTTGCCTTTTTCATCGCCCCAAGTGTAGCGCGTGTTGTTATACGTCATTGTAATATTTTGAGTGTTGTTTATCAAAAGCTCAGAAATCCTATCACCTCTAACAAATTCGCCATCAGCAAACATTACTCTTTGAAAAATGGCGCTATCTTCGTTTGTGCCTATACCTAGCTGACCGTTATTGTTATTACCTGCAGCATAGAGATATCCATTATATTTCATAAACGTAACTCTAGCGCCAAAGTAGAAGTTTTTACTATCGATATCAATCAAACGAACTTGCTCGCCACCTTCAACCAATACAGGGTATAGCACATCAAAATAATGTTCACCATGAAAGCCAACACCAAGCTCTCCATGCGTATCCCAGCCAGCAATATGCAATACTCCATTATGTAAATACATAGCGATATTACCGTCCATCATAATATGTACGTTGTGTTTATTTTGCACAACTAGCGGCTCTTCATTAAGCATCACGTCATTTACTACAAACTTTAAGTCTTCTGTAAAATTATGGTGCACAACAAGCTTATTTCTTTCAATGGCATATCTTGTAACGATTTCTGGAGCATTCATCATGTCATTCATATATTTTCTTACGCCTCAATAGGTTATTATGCTCTAGATTAAATCATGTGATAAACCTTGTCAATAGTGGATATAGTTATATAAAAAGCTTGACATTAAATTGTTAAAAGTGTACAAATGTTCTATAGCACAAATGTTCGGTTGATTGTTTTTATACAACTGGATGTTCGCTAAATATTATATGATCATATTTCGACGTTAAGCTTTGTGGAGGATATTTTATGACAGAAAAACAACAACGCTTTATTGAATTTATAGTGCAATTTCGTAAAGATAACGGCTATTCGCCATCTGTTAGGGAGATTGCAAAAGGGCTTGGCTTATCATCGCCATCGACAGTCCAGTCTATGCTTGATAAACTTACAACTATGGGAGTTTTATCACGCTCATCAGGTGTTGCTAGGTCGGCAACCATTAGTGAAGCTGTTGCTGAGATGATCCCTCAATCTGAAATGGGCATACCTATCATCGGGCATATCCAAGCGGGCACACCAGTTATGGCTGAGGAAAACATCGAAGGCTATATCCCTGTGCAAGAGTTTTTAAACGCTTCAAGTGGTGGTTTTTTCCTTGTGGTCGATGGTTTAAGTATGAAAGATAAAGGCATACACCCTGGCGACTATGTGTTCATTAAACCTGAAAAAACTATTGCAAATGGCCAGATGGGCGCATTTCGCTTAAATGGCGAAGTTACACTCAAAACTTTCAGAAAAACAGATGATGGCATCTTCTTAATGCCTGCAAACGAAGATTTTAAACCTATACCAGTGCTTGAAACAGACGAATTTGAAGTTATTGGTAGATATATCATGTTGCTCAGGCTTACGGAGCGAGGTTATGGTTTCGGGCCTGTCTGATGTTATCAGAGTAGGGGCTGTTTTTGAACAAAGCAATATAAAACCTGTGTGGTTTCAACTAAATGGTAAAAAGGTCTCTATTGATAAAATCATCTATAAATGGCAAGAAAAATCAGGCAATACATCTGTTATTAAATTCACCGTGCAAGCAGGTGAAATGATGTATGAAATAGGCTACTATGTTATAGATACAAAGTGGCGATTGTTTGCATATGATGAGTGTAGTCAGATTATATAGGCTACACTTTTTACATTTAAAATTAAGGAGTAAATAATGTATATTGAAAAATGGTGGGGCAACTATATGGGTGGTAGCGACGATAGCTTAACATTGCTTGACTACCTTGAAGAAAAAGGGAAAGACACATACACACTTAGTGAAATTCTAAGTGATTTCAATATACATTTTACTGATGTTGAAACATTCCGTGGCACTCCTAGGGTATATTATGTCGATAGTATGAGAGTGGAGTGCGATATAATCTATGTTATAAGTATTATGCAAGATTTGTCGCTATTTGTGCTTGAAAGTTATAAAATTGGCGAAGTAAGCCTTTCTGCTTTAAAAGGATATGGCAACGGTAAATCATTTAAAGTTACTTGCGATATCAATGAGTTGAAGCTACTTGTAAGTGTGTTGACTGATTTTGCAAACAATCCATTGCGCTATGAACTGTCAGATATGGTGCCTGATGAAGATATGCTTGAAATAGCTGATGAATGTAGAGAAATCGTTGAAGAACTAACAAATTTAACTAATTGATATAATACCATGAATAATGCTATAAACAAAGCACTGTACTTATTAGACAAGGGGGAAGATAGCAAAGCTGTTGAAATCCTTGAAAATTTGGTGAAAACTGAAGAAGATATCTGTGATATTATTATTGCAAGGTGTGTTTTAGGCGAATATTATAGTTTTAATAAAGAAACCCACAGTAAAGCAAAAACTCATTTGACATGGATTGCTGAAAACGCTAAACAACTTGAGGATGACGACGATAAGTCTGATATTTTAAGCATAGTATCTGCTGAAATTGAGCATGCAAAAGCGCTTATGAGTAAGATATAAAACGAGGATAATGTGAAAAACAGCTACTTTACTGAGAAATATCAACAACTACGAAAAGAACATATAAACCTTTTTAAAGAGCAAGCACCTCATGATACTACTGTAAAACAGATAGCAGATGGATATACGTTGTATACAACTGAATACTATATTGAATTAGCTAATAAATCTAAACGCGAATATCATTTGACAAAAGTGTATCATG
>CAYJDR010000002.1:0-24600 GCA_964368965.1 uncultured Deferribacteraceae bacterium
ACACCCGAACCACTTGTCAACTCTCTGTCATCAACCATAGTTTCAACATAGCAAGCTAACTTACTAACTGATTGTACTGCGATTGAAACATCTGCTGTGTCTGTAACATCTTCTGGTGCGTTAGGGTCAACAACTACACAAATATTTGTGCGTGACCTTAAGTTGTTGCTAAATGTTCTTTGACCTGGCGTAGCTGTTTTTGAACAACCAGCAATACGGAAGTATTTATTACCCTCTAAGCCAACTGAGAAATCAGCCTCAGACACTAAACCTTCTTCAACTAAATCTTCATAAATTGTAGCCATTGAAAAAGTTGTAGTACTGCCTGAAACTCTTTTACCTGGCAAGTCGTTAAACTTAGATACGTAAGATGTAACTGCTGCCGAGATTTTGTTTAGTTTGTTGATATCTGCCCTGATATTTGCAGAGTCAACAACTGCTCTACCTTTCATTGCCATAGCTAGGATTAAACCTATAACCATAAGCGCGATTGCTAATTCGATTAGCGTAAAACCTTTCTTCATATATATCTCCTTAAAAAAGTGTCTTAATTCTACCCTACCAAAATATAATAAGACTGTGCTAAATAGTTTGCCTTGTTATTTAATAAACTAAATAAGCGTAATTAGTTACGGCGCCTGCATCATCGCAGTTAGTGTCATCTGATGGGAATGGGTCATTCTTCATATCCCTTGACCTACCTGCACCTGATGTTAAGTTTTTATTATCAAGCAGTTCTTCCATATAGCATGCAAATTTGTTACTCGCTTTTATAGTCGCTGTATTGCCATGTGCTGGGTGCTGTGTAGATAATATCATACACAAGTTGCCATAAGTTTTAAGCGTTGTACTAATGTCATAGCCACCACTAGCTCTAACTTGACAGCTTACAACTTTAAAATATGTTTCGCCACTTTCAGATTGCGCTAGAAAATCAGGCCTATCAAGGAACAATTCATCAATCATGTCAATATAAAACGCTTGCGATGTCCCAACAGTACCACCACCACGGAGCGGCACAGTGCCAGGCAACCTATTATAAATTGAAACATACGTCATTATTGCAGATGTCATTTTGTTCATTTTATTCATGTCTGCTTTGATGTTTGCAGCATCAACAATAGCTCTGCCCTTCATTGCCATGGCTAATATTAAGCCGATAACCATTAATGCAATTGCTAGTTCGATTAGTGTAAAACCCTTCCTCACTTTACACCTCCATAAAATATTATATGTTACATATAACACTACACTTCAATAACACTTATTTTACAAATATCACATCATCTGCACATTTACAACCATAAGTTTACATAAAGATAAAATATGTCTGAAATAAGCATAACAAAAAAGCCTAACACGAATGTTAGGCTTTATAGTGAATTTAACTAAGTTAAATTAATTAGAATACGATGTAAGAGTATGATGTAACGTTAGCAGCTTCATCACAGTTATCAAATGAATAACTAGCACCACCATTACCAGCGCCAGAACCACTTGTAAGGTCTCTGTCATCAACCATAGTTTCAACATAACAAGCTAGTTTGCCAACTGTTGATGTTGAAGTTGCAGTACTTGTGCTATCTGGCTCTAATTCAGAAACAATAACACATAAGTTACCATAAGCAGCAAAATTAGTGTGGTTGAATGCTCTAACGCCATCAGCGTTTGGCTTATCACAGCTAGCGATACGGAAATATTTGTTACCTTCTAGACCAACTGAGAAGTCAGCTTCAGAAACTAGACCTTCTTCAACTAGATCATCGTATAAAGCTGATTGAGAGTAAGTAGTTGTGCTACCAGAAACAGTTTTACCTGGCAGTGAGTTAAACTTAGATACATAAGCTGTAACTGCTGCAGATATTTTGTTTAGTTTGTTGATGTCTGCTCTGATGTTTGCAGAGTCAACAACTGCTCTACCTTTCATTGCCATAGCTAGGATTAAACCTATAACCATAAGCGCGATTGCTAATTCGATTAGCGTAAAACCTTTTTTCATATATTTGTCCTCCAAATTAAATGTTGAAACTCGTACATTTCACTTCTACTACATATTGCTTAAATTGTCAAGCAATACAGTATATGTTTAGAATATCACGTACGTATAAGCACTAACTGCTTTTGCTTTGCCACAGTTTGAGAAATCATAATCAGCGGCTAAGCCACTAGTAGGTGTTCCCCTGCCTGTACCTTCAGCCATATTTTTATCATCAGCTGTTGACTCAAGATAGCATGCGAACTTTGTAACATTCTTTGCGTGCGATGCATTAAAAGTTCTTATGTCGCTTGGCGCAATCGAACTAGGCATAACACATATGTTTCTAGTTTTTTCAAAATTTGCATATTCGATAGTTCTTGTGCCGTCAGGTTTGTTTTCACAACCAACAACTGCTAAGTATGTTTCAGCACCTTCTAGCTCTAAAGTGAAATCTGTTAGAGTGAGAAGCCCTTCATCAGCTAAGTCTTCATAGAAGTCGCCTAACTGGTAATGTTTATCACCTGCGCCGTCTGTGTGGCTGTAGCCTGGTAGTTTATCATATTTTGAAACATATGATGTAACTGCTGCTGTCAACTTGTTCACTTTGTTGACGTCACTCCTGATTGCTGCTGAGTCTATAACTGCACGACCTTTCATTGCCATAGCTAATATTAACCCTATGACCATTAAAGCAATCGCAAGTTCAATTAATGTAAATCCCTTTTTCATTTCTTTCTCCAATTTCAAATCTCTACTGCTTACAATTAATAAACTAAGTAAGAGTAGTTTTCAACGTCGCTTGCTTCATCACAATTTGCGAAGTCGCCGTTGTCACCTTCACCAATGCCGAAACCAGCTTCATAATCTCGGTCATCAACTGTTGAGTCCATGTAGCAAGCGAACTTGCTTACAGGTTGAGCAACTGGTGTTGATGTGTAATCAGAGTTGTCTCTAGGCTTAATGTTACTAACAATAACACATAGGTTAGTAGTTGCCACGAAATCTGCCGTGAATGTTCTAGGGTCGCCATCTGTCGCTGGTGCGTTGCAACCAACAACGTGGAAATACTTATTAGTACCCTCTAAGCCAACAATATAGTCAACTTCTGTCAACAAGCCCTCTTCTGCTAAATCGTCATAAAGGGTTGCCATGTCGTAGTGCGGTGGGATATACCCTGTAGCCACATAACCTTCTGTTCTACCTGGTAGGTAGCCATGCTTGGACTTATAGGTAGCGATTGCTGATGCAATCTTGTTTACCTTATTAATGTCCGACTTGATCTCTGCAGAATCTGTAACTGCACGACCTTTCATCGCCATAGCTAGGATCAAGCCTATAACCATGAGCGCGATTGCTAATTCAATTAGCGTAAAACCTTTTTTCATCTATATATACCTCATTAAAAAAATGACAAATTGAAACATAAATAGTCTTTTTATCCAAAAATGAAATATAACATAATTATGTTTATTCGATTTGTCAAGCAAAATCGTATTAATTAGCGCAAATAATTATAGTTGAAAAGTTTTTGATTGCAGTTATTTAGCTTCTATATATTTAAGGATTTCGTTGCGTACATTTTCATGCACTAGATTGCCAGCATGGCGTGTATTATCGACAGATATGAAGTGTTTATCAACTTCCACTGCCTCGTAAATGCGCTCGCCATGTGTATAGGGGATGAGTTCATCTGTTTTGCTATGTATTACTAAGACGTTATCCGTCTTTACATTTTTTATCAACTCAATAGTTGCTGGATAGTCGCTAAATGATGATGCTATAGGCACTTGGAATGCCCATGTTAAAGCCATATTGGCTGAAACGTCTTGAGCAATATCTTCAAACGACGTAAAGGTACTATCAAGTATCAACGCGGTGATATTATCTGCATACTGAGAGTTCACCGCTGTATATGTAGCTACGGCACCGCCTAGGCTTTGGCCGTATATTATCAACTCATCGGTGTTGATATTTGGTAAGCGCATTAATAAATCTAGTGCATACACCCCATCTTGCAGAACGCCTTCAATGGTTGGCTCACCCATCGACTTGCCATAGCCACGGTAGTCAACCATGTACACGTTATAACCCTTATCAAGTACCCACAACATCGCAAGCGACTCTGTGCTAACATTGCCACCGTTGCCGTGCATAAACACAACCGTCCCGTGCACATCTTCTACATGTGAACGGAAAAGCCATGAGTGCAATGTTAAATTATCGCTTGTTGGCACAAAGAAATTATCTGGTTGCCTAGCAGTTGTTGCAGGGTGATAGTAGAGGGTTGTGTCTGGGTGGAAGAATAAACTCTGGCACCCAACAACCATACCTAAACCAACTAGAACAAGTAGCTTGAATAGTGAACGCTTTTTAAGCATTTATAGTTTGCCTGATGTTTTCAACTATTTGTTTACTTGTTTTAGTGCAATCATTTAGGCCAATACCGTATAATATGTTACCACCCACGTAGATGTTACCCAATGTTTTGGTCCTCTCCTCGACTTTAGCTACACGCTCGGAATGACCAACATAGTATTGCGGTATTGCCTTACTATAACGATAATTTTGTACCATGATTGGTTCACTTTTTATGTCGAGAATTTTTCTTACGTCATTTAAACAAATTTCTGCAAGTTCATCATCGCTTTTATTTTCAATGCCTCTGTTGGTGTCGCCACCTACCATAATGCGTAACAGTTTTGTGCCACTAGGCGCTTGCATAGGGAACATTGAAGATGTGAATAATGTGCCTAAAATCTCCAGCCCTTCTTTGCGTGGGATAAGGTAGCCGAACCCATCGAGTTCGTCGCCTACATCTTCACTTTTGAACGCTGCACCGCACACAAACATTGGTGAATATTCTATGCCTGATAGCGCCTCAGATAGCTCGCTGTCTAATTCTTTCGTAAACTCTGCAACCTCGTATGAAGGTGCACAGATTGCAACTATATCAAACTCATGTGTTTCGTTTGCTTCAACGATATATTTGTTATCTTTCTTTGTAATCTTTTTAACTGGTGATGACTTGATAACCTTTAAGCCGTTTTCAACAGCTTTTTCCTCAAGGTCAAGTATCGCTTGCCCCATACCACCCTCGTAAGATGTCAACACACCACCAGGGCCCGCTGGTCCGCTTTTCTTTTTAGGTTTTTTTAGTAAGCCTTTGATTAAGCCGCCATAGTTTTTCTCTAGGTCAGAGATAACAGGGAAGCATGAGCGTATGCTCATCTTAGCTGGGTCGCCCGCAAATATGCCTGATACCATAGGTGCTATCATATAGTCTAGCGCCTCCTGCCCAAGCCTACGCTTGATAAACTCTGCAAGTGTTTCATCGACACCGTCAGTGCGTTTTGGAACAAACATCTCACCAGCTAACCTCAACTTGCCACCCATAGTTAATATCTTAGATGTTAGAAACGCTGGGCCACCCTCTGGTAAGCGTTGTAATTCTCCATAGCGTTGGATAAATCTTTTGCGTGCTTTATCGTTACTTTTCACAAGTTTATGCGATAACCCCATTTCTTCAAACAGTTCAGACGTTGTTGGCTTGCTATCCAAAAAGCCGTTTGTACCCGCCTCAACAACATAGCCATCGCGCCTTGCAGTATCAATCGTACCGCCTAGTTTATCACCTGCTTCTATTAATGTGATATCAATATCTGCGCCTGATTTTTTCAACAATGAAAGCTTACAACCAACTGCAAGCCCTGATATACCGCCACCTATTACACCTATCTTCATAATGCACCCAAATATATTATTTTTATACTACCTGAAACATGCGTTGTTAATATCGTAGGCCGTATCTATCGGCACTACTGCGTAACTTAAATCTCTGATATCTCTGTTATAGTTGCAAGCTGATGCGAATAAATATGGCAACAACATCTGCTTTGAGCCATAAAAATATTTGCTTTGTACTTTGAGTATAACTCGCTTTGCATCGCCTGTTTTTGCTACTGCGTTACTTGCGATATCGTTCAACAGCTTTGATGCTTCTAACTCAGAGATATTCTTCTCAGCTGCGATTTGCTCAACATAGCCCATCACTGCTAAGTAGTCTGCACCTGCCCAAAGTAGCCCCTCAACTGATTGAGAATACCACGCAAGTGCATTTTTAGGGTCAATAGGCGTTTCATAGTAGACGTTTGCAGCTATCTTTATGTCGCTATTGATCGCTTTTGTTTTTTCATTAATGTCTTTTAAAAACCTTGCCATATACTGTAGCTTAAAGGCTGCCCATTCATAGAAATAGTCTGTATAGCCTGTGAAAACTAGTTTGCCGTTATATTCCTTTGTGCCTTCAAAAAACTTTGATACATCAACTTCTTTACCGAGTTGTAGTTCATAGTGGCGCTTTGCGTATACATCTGCGCCTTCGTTATACTTTATGATAAAGTCATCTTGCATCAATATACCGTCGATATCGTACTTTGCTAAGTCTTCAAACAAAGCCATAATCGACTGGCGCACTTGCGGGTTAAACAAGTTTGCACCATACCCAACACCGATAGTACCATCAGGCATGTATGCTTTTGACATTTGCGCATCTGTCTTTAAGAACGATAAGCTTCGTGTCGCCATCCAAGCATATAGCTTTATGTCGTGTGCGTGTGCAGCTGCGATTACCTCAGGTAAAATATCTGCAACCATGCACGCCTCATCAGACTTGAAGTAAACACCACCGTTCTGGCAACTATTTGGCAAGCCTAAGTGAGTTCTATCAACTGTATTATGGAACACTCTAAAAAATACAGTATTCACGCCACGCCTTTTAGCTTCTGCGAAAAACAGCGCTACATCATCTTTGTATATATCGCTCAATACAAAAACTTGTGCACCGTTAATCTTATAGTATTCGCCATCTTGTGCATAGGCACTAAACGATAGAGTAGCGAACACTATTAAAAATATTATACGTGATATCATATTACTTGTTTGCTACCACTTGTGGCTTAATGCCGAACGATTTTTCTAAGCGTGCTTTTGTTGCATCAGCTGTTGATTTACTATCAGTAACACCACAACGAACTCTGAACCATATACCTTTATCGCCTAAGTCGACCTTACGTATGTGGATATCAGGGCATGCGCTTTGATATTTTTGAGCAGCTTCTGTTGCGCCTTTTTCAGATTTAGACGCTAGTAGTTGCACAACATACTTACCCTTTGGCGCAGAGTTACTTGCTTGAGTAGCAGGCTTTGCTGGCGCTGGTGTAGGTGCTGGCTTTGGTGCTTCCACAACTGGTTTCGGCGCTGGGGCAACTTCAACTGGTTTTGCCACTTCTTGCGGTTTCTCAACTTGTGGTGCTGGCGCTGGCTCAACTGGAGCAGGTGCTTCAGGGGTGTCTTCGCCTTTTATTACTGTGTCGTTATCTTCTAATGCAAATGTAAGTATGTCACCTTCTTCAGGGTCTGTCGCTGTTGTTGCGTACTTATTTGTTTGCATCTCGATTTCTTCTTCTGGGTTAAACACTTTACCCGTTAAATAAATAATGCCGTACAGTGTCAGTGCAAAACAAACTACAACGACAACTGTAATAACAATCATATCTCTAAAAGAGCCTTTTTTTGGCGTTTCTTCGCCTGTGTTTTTCTCTGCCATGGGCTACATCCTCTCTGGTGATGATACACCTAATAATGCTAATCCGTATTTGATTGTAGCAGCAACTGCCTCAGCAAGTGTAAGCCTTGCGTTAGTTAAGTTGCTATCTTCTACTATAATAATTTTGTTTGCATAGTAATAGTTGTGGAACAATGCCGCCAACTCTTGCAAGTGGTATGATATTCTATGTGGCTCTAAGTGCTTAGCTGATAGCTCAATTATGCTTTGTAGCTTTATCATACTCTTTATAAGTTCTAACTCAGCTCTATTGTTTAATAGCTCTAAGCTGTTACCTCTTACATATTCATGCCCTTTATCTTTAGCGTTTGATAGCAAGCTAAACACACGTGCATGTGCATATTGGATATAATATACAGGGTTATCAGACGATTTTGACTTAGCTAAATCTAGGTCAAACTCAAATTGTGACTCATGGCTACGCATGTTGTAGAAAAATCTAGCAGCGTCTGCGCCAACTTCGTTAATCAACCATGAAAGTTCAATAAACGAACCTGCACGTGTAGACATGCTCAACTTCTCGCCACCTGAAACTAGGCTAACCATTTGGATAAGTGATGCTTCAAAAGATGCTCCTTCATACCCAAGTGCTTCAATCGCACAGTTCATACGCTTTACGTATCCATGGTGGTCTGCGCCCCATACGTCGATAAGGTAGTCGAACCCACGGTTATATTTATCCTCATGATATGCTATATCAGGTGTGAAGTATGTATACTCACCAGTTGATTTGCGTAACACTCTATCTTTATCGTCGCCCATTTTTTCAGTAGCGAACCATAACGCGCCGTCTTTTTCATACAAGCTTCCGCTTGCTTCAAGTTTTTCTAGTGCTTTATCTATTGCGCCTGATTTATATAGCGATTTTTCACTAAACCAGTTATCAAACAATACACCAAACTCACACAATACTTCATCAATATCGCCACTGATCTCGTTGATAGCTTTTTCTAAACAAATTGCAACAGCTTCATCTTCTGGTAGGTCTAGTATATTTGCGTTCTCTGCTAGCACGTTCTCTGCAATTTCTCTAATGTAGTCGCCGTGGTAGCCACTTTCAGGGAACGGATATTCCTTGCCTGATTGCTCCATAAGCCTAGCATATACACTCAAGCCTAAGTTGTTCATTTGGTTGCCAGCGTCGTTTACATAGTATTCCTTATAAACGTCGTAGCCAGATGCTGCAAGCACCCTTGATATCGAGTCGCCATATGCTGCGCCTCTACCATGCCCGATATGTAATGGGCCTGTAGGGTTCGCACTAACGAACTCAACCATAACACGTTTACCACGCCCTAACTCGTTCGAGAAAAACTCATGCGAGTTTGCTAAAATGTCTGTAACAACATCATGAAAATAGCTATGCGGTAGCTTGAAGTTTATAAACCCAGGCCCAGCTATTTCTGCTTTGATGCCTGCAAGTGATTCATCACGTTCAATTTTCTCTATGATTTCTTCTGCGATACTCTTAGGGTTACGCTTTAGCACTTTTGTCAACTGCATTGCGATATTTGCTGCATAGTCGCCGTGGTCGTGGTTATCTGGGATAACGAGGTTTACTTGTGGTGCTGTGTTATCGCCCACCATTTCCGATACAATGCTTGTTAGTGCGCTAAATAATCTTTGTTTCAACTTTTACTGCCTCTCTATTATGTTGTAATTTAGTTTAAATATTGTTCAACATCTACGCCAGCTTCACGGTATTCGTTCAACTTGTTTCTAAGTGTCCTAACTGTGATGCCTAGCACTTCTGCTGCTTTTGTTCTGTTGCCGCCCATATCTTTCAATGTTTTCAATATAAGCTCTTGCTCTACATCTGCTAAAGTTCTACCTACGGCAGATATGTTTATGTTGTCATCAACAGGTGTTATATCCTCCACGTGTTGATTGATAGTTTCTGTAGTTTCTTCAACTATTGTCGCTTCTTCCGCAACTTCTGTAACGACTGGCGTTACAACTGGCGTCGTTACGATTGGCGGCTTTGGTGATGCTTTAAACCCTGCGATAGTTATACCATGCAAGAATAAATCGTTCGCCTCAATCTCTGCCGATTTCGATAAAACAACTGCACGCTCGATAGTATGTTCAAGCTCTCTAACGTTACCTGGCCAATCATAGCTAAGCAATGTCTGCATTGCGCTTGCTGATAAGTTCTTTATAGCACGTTTATTTATGTCAGAGTACTTTTTGATGAAGAACGACGATAAATCAGCAATGTCTTCCTTCCTATCTCTTAGCGGTGGAAGCTCCATGCTTATTACGTTTAAGCGATAGTATAAATCTTCCCTGAATGAGCCTTCAAGTGATAGCTGCTTCAGGTCCTTATTAGTAGCTGCTAAAATGCGTGTGTTTATCTTCACAGGTTTAACGCTACCAACACGCTCCACCTCTTTTTCTTGCAACACTCTTAAAAGTTTTGCTTGCAGGTGTATCGGAATTTCGCCAACTTCATCTAGTAAGATAGTTCCATTATCTGCTGCTTCAAATTTACCGATTTTTCTAGCGACAGCACCTGTGAATGCGCCTTTTTCGTAGCCGAACAGTTCGCTTTCTATCAAGTTTTCAGGTATTGCTGCACAGTTCACAGCAACAAATGCACCTTTGGCATGGTTAGAATTTTCGTGTACGAACCTTGCAAGCACCTCTTTACCAGTACCAGATTCACCTGTTATTAATACAGTCGCTTCACTTTTTGCGACTTCTTTCGCAAGTGTGAAAACGTGCTCCATATATGCACTTTTATAAACTGATGGTTTCTTCGAGTGGTCCATCTCAAGTGGTTTACTAGTAGCGATTGCCGATAGCTCAAACGTTCTACGTATAAGCTCTTCGATAACCTCAGGTGAAAACGGCTTTAATATATAGTCATAAGCGCCAATTTTCAACGCCTCAACTGCACCGTTGACAGAGCCATAAGCCGTGACAAAACATACAGGTGTTTTTATGCCTGTCGCTTTCAGCATCTCGAACATGGATAGCCCGTCGATCTCTGGCATACGCATATCGCTAATGATTAAATCATATTGTTTAGATGCGGCTTTTTCATAGCCTATGCGCCCATTTTCTGCAACTTCAACATTTACGCCCATGCGTTTAACTGTTTCGTACATTGCAGAGCGCATGTTATCGTCATCATCTACTATTAGAACAAATTTATCGCTACTCATTATTCCCTCGTGGAATTTTTACTGTAAACTTTGTATAATCTTTTCCGTTACTATCTGCTATTATGTCGCCGTCATGCGCTTTCACAATTTTATAAGCTATCGATAAGCCTAAGCCTGTGCCTTTCGCCTTAGTTGTTTGGAACGGCATAAACAATCTTGAAAGCATATCCTCATCTATACCTGAGCCATTATCCGTAATAATCAAGTTAGTGAACTCGCTATCAACTTGTGACTCTGCAACTATCCTGCCACCTGCTGGAACAGCTTCGACAGCGTTGCCTATGATGTTCATAACAACTTGTTTCAGCATATCAGCATCGCAATAGACTGCATGTTCTTCGTTTAGCTGGTTAGATATTTGCACCTTCTTTTCACGGATAATGTGTTGAAGGTATAACACAACTTCATCAACTATGTCAGCTAAAATATGTTCTTGTCTATTAACTTTTATCTCTTTTGCAAACAACAGCGTGTTTGATATAATAGAGTTTATCGTCCTGACACCTTTTACGATAGATGATGTCAAGCGTTTGTTATCTGGGTCTGCTTCTAAATCTCTTGCTAATAGCGACGCATACAGCTCTATTGAGCCTAGCGGGTTGCGTATCTCGTGTGCAATGTTTGCTGCCATCTCGCCCATTAGCCTTAGTTTTTCGTCACGCTGTTTTTCATACTCAAACTTTTTAAGCGGCGTGATATCATCAAGTACATATACTGTAACAACCCTTTCATCAACACTCGTTTTACCAACTGATAGCCTGAAATATCTGAGTGACTGCTCGTCAAAATATTCGTGTATGCCTTCTGTGTCAAACGTTGTAAGCATGTTAGCGATACTGCTTGCGCCGAGTTCGCCTATCAACTCTTTCGCTTTAATGTTTTTCAGGAACATTATCCCTTTTGCATCTATCGCAATGATAGCCGAGTTTGAGTTATCAACGACAGAGTCGAGTAACGCTTGTGTTTGCTCTAGCTTTTCGCTAACAAGCCTCATGCCCTCATCGGTTTTGTTGACGAGTTCTAGTATTTCATTAAACTGGTTTATATCAAATTTTTCCACTAAACCACCTTAATTATTAAGCCCATTACGCCACGAGTTTTCGTCAAGTTCGCTTTGGGCGATACCTGAGTATATCGAGTTAGGCATAGTGTTTATAAGTTCATTATAGTATTGGTAGCCACGCTCTTTGCTTTGCATCATCACGAACGATTTGCCAAGATAGTATAGTGCTTCTGCACGTTTTTCATCTAAGTCTGTATGTTGCATGACAAATTGATTTAACGGCTCTATTGCGCCTTGGAAGTCGTTTTTCCTGTACATCAATAGCCCAACATCTAGGAACACATTATCGCTACCATCAAACCTTGCTGCCGTGTTATCTCTCAACACGCCATATATATCTAATAAAATTTCTTGGCGCTTTGTTTCATTAATCGTGCTTTTTGCGATATCATACATCAACTTATATGCAAGCTTTTTATCAACATCATATCTTTGAGCTAACTGTAGTGCTTTATCAGGGTTTGTGAGTGCTGTTTCCGTCACTACAAATTCAAAGTCTGCTGGCTCTAGTTTATTTAAGTTAGCCTCTTGTGATGTATCGCCCAGAAGTATCCCTAGTGTGATATACCTAGCGCTTTCCACTGGTTTAACTTTATCATATAACAACTTAGATTTATCGACTAGCCCAGAGCGGTAAAGTGCATTTGCTGTTATCAACTCTAGCGTATCTTTCAGTTCTTCATTTTTCCAATCATCAAGCCATTGCTGGTTTGCCTCATATAGCATTATGATTGCTGGATAATCGTTCGCACTGTCAGATGCAAGCATCGGCGCACGGATAGCATCTTCAAGCATAGTTATCACTGGTTGAACGTGGTTACCAGTTGGGAACACCGATAGATACTCCCTGCCTTTCACACGCACAAATGGATAGTCTTTAGCGCCAGAATATACTGCAATCTCTTTATATGATGCGTTATCATATAGTTCCGTCCACCTAGGTGCATCTAGTGCGTTCGGGTAATCAGCTAAATATTTTTCAATATCTTCTATCGCATTTGAGAACTCATTATTATTATACATGTCCTCAACTTTAGTAAACCTTATATCTACAAGCATTTTATCAACACGTGGAATATATGCAGACTCAGGGTACTCCGCTTTAAAGTAGTTTAAAACAGGCTCAGCTGCAGCAAAGTCGCCAGTGTTGTATGTGCTTGTTGCTTTTGCAAAGAGGAACTCTTCCCTAATTGCATTAAGCTCGTCATAGTAAGGTGAGTCGATATACACACCTGTGAAGTTCTTGATCCTGTCCATAACTTCTTCTGATGCGTTTTCACGTTGTAGCGCTTTTATTATAACGTACTCGGCATCATCATTATTATTGAATGGGTCTTCAATATTTTGTAGCATACCTGCGAAAAACTCTTTCCAATAGCTAGATGATTTCGACTCTAAATATTTTTTTGCATACTTAACTGCGGCCTGCTGGCCTGCTTGTTGGTCTGGGTATGTGTCTTTCAGTGTTAATAGTAGTTTATCAGCTTCGGCGTTTCTGCCAAGTAGTTCTAATAACTCAGCAGCACGGAGCGACGCATCAACAGCAAGGTTCGACTCTGGCTGGCGTGCGAACACTTCAAGGTACATATCAAGTGCTTCTGCATATCTCTCACGTATGTCAAATGTTTTTGCGACTGCAAATAGCGCCTCAAGGTCGACAGATTTATCAGCTATCAAGTCGGCTGGCTTCAAACGGTAGAAATACTCATACGCAAGGCTTAAATCGTTCTGAATGTAGTATATCATACCAATTTCAAGGTTTATAGCCTCTTGCCCTGTTTTGAAGTTACGCAAATAGTCTTGATATTTTTCAACGGCTTGTTCGTTTTGACCTAGCCCTTTGTATAATTCTGCTATTTTAATCAACGCTTCACGCCTTGAAACTACATCTGGCGCAGAGTTATATATAAGCTCGTATGTTCTGATAGCTTCAAAAAGTTGGTTTTCACGCACTTTTGCTTCTGCTGATTTCATGAGCGCATCTATCACCCTGAAGTTGCTTGGGTATTCTTGCACAAATTCATCAAACGTCGTATATGCGTTAGTTAGGTAGATGTCATCATATTCTGCCATAAGAAGATATGTGTCACCTAGTTTATACATTGCCTCTTGGCGATAGAACTCGTTTTTGCTAGTTTTCAACAGCCCTTCAAGTGTGCGGACAGCTGCCTGAAATTGTTTGTTTATGATATATGTATCAGCTTGGGTTAGCACTCTTGCAGCGTCTTTATCTTCAACGGCGTTGCTCTCGATAAGTGGGCTACCTATGCCATAGCTTGAAAGGGTTTCCGTATTAGTGCGCTCTTTCGTAGCGATTACTTTTATGCCTTCGATATCGTTGACGATTGAAAAGTTTGCCGACGGCTCAATAGCTATAGTGATAGCATCGCCAGAGCCACTGACAGATTTTATAAATTCGTCATCAAAATCACTTTTAAATGCAGATCGGATTTGTTTATTAAAAAAGATGACAGCTTCATTTTCGCGCTTTTCAACAGTTCTCACATCGGTTGTGTTTAACTTTAGGTAAAGCTCTGATGAGTATTTACCCTTTTTGAAAAACAGTTCCTGAGCAAACGCTTGCGTAGCTACAGTCATTAAAATTGTTAATAAAATTAGTCGTTTTATCATAGTCTCACTATAAAATTTTTCATACTTATTTCAATACTAACTATTTTTGAATATAAATTCAATGAAAAAACGCAATTTTGCAATAATTTAAAGGTTGGTGAGTAAAAATGGAAGAAAAAATGCTTGATATATACTAACCGTCACATTTAATATTGATATATAGCCCATGTCGGTATATATTGTAAAAAGACTTTATATGCAACCATAATTGAAGCTATTGCAAAATTTAACACAAATTCTATAAATTATGTGATAGTTAAACTTGCAAAAAATTAAATGTCATGTTATCTATATCTATAATAGCGAGGGAACAATGGCTTTAAATCATAATATTTTACTCGAAACAGGTACAAACGAATTTGAAATTGTTGAGTTCGTAATTAATGGGCGCAAACCATACCACTTTTGCATAAACGTTGCAAAAGTTATGGAAGTTATTACGTTCCCAAACGTAATACAAGTGCCAGACGTGCATGAAGCAATCATCGGCACTGCAAACATCAGGCATAATCTTGTACCTATTATTGATTTAGCATCTTGGCTTGGCATACACGCAGCCGAGAAAAACGAATCGCCTAAAGTTATCGTCACATACTTTAACGGTGCATACAACGGCTTTATGGTTGATGAAGTTATCAGGATCCACCGTGTCACTTGGGCAGATATTAAAGACTACTCCTCTATGAGCGACATGGAGCTGCTTGACTCTGTACTTGGCGTTATCCACATCGGCGAAAACTTAGTGCAATTACTTGACTTCGAAAAAATCATCGCTGAGATCAACCCTACTACCCTAACTAGAGATGACGTAAGCATAGACATGGACTTATACGAAATGCGTAAAGGCAAAACTATATACCTAGCAGACGACTCTACTACTATTAGAAAATTGCTTGAAACAAACTTGGTCAAAGCTGGCTATACAGTTAAGTCGTTTGAAAATGGTAAAAACTTACTCTCAGCACTCGCTACATATACACCTGACATAGTGGTTACAGACCTTGAAATGCCAGGCGCTAGTGGTGACTTCGTCGTTAAGCGTATACGCTCAAACGAGGCGTTTAAAGATACTCCTATCATTGTGTTCTCATCTATGGCTAGCCTTGAGAACGAACGCAAGCTTACAAGCATCGGCGCAAACTTATTTATTGGTAAGCCTGAGCTGAAACTACTTATTGATTCTATCGATAACTTTTTATTAGTGTAATTGCTTTAAATATTTAATATATGAGGAACTAAATGAAAAAACTTCTTATTTTATCATCAGCTTTATTCATTTCTGCATGTTCATACCAAGCGAACGATGCAGTTAATAAAAGCTTAACAAACATCAATGAAGAACTTGTTGTTATCCAACGCTCTATCACTGATACAAAAATGAGTGTCGAAGACGTTAAGGCAGCACAAGACCTTACTAATGCAGACATTGCCACAAACAGCAACGCTATTGCTGAACTACGTAGCGAAATAGCATACTTAAACAACGAGCTTATGCTACTAAAAAGCAGAGCTGGTGCACCTATCGACTCTACAGCTGATATGGCACCTGTTACTGAGCCTATGGACGACATGAGCGCTAGCACAGACCCTGTTAACAATGTTGTGATTGAAGAAATCCCTGAGACAAAAACTCCACAGCAAATCATCATCATCGAAGATTCTTCAGCTGCTAAAAACAGCATCTACTCTTTTGCGCTTGAGTTAAATCGCCAAAAGAAATATGAAGAAGCTCGTGGTAAGTTTACTGAGTTCTTAACAAAATACCCTACTGATCCTTTAGCTGGTAACGCTCAATATTGGATCGGCGAAACTTACTACTCTGTTAGCGATAACAACAACGCATTAATGGCGTTCCAAGAAGTTATCAACAAGTACCCTAAGTCTAGCAAAGTGCCTGATGCTATGCTGAAAGTTGGCTACACTCAAGAAAAGCTTAACGACAAAACTACAGCAGCAACTACATTGAAAAACTTAGTTGCAAAGTATCCAAAATCTAAACCAGCAGCACTAGCTAAACAAAAACTACAAAGCTGGGGCATGTAATATTTACTAGTTTAGTAATATTAAGCTTGATAATTTTAAAGACTTGAACTATTTTAAAACCTGTCTTGCATTTCTTATGTAGATGTGCAAGTGCAGGTTTTTTTATCATAATCTAAACGGAATAAAAACTAGATGAACACTGAATTAATACGCAATTTTAGCATTATTGCACATATCGACCATGGAAAATCAACACTAGCAGATAGACTGATTGAGTACACTGGCGCACTAGAAAAAAGGCAAATGAAGTCACAAATTCTCGATAGCATGGATATCGAGCGTGAACGTGGCATCACAATCAAAGCACAATCAGCTAGGCTTACATACACTGCTGATGACGGCAACACATACGTGCTGAACCTTATCGACACACCAGGACACGTTGACTTCACATACGAAGTTTCTCGTAGCCTTGCGGCATGTGAAGGTGCGCTGATTATTGTTGATGCCTCACAAGGTGTTGAAGCACAAACGATTGCAAACACGTTTATGGCTGTTGACTTAGACATGGAACTTGTACCAGTTATCAACAAAATCGACTTACCAGCAGCAGATCCAGAGCGAGTGAAGCTTGAAGTGGAAGACAGTATCGGTATCGACACTTCATATGCCGTACACGCATCTGCAAAAGAGGGCATCGGCACTAAAGAGATTTTGGAAGCTATTGTCAAATATATCCCAGCACCTACGGGTGATGCTAACGCTCCATTCAAAGCAATGATTTTCGACTCGTGGTACGATGCATACAGAGGCATTATCGTTCTTATGCGTGTTATCGACGGCACATTGAAGAAAGGCGATAAAGTTCGCTTCATGGCAACTGGCCGTGATTATGATATCATCGAAGTTGGCGTATTTACTCCACAAGCAATGGCAGTTAGTGAACTATCTGTCGGCGAAGTTGGGTTTATTTCTGCAAGTATCAAAGATGTGCATGAAGTTAAGATTGGTGACACTGTTACATTAGCAAAAAACCCTACAGCAGAGGCATATCCAGGCTTTAAAAACGTAAAACCTGTTGTATTCTGCGGCCTATACCCTATTGACCCTAACGAGTATGGACCACTACGTGACGCACTAGAAAAGTTAATATTAAATGATAGCGCCGTAACGTTTGAGCCAGAGAGCTCCGTTGCGCTTGGCTTCGGTTTCCGTTGTGGTTTCCTTGGGTTATTACACATGGAGATTATACAAGAGCGTTTAGAGCGTGAGTTTAACTTAAACTTAATTTCTACTGCACCTACAGTTGTTTATAGGATTACGAAGACAGATGGCACAATAATAGACGTTGACAACCCATCAGAAATGCCTGATGCAAACCATATGTCTAGGATTGAAGAGCCATACATTTCTGCAACGTTGATATTACCGTCAGAGTATGTTGGTGCGGTTATACAGTTGCTGCAATCAAGACGTGCATGGCAAAAGAATATGAAATTCTTATCGCAAACGCGTGTAATATTGGAATATGAAATTCCGTTAATGGAAGTCGTTATGGACTTCTATGATAAATTGAAATCATGCTCACGTGGCTATGCTTCATTTGATTACGAGTTTTCAGAGTATCGTGAAAGCAACCTTGTTAAACTAGATATTTTAATCAATAAAGAACCTGTTGATGCGCTTTCTATCATCGTTCACCGTGACCAAGCCGAATATAAAGGCAGAGAGCTTGTTGAAAAGATGAAAGAAGTTATTCAAAGGCAAATGTTTGAAGTTGCAATCCAAGCAACAATCGGCAACAAAGTTATCGCACGTAGCACCGTGAAAGCGTTTAGAAAAGACGTTATCGCAAAATGTTACGGTGGTGACATTTCCCGTAAACGTAAACTACTCGAGAAACAAAAAGAAGGTAAAAAACGTATGAAGCAAGTCGGTTCGGTAGAGCTACCACAAGAGGCTTTCCTTGCTGTGCTTAACATTGGAGATGACAAGTAATGAGTGCTGAAGAAAACAATTTACCAAAGCAGAAGAACGCAATTATTGACACGCTAGACTCACTAGCTGTAGCGTTCGTTGTTGCGATGATTATACGCACATTCTTTTTAGGCGCATATAAGATACCATCAGGCTCAATGCTTGAAACATTGCAAATTGGCGACCATATCTTAGTTAATAAACTATCATATGTGCTATCAGAGCCACAAGCTGGCGATATAGTTGTGTTTGAATATCCACTTGAACCTAGCCTAGACTACATCAAGCGTATTATCGGCACACCTGGCGATACTATTAAAATTGTCGATAAAGCAGTTTATAGAAACGGTGAACTACTTGCCGAAAATTATACTCGCTTTTCAAGCTTTAATGTATTGTCTGCAAGCGTATCACCTAAGGACAATGTTGCAGAATTTACTGTTCCTGAAAACTCATACTTCATGATGGGCGATAACCGTGACGCTAGCTACGACAGCCGCTTTTGGGGCTTTGTAGATAGGGATGCTATCGTCGGTAAAGCAAAGATAATTTACTTTTCATCTGGTGATGGCGGTATAAGGTTTGATAGAATTTTAGACTTAATTAAATAAAATATTTCACACAGGCTATAACTTTTATGTTATAGCCTTTTTTATTAGTAAAATCACCTATCGTAAAACTTCCAACACCTTAAACATGTTACTCGCAACATAATCTCTATTAATCAAATGAACTGTTGACTAATGCGACATATATAGTATATTATGTTCAAAATAGTGTCTAAATAAATGGTGTAAAATGGAATTAAAATACAACACAATTCTCTTAAAATTAAGTGGCGAAGCCCTCATGGGCAACCAATCATACGGTATTGATGCTGAAACTATCAAATTCATCGCCGAAGAAGTCAAAAAAATATACGACCTAGGCGTACAAATTGGCCTAGTTGTTGGCGGTGGAAACATCTTCCGTGGTGTATCGCCTGCCGCAAAAGGTATGGACAGAGTTACGGCTGACCACATGGGTATGCTTGCAACTGTTATAAACTCACTAGCTGTGCAAAATGGCTTAGAAGCTGCTGGCGTGCCTACAAGGGTTCAATCAGCCGTTGAAATGATGCAAATCGCTGAACCATACATCAGGCGTAGAGCTATGCGACACATGGAGAAAGGCAGAGTGGTTGTTTTTGCTGCGGGCACTGGTAACCCATATTTCACTACTGACACAACTGCCACACTTAGAGCTTCAGAAATAGGCGCAGAACTTGTGCTTAAAGCTACAAAAGTGAATGGTATATACGATAAAGACCCGAAAAAACACGACGACGCAGTTAAGTATGACACTATCTCATACTTAGATGTTTTAACAAAAGGGCTAAAAGTTATGGACGCTACAGCAATCAGCATGTGTATGGATAACAACATGCCATTAGTCGTTTTCGACATGTTTGGCGTAGACAACCTTAAAAAAATTGTTACTGGCGAACACGTTGGTACATTAGTTGTAAATAAATAATTAATAAATAAAGAGGCTTAAAATCATGGCAAAACAAATCATTGACAACTTTAAAGAATCTATCGAAAAAGCAATAGCATTCTACAGAGAAGAACTTAAAGGCATACGCACAGGTAGAGCATCTATCTCTATGTTTGACAACATCAAAGTTGACTACTATGGCACAATGACTCCACTTTCTGGCGTTGCTCAACTATCATCACCAGAAGCAAGGCTTGTGACAATCACACCTTGGGAGCCAAGCATGATACCTGTTATCGAAAAGGCTATACAAACTAGCCAAATGGGCTTCAACCCATCTAACGATGGTAAATTGATCCGCATACCTTTCCCTCAACTAACAGAAGAGCGCAGAAAAGAGCTTGTGAAAGTAGTTAAAAAAATGGGCGAAGATGCAAAAGTTGTTATCCGTAACGAACGCCGTGACGCTAACGACAAAATTAAAAAATCTGAAAAAGATAAAGATGCACCTATCAGTGAAGACGATTCTAAACGCTTTCAAGAAGAAGTGCAAAAAATTACTGATGAAACTGTAAAACGTATCGACGAAATTACAGCTGGTAAAGAAAAAGAAATAATGGAAATCTAATGCACCAAAACTCGTTACCACTTCACGTCGCCTGCATTATGGATGGCAACGGCAGGTGGGCTAAAAAGCGTGGGCTACCTCGTGTAGCTGGGCATAAAAAAGGTACATCAACAGTTAAGAAGATTGTTAAACATGCATCTGAGGTTAATATAAAATACCTCAGCATGTTTGCATTCTCTATAGAAAACTGGCTTAGGCCAGCAGATGAGATCTCGTTCCTGATGGCGTTGCTTGAAAGCTACATCAAATCCGAACGAGATGAACTCATCAGAAACAACATCCAACTCAAAGTGTCTGGAAAACTCAGCATGCTTCCCAATACCACTGTGGAACTTATCAACCAAGTTATAAAAGATACTGAAAACAACACAGGCATGGTGCTTAACCTCGTTATTAGCTATGGCTCAAAAGACGAAATCACCGACGCTTGCAAACAAATTGCACAAGATGTTCAACAAAATATCATCAACACTGATGATATTAGCATGGATTTAATACGTTCAAAATTATATAATGCAGACATTCCTGATATAGATTTACTCATACGCACCAGTGGTGAATACCGCATAAGCAACTTCATGCTATGGCAAGCCGCGTATGCTGAACTATACTTTACAGATACACTATGGCCAGACTTCGACGAAAAGTGCTTCGACGCTGCCTTAAGCGACTATATAAAACGCACTAGAAGGTTCGGCAAAACAGACGAACAGCTCACTAAAAGCTAAAAGTCAGAGGGGAGAATTACTTATGGATAGCGCAAAGAAAAAGGAAATGGCGTTTAGGATCATCGCTGGTGTAATATTGGCACCACTTGCCCTGTTTGCCGTTTTATACGCATCTACAGACGTTTTTTTTATAATATCACTTGGGCTTATCGCGGGGCTTACTAATGAATTTATCAAACTCGCGCCAAAATGCGCTGAGGATAAACTACTCAGAATTTTTATATGGATAGGCGCATTCGTTATACCTATCGGGTTTTACTTTAATTCGTTTGCAATTATTACATCTACACTGTTTTTTATCATGGCAGCCGTGTTCATCAAAAAGATGTTTTCAAGCGAACCTACTACAAATGTACTCAACGATGTAGCATCACAATTTTTAAGCATTATGTTTTTACCGTTCCTATTTTCATTCGTATTCCTCGTGAGAGAAATCGACCCAAAATGGCTCGTGTGCGTATTGCTACTCGTGTGGGGTGCAGACACATTTGCATACTTCTCTGGCATTGCGTTCGGCAAGCATAAACTTATACCAGCTGTCAGCCCTGCAAAATCTGTCGAAGGACTAATTGGCGGCGCTATTGGTGCATTATCTATAGGGCTTACGTTTAACTATGTTTTTATAGGCGTGCACCCGTTCTTAATGCTTATATTATCACTTGAAGTTATCGCAGCAGCTGTTATTGGCGACTTGATAGAGTCTATGCTGAAACGTAGCGCAAGCATTAAAGATAGTGGACAGCTTATTCCAGGGCATGGTGGCTTACTTGATAGGTTTGACTCACTACTATTTGCAGCACCTACCGCTTACTTCTACTTAGAAATAGTTTTAAAGAGATTTCAGTGAAGCAAAAAATTGGTATCATCGGAGCAACTGGCTCTATAGGAACACAAGCTGTTGACGTTATCTTGCAAAACCCTAATATGTTTGAGGTTGTGTTCGTTTCTGCATACTCAAATGAAAAAGCTTTAAATGAAATAGCAGAACAAATCGGCGCAAAACATCAACTGCTTATGAGCAACCCTAATGCAGATGCTGAATTGCTCACAATATTAGATAACGAAAAAATTGACAATATATTGCATGCTGCAAGTGGCATTGACTCCGTTCGCACAACATATGAAATTGTTACACGTGGCATAAACTTAGCACTAGCAAACAAAGAATCAATCGTGACAGCTGGCCGCATAATCATGGATGCTGTCGATGATAGCGGCATCAACCTTGTACCTGTCGATAGCGAACATTCTGCAATTTATCAGTGTATTGCTGATAACAACATATTAGATATTGATAAAATCACGCTTACAGCTAGTGGCGGTCCGTTTCGTAACCGCCCGCAGGATTCATTCACCCTCATTTCACTAAGTGAAGCACTCAAGCACCCGAAATGGAGCATGGGGCGCAAAATATCTGTCGACTCTGCAACAATGATGAACAAAGGGCTTGAACTTATCGAAGCTCGCTATTTATTTGATGTTTCTCATGAACTTTTAGACGTGGTAATCCATCCTCAAAGTATCATACACTCTTATGTTACTTTTAAAGATGGCTCAACAATTGCGCAACTTGGCAATGCTGATATGCGTGTACCGATATCCTATGGGCTTGGTTTCCCCCACAGGATAAACTCTGGCGCAGATAAACTAGACCTTGCAACAATAGGTACGCTCACCTTTGAAAAACCTGATTTAGAACGCTTTGAGTGCATAAAGATAGCGTTTGATGTGCTTAAAAGTGACTCAAATGCACACATGATAGCTATGAACGCTTCAAACGACGTAGCTGTTAATGCATTTTTACAAGAAAAGATAGCGTTTAATGATATTGCTAAAGTTATTAACAACACACTCGATAGCATATCATTCGGCGATGCAAAGAATATAGATGAAGCATGCGAAAACAGCAACAAAGCTGTCGAAATTGCTCAAAGTTTTATTATTAAATAGAGGATTACATTTATTATGAACATAATTATGGCGATAGCCGTATTGGCAGTACTTATTGTAGTACACGAACTAGGACACTTTTTAGCTGCAAAATATTTTGGAGTATATGTCGATCGATTTTCAGTCGGTTTTGGCAAGCGCTTATTTGGTAAAAGGATAGGCGAAACAGATTATTGCGTTTGTGCTATACCACTTGGTGGCTATGTTAGCATGTATGGCGAGCAAAGCTCTAAACTTGAAGAAACTGGCGAAGAATCCAACACTCAAGATATCGACATGACAGGGCGCTCATTTACAGATAAATCTGCTTTTGCACGTGCAGTTATTATAGCTGCTGGCCCACTTATGAACATAATCTTTACTGCGCTTGTATTTTCAAGTTTATTTATGACAGGCTTCCCAGCATATGATGCGATCATTGGTAAAGTAACAAACGGAAGCCCTGCGCAACAAGCTGGGCTTGTACAAGGTGATAAAATCGTAGCGATTGACGGTGAAGAAGTAAAATCGTGGAACGATGTATCACTAGCTATTATTGATAACCCTAACAAACAACTAGAATTTACGCTAGGTAATGGCGATAAAGTTTTTATCACGCCTTCTGCCCAAAAAGTAAGCGATATATTTGGTGACCCTACAGACGTCGGCACAATTGGCGCGGATTTATATGTTGCACCAATCATCGGTAGCTTATCGCCAGACTATCCTGCTGAACAAGCTGGCCTGCAAATTGGCGATAAAATCCTAACTGTTGACGGCATACCAATGGACACTTGGAGCGATAGCGCAATGTATATACGCTCTAAACCAGATGTACCAATCAACTTAGAGATTGAACGAAATGGCGCTGTACAAACATATACCATCACACCAAAACTTAGCAATGTGCCTAACGGTGACGGCACTGAGTCAACAGTTGGTTTAATGGGCATAAGCCCTAAAGCTGGCGATATCATGGTGAGCTATGGCTTTTTTGAAGCATTGCAAATGGGTGTCGATAAAACTGTTGAATACACTAAAATGATTATCATAGGCATTGGCAAACTTATTACAGGCTCTGTCAACCGTGACACAATAGGTGGCCCTATTATGATAGTTCAAATGGCAGCAGATTCAGCTGAAAGCGGACTTGTGATGTTACTTACGTTTATGGCTGTAATCAGCTTGAACTTGGCGATATTTAACTTATTGCCTGTGCCTGTGCTTGATGGCGGTCACTTATTGATTATCGCTATCGAAACTATTACACGTCGTAAACTGAGTGAAAATATTATTGGAGCGTTCCAACGCTTTGGATTTGGATTGCTAATGCTTCTAATGGTTTTCGCATTCTACAACGATTTATCAAGAATTTTCTTAGGATAATAAAATGCCCGCTTACTTATGTAGGCGGGTT
>CAYJDR010000002.1:24700-119916 GCA_964368965.1 uncultured Deferribacteraceae bacterium
TTATCAAGAATTTTCTTAGGATAATAAAATGCCCGCTTACTTATGTAGGCGGGTTTATTTTCTCTGCATCTATCCTTATCAAATATAACATTTGTATCCACATAGGCTCGCTTTGTATATGTTCTCTTAACGCAACTAGCCTACGCTTACCAACACGCCTATCAAGCAACGATAACGCCCTAATAATCGCATTTTCATCAACGAGGTTTTCATCTATACTTTGGCAATCAAACTTCTTAATAGCTTTTAGAAAGTCACCTTGCTCAAATGCACCTTCTTTGAACGTGTCTAAATCAATCTGTTTATAATCTTCAATACCTTCTGCATAATACTTACGCCATATTGCAGTGTATTCAGTATCGTTAGTTTTGAAGACCTCTACACCATCAAGTATTATAGCTACCCTGTTGTGTAAGTCATATACGCCTGATTGCCTATAGCTTGTCATAAAGTAGCTTATGCGCCCTTTTAGTGACTCTGCTAGATACTCTGTTTCAAGCTTTTTCTTTAAACTGCTCCACACCATATGGCACTCCTCATCACTAGCATCATACACAAAAAAACCGCCAGAGTAAATACCCTAGCGGTTTAATATTATGTAAGTTGGGAACTGAGTGCACCCTTCTAAACTTTTTTATTTACCAACTGCCCAATCAGGTACAGAGTTTAAGTCCACACCCCATAGGATAGGTAATAAGTACACAACAAACAGAACGATAACAAATGTACCGATAATGTTTAGCCACATACCCGCTCTAACCATGTCGGATATCTTCAGCGTGCCACTACCGAACGCAACGGCGTTTGGAGGTGTAGCAACAGGAAGCATGAACGCACAAGATGCAGCAACACATGATGAAATGATTGTTGCAAATGGGTGAACGCCCATAGCAATCGCAGCACTACCCATGATAGGCACTAATAATGTTGCAGTTGCAGTGTTTGAAGTAATCTCTGTTAAGTAAACAACTAATAACGTAGCAATTAAAACGAATATTAATATGCTAACGCCTTCTAATGAAGTTAATTGTTGCGAGATCCACTTTGCAAGGCCAGTCTTTGAGAAACCACCAGCGATAGCGAAACCACCACCGAATAACAACACGATATCCCAAGGTATTTTAACAGCTGTTTTCCAATCTAATACGAACTCACCTTTTTTAAGGTTAGATGGCGCCATGAATAATAACATAGCAGCAAACATAGCAACTGTAGTATCATCAAAAAACTTGTATGCTTTAGGGATAAAGCTACCGCCAACCCATAAAGCGCCAGCTAGTACGAATACAGCAAGAACTACTTTCTCTTGGTATGTGATTTTGCCCATTTCTTTGATTTCTCTTTCAATAACTTCACGACCTTCAGCAAGCTTTAAGCCACCTGTAGGGAATGTGAACTTAGTTAAGATAACCCAAGTTGTAGCAAGCATGATGATAGAGAATGGCAAGCCAAACATTACCCACTGAGCAAAGTCAATCTTAACACCATAAAGTGTGTCCATCATACCAACCATGATTGTGTTTGGAGGTGTACCGATAATTGTAGCGATACCACCGATAGATGCAGCATAAGCGATACCAAGCATTAACGATTTACCAAAGTTAAGCTCGAATTTGCCACCTTCACCACTTCTCATTTGTTGAGATGTGTGGCCAGTAACTTGTGTAACAACCGCGATACCGATAGGTACCATCATCATTGCTGTAGCAGTGTTCGATACCCACATAGATATAAACGCTGTCGAAAGCATAAAGCCTAATATCATTAATGATGGGCTAGCACCAACTGCTCTGATTGTATGTAGAGCGATACGTTTGTGCAGATTCCATCTCTCCATAGCAACCGCGATGAAGAAACCACCCATAAATAGAAAAATTGTAGAATTGGCATAGTTAGTAGTAACAGCGCCAGTCTTCATAACCCCTAGCACAGGGTATAAAATAATCGGCATAAGTGCCGTAGCAGGGATAGGCAACGCTTCTGTAATCCAGAAGATAGCCATTAATGCAGTAACTGCTGCAACTTTCATTGCTGCTGGTTCCATACCCTCAGGTGCTGGCACAGTAGCTAAAATTGCGAAAACAACAAGACCTAATATAAAGCCGGTCTTTTTGATAGTTCCATACTCTTGCATTAGTAAAAACCTCTCTTTCCTTATTTCAATTATAAAACCTAAATTTTTACAACTATCGACATTAGCATAAAGTTGTGCATTTAGTCAACATAAAATAACGTTATAATATTTTTCATATTTATTTTTTAATTTTACAGAGTGTTTTTTCTATTGTTTTTAATTCTTTCATGCTTATTTTTTATCTATTGTTAAATATTTAGTAAAAACAATGTATAATAGAAAAACATTGATATTAGAGGATTTTTTCTTAAGGTATGCTTATTTATAATTTGATTATAGTTGAAATACGTCTAAAAAATATATGTATATTTATCTAGGTATGCACTAATAACTTCTACACGATCATTATTAATTAACACAGTATCTTCAAGCCTTACACCGAACTTACCGGGCAAATATATTCCAGGTTCAATAGTAAAAACCATGCCATTTTCGATAGTGATATCGCCTATTTTATTGATAGTCGGCAACTCATGAACATCAAGCCCGACACCATGACCTAACGAATGGTTGAAATACTCTCCGTAACCCTCGCTAGTAATGTAATCACGTGCTATTTTATCGATATCGCCTGCTGCCATGCCTACTTTTATGCCATTTATCGCATAACTTAAAGCGTCATAAACTATTGATATTACGGAATTTACTTCAGCATCGCCACCATTATATAACATGCGTGTATAGTCACTAGTGTATCCATTTTCAGAGCCGAAGTCGATAATGACAGGGTCGCTTTTTTCAACAATTTTATTGCTTGCGACGCCATGTGGTTGTGCGCCACGTACACCTGAAGCGACAATAGTTTCAAAACTTGGAGCTTTTGCACCTAATTTTTTCATGTTATATTCTAACTCTGTTGCCCATGTTTGTTCCTCAACACCTGCAACGAAGCTTGATAGTGAATTGTTGAATGCATTTGCAGCTAATTCGTACTGTTGCTTGATTAAAATAATTTCATCACTCGATTTTACCATACGTAAACGCTTCAAAATATCCCTACTATCTACAGAGATGTTTGCGCCACACTCTTGCAATATATTACTGATGCCTACGGTGCAACTTGATTGCAATATTACTTCACCATATTTTCCACATTGCTCAAAAACTTCTAAGTAGCGCTCGACTATTGTAACTTCGATATCGCTACAAACTTCCTGCTTAACTTGTTCGCTATATCTGCCATCGGTAAAAAGGCGTGCTTCATTTGCTGTAACGAACATGTAAGCAGTTGTGCCTGTAAAGCCACTTAAATATCGGATATCTCTCATATCAGATATGAAGTATGATGAGTAATTTAGCTCATTTAGTAAGTTTTGAAGGTTTAGTAGGCGGTTAATCATTTATTAATCCATGTTGTATGTAAAGTATTCTAGTGCAAGTAGGTATGAATATTCTTTAAAGCCACAGATTACACCAATTGCGATATCTGATAGATATGACTTATGACGGAACGATTCCCTTGAGTATACATTTGTGATGTGCACTTCAACAAACTTTGCAGATACGCTAAGGAGTGCATCTCTAATGGCCACACTTGTGTGCGTATATGCGCCAGCGTTTAAGATTATGCCATCATATTCGCCAGAATTTTGGATACGTTCGACAATTTCGCCCTCAAAATTTGATTGGCAAATATCGACATCAACACCTAAGTCACCAGCTTTATCATATATTAATGTGCATAAGCTATCATATGTCATTGTGCCATATTTTTCACGTTCTCTAGTGCCTAGCATGTTTAGGTTTGGTCCGTTAATAACTAATAGCCTCATTGTTTTTCTCGCTTATTCTTTTTAATTTTATCATAAAGTGCATTCAATTTTTTAACTGTCGCTTCTTTCGCTACTTCTTTTTCTTTAGCTTCGATTTCTATTGGCTCCTCATTGCTGTCTGTCACATCCATGATTTCGTCTAATATATCACGTTGTACAAACGGTGCAAATTCGCCTAGCTCTCCACTTATTTCAGTAGGCTCGCTAAATTTATAGTCGTCCTCTTCTGTTATGTCGCCAAAGTAGTCGGCGATTTTGCTATCCATATTTTTAATAAAGTCTTTTTCAGCTTCGCTTGATAGCGGAACAATCTCATCAACTTGAAGATCTGTAAAAACTGTTGGCTCTTCTGGTTCAAGTCGGCGTTCATTGCTAAATATTTCATCGAAGCTGACAGATAAAAGTTGAGTTTCAACTTGCTCTGTTTGCTCAATTTGTTCAACAGGTTCTAGCACACTAACATTGTCAGCCAATGGTTCGCTTGGTAAATCATCAAGGAAGTCACCTAGCTCACTATCATCTAAGTTGAACGCATCTGAGATATCTTCAGCGCTTTCTGTAACAACATCATCAACTTCAATATCATTTTCTACGTCGTCAAATATATTGTCATAGCCACTACCAACATCCGCGCCAGTACTTTCGACACCTTCAAGCAAGTTATCTTCAATTTCTACTTCACTTGGTAGGTCACTAAATAAGTCATCAATATCACTGCCTAGCTCTTGCTCACCAACCGCTTCTTCAATATCGGCTAACGCAACATCTACATCTTGTTCATTTGACAATTCATCAAATAGGCTATCTATATCATTAATTTCTGGTGTGTCTTGTGTTTCTTCTTCACTAGTGTTTAGTAAGTCATCAAAAAGTGATTCTGGCTCTGTGTTATCGTCATCAGCTTGCAATGTGCTTGTTGTATCATCAACATCTTCGCCACTCTCAGCAAGCAACATACTTGCAAGGTCGTCTAGCTCCTCTTGTTCCTCAACTTGCTCATCATCACTAGCATCAAGTAATGCGTCAAATAGCGAGTCTGTATCGTCATCTGACTGTAATGCACTTGCTAAGTCATCAATTTCGTCGCCACCTTCAGCTAATGCGCTTGCAAGGTCATCAAACTCTGACTGGTTCTCATCAAGCTCTGGTTGTTCATCTTCACTAGCATCAAGAAGTGTATCAAACAGAGAGCTTGTGTCATCTTCATCAACTTGCTCTGCCTCTTCTTCGGCTGTAGCCATAAGTGCATTCATCAAGTCATCAGCGCTTGTATCGTCTGTATCTTCCGTTTGCTCTATAAGTTCTTCAACAATTTCTTCGCTAGCTTCTTCTATGTCGTCAACACCTTCTTCTTTTAAGTCGACGTCCTCAAGTGTTTCATCTTCGACTTCGTCAGTTATATCTTCAGCGATTTCTTCAGTTTCATCTTGTAGAGCATCTACTTCATCGCTAGGTACATCGTCTGCTGGAGTCGTGGAATCTTCTTCGCTTTCTTCATCTTTTGCAGCATTTTTCACTGACGTTAGTTTTGGATTAGCTAGGAATTCGGCATAATCAGCTTCAACAGCTTCAATGCGGCCTCTGATTTCTCTATACCATATTTCGTCTTCGTCGTCTTCTTCTACAGGTTGTTTATGAACGGCTTTACGTTCTTCCCATAGTTCATTCTCGTCAACTGTGCCGCCTAATTCGATGATCCATGGCACTATGTCAGGATCTTCTGGGGAGCGAATATAAGCTGACTTGAAGTATCTCAACGCGTCATCAATTTCGTTATTATTTTTGCTAATGATTCCTAGCATTTTGAATGTTTTATAGCATGCTTCATCGCCTATTAGTACCTCGTACAATAGTTCTTGAGCTTGCTCTTGATAGCCTGCGTATAGCAACGCTTCGGCGTATAGTGATTTAAGGGCAAGATTATCTTGGTCCGTTTCAACGTATTGACGGCACAATTCGATTGTATCTTCATACTTCTCAAGCCTGTTATATGCTAATGCTATCGGCATATAATATTTAGAGTTTGGGTTCTCCTCTAGCTTAGTAATAAAGTGTGCAATATCAGACATGTACCGCGCGTATACAAGTTCTTCCAACGTGTTGCCCCTATGTTTAGTTAAATAAATCTATCAATCCACGTATATTGACGTTATCTGCTATCTTACCTTGCAGATGCTCGCCTGTCAAGGCTAGGCTTACACCTTGCGATGTTGCTTTTTTATCTTTTAATAGTGCATTATACATATTTTCGATATTTCTAGGCGTATATGTTACATCATAGCCAAAGTCAGATAGTATATTTTTTATTGTATTATACTCTTTTTCGCCTGTTAGTCCGTGTTTATATCCATATTCCATTTCATAAACCATACCTATAGCGACAGCGTATCCATGTTTAATTTCATAGTTTGAGTCGCTTTCAATACCGTGCGCAATCGTGTGCCCAAAGTTTAATAGTTTGCGAAGTCCGCTTTCTTTTTCGTCTTGCTCTACTACACGCCTTTTCAAATCACATGAGCGATGTATAATATCTAGCAATACATCAACATCATATGCTAAAATTTTGTCTTTATTTTCGTGTATTATTGTTAGCAAGTTTTTATCGCAAGTTGCAGCAATCTTTATAGACTCAACAAGCCCATTGAGTAACTCTTCTTGCGTTAATGTTTTTAAGAAATCAACATCAATAACAACTTGTACTGGTTGGTTGAATGCACCTAAGTTATTTTTAACGCCACCAAAGTTTACACCTGTTTTGCCACCTACGCTAGAATCTACCATTGATAATAATGTTGTAGGCATTTGCATAAATTTAATACCACGCATATACATGCTTGCAACAAAACCTGTGATATCGCCAATGATGCCACCACCTAGCGCTAATAATTTAGAGCTTCTGAGAGCGCCGTTATCTTTTATAAATGCTAGTATCTTTTCCACAGTTGCAAGTGTTTTATCATCTTCGCTTGCATGCACAACGATGCATTTATCGCCTAAGTTGATAACATCGCCATATAATTTAGCTACATTTTCATCGCATATGATGAAGCCGCCTTCTGCGACATGTTTTTCAATATGTGCTTTTGCGATACCGCTGCCAATTAGGATATCATAGCTATGTGATTTTTCGTTTAATGTTGTTGATATATTATAACGCACGTTTTCTTGCATTTTCTTTTTCCCTTTCGATAACTTTTATAATTGTTTCAGCTACTTCTTTCACAGTTTTATCATTAGTATCTATCATTATATCACTTTTGATATAATAGTACGCTCTTTTTTGCATAAGTGATACTATTTTATTATATGGGTCGTCACATTTTAAGAGCGGGCGCACATTTTTCGATGATTTCACACGCTTATATATTTCCTCAGGTGTTGCCATAAGTGCTACGAGTGAGCCTGTTTCTTTCAAATATTTCAGATTATCGCCCCAAGTGATAGCGCCACCACCTAGTGCGACGATACATTTTTCATCAGGTATGCTTTCAATGGCCTTGCGCTCTAACTCTCTGAAATGTGCTTCGCCGTGTTGCTCAAAAATTTGCTCTATTTTCATGCCTGCATTACGCTCTACAATATTGTCAATGTCATATTTTTTCACATTTAAGTCAATTGATAGCCTATGCGCAACAACTGATTTACCAGTGCCCATAAAGCCTGTTATATATATCTTATCCATATGGTCTACCTTACTGTTCTGGGATATTATTTTTATCGTAGGCTTCTAAATATGTGCCACGCTTCAAGTTAGTTCGCTTGCCTGTGTAAAAATCTACCCTTTTATATACTATATCGTCTGGTGGTATTGTGTCAAATATAACATCGCTACCGAAATAATTTTCTTGAAACGCTGCTATAAATGGTGCAGCCATCGAACCACCTACACCCGCTTCGCCCATGCTCTTGAATGTATCGTAACCTAGCCACACAACCGCAACATATTCACCAAATATTGTAGCCGCCCATGCATCTACATAATTATTTGATGTACCCGTTTTTATTGATGTACCTTTTGCAAGCCCAGCGCTTTTAGCAGTGCCTTGTTTTGCAACATCTTGCATTATGTACATAACTTGGTATGCAGCTGAAGCTGGTGCGACTCTCACTGGTTCGCTTTGCATGTTTATAAGTTCGCCGTCCTTTTCAACGCTTAGTATCATTGTAGGTGTTTTTTTCACGCCCATGTTTGCAATGGTTGAATACATTTCAGCAACATTTAAAGGCGTTGTAGGGTACGAACCTAACGCCATAGGATGTATTGGCAATAAATTGCCTTTCATGCCTGCGTTGATAGCCATATCCATGACGTTTTTCAAGCCGACGTTTTCAGCAAGTTTAATTGTTGCGTTATTGAGCGAATGTATCAACGCTTTGCGAGTAAGTGTTTTGCCGAAAAAATTATTCTCAAAATTATTTGGCTTATATTGGTAAGCTCCTACCCTAAAAGTATAGCGTTTATCATCAATTATTTCCGTTGGAAGCACCCCATTAGTAAACGCTGTCAAATAAACGAACGGCTTAAATGTTGAAGCCATTTGGCGACTAGTGGTGATTGCTCTATTTTTTGAAGCTGTTTCCACTTTGCTACCTATTGCCACTTCAACAGAGTTTGTTAGCGTATTCATTAGCACAAACGATATTTGCAAGTCTTCAGGTTTATCTCGCATATAGTCAATTATTGTGCTACGTGCAGATATTGTTGCATCGTTATCATAACCAGTTTTTATAATAAGGGTATTGCTATAGTCGTTAAATCGTTCATCTGCGTTAACTTGCTGAATGACAGCATCAACATACGCTGGTTCGATTGTCCTATAGTTTTCATAAGATAGCGACACGCCTGACATGCGCAACTTTTGATATTCGTCGCTCGATATTATATTTTGCTCATATAAGTTATATAGGTATCTTCTTGCAATGCTATCAATATTTGCGAACTCTTCGCGAGGGTTCAATGGTTTATCTTTGCCTGATATAATGGCAACTAAAAACGCACGCTCAAGGTAGTTGCACTCTGTAATACTCTTTGAGAAAAAGTGGCGTGCTGCGGCCGCAATGCCGTATACATTTTCATCATACTTAGCTGAGTTTAAAAGCATGCCGTAAAGCACATAAGGAGAATACACCCTATTGAGTTTATCAAGTGTATACCACCTGACAGCCTCTGCACGAAAGCCGCCCAACTTCGAGTTGGCAAGTAATTGATCGGCATAATATGATAACACTACGCCTTTTAGTGAGAATGGGTCAATATCATGCATATCCATAATATATAGCTTCCAACGCTCTGTGCCTACGTCGTGTTGTTGGTTGTTTTGCTTTGCGTCTATCATCATGTCTACAAGCGGTGATAGCTCTTTCATATTGTAGCTTACTGGCAATCTTTCGCTTTTTAGGTAATGTTTTTTATACATTAGTAAATCGTTCGCGCCATATATTGCAACATGCTTAGCTTTTGGCTGGCTCGTGATGTTATCTACAGATGGTGTGTAGATTTTCAGATATTCTAGTTCGGATTTCACATAGAAGTATAGCGCTGTCAATAATATAGCAAGCAGTAAGGCGCTATAAAATATTACATACCTTAACCGCATTTGCTACATTTCTTTCAAGTATGCACGTAGCTTTTCTAGCGCACGTTTTCTATGGCTGATGGCGTTTTTCTCTTCGTTTGATATTTCTGCCATAACTCTGCCGTCGTTTAGCTTAAATAATGGGTCATAGCCAAAACCACCACTACCTTGTGGCTCATGCAACAGTTCACCTGTAACCCTGCCGATAAAGTTTGTAACTTCGCTACCTTCAAAAGCGAGCGATATCACGCATAAATATGCACAACTACGTTCAGTTTTGCCACTCATTTCTTTAAGTAGTTTCTTGTTATTTTCTTCATCAGTAGCATTAGCGCCTGCATATCTAGCAGAATAAACACCTGGTGCGCCGTTTAAAGCTGTGACACAAATGCCTGAGTCGTCTGCAATCACAGGAAATTTCACAAGCTTTGATAAGTATTCTGACTTAATGCGAGCGTTCGCTTCAAAGTCGGTTCCTGTTTCTTCTATTTCTGGCAACTGGTCGAGTTCCATCACTTTGATATCACTCAGTATTGCTCTGATTTCTTCAAGCTTATGCTTGTTTTTAGTCGCTACGTAAATTCTGTCATACTTCATATTCAGCTCCTATGCTCTAACAAGCCTACACACAGTTTCTACATGGTATGTATCTGGGAACATGTCAAATATATCAAGTGTTTCTAGTTTATAGCTATCTGATAATTTAACCAAATCACGCGCTAATGTTGCTGGGTCACATGATACATATATTACAGACACTGGTTTTAATCGTTTGATATTATCAATAACTTTTTGAGATACGCCTTCGCGTGGTGGGTCAACAAATATTATATCAGCAGTTTTTGCCTTACGTAAAAATTGTGACGACTCTTGCTCAACAACATTATAGCCGTGATATTTTGCAAGGTTTACAGCTGTTTGTGATGTTTCTGCACCTATGACGTTGTTACCCTGCTTTGCAATAGCACTTGTGAAGAAGCCAGCACCAGCATATAATTCAATAACATCTAGCCCATGGCTTACGTGTGATGTTGCTAGTGTTTGGAAGTCGTCCATCAAGTAGCCGTTGGCTTGAAAAAACGAATCACGCCCAACACCAACAGTGCCCGCTTTTGTAGTGTAGCCAATGTGTTTCAAGCCGTAGCTACGTTTATTGTGTGTTACGCCATCGAAGATGTCTTTTATATCAATATCACAATTAATTTCAGATGTTATATTTGCAATAGATAGTCCATCAGGTGTTTCTATTGCATATACTTCGCCGTTGAATGATTTGTTGCGCATAGCAAACTCTTTCAGCTTTGCAAATAATGTAGGTTTAATAACAACACAATCATCAACTGCAACAAACTTATTTGTTTTGAATGCATAAAAACCTGCTCTACCTTCCTGCACACGCACAGTTGCACGCACTCTGTAACCAACTTGTGGTGATTGGTGGAACGATATGTCAGGTAGCTCGTGCGGATATTTATGCAATGCTTTTTCAACAATGCGTTTCTTTATATCAACTTGTGCATTATAGCTGATATGGCCGAACGAACAACCACCGCAAACTGAAAAATGCTTGCACTCAGGTTTGATGCGATGTGGTGACAGTTTCTTAATTTTTACAAGCCTAGCAAAAGCTAAGCGTTTTTTGTTTTCTACGATTTCACAATCGACATTATCGCCCTCAACAGTAAAAGGGACGAACACAACCTGCCCTTCCGAACTTCTGCCAACGCCATAACCGCCGTATGCTGTATCTGTAATATCTAAGTTAATTATATTGCTCATATTTTAAAATAGCATAAAACAAAGAATATTCGCTACTGTTTTTTTACTTGAAAAAAATTTCAATTGCTCTACACTAAACATCTACATATAGGAGCAATAAATTTATGGCTATTGGTGTTTACGATTCTGGCGTTGGTGGGTTGACTGTTTATAAGGCAATCGCTGCGAAATTTCCTGAGGTTGATTTAATATACTTAGGCGACTCTGCACGTGTACCTTACGGTAGCAAATCGCCTGAAACTATCATAAAATATAGCATTGAGTGTGGAAAATACTTACACTCTACATATAATATTGATGCCCTTATTCCTGCTTGTAATACTGTTTCATCGCACGCTATCCCACACCTTGAAAAAGAACTAGGCATACCCGTACTAGGCGTTATCAACCCTGGTGCAAAACATGCTGTCGATGTCACTAATACTAACGAAATATGCGTGCTTGGCACATATGCAACGATTGGTAGTGGCGCATATATTGACGCTATCAATAATTATGCAGGTAGTAAACAACTACATATTCACCAAAAAGCTTGCCCACTATTTGTCCCACTTGCGGAAGAAGGGCTTGATAACGGATTGATTGCAGAAACAGTTGTAAAAGAAACTTTGAACGAATTACAAGGCCATGATATTGATACGGTCATACTCGGCTGCACTCATTACCCTATTTTAAAAAACTTGATACAGCAATCATTTCCAAACGCAAAAATAATTGACAGTACTGAATATATTATAAACGACATCATCGAGCTCGGCATAAACTTATCTGAAAGTGGCAAGCGAGAAATACTTGTGACTGATACCTCACAAGCGTTACACACGCTAGAAGAAAAGCTAGTAGGCAACACATCAATACAAAAAATCCAGATCGGATAGTTTTGAACGCAACAATATTACAACGCATGTTCACCATCTCACACGCCAGATATTGCAAGCGCATACTGCGCGCTTGCGGACATTCTCAAAGTTCACGTTTTAAAGTATCAATAGCCTAGCTATATTTATCTATAAACTGGCCAGAGCCTTGTCGCTCATAAGACTTAACATTAACCCACTCAATACGGCTATTGTAGTACGTATTGATAGCATCTGGTTTGCCTTCGCTGTTTACTTTTAGTGCTGGCGCTCTTCTGTCTGCTTGTGCTTTGTTGTATTCTTCTTTGGCACGGCTTTCTGCTAGCTCTGCATCTGCACGGTATTCTTCCCTGCTTTTGTTCAATGCTACAGCTGCTGCCGCATTATGACGTTTTTTAGGCGTATAAGTATGCACTATACTTTCGTTGAGCCCGATTTTCTCGATACCCATGGTTTCACCTCATATTTACCTGAACGATTTGGAGTTTCGTATCTAGCTATAATATAAGGCGAAATCCACGATTAATCAAGATATATTTACCTCTCGATAAACAGCTTAACTATTAGTACAGTTTTGCACCTGCTGTTGCTGCTGCCGATTGGTCATAAATTTCATCTACGTTAAATGTCCAAACTGCTTTTGGAGTCATGTTCATCTTTGCTATTTTTTCTGCGAATGCGTTATATAGTTCGCCTTCAGTGTGCCTTTTTGTAGCAGTAACGTTTAACAAGTATGACTCATAACCTTTAGTAACCAATATTGCAGCTTTAGCATTGTCTAAAAGGTTTTGAGATGTTGTATCCATAAAGATTTCAGCAACTGCAACAGTGTCTGCATCGATAGGTGTAATGCTACCGGCAACTATTGTGTGCAGTTTACCTTCACTTGATATAGTGCTAATTGTTTTAACTGCTTCTTGTGTTTGCATAATTTCAGTAACTTTTGGTGTGTTTTTCATATCGCACTCTCCTTAATAAACTAAAAATATTTTAGTATAATAATTACAACTCGTCAATTACGCAGATTTTTCTTGTTAAATAAGAAAAACCTTAGTTCCACTACTTAGCAATATTAGAAAGATACTCCGTGTTGAGCTAAAGCATCTCTTATATATTTGATTTCATTTAGCGTTTCCTCTTGCTCAAGTACTTGTTTTGGTAGGTGGCAAGGTAGGATTTCTTCTAACACTCCAAACTTACGAACAACAGCGCCTTCGTAGCAATCTTCGCCGTAGCCACAAGTGTAGCACTGGTTAAACTGGTTTACCTGCATCTTTGCGATAGTGTTGACCTTGTTATATGTGAACATGCGTTCAATGAATGTTGCTACAGGGTCTTCTACATCCCTTGTTTCGCAAGTTGTTACAATCACGCCTAGTTTATCTTGTAGCGGATATGCGCCTCTGTGCCTAAATGCGAAAGTACGCTCTAAACATGCATGCGCTATTGCATTTATTGTACCAAAATAGTTCGGTGCGCCGAATATGATGATGTCTGCTTCTATCATCTTCTCGCCGATTTCAGTCCAATCGTCCTCTACAACACACATGTTGTTTTCGGCACATACGGTGCATGATATGCAGCCATTTATTTTTTTGCCAGCTAGAGAGATTATTTCATATTCGTCTGTACAGCCGTTCAATATCTCTGATATTGTTGAATCAGTCATCTTGTTTTTGCGTGGACTTCCACTGATTGCTAAAATCTTCATATTACTTCTCAATTCCTACACGTGCGTTTACGCCCGCTTTATAGTAGTGCTTTATTTCTGTCATTTCTGTAACGAGGTCTGCTCGCTCTATCATTTTTTCTGTAGCGCCGCGCCCTGTCATAATTAGTTCGACATGTTCTGGTTTTTCGTTCATTAACGCTATCACATCATCTTCCGATATCATATTGATTTTCACTGCGACGTTGATTTCGTCCATAACTATCACATCAAACTCGCCTGATAACATCTTTTCACGACATAGTGCAAAGCCTTTCTTAGCTTGTTCAATATCTTCATCAGTTGGTTTACCCATGATAAAGCCTGGCATGCCGAATTGGATAAGCTCTACGCCTTCCATCTTGCGCCAAAAGTTTAACTCAGAGTAGTCTGAACCTTTCATAAATTGGCCTATAAAAACATTATAACCTGCACCAAGTGCCCTAACTGTTAAGCCAAATGAACAAGTTGTTTTCCCTTTGCCGTTACCAGTATAGATTTGAATGTAGCCTTTCTCTTTCATGCTATCTCCCTTTTACAATAGTTATCGCTTTTTCATAAATGTCTGTCGGTGTTGTGCGTAGTTTTTCTGCAACCGATACGCAATTATCCCACTCAGGAGCAAATTTTTCAACATCTTCATACGATAAATGTTTAACTTTTACAATTTCCCCCATGACATCAGCCTCTACAAACTCGCGAGCCATTACAACTCGCGGGGCAATTTGCTTACGCAACCCACAAGTTGTAGAATATTTAAACACTAAGCGAGTTAGTTTCTCGCCTAGCTCAATCGGTGCAATCACTGTAAGGGCGTATGCTGGGCGGTTCTTTTTCATAATGATAGGCGTGTAGCTTACATCTAATGCGCCAGCGCTCATAAGTTTATCTAGCAATGTTCCCATTGCTTCGCCTGTCATGTCATCTATATTTGATTCTAACACAAGCACGTTATCTGTATTTCTTTTGTCATTGCGAGATGAGTTTTGCGCATCGTGGCAATCTACATCCTCAAATAACACAGCCCTTAACATATTTGTAGCGTTAGCATATTCTTTTGTACCTGTTGAAAAGCAATCGCCCTCAATAGTACCAGACACTCGTGTATGAAACTTATGCACAAATGCTTTCAAGATTGCTGCACCCGTAGGTGTTGTTAGCTCGCCTTGCACATCAATTTGCTTAAATGGAACATCTTTCAATATCTTCACAACAGCTGGAACAGGTAGTGGAACAACGCCATGTGCAATATTTATAGTGCCTGTGCCGCAAATTGCTTCATACGCTGTAACTTCGCTAACACCTAGCTTATCTATAAACCATGCAACACCGATAATATCTATCAACGTATCAACTGCACCAACTTCATGGAAGTGTACACGCTCGATATCAATGCCGTGTGCAATGCTCTCTGCCTCAGCGATTAAGCGAAATGCGTGTATAGATTTTTCTTTCACGCTATCCGATAGTTCTGCTGCGTTAATCATGCCTACTATATCAGTATAGTGCCTGAATGGCGCATTTGAACAGTCGCAATCAATAACTAATTGGTTGCAATTTATCCCGCTTCTGTAAACATGTGTAATACTCAACTTTACTTCGCTGTTGACAACTTTTGATATGATTTTCTCAAACTCTGCAAGCCCTTCTGGATATAACCCTGCTAGTGATGCAAGTGCCATATCACCTGATATGCCTGATGTGATGTCAAAGTATAACTTTTTCATAGTAATAACCTATTTTACGAGTGATGCTGGACAAATGTCGTTTACTTTGCACTCGGTGCAGTGTGGTTTTCTTGCTGGGCAAACACGTCTGCCGAACAATACTAATCTATGCGAAAACGCTGTCCACTCTTGTTTTGGAATGATTTTCATTAAATCTTGTTCGATTTTTTCAGGTTCTTTATTCTTTGTAAGCCCAAACCTTTGCGATATTCGCCCAACGTGCGTATCAACAACTATACCTGGCACATCAAAAGCGTTGCCAAGCACAACATTAGCAGTCTTTCTGCCCACGCCAGCAAGCTCAACAAGGTCTTCCATATTGCCAGGGACGACGCCACCATGGTTATCCATGATTGCGTTTGACGCAAGCAAAATATTTTTTGCTTTGTTTTTATAAAAGCCTGTCGAGTGGATAAGCTTCTCAACATCTGCAAGCGGTGCTTTTGACATCGCCTCAGCGTCAGGATATTTTGCAAACAATGCAGGTGTCGTTTTATTCACCTGAACATCTGTACATTGTGCAGAAAGCATAGTTGCAATAAGTAGTTGGTATGGTGTAGAAAAGTCAAGCTCGCATATCGGCTCAACAAAAAGTTCCGCCAAATATGCACGGAACTTTTCTACACGCTCTTTTTTAGTCGCCATATATTTCTATAAGCCGTATTCTTTCCAACGTTTTGTAACCATCTCTTTAATATCATCACTCATAACGATATCGTCTGGCCACTCACGCATATGCCCTTCGCTTGGTAGCTTTTTAGTAGCATCAATGCCAATCTTGTGCCCCCAGTAAACATCTGGAGATGAATGATCTAACGTATCTAATGGGCCTTTTACGATAGCCGTATCACGTTGCCAATCTACGTTGTTGCCTAGTCGCCACATAACCTCAGATATATTATGAACGTCAACATCTTTATCAACAACTACGATCATCTTAGTGAACATCAACTGGCCTGTTCCCCAAATATAGCTCATGATTTTATGCGCTTGCATTGGATATTTTTTATCTATTGATACAAACATAATATTATGGAAGCCACCTTCTAATAATAGGTGTATGTCTTGTATCTCTGGCATTTGCTTTTTCAACAATGGTAAGAAGATCCTACCAGTTGCTATACCGATATAGCTATCTTCCATTGGTGCTTTACCAACGATAGTTGTAGGGTAGATAGGGTCTTTCCTATGTGTGATACATGTAATGTGGAACACAGGGAAATCGTCTGCTAGTGAATAGTAACCAGTATGGTCACCAAATGGGCCTTCCCATCTGAGTTCATCTACCATAACGTAGCCTTCTAGCACTATTTCACTATTTGCTGGAACTTCTAAATCTACAGTTTCACACTTGATAAGTTCAACAGGTTTTTTACGTATGAAGCCTGCAAGTAGCATTTCGTCAATACCTTCAGGCATTGGTGCTGTTGCAGAATAAGTGATTGCTGGGTCTGCGCCTATTACAACGGCAACTTCTAGCCTATCTTTACCAAGTTTTTTTGCTTTGCGAAGGTGGTCTGCGCCTGTGTGGTGAGTGTGCCAGTGCATACCAGTTGTTTTTCCATCGTATACTTGCATACGGTACATACCGCAGTTTCTATCGCCTGTTTCAGGGTCTTTAGTGAATACGCATGGAAGTGTAATAAATTTACCACCATCATCTGGCCAACATTTTAAAACTGGGAACTTAGTTAAATCGACATCATCACCTTTAAGGATAACTTCCTTACACACGCCTTTTTTAACGTATTTAGGCAACACGTTTGCAAGCTCTGTAAGTGTAGATAAGTTTTTGATTTTATCCATAAAGTTTTGTGGAACGTTTTTGTCCATAAGGCTAGAGATGCGTTTGCCTAAGTCGTCGATATGGTCAAGCTCTAATGACATACACATGCGCTTCATTGTGCCCATTAAGTTTATTGCTACTGGGTAGTCTGAGCCTTTTACATTTTCAAACACGACTGCAGCGCCTTTTTCTTTTGATAGTCTATCAACTATTTCTGTAATTTCATAAACAGGGTCAACCTCAGCAGTAACACGCTTTAGCTCGCCTTTAGACTCTAATGTCTTAATAAAATGTCTTAAATCATCATATGCCATTAAAAAAAACCTCTTTTATCTAGTGTCCTATAGTTGTTAAAAATACACCAGCAACAACAGCAGAGCCAATAACCCCTGCGACGTTTGCTGCCATAGCGTGCATGATTAAAAAGTTGCTTGGGTCTTCTTTTGCGCCAATAGTTTGGCAAACCCTAGCAGATAGCGGAACAGCAGAAACACCCGCCGCACCAATTATAGGATTAATTTTATCTTTAGTAAATAAGTTCATTACCTTTGCGAATATAACGCCACCAGCAGTCGCCATAGCGAATGCGAATGCGCCCATCAAAAATATCTTTATAGACTCTGCCGTTAAGAAACGATCTGCATTTGTTGAAGCACCAACTGCAAGCCCTAAAACTATGGTAACTATATCAATAAACGAAGTTCTTGCTGTTTTTGCAAGCCTTTCTGTAACGCCTGACTCACGCAATATGTTACCGAAAAACAACATACCTAAAAGCGTAAGCGAACCAGGGTCGATAGCCGCAACGAATATAAATGCAACAATTGGGAAGATTATCCTAACGCGCTTTGATATCGGTTTAGATGATTTCATCCTAATCATGCGTTCTTTTTTTGTTGTAAGCAATTTCACAACTGGTGGTTGGATAACGGGCACAAGTGCCATGTATGAATATCCCGCGAGTGCAATTGCCCCTAGGTATTCTGGCGCCATGATGGAGGCAACAAATATAGATGTTGGACCATCTGCACCACCGATGATGCTGATAGCTGCTGATTCTTGAACTTCAAAGCCGATTAACCTACAGCCAATAAATGTAATAAATACGCCTACTTGCGCCGCTGCACCAAGTAGCATAAGCCTAGGTTGTGAGAGCATGGCAGAAAAATCTGTCATGGCCCCGATACCTAGAAAAATTAAAGGAGGGTATATACCCAACTCAACACCTTTGTAGATGTAGTTGAGCACGCTCCCCTCTTCGTATAAGCCAATATTTAACCCCTCTGTGAGTGGGATATTACCTATGATGATACCAAAACCTATTGGCACAAGTAGCAAAGGCTCATACCCTTTAGCTATTGCCAAATATAAAAATATACAACCAAATGCCAACATAAAGAAATGCCCTGTTGTGAAGTTGCCGTACGCTCCGTGACTGAGAAACTCTATCACCATTTCCATGTCTTTATCCTGTGCCTTTCAGGCTTAAGTTTTATAGTACTACGCTAATTCTACTAATAGTTGACCTTCTCTAACAGTGTCGCCAGCTGCTACTAAGATCGCTTTGATTGTGCCATTCATTGGCGATTGGATAGATGTGTTCATCTTCATTGCATCTAACACTAATATTTCTTGCCCTACAGTAACGCTATCGCCAGCTTTCATCTTAACTTCGATAATAGTGCCACCAACTGGTGCAGCGATGTTGCCTTGTTGTGGGCTCACTGGTGCTGATGCTGAGCTTGGTAGTGGGTCGACAGCTTGTGTGTTGTAAGCTGGTAGTTCTGGCGTAGAAGATACCACTTTAGGTACTGATGAAGAGCCGTAAAAGCCTTCGCCTTCGTCTAAAATTTCTACATCTACTTCATAAGATACGCCGTGTAATGTGATTTTCATTTTCATATCTTTATCCTCAAAATTAATTATTTCTTAATAACGTGTGAGCCTTGTAAAGCTGTTCTGCCTTGCATAGTCCACGCGTTGTGTTTCAGTGCTTTATCAGGTAATACGCGCACTTTAGTAATGCGTGCCCTACCATTAAAGTATGCTGCAACAGCAGATGATAGCAACACTAAAGTAGTGTTATCAACTGTTTGCGGTTTTGTATTTTCTTTTACTTCCATATTTTCTACTCTTTTCAATTTGCCTGCTACTAGTTTGTTATCGCCCCAGTTCATTAATTTTACACCTAAAACTAAGCATAATAACACTCCAAAGACTATTGAGAACCCAATAACCGAGTATGCAAAGGAGTCAATAAACAATTCCATAATAGCCTCCTATTTTATAAAGGAATTAGTCCGTGTTTTTTATATGGTCTAAGCTCACGCTTAGTTGCAAACATCTCTAACGATGCCGCTAAGTATGACCTTGTATCAGCAGGTACAATTACGTTATGCAAGTAGCCACGCTTTGCTGCAACATAAGGGTTTGCAAACAATGAGCGATACTCTTCAATACGTTTTGCAACTTCTGCTTTAGGGTCTTCTGCCGCTCTGATCTCTTTACCATAAAGTAGGCCAGCAGCACCTTCTGCACCCATAACTGCGATCTCAGCACCTGGCCATGCAGCAACTCTATCTGCGCCTAACTCTTTAGAGCTCATTGCGATATATGCGCCACCGTAAGCCTTACGTACGATAACTGTAAGCTTTGGAACAGTCGCAGCAGCATATGCGAATAGCATCTTCGCACCGTGCCTGATGATACCGCCGTACTCTTGGTCGATACCAGGCATAAAGCCAGGAACGTCAACAAGCGTAACGATAGGTATGTTGAATGCGTTACAGAAACGGATAAACCTTGCTGCTTTATCTGATGAGTTGATATCTAACACGCCAGCTTTAAAGTTTGGCTGGTTAGCAACGATACCGATTGAGCGACCGTTTAACCTACCGAAACCAACGATAATGTTTTTAGCGAAATGCTCTTGTACTTCCATAAAGTCGCCTTTGTCAACAATGCGGTTGATGATTTCATGCATATCGTAAGGCATGCGTGGATCATCAGGAACGATAAAGTTGAACGACTCATCTGGCTCAAACACGTTAGTGCGTGTAGTGTTGTCGATAAGTGCTTCTTCTGAGTTGTTTGAAGGTAGGAAAGATAATAATCTTCTAGCAATTTTCATAGCTTCTGGGCCACTTGATGCAACAAAGTGAACAACACCAGAGTATTGAGCATGGCTAACTACGCCACCTAAATCTTCAAGTGAAACATCTTCACCAGTAACTTCTTTAATGATTTTTGGACCAGTAATATACATCTGCCCTTGGCGCTGAACTTGGATGATAAAGTCTGTCAACGCTGGCGAGTATGCAGCACCACCAGCACATGGGCCAGCAATGATACTGATTTGTGGAACAACACCTGACAATTCAACGTTTTTGTAGAAAATTCCACCATAACCAGCAAGTGCAGAAACACCCTCTTGAACCCTAGCACCGCCAGAGTCGTTGATGAATATGAATGGTGAACCAGTCTTTAATGCTGATTCCATAGCCTCTTGTGCTTTTTTCGCACCAGCTTCGCCCATAGTACCTGCGTTTACAGTAAAGTCTTGGCTAGCAACGAACACTGACTTACCATCAATGTAGCCCATGCCAGTAACCATGCCATCAGCAGGTAGTTCTTTCGAGCCCATGCCGAAGTCTGTACAACGGTGCTGCACCATTAAGTAGCTCTCTTGGAAAGTTGACTCATCAAACAGCATGTTGATACGCTCACGAGCAGTATATTTACCTTGTTCGTGCATTTTTGCGATTTGAGCATCGCCGCCACCTTTGTATAGGCGCGCCCTGAGTTCGATTAACTCTTGAATTTTGTTTTTACTCATTTATTCCCCTTTTGCCGTATATCAAAATAAGATAATGAAATAAAACATTGATACTAAATATAAAATAAATTAATGCGATATAACGGCAAACTTAATCAAAGCAATATACTACTATTTGAGTAGAATTTCAACAGTTATCGTGCGTTACATCACTATTTTACATCATTCTATATTACTTCTGTCATGCTTTTCACATAGTCATAAACAAAGGGTACGCAATTTTCGCCGTGTTGTTCTATTATCTTCACTATGGCAGAGCCTACAATAACGCCATCTGCGACATCACTCATAGCTTTTGCTTGCTCAGGCGTTGATATCCCAAAGCCAATAGCAACTGGTGTTTTAGTTGAAGACTTTATCACATTTGCTATACTTTTTACATCAACAGATATGTTCGAGCGCACACCTGTCACACCTAGTGATGAAACGAGATAGACAAACCCTTTCGCTTCGCTTGCGATCATGGCAACTCTATCTTCTGAAGTTGGTGCAATGAGTGATACAAAATCAATATCATACTTTTCAAACACGTCTGCAAATTCTGCTTTCTCTTCAAATGGAACATCTGGCAATATTACACCACTTACACCGATTTCTTTGCACCGCTTTGCAAATCGCTCTATACCGTATGAAAACACTACGTTTGCATATGTCATAAACGCTAGTGGTACATTGACAGATACGCTCTCTACCATATCAAATATCTTATCGGTAGTAACGTTGTTAGCGAGTGCACGCATGTTTGCGCCTTGTATCACTTCGCCCTCTGCTGTAGGGTCTGAAAATGGTATACCTAACTCAATTAAATCTGTGCCTGCTTTTTCTAGTGTGTATATTAACTCTTTTGTTGTTTCTAGGTTTGGGTCGCCACATGTTATAAATGATATGAACGCCTTTCCGTTTTTAAATGCTTCTGATATCCTCATTCTGCTATATCCTCCCCTCTGTAGCGTGCAATTGCAGCACAGTCTTTATCGCCCCTGCCTGATAGGTTGATTACAAGCACTTCATCTTTCTTCATAGTTGGTGCAAGTTTCATAGCATAAGCTATTGCGTGCGCACTTTCGATAGCTGGTATAATGCCCTCAACCCTCGATAGATACTCAAATGCCTCTACTGCTTCATCATCTGTTGCTGGCACATATTCTGCACGTTTTATATCATGTAGATGTGCATGCTCTGGCCCAACGCCAGGATAGTCTAACCCAGCTGATATTGAGTGTACTGGTGCAATCTGCCCGTATTCATCTTGGCAGAAATAGCTCTTCATTCCATGAAAAATACCTAGCGAACCTGTTGCAATCGTTGCTGCTGTTTCATAGGTATCCACACCTTTGCCGGCCGCCTCAACGCCTATCAAGCGAACGTCGCTATCATCAATGAAATGATAAAACGCACCAATAGCATTTGAACCACCGCCAACGCATGCAACAACTGCGTTTGGCAACTTGCCTTCCTTAGCTAAGCATTGCTCTTTTATCTCTTTAGATATAACTGCTTGAAAATCTCGAACAATAGTTGGGAATGGGTGCGGCCCCATAACTGAGCCTAGTACATAATGGGTGTCATCAATGCGCTTTGTCCACTCGCGCATGGTTTCAGATACTGCATCTTTCAAGGTAGCCGTACCTGCCGTGACTGCATGAACTTTCGCACCGAGTAGTTTCATTTTATATACGTTCAGCGCTTGGCGCTCTGTATCTTCCTTGCCCATAAAAATTTCACACTCAAGGCCAAACAGCGCCGCCGCAGTAGCTGTTGCAACTCCATGTTGCCCTGCGCCAGTTTCTGCAATGACTCGTGTTTTGCCCATCTTCTTAGCTAGTAACACTTGCCCTAGCACGTTATTTACTTTATGTGAGCCTGTGTGGTTTAAATCTTCACGCTTTAGGTATATTTTTGCGCCACCTAAGTCATTCGTCATACGTTCTGCAAAGTATAATCCTGATGGTCTGCCAGCATATTCGTTGAACAGTGTTGATAGTTCTTCATTAAATTCTTTATCATTCTTGTAATACTCGTATGCCTTATCTAGTTCTTTTATTGCGTTCATTAAAGTTTCTGGGATATATTGCCCGCCGTGTACTCCAAACTTTCCACTACTCATTTCGCACCCCTTATTATTTTCACAATCTCTATAATTTTATTTTTATCTTTCACTTTCTCTGTTTCTACACCACTGCTAATATCAAGTGCATATGGTTTAAAATTGCTTATTGCACCAGTAGCATTATCAATATTGATACCACCAGCCACTATAAAATTACGCTCTATGTCAAAACCTAGCGACCAATCAAACTGCTTACCTGTGCCATAGCCGCTATCTAAAAGTACGTTATCCGCGTTGCAAACTTTTGCATTTTCGATATCTTCAACCGACTTCACTTTAAACGCTTTCCATATCTCTTTTGAAGGTAAGGCTACCTTTAGCGAATTAATATAATCAAGGTTTTCGTCGCCATGTAGCTGAATTATATCAAACTCGTTTGCATATGTTATAACATCTTCAATCGGCTGGTTTACGATTACGCAAACACTCTTAATATCGCTATCTAATTTTGCTATCATCTCTTTTGTAAAATCTAACGAAACGTTACGATGACTTTTTGGAAAGTTTATGATAAAGCCTACATAATCTGGCTTAGCTTCGTTTACATACGCAATATCTTCCATGCGATATAATCCACAGATTTTCACCTTAACCATTTACGCCTCGTTTGATATCTGCAATGAACTTGCCTTTATCATCTGTACGCATTAATGCTTCACCAATCAGTAGTGCATCTGCTCCATTTTTAGCCATTGTGATAGCGTCTTCCACGCTTGAAACACCACTTTCAGCAACAAATATTGTACCCTCTGGCACGAACTGTTTTAGCGATGTTGCATTCTCGATATTTACTGAAAAATCATGCAAGTTGCGGTTATTTACACCTATGATTTTTGCACCAGCATTGATAGCAGACTTTAGTTCAGCCTCATCGTGTGCTTCAACTAGCACATCTATTCCCAATGTGTTGCATATGTCGATATACCTTTTAATCGTATCCGTATCTAGCAAAGCACATATCAGCAATATCGCATCAGCGCCCATCACTTTTGCTTGGTAGATTTGGTATTCATCAATAGTGAAATCTTTGCGTATCATAGGTAGGTGTACCTTTGCTCTAATCTCTGTAAAAATATTATCGCTACCTAAAAACCACTTAGGCTCAGTTAACACTGATATGCAAGTTGCGCCTGCTTTTTCATACTCTAGCGCTATATCAACATACGGAAAATGTTCAGCAATTACACCCTTTGACGGCGACGCTTTTTTCACTTCGCTAATTATTGCTGGATAATTCTGTTTTAAAGCGTTCGCAAAGATATGGCTACCTTTAGGCATGTTAAGTGCATTCTGTTTCATATCATCTAGTGATACGTTTTGTTTATCTTTCGCTACTCGTAATTTAGTAGCTTCTGCTATTTTTTGTAGTATCATATTACAACCCGTGTGAAAGTCTTTTAAATTTAGCTAGCGTGTCTAACGCTTTGCCGCTATCAATCAACTCTTCTACTTGCTTTACAGCTTCATGCAATAGTAAATCGTTTTTAGCTATCGTTAATGCTGCTGCAGAGTTCAACACAACTGCATCACGCTTTGGCCCTTTCTTACCCTCTAGTATATCAAGTGTGATTTGCGCATTCACCTCTGGTGTGCCACCTACTAAGTCAGACTTTTGGCACATTTTCAAGCCTAGTTCCTCTGGGTTGATTTTATATGATTTAAACCAACCGTTACGTATCTCACATACTGTAGTTGTTGAGCTTAGCGATATTTCATCAAGCCCATCGTCACCGTGCACAACCATGCCACTTTTAACCCCTAAGCGTGTCAACACCTCTGCAAGTGGCTCAACTAATGACTTATCATACACGCCCATCAACTGCATGCTTGCACCTAGTGGGTTTGATAGTGGGCCTAAGATGTTGAAGATTGTTCTAATCTCTAGCTCTTTTCTGACTGGTGCAACGTGCTTCATTGCGCTATGGTAGATTTGTGCAAACATGAAGCAAATATTTATCTCTTTCAATATCTTGAAGCTATGCTCAGGAGCTATATCAATCTTTACACCTAGCGCTTCTAACACATCTGCACTGCCACACTTGCTTGAAGCCGCTCTATTACCATGCTTTGCAACGGGTATACCAGCACTTGCAAGCACTAATGCTGATGTTGTAGAGATATTGAACGTGTTCGACTTATCGCCACCTGTGCCGACAATTTCAAGTACATCTTCATCGTTCAATAGTTTTGTTGCGTGTTTACGCATACCACGTGCAGATGCTGTGATTTCGTCAATCGTTTCGCCTTTCATAGCTAGTGCTGTTAAGTATGAACCCATTTGCACAGGCGATGCAACACCCTGCATGATTTCATGCATGACTTCTTCCGCCACTTCTGCTGTTAAGTTTTCCATATTTGTTAGTTGTTTAATTGCTTCTTTAATCATAATGTTATACCCAAAAAGTTTTTTATAATCGTTTTCCCGTTTTCTGTGAGTATCGACTCAGGGTGAAACTGCACACCATATGTATGTGATGAAACATGCTCCACTGCCATTATCTCACCATCATCAGCTACTGCAATCACTCGTAAATCGCTTGGCATAGTATCCTCAACAGCACTTAATGAGTGATAACGTGCAACTTTTAGTGTATCACCTAAGGTGTCAAACAGTTTTGATTGCTCTATCTTGATTACCGATGATTTGCCATGCATTAGCGCTTTCGCATAAGATACTGTCGCACCAAACGCCTCGCATATACCTTGGTGGCCTAAGCACACGCCTAGTATTGGATACTTAGTGTGTAGTTGCTTGATTACATCTATCGACACGCCTGCATCAGACGGCTTGCCTGGCCCTGGAGAGATGACAATATGTGTTGGATTTAGTTTATCAATTTCTGCAACAGTTAGCTCATCGTTTCTGATAACTTTTATATTCGGCTCGAACTCGCCTATATATTGAAAAAGGTTGTATGAAAAGCTATCGTAGTTATCTATAATTAATACCATGTTACGCCTCCAATGCCGTTACAACTGCTTTTGCTTTGTTGATACATTCTGCGTATTCGCTTTCTGGTACACTATCGTAAACTATGCCAGCACCTGAGCGCACAAATATTTTGTCATTCTTTTTGAACGCTAAACGGATGGCAATGCACGTATCCATATTGCCACTAAAATCTATATAGCCTATTGCGCCACCATATATGCCACGCTTTAGGTTTTCTAGGTCGTGTATGATTTCACATGCTCTAACTTTTGGTGCGCCTGATAGTGTGCCAGCTGGGAGGACGCTGTCGATAGCGTCAAGATAGTCTAAGTCATCACGGATAGCGCCACTAACTATCGAGCCTATGTGCATAACGTGTGAAAACTTTAACACTTTCATGTATTCATCTACTTTAACTGTGCCAAACTTGCTTACTTTACCGATGTCGTTTCTGCCAAGGTCAACAAGCATGTTATGCTCTGATGTTTCCTTTTCATCTGCTAGCAGTTCTTTTTCTAAAGCGATATCCTCAGCTTCACTTTTGCCACGTTTGCGTGTGCCAGCAAGTGGATATGTGACAACTTTTTCGCCCTCTAACTTCACTAGCGTTTCAGGCGATGCACCCGCTATCTCAACATCATCACTCGAGAAGTAGAACATGTAAGGCGAAGGGTTGCTTGCTTTTAAGTTTTCGTACACGTTAAATAAGCTCCCCTCATAGCCAGCTTCCAACATATTAGATAGAACAACTTGAAATATATCGCCCTCAAAGATATGGCGTTTAGCTTTCTCGACTATTTCACAAAACTGTTGCTCATTAAATTGCGCTTTTAGAGGTGTTAAAAGTTTGCCTTGTTGCTCATTTTTTAAGCTTCCGTTTTCTATCAAGTTTTTTAGGCTCTCTAGCTGCAACATTGCATTGTTGTAGTTTGTTTCAAGGTCATCTGTTTTTACGTTTACGATTAGGATAACTTTGTTTTCGAGGTTATCAACTGCTATCACTTTTGTGAAAAGCATTAAGTCGACATCGTTAAAGCCGTCTTCGTTTTTGATAGGTAAATCTAGTTTCTGCTCTGAATACTTCATAAACTCATATGCGAAGTAGCCAACAAGCCCACCTGTGAACGGTGGCAACCCCTCGATTTGCGGTGCTTTATTCTCAGCTATAATTTGGCGTATAAATTTATGTGGCTTAACGTTTTCAAACGTGTGCGTAGTGCTAGATTTGATAGTGACAAAACTATCTTTACATGTGATTTCAAGCGATGGGTCAAAGCCAAAAAAGCTATAGCGACCAAACTTTTTTGTATCTTCGCATGACTCTAGCAAGAATACATTTTTGCTGACGTTTTTAAGTGTTTTGTAGATTTCTTGCGTAGATTTACAAATGTCTATGCTGGTTGATATAGGTATGCTTTTATATTCGCCACCTAAGGTGTAAGATTTTGCTTGTTCAAGCGTTGGGTAAAGTTGCATAACTCGTTGCCTCCAAAAGTAATTTTGTTGGGCTTCTCTGTAATTTTAAACAAAAAAATATCCCTAACAGAGAAACTGTCAAGGACGAGCTATAATATTATTTACCCGCGGTGCCACCTTGTTTTATGGATAACTCCATACACTTTTGCGAAGTACCAACATACTTCTAGCTTTAACGTAAGCTTGCACGTCATAGAATACTAGGCTGATAAAACTAACACAACTTGTTAGCCCACCAACTTTTGACTATGCCCTCAGCGGCCCATTTATATAGGATGTAACTGCCAGGCTTCCAGCGTCCCCAGCTCTCTATAAGCACGTTTCCTATTTTTACCCCCGCATCAACGGTTTAGTGTAAAAAATCATATTTGATTGTTATATATAGTAGTAATAAGGATTAAAAATGTCAATAGAGAATTTGTGGTTGCTTCTTTTAATTTTTTAATTATACATTTGACTATTATAAAATATCAACATAATATATGTTATGGATAATAACAAACATCAATCAACAGAAGAACAGAGTGTAAAAACATATGCCAACTCTGAAACCCATGAGCGAACATGGTTTAGGTTTATGGTGCAATTCTGCTCAGCGCTTATCATAAGTCAGTCACAGAAAGGCGGTGGCCTAGCAAACATTGGATTTACGTTACTACAAATAGCATTGGTAGTATATTTCTATAGAGGCATATCAAGGACAGAAGTCGGACGCTTTTTTCAGTTCATTTATTCTGCCATAGTGGTTATTCTTATGCTTGTATATCTTTTTATGGTGATTGAACTTTGATTGAAGTTTATACAATCATCGACACTACATATTCAAACAAACTATCACTCTATGCGTTATGCACCTCAATTTGCTTCGTATATTTATCAACAAAAAAAGGACCTGATTTCTCAAGTCCTTTATATAAATAGGAAAATATAAACCTTCCATGAATTTAAACAATATTAAAGATATTTAACATTTGCTATTGACAACAAAACAAAAATGCACTATAATATAATTTGGCTGAATATTAAACTTATATTCATCTAAATAAACCAAGGGGGTCATTTATGAATGAAATTCATACTATTTTAATTATTTTAGAATATGTTATTCAAATCATCAGACTAACAGTTTTAGTCTAAAACCTTAGTCAGTTGCTACACCGGCATGTGTAACAACTGACTAACACACTATATCACTAGAACACCTTTGTCAAGAATTAATTTTCAAAAACTTAAAAAAACTAAATAAAAACTTTATATAAAGAAAGAATTATGCAACTAATACCTATCACTAGAGCAGAAGAAGGTTGCCTAAACTATAACCTTTTCATTGATAATAAAGATAACTGCCGATTTGCATTTCAAGAAAACTGGGCAAGTTTTGATGCGTGGCAAGCACATACGAATAACGACCACATGGCAAACTATGCCGAAGTTACAAAAGATGCTGTAGATACTTGGGAGCTTATCGAGCTAACTCAAATTGACTAATAAAAAGCCGATGCTTTTACACATCGGCTATCTAACATTTACTGTTATTTTTCTTTGACTATTATAAAATATCAACATAATATATGTTATGGATAATAACAAACATCAATCAACAGAAGAACAGAGTGTAAAAACATATGCCAACTCTGAAACCCATGAGCGAACATGGTTTAGGTTTATGGTGCAATTCTGCTCAGCGCTTATCATAAGTCAGTCACAGAAAGGCGGTGGCCTAGCAAACATTGGATTTACGTTACTACAAATAGCATTGGTAGTATATTTCTATAGAGGCATATCAAGGACAGAAGTCGGACGCTTTTTTCAGTTCATTTATTCTGCCATAGTGGTTATTCTTATGCTTGTATATCTTTTTATGGTGATTGAACTTTGATTGAAGTTTATACAATCATCGACACTACATATTCAAACAAACTATCACTCTATGCGTTATGCACCTCAATTTGCTTCGTATATTTATCAACAAAAAAAGGACTTGATTTCTCAAGTCCTTTATATTAAGTGGTTACACTCTTTTTTTACTAAATCTGTCGCCGTTGCCGCTTGGTCTTCTGTTACCACCGCCGCCATTACCACCACCAGATGGTTTGCGTCGGTTGTTTGAACCGCCACGTCTGCCACCGCCATCACCCTTAGGTTTTGGTGCGCCCCTACGTCTAGCAAAATGCTTCATAGGTGTTACAACTTGTGCGATATCGTCAGGTAGTGTCACTAGCTCTTCTTCAGGGTTAGTGTAGTTAAGCTTTTTGCTTATAAACTTTTCGATACGAGGGATAACGTATGAGTCTTCCTCAGTAGCGAAGATGATAGATACACCACTTGCGCCTGCTCTACCCGTTCTACCGATACGGTGAACGTAATCCTCTGGATCATCAGGTAGTGAGAAGTTGAATACATGAGTAACGCCATCAACGTGGATACCACGAGCAGCAACATCAGTTGCGCAAAGTACACGTATTTTGCCAGCTCTCAAGTCTTCAAGCGTTCTGATACGCCTAGCTTGTGAAACATCACCAGATAATAAACCACAAGTAATGCCTGCTTCTCTAAACATGTCTGTAAGTTTAGATACTTCATCACGGCGGTTACCGAACACTATCGCACAGTTCAACTCTTCGTTTTCGATCATGTTGTACATGAGTGCGAATTTTTCTTGGTTAGTAACGATATATGCACGTTGGTCAATTTTATCTGCTGTAAGTTGAGTAGACTCAACCTCAAAGTTAAGTGCGTTTTTAGTCCACTGGTTAGCAAGCCTTAAGATATCTTGTGTCAATGTAGCACTGAACAACATAGTTTGGCGTGCGCTTTTTGGTGGAGTTGCGCTGATGATTTTCTTCATGTCTGGGATAAAGCCCATGTCTAACATTCTATCTGCTTCATCAATAACTAATATTTCAACTTGGTCAAGGTGTAGTACAGATTGTTCTTGGAAGTCTAACAGCCTACCAGGCGTAGCAACTAAGATATCAATGTTTCTGTCAACTAGTTGACGGCGTTGCCTTTCATAGTTGATACCACCGAAAACTGATTGGAAGTTAAAGCCACAATACTTGCCTAAAACTTTTGCATCTTTTTCGATTTGTATAACAAGCTCTCTCGTAGGTGCCATAATAAGCGCCCTTGGTGAGCCTTTTCTACGGTTAGTTTCGTCAATAGGGTTATCTAGTAAGCGTTTGAATACTGTGATTAAAAACGCTGCCGTTTTACCAGTACCAGTTTGTGCTTTACCAGAAACATCTGTACCTTTAAACGAGTCAGTTAATATTAACGACTGGATTGGAGTACAATATTGATAACCAGCTTCTGCGATACCTCTCATTGCTCTAGGCGGTATCTCAAAATCATGGAAACGTGTTTTACCTTCAGCTTCAGGCACTTGGAACTCTTCAACAGTCCAGTTGCCAAAATCAACAGCAGCCGTCTCTGCATTTAAACCAGCTAATTCCGCTTGGTTTGTGCCTTTTTTACGCCTGCGTTTTGCGCCGCCGTTTCTTGAACGGTAGCCATCTCTTTCACGGCGATCTCTGCCTTCGCCACCTTGTGAACGTTCACGACGTTCTTTGCCCTCACCTTGTGGACGTGCGCCACGTGAGTTCTCGTCTCTTCTACGAGGTTGTCTTTGCGAGTCGCTCTCGCCTTCGCTTGCATTTCTTTCTCTGCGAGGCTTAGAGTCACCTGTTCTTTCTTTTTTAAACTCGCCTTGTTTCTTTGGAGCGTTATTTTTAACGTTCGTACGCTCTTTTGATGTTTTACCGCTCGATATCTCAGTTACTTTAATCTGAGATTGTTCTGTTGTCGAGCCTAACAACATCTTCTTAAACTTCTTCAATAGGGACATTCATTCGACCTTTTTTGTATATTTTGCCATTTAGGCAACTTGTGACTATATAGTATTGTTCTTGTTTTGGATAGTCTTTTTTGACATTTTTTTAAATTCGTTTAGGATTTTACGATATTTCACGCAACAATACTAGATGATTTTATTTTATTACCAACAACTTACCAGTATTTTGACTTGCTTATTCTTTTCCTGCTTCTTCTGCTCTATATGCGGCTTCTGCAGCTTCATATTCATCTATCTTTGGTATAACTAGTGCACACCAAGTCATAGATATGATGCCAGACCCGAAGCCCCACATGCCAGCGTTAACAATATCGCCGTAAAATAGGAATGTGAAAAAAGCCAACCAAAAACCTTGGCAGAACGCACATGTTAATAATGTACGAAAAAAATCAAAACTTTCAAGGTATAAACGCAAACCTCTGAAAAGTTTGTGATCGAACACTAAAAAACGAAGACCCTGCACAAACAAAATCAGCTTTAGCTCAAGCATTTAGTGTAACCTCTTTAAAACGCTCTTCGAACGCTTTTTTTAACAACTCAAACTGTGGCACAGTGAGCTTGACCCTATCTTTAAAATCGTCTGTGATGATTATGTAGCCTTCTTCGCTATCGTAGTGCATCTCTGGGCAACAATCTCTTCTGCAATTATATAACTCTTCTAAAACTTTCATTTACACTCCTTTGATGCGTTCAGCATCTTTAATGATTTCGTCAATAGCTACTTGCAATCTAGCTGGCTGCGTAACGCCTACGCTATCACCCTCAGCCCTAGGTATGATGTGGATATGCGAGTGAAAAACTTCTTGCCCAGCTGCTGCTTCATTATTTTGAATAATGTTCACACCATCTGCATTAAAAGCTGCTTTCACACTTTTTGCGACCTTTGCAACAACAGGATAGAACCCGCTAGCAACATCTTCTGGCGTGTCGAAAATATTTCTAACATGTGCCTTAGGTATTACCAACACGTGCCCACGCACTATCGGAGCAATATCCATAAATGCGAGAAAATTATCATCTTCATAAACTTTACAGCTAGGTATCTCACCTGCAACTATGCTACAAAATATGCACATTTTTCACCTTCTTAACTCTTTATACATAACATAGTATTACATTTATATTTTTTTTTAAAGACTAAATGCATTTTTTCACTTCATTTTTTACAACAATTAGTATATAATATAGTATACGTGAATATTGGTCACATCACGCAACGAAGTTGTAAGGAAATTGTATATGTATAAGCATGTTAACCTAAACATTGATGATTTATCTACAGTTAGAGAGTTTTTCTCTCATAGGCTACGCACATCTACTGCCCTATTAGTAGCTACAGCGACAGTAATTAAGCACGGCTTTATCGACGATATTCTTAATATCGAAGAAAGTATTGCCGAAGCGGCTTTTTTTGTTGACGTTTACGAATCTGGCATGAACACCTGCTTCGACTACTGCTTAAATAAAAACTTGCGCGCTAATCCTGAAAAGGTTATGCCTTCAGACATTATTAAGCACGTGCTTTCACGCGTTGAGTTCACTATTACTGACGCCACATCTCAAATTGAGTGTGACCTTGACGATTTCTCTTATGAAGCTGTGTTATACCCTATTAAAGCATTGCTTGAAGTTGTACTTTGTGAAGAGCTTCGCGCTCAAGCACAACATTATAAAATTACTGGCAAGGACGGCTTATATACTATCGTAAAAGATAAAAAAGTTGTCGCACTGCCTGAAATTTACCCTACATTAAGAAAGGTTTTCAAAGCCCACAATGTAGAGTTTACTTATGATGACACTAATATTACATTGAGGTTCCTTGCATAATGAACATACTAGTAATTGATGATGAACTCCGCTTAAGAAAAGTTGTAGCTCTATATCTCACTAAAAGTGGGCATAAAGTTATTGAAGCCAATAACTGCAAAAGCGGCATAGAGCTTGCTCTTAGCTCTAACCCAGACGTTATTACTGTTGACCTACTGTTGCCTGATGGCAATGGGCTTGAAATTGTCAGAGCAATCCGTGCCGCTGACAACCCTGTTAAAGATGCACCTATTGTCGTCTTATCAGCTAGTGTTTCAGCCGACGACATGGAAGAAGCTAAAGCCGCTGGTGCAAACAAATACATCACGAAACCATTTTCTCCTAAAGAGCTTATGGATAACATATTGGAACTAAAACAAGATTAATATAAGGTAGGTTTATGGTAACAGTTAAATTTATTGGTAAAGGCACAACTCTCCAAGCCCTGCGCGAAAGTGACCAAGAAGATCTTAGATTTATCACTACAGACCACGATGAAGTGCGTGCTGTTATTTACGAAGTTGACTCGCTAGAAACACTTTACAAAGTACCTAAAAACATGACTTTGCCTACCTTTTTCTTGATGTCTACACAAGATAAAGCTGTTGCACAGCACATTAAAGAATACCAAATTGCTGGCCTATTCTTTCAACCACCTGATATCAACCTTGTTATTGCAAAGCTTACTGCTGCTGTTAACAACATCACACAAACTAAGCGTAGCGACAACCAAGATATTATGAAAATCAAGCTGTTGGCTAAGTCGGAAAACATTCCACCGTTGCCGTCGCTTGCTATTGACTTGATCAGCCTTACTAAGTCAAACAACACTGCTATACAAGCTATCGTTGATAAAATCAAGCAAGACCAAGGCATCACTACAAAACTTATTAAACTTGTTAACTCTCCTTTCTATGGGATTAAAAACGAGATTACATCTATCGAGCGTTCAACCGTTCTGTTAGGGTTTGGCACTATCAAAAATATTGCTCTTGCGCTTTCGCTTGATTCGTTCTTCCATAAACAGTTTGGCTTATACCAAACTACTGGCAAGGCCATGTGGGAGCACTCATACAAAGTTGCTGTTATTGGGCAGCTGCTTGCATCACTTAGCGACCCTAAGCAAGACCTTGACATTGTATACCTCGCAGGCTTAATGCACGATATCGGTAAAGTTGTTATGGTTGACGTGCTTGTTAAGGAAGTTCATTCACTTGTTGACGAACGTGAGCAACTAGGCTTTGACCATCAAGAAATCGGCATAGAAATTCTATCAAGATGGCTTGTTGACTCAAGGGTTGCAAAAGCTGTTGGCACACACCACAACACAGACGCTACTGAAGAAGGCCGCTATATCTACTATGCAAACATGATAGATAACGCACACCCAGAAGAGCTAGTTACGGTGATTGAAGAGGCTTGCTTCTCACTAGATATTTTAAACCCTGCTACAGCAAAAGAGAAAATCCTTGCGCTGATAGAAAGCTTCTAACGCTTATGAATAACATCAGCTTAGATACAAAACTTTTTAACACCCTGCTTGCAGATACGCCTGATGCTATACTTGACGTGGTTGTTGCGTTTCTTAAAGAAAACGATGTCGAGCAGTACACTATCTGGAAAGTTACTGGCAATATAATGGAGTCTTCACACTTCTCTAACACAGAAGTCGATGGCATATTTGACGCTATCGACTTAGGCTATAACCATAGTGACATTTATGTATCTACGCCTATAACGCTACAATATTTTGGTGGCATATACGATGTGTATTCATCTATTTTTTTCATGCATAATGGCAAGCTTGTTTCTGCAATATCGTTCCATACTGCACCTAGTGAACAAGTGGTTAACAACTTAAAAGCTATCTCTGCACATGTTGCAAAGCGCCTTGATGAAATAAGCCATAAATCTCGCCAGATGGATCTATATATCGACTATCAAAAGAAAGTTGATTTCATTATCCAAGCTAGCGTTATTTTTAAAGCTATTGATATCGACGAAGTTATTTCGGTAGCGTTATCGTTCTTTATGGATACGTTTTCTGCTGATGCTGTTGTTGCTTACGGCATGGGTTCGTTCCATGGCATCGGGCTTGATGAAACAGATATCCGCGAAAACATCTTCATCGACGGCATGTCTATGAAAGCGTTTACAGATGAGAGAAACGTTACAGAATTTTTCGAAAACGTTGCTACATCTTCAAAATTTAATATCCGCAACATGTTTTTTGTTTATGAAGAAACTAATAATGTGCGTTTCATATTGTTTAACACTATTATGGATTCACTACCTGATAAAGACTTTTCGTCGCTTGTGTCTGGTGTTGTTGCAATCGCTATCGAAAACGCCCAGAACTATGAAAAACTTGCACAAATCAAAGTTGCAGAAACAGAAGTCTCGCACACGGCAGATATTCTTAACCGCTTCGTACATAGGGAACTTTCACTTGCTGGCGATTTTGATGCCTTTGGTGTAAACTATCCTGCGCGTAACGTCGGTGGCGACTTTATGTTTATAATCAAGCATGATGAAGGCTTTAACTTCTATATCGCTGATGTCTGTGGCAAAGGTTACTCTGCAGCAGTGCTTACTGTTTTATTAAGCTTGACATCTAGCAGAATTAGAACTGTTGAAGATATACAAGAAAAACTTGAGAACTTAAACGAGTTCTTGATTAATAAAGACCTAAACTCTCGCTTCATTACTGGTTGCTTTGGCGTCGTCAACACTAAAGAAAATAGAATTAGCTATATATCTTGTGGGCATGAGCCTGTTGTCGTATTTGATGGCGATAACACAATCACGCTTGACTCGCAATATGTACCACTTGGCTTAATGGAAGAAACATACATGCCTACTCATGTGCAGCTTACAAGCACTGATAACATGTTGCTATTTGCATACACTGACGGCTTGTTAGAGTACGAGCCACTTGATAAACTTGTGAAACGTGTTGAAGAGCTTCGCGGCCAAACATCGAAAGATATTACACAATCACTATACAAAACATTAGTTACATCGCAAGAAGATCAGATAGATGATTTCACTTGTATTATTATAAAATCATAGAGGTACCCTTGGAAACACGTTCAAAAAATGTCCAATCAATGTTTAACACAATTGCGTCTACTTATGACTTACTTAACCGAGTAACAAGTTTCAGGCGTGATGTTGCTTGGAGAAAGAAAGCTATTAAATTATTAGAAATATCTGATGAACATACAATATTAGACCTAGCATGTGGCACTGGCGACATGATAGTAGAGATGCGCAACACTGCTAAAAATGCAAACATCATCGGTGGTGACTTCAGCATAAACATGCTTAAATCTGGCAGACCAAAAGTGCCGACAGAGTCACTAACAGCAGCTGATGCACATTGCCTACCTTTCAAAAGCAACACTTTTGATAGAATGTCTATAGCATTTGGGTTCAGAAACGTTACCGATAAAGCAACTGGTTTAAAAGAAATGCACCGCGTAATGAAAGATGGTGGTAAAATTTGCATACTAGAGTTTGCAGAGCCTGAAAACCCTGTGTTTGCTGGCATATACAAAGTGTACTTCACTAAAGTTCTGCCATTTATTGGTGGGCTGATATCTGGTGAGCGTGAAGCTTATGAATACTTGCCGAAATCTGTTTATAAATTCCCAAAGCGCCCTGAGTATAAACAAATGATACTAGATGCGGGCTTCAAAAGCGTTGAGCTACACGAAATGACTTTCGGCATCTGCAACGCTGCAATAATCACTAAATAACATACAAAATATACAAACCAATAGCCTAAAGCTATTGGTTTGTTACATTTATAGCTGCCAGTTTCGGCACTAAACTTATACCTTTTGCAATATTCTCAGCATCAATATTTGAACGCTCTTTACCAGGCTTAACAATCACTTCTATGTTTGGTAGCGGTGGTGTTGTATCTTCAATGCTGCTACTTTCAATCATTGTGAGCACGCCTTCATGGTGGCGAGGGTTTACATATACTGTCTTACGCTTGTAGTCTGGCTTTTCGTAAGTATAGTCAGTTGTGTTGAATGTTTGCTCGCTTTTTCTATACACTTCGCCTTTCTTATCAATGTCATCTGCACTAAAGCCCATTGTAGATGCATAGTCCATAAATATGCTATAGTTATCTGCTTGCAGCTTTTTCTTAAACTCGCTTGCAAGTAGCGATGCAACCTCTGCGTTAGATTTTATATTAACAAGTGGGTTTGACACACGCACTAAATTTTGCAACATGCCATCAAGCGATGTATACGTTCCATCAACCTCTAGTAACGCTTGCACAGGTAATACGACATCAGCTTTTTCTACCATTCCTGTGATAAATATTTCAGGCGTCACATAAAACTCTGCACCGTTAATAACATCAACAAGTGCCTCAAGTTTACCTTTGCATGGGTTGACTGCTAACGCCATAACTGCTTTCGGTGGGTTTGCGAGCATTTGTTCAAGTGTTTCACCGCCTGCATATAATGCGCTTACGAAGTTTGCTTTATCGTTTGACACCATAAAGACATTTAACTTATCTTCGCCAATATAGTCTGCAAATGATAATACTGACGGTAGTTGTTCTTCACCGCTCAAATATTCGTTACCAACGATTATAGTAACTTTTTTAGCGTCGTTTATTGTCGACCTGATAGATGCGTACATTCTCTCATCAGACGTTTTGATTTGCTCAAACACATGCGCAAAGTCTGCATGGTCTGCAATGATGCTTGCGTATGTGTTCTCGTCATAATCGTAGCGTTGTAATCCTATCGTTATTACTTTAGCATCGTTTTTAACTGCGCCTTTCATGACGTGCCATTTTAGCCCCACGCTTTCACGTGCGAAATCAGTACCTACAACAAGTATAACATCTGACTCTGATATATCTGCTATTTTTCCGACGCTTTCATAGCGGTTAAACTTTTTATAATATTCACGCATGAAGTCGCCAAGCACAATTTCTGCTTCAGTAATATAGCGCATGCCTGTTTTAACTGCTAGTTGCTTATAGTTGTACATCGCTTCGTTTGTAAGCCTACTGCCGATAACAACGAGTGTGTTTTCTGTACCACATTTTGCAATGCCTTCTTTTGCAATAGTTATAGCGTCTTGCCAAGTTGTTTTCTTAAACTTGCCGTCTATTTTTATCTTTGGCGATACTAACCTATTTTGGTTATCTAAAAACTTAAAACCGTAGCGCCCTTTTGAACAAGTGTAGCTATCTTTAGTGCGCCTAACTCTGTGTATAGTGCCATTTGCAACACCATAACTTATGCGGCAACCAACAGGGCAAAAAGCACAAGTTGTATATATATGCTCAAGGTGGCTAACTTTCACATCGTATCTAAATGGTTTTTCAATGATTGCGCCAACTGGGCAAACATCTGCACACATGCCACAGAAATCACAATCTAGCACATCTTCAACAGGTGCAATAGTAATGTTGCTTGCACGGTCAGACGTTTCAATAGCAGAGCAACCTGCAACATCACGACAAATTAGCTCACAACGCTGGCACATCACACATAAACTAGAGTTGAACCACATCATGTTCCAGTCAACAAGTGTGTTCTCTTTCTTTTTATCTACATTTTTCACTTCAGACACGCCTAGTAGTTTTGCTAAACCTTGCAATGTGCAATCGCCGTCGTTTTCACAAACTTCACACTCAAGCGGGTGCTTTAGTAGTATCATTTCAAGTGCGTTACGCCTATGTTTCGTGATTGAGTCGCTACTTGTTACAACGTTCATGCCTTCTGACACAAGTGTACTGCATGATGCAACAGGCACAGGCATACCTTCAACCTCTACTAGACATATCCTGCACGATGCCGCCTCTGTGACATCTTTCAAGTTGCACAACACAGGGATAAACGAATCGTTGCGCCTTGCAACAGTTAGTATCGTTTCGCCCTCTGTAAACTCGCACTCTTTGCCATCTATAATCATCATTCCTTTATTATTCATGCTTTAGCTCCCTTTTTTACACCTATCATTAGCAACCTCATGCACCTTAAACAACGCTTCGCCTCCCTAGTTGCGATAGCGTCATCAAATGGTAATTCTACTTCGTTAAACGTCGTCATGCGCTCATCAAGTGGTATAGTTTCTGCATAGTTGCGTGGCACTGGTGGTGCGACAGTTTCTTCCTCGCCGTATTCAAAAATTTTGTTATCGTATATAGCTTTCTCAACATACTCTTCTGGTGTTAAGTATGGTTTGCCAGCCATCATATATCTATCCATAGCGATCGCCGCTTTTCGCGCGTTGCCTATCGCCTCTACTACTGTTGTTGGTCCTGTTACAACGTCGCCTGCTGCAAATATCCCCTCTATTGATGTTGTTTGGAAAACATCATCAACAGATATCGTCCCCCACTTTGTAAGCTCCAATTCAAGCGATTTCGACTCAAGTGCCGATTGCTCAACCTTTTGCCCGATAGCAGGAATTAAGTAATCACACTCAAACACAAACTCTGCACCTTCAATAACAACAGGACTGCGCCTTCCTGATGCGTCTGGTTCGCCTAGTTCCATTTGCGAACATTCAACACCCGTTAATTTGCCATCGACAGATATCGCTTTAGTTGGCGCAAGAAGGAACTTAAACTCAACACCTTCTTCAAGTGCCGCCTCAACTTCGTGTGGTTCTGCTGGCATTTCATCTCTTGTGCGCCTATATATTACGGTTACGTCTGCGCCTAATCGTTTTGCTGTCCTTGCGCAATCTATCGCTGTGTTGCCACCGCCGACAACCGCTACACGAGCGTTAGTGAACGGAATATCGCCATTTGTGACATCTCTCAGATATTTTATACCGCTTGCTATTACGCCATCTACGCCAACAGCGTCAGCTATTCTGCCATCTTGCGCTTGCCATGCACCTATTGCAATAAGTGTGGAATCATAGTTCGTTTTAAGATAATCAAGCGATAACTGTGAGCCTAGTTGCCTATTGTAGTGAATGTTTACACCTAGTGTACGCAAGAGGTTTACTTCATATATAATGTGGTCTTCAGGTAGGCGGAACGATGGTATGCCGTACCTTGTCATGCCACCTGATAGTTGCATTGCTTCAAATATATCAACCCTATGCCCTGCAAGTGCTAAGTAATATGCAGCCGTTAACCCTGCTGGGCCAGCGCCAATAATTGCACAACTTTTGCCAGTAGGTGCTTTTTGTTCTGGTAATACGAGTTGTTGGTGATTGAAATACTCGTAGTTCCATGATGATTGCTTCAATCGCATGATGTCTACAGGCTCATCTACTTGGCCACGTAGACACACTTTCTCACATGGGTGTGGGCAAACTCTGCCACATATGCCTGCTAGTGGTAGGTTTTCACGCACAGTCGATAGCGCTGGTAAGAATTTTTTCACACGTATTGCGTCAATAAACTCTGGGATATCAATATGTGCGGGGCAAGTTGCCATGCATGGCGCTGTCCTATGGAAGTAGTATTCCATGTTTGTTGATTTTTTATTTTTACCTAGTTGGTCTGGATATTCTTTTAAGAACGATACAACAATATTAACAGATGTTGGCGCAAACGAACATTTCGAAGTCGTGATTATTGACTCACCAAGCTCGATAGCCTCCGTTAAAACGTCATAATTTGGGTCTTCACGCAAAAGGTCTAGTTTGTCGGCTAGTGCTACAGTACCGTTTCTACCAGGTATGCAACGCCCGCAACAACCCTCACGGCTGACATAGCGCATATATGCCGCCATAGCCGCTGCGATATCAACAGCAACATCATATACTAAAAAGCCGTGCCAGCTAACAGCAACCATAACTTTATCACCATTAATTTCATCTTCCACTTTGAATGGTGATGTTGGTCGCTCGCTATCGTCTAGCCTTCGATAATCTAATCGTTCGCCACGTCTATAACCAAATACAACTTTAGGCATATCCATCTCCCCTTTTGTATTGCAGATACCTATAGAAAATACTACATTAGCACAATTATTTCAATTAGTAATTTAGCATGGTGCTTGACTTTGCGATAAAAACATATATTCTATAACAGACACGACAATGTACGAGGATTACATGAGCTTTAAACATTTCCCAAAAGAGACTGCAAAATTCTACGAAGATATCGTTAGAAACAATAACAAAGAATGGTTTGAGGAAAACCGAGAAAGATATAACGAGTTTGTTTTAACACCTGCAAGAAGCTTTGTGAACACTATCGGCGAGCGACTAGCAGAACTTGTGCCTACAATAAACTACATACCAAAAATCAATGGTTCAATATACAAAATATTTCGTGATGCACGCTACCATAAAGGTGCTCCGCTGAAAACTCATTTAGGTGTTTTCTTCTGGGAGGGCATCGGGCGCTCCACTTCTTGCGGATTTTATTTCCAGATATCGCCTCCGTTTTATACGTGTGGAGTCGGCACACCTTGCTTTGAAAAACCATTGCTTGATGAATACAGAGCGGCACTACTTGACGATAAAAAATATGCAGAGTTTGAAAGCATAATGAAAGATATGAAATCGCACTACTACGAACTGCGAGGCGATAAGAAGAAACGCTTACCACGTGGCGTTAAAGCCGAAGGGGACAGAGCAGAATACCTGCTTTACAACAGCTTATATATTAGTGATGAAACACCTATAAACGAAGATTTTTATAGCGACGAGTTCGCAGACCACGTGTTTGAGATATTCAAAAACATGTTGCCATACCATAACTGGCTGAACAATTTAATAATACAATCAAAGGCGAAACAACAATGAGAGCATTTTTAGCAGTAGATATCCCTGAAGAAATTCGTGCAGGATATACAAAAGAATTTAGACAACTTAGGGACGCAGGCAACATGCTGTTTGTGAAACCAGACAAGATGCATATAACATTAGCATTTTTTGAAGACTTACGACCACAAGAGATACCATTAATACAAGAAGCTATAAGTGGCTTAGTGCGTGAGGCGATATGTATAACATGCGAAAATGCAGGCATGTTTTCAAGGCGCGGTGTTCCATCAGCAGTGTTTGTGCAAACACTATCAGAAACACTTGATAACATAGCAAAAAACTTACGCGATGAACTACGCAATAAAAATGTATCGTTTGATGATAAGCCATTTAGGCAACACTTAACTATCGCGCGTATAAAGTACCTTGAAAATGAAAATATGTTCCGCCAGCGCTATGATGGCATTTGTAAGTATTTCAAGCAACAAAACTTTTTAGCAAGCTCTATATCGCTATACTCTAGCAATATGGTTGCATATAAAAAGATTTTTGAAATACCGTTAGAGATGCCATTTATTGAAGGTGGCGATGAAGACGAATTTATCATCAGAGAGGACTAAGCAACACAATGGAAAACCAGGCTAACTTATTTAAAACTAGGCGTTTTTTGCCTTTATTTATTACACAATTTTTTGGCGCATTTAACGATAACGTTTTTAAGAACGCATTCCTCATATGGTTCACATACGACATAATCACATATCACGGGCTTGATGCTTCAATCATGGTTACTGTTGCTGGTGGTTTGTTTATATTGCCATTCTTTTTATTTTCGGCTACTGCTGGGCAACTAGCAAGCAAATATGAAAAGTCGATGCTAGCGCAACGCATAAAGATTGTTGAAATACTGCTTATGTTTGCATGTGGTGTATTTTTTTATACAAAAAGTGTGACAGGGTTACTTGTGATATTATTTATGATGGGCGTGCAATCTACACTATTTGGCCCTATCAAATATAGCTTGCTGCCAGAACACCTGAGAGAAGATGAGCTAATCAGCGGTAACGCATGGGTCGAAGCTGGTACGTTTTTATCAATATTACTTGGTACTATCTTTGGTGGCATCATCATCACGGTTGATAACGGCATAATCTTACTTGCGCTATCAGTTGTATTTTTCGCAGCTGTTGGCTATGTTGCTAGCAGGTCTATACCAAAGTCGAGCATACCTAGCCCTAATTTACAAATCAACTGGAACTTCGCATCAGAAACTTGGAGCATGTTAAAATATGCACGTGAGCATAAGAGTGTGTGGCTATCTATCGTTTCTATTTCATGGTTTTGGTATATAGGCATTACGTTTTTGACACTGTTCCCTGTTTATACGAAGTTTATCATACAAGGTAACGAGCTGTTAGTGACATTCTTTATGACTGTGTTTTCAGTAGGTATCGCTATCGGCTCAGCTATGTGCAACAAGTTATTAAAGGGCAAAATCACTACAAAATTTATACCGCATGCATCACTTGGCATGTCTGCAGCTATTGCTCTATTGTTCATATCGTCAAAACTATACATGGTTAGTTTTGCTGGCATTGATGACACAAGCGTTAGCTTGCTAGAGTTTCTATCAATAAGCGTATGGAGCTACGGCATACTTGGTAGCCTTTTATTGCTATCGGTGTTCGGTGGTATATATATAGTACCGCTGTATGCTATCATGCAACACTACTCCGACAAAAAATACTTAGCGATGATAGTCGCAAGCAACAACGTCATAAACTCACTCGCTATGGTTCTTGCAAGTGTGCTAGCGTCGATATTGTTGCTTATAGGGCTTGATACAATCGGCGTATTTTTAGTAGTAGGCGTGATGAATTTAGTTGTGTATGTGTTTGTTCGAAAGGTTATAAAAGTATTGCACGTTGATTAATTTATACAACGATGTATGGGCAAAAAAAACGCATAAAAAGTTTTATGATGGATTTTTTAGGCAAGACTAGGCGAATTGAGCAACGGCGAAGGAGCTTACTCTGATGGTAAGTGACTGAGTGGTTGAGATAATACAACGACGTATGGGCAAAAAAGACGCATAAAAGGGGGTAAATAATACCCCCTATATTTTTATGGAACACGTTCTGCGAACAAAGAGTTGACTGTTTCAACTACTCTGATCAGTTAGCAAGGCTCATGCTACGTAAACGCTCCAATGCTTCTGCTGAAATAACTACTTTATCCATGTGGATATCTTTATCGTGTGTATCGATTACTTTAGCGTCCACTTTTTCGTTTTTCGCTAATTGTGATAAATCTGATACATTTTTTTCTGACCTGTTTGATGCTGTGTATGCTGCATATACATTTGATAAGATTACTGAATCGCTCATTTCACGCTCCGTATTTTTCTTTACACTTCACTAGTAGCAATTTACATGCCAATATTTTCTATTGATTATTTTTGAAAACCGTGAAAAATATTCCTCATGATAACATTTGATAATATAACTAAAAGTTTCGGAACACGTGTATTGTTTGACAATGTCACGTTCAACGTCGGCAAAGGCGAAAAGATTGGACTAGTAGGAAAAAATGGACACGGCAAAACAACCATGTTCAAAATAATCGCTGGCACTGAGATTGCAGACAGCGGGAAAGTAGCTATACCAAAAAACTATAAAATAGGCTACCTACAGCAAAACATATCGTTCACGAAAGATACTGTCATTGATGAAGCCATGACAGCACTATCCGAAGAAGAACAACTAGACCGCTGGAAAGCTGAAAAGATTTTGTTTGGGCTTGGCTTCAACAAAGAAACTGTCAGCATGAACCCTGCTGAGTTCTCTGGTGGCTACCAAATCAGACTAACACTTGCAAAAACACTACTTATGCAACCTGATATGCTACTATTAGATGAACCTACAAACTACCTTGATATTGTATCTATCCGCTGGTTAAAGAGCTTCCTAAACACTTGGAAAGGCGAACTCATACTCATCACGCATGATAGACAATTTATGGACGATATCATCACACATACTGTCGGCATACATCGTGGCAAGGTGCGCAAGATAGAAGGCAAAACTGAAAAGTACTATGAATGTATCGCAAAAGATGAAGAAATATACGAAAAGACACGCGTAAACGACGAGCAAAAACGACGTGAGCTTGAACTATATATTACACGCTTCCGTGCTAAAGCTAGGCTTGCTGGGCTTGTGCAATCACGTGTGAAAACACTTAGCAAAATGGAAAAGCGTGACAGACTAGAGCAAGTAAAGAACCTTGAGTTCTCGTTCAGATATAAGCCGTTTAACGCTAAGCAAATCATGCATTGCGACAACATCACATTTGGATACAAAGCTGATGAAAAACTTATTGATGATTTAAGCATCATTATCGGCAGTGAAGACCGCATAGCTATCATCGGTAAAAACGGTAAAGGGAAATCGACCCTTATGCGCATCATGGCTGGCATATTGTCACCTAACGGCGGTAAGGCCACTAGCCACACGGGCTCAGCTGTTGGTTACTTTGAGCAGACTAATATATCATCACTCAACCCAAAACATACCGTTGAAGAGGAAATCCAGTCAGTATCAGACAACCTAGATAAATCTGTCGTGCGCTCTATATGTGGCGCAATGCTATTTGAGCAAGACCACGCATTGAAAAAAATTGAAGTGCTATCAGGTGGCGAAAAAAGCCGTGTAATGCTTGGCAAAGTTATAGCTATGCCACTTAACTTGATAATGCTAGATGAGCCAACAAACCACTTAGACATGGACTCGTGCGATGCACTCATTGAAGCGCTTGACAACTTCGACGGCGCACTAGTTATGGTTACACATAACGAATTAATATTGCACGGACTTGCAACAAAACTAATTGTGTTTCAAGGCGATAAACCGTTTGTGTTTGATGGCACTTATCAAGAGTTTTTAGATAACGTAGGCTGGGAAGATGAAGCACCAGCAACACCTAAGCAATCTGATAAGCCAAAAGTGAACAAAAAAGATTTACGACGTTTGCGTAGCGAAATTATCTCTGAGAAGAATGCAACAATAAAGCCGTTACAAGCACGTGTTGACGAACTTGAGATATTGATTGATAAGCTCGAAAATGAAATGAACGAAAAGAACGCCGAAGCAATCGAACTTGCAACAAGTGGTGAAGGCAAAAAGATTGCCGAAGTCGCAAGCGCTATATCTAAGCTTGAAAAAGATATTGAAACATTCTTTGATGAACTTGTGCAAGTATCTGAAACACTCACACTAAAAACAGAAGAGTTTGATAACAAACTATCAGCACTAGAAGAAGAGTAACAACGAGAGCATTTGTAGTGTAACAGCTATAAATGCTCTTTTATATACTCACGTAATGATTGAGGCTTATCAACGCCTTCAATCTTTGCTCTTATCCAATTCATTGTAAGCTTATCGAAATCAGCATGTGCACGTATTACATCAGCCAAGAAGATCGAAGGATGGGCATTTGATGCTTCGCTCTCTTCGTCACTCCTTTGCTCTAGCGCAAGAATAATTTTTTGGCTACACTTTTCAATCATTGATGCCCTATATTCTAATCGCCTCAGCGATGTTTCTTTATCTAACAGGCGCAAACATAGCAGGCGCATCATTTCTTCATCGCTTACTTTCGGTGGTTTCATATTATCGTCGTTTGCGATCCAGTCACGTAAAATTTCTACACCTGTATCAGTCAACTTATAAAGCTTTTTATCAGGCTTGCCATCTTGTGGCACATCTCTAAACGTAACAAAACTAGCAGACTCTAACTTTGCAAGTGATGGATATATCCTCGAGTGGCTCGTATTTCTAAACTGCTTCAAGCGTTGCGTAACATCATAGCCCGATAGCTCCCTGTCAAGCAATATGGCTAAAACACTGTAATCTAGATCATTTAACTTTACTTCACTCATGATATAAACACCCTTTGAAAAAATTTTATAAAAAGCATATGTTCATCTTGACATATAAAAAAAATCTGCTATATTTTTCATATGTACAAATGAACATAACACGTAAAAATAAAAATGTAAAGGAAAAGTGTATGAACAAAATTTTGTCTTTAATCTTTAGTATGTTGCTAGTTGGAAATGTTGCACATGCTGTAGAGCTATCGCTTGATGATGCATTGAAGTTTGCCCTTGAGCGTAATGAAGATATCAAAATAGCTGACTTAACGGCTATGCAGTCTAATTACATCGTGCGTGAGGTTGAATCGGCGATTTACCCAACAATAACGGCAAAGGGGCAGTATTTAGGCAACCACAACTACTCTAACCCACATAACATGCCAAGCACAACAACAGGCAGGTTTAATGCTGGTGCAAGTATAGAGGCTAGCCAATTATTGTTTGCGTTTGGCATGATTGAAAACGCTATCGAAGCAGCCGCATTAGCAAAAGACATGATGTACACTCAAAAGGATACAGCAATCACATCGCTACGCTATAGCATACGCAACGCATATTTTGCAGTGTTAGTATACGAAGCAAACTATGAAATTGCTAAGCAATCATATCAAAACGCGTTGAACACAAAAAAGAAACTTGAAACATCTGCAAGCGTTAGGATGAGCCAAAGCGACTTAATCAAAGTAGATGCCGATATCGCAAGCCGTAAACCTAGTGTTGATAGCGCGAAGATGATGCTTGAGCAAGGTTATCGCTTATTAGAGGTTTTATGTGTGCTTGATGAGCCTATCACGAAGCTAACAACGCAATATGATGATATGGAAATTGCACACATGGATTTTGACGTGGCGCTGACACTTATAGACAGCTCGCCAACAGTTAAGCTACTTACACAACAAGTAAAATATAGCGAAAAAATGGCAGAAGCAAAACGTGACACTGATAACCCAACAGTTGCATTAAGCGGTTCATATTCGCTAGGTGATACTTCTATCCACCCATATATGACAAAGCCTAATTGGACAGCTGAAGGCATGCTTGGCATATTTGCGACTATCCCTTTATATGATGGTGGCAAAGCAGAAGCACAAGGCATGCAAGAGGACTACAATGCACGCATTAACCATGTAAAACTTATGCAGACTAAGCGCAATCTTGAAAATGCATTGAAGAATGCGTTCCAAACATACACAACTAATATAGAAGTGTTGAAGATGGACGACGAGGCGATAAAACTTGCTAACCGTTCTTATGAGTTATCACTATCAAGGTTTTTAACTGGGCAAACATCTGCCGTTGAATTAAACGATGTCGAAAGTGGGCTCACACAACTAAAGATGAAACGAATATCTACTATCAACAGCATTTTTTCTGCACTAGCTGAGATAGAACAAATCGTTGGAGAAATATAATGAAAAACAAGATTTCAATAGCTATCAAGATATTAGTTGTAATAGCTTTTTTTGCAGGTCTTTCATATGTATCTTATATGAAAATTCATGCAAAAATACTTACTGATGAAAAAGTTGCGAACCACACAACAATCTACGCTGAAAAAGGCTACCCTGTCTATTCAACAGTGATAGAGAAAAGCAATGTTGCATACTTCATCACAAATATTACGTTTGCAAACAACAATAACAACTCTAATCGTTACGTTGCCTTAGTTTCACAAGATAAAGCAAAAACGATAAAAGTTGGCAGCGCTGTTTATATTCCTAAAAATGAAATAGCTCTCCGTGAAGGCTTCAGCTGGGACGACACTGCAACATATAACATAGGTAAAGTTACTGCGGTATCAAAAGAGGCAGACTGGCGCACAGGGTTTTACCAAGTGACGATACAACTGCAAGATAAGTTACCAGAGCTACTTTTCTACTCTGCAAAAGTTGTTTCTGCTACTAAGAAAAATGCAGTAGTTGCACCTATCGCAAACTTAGTTACTAGCGATGGCAAATATTACGCATGGCTGATTGATGAAAACTCGAAAGCAGTTTACAGCCCTTTAAAAACAGGTATTTGTGACGGCTATAACTGTGAAATTATCAGCGGTATCAAATCAGGCGATACGCTTGTTACTAGCGATGCAAAGTTGATTACCGATGGCATGCTACTTAACAACATAGGAGAAAATAAATGATTGAAGTATTTGTAAAACGCCCTGCCACAACCATGATGTTTGTTTTATTCATGGTGTTAATGGGGCTTACAGCAATGTTTTCTATAAATATCGAGAAAGAGCCAAAAGTCGACTTCCCGATGGTATCTATACAAATCGTCTACCCTGGTGCTTCACCTGAAGATGTAGAAACAGAGGTTATCAAGGTTGTCGAAGATGCTGTATCAGAAGTATCTGGCATTGATAAAGTTATCGGTAACGCCTATGAAAATATGGCGCTAATTCAAGTAGAATTTCAGCTTGAAGAAGATGTAAACCTAAAGCTCTTAGAAGTGAAAGATAAAGTTGAAGCCGTGCAAAACGACTTCCCATCATCTGTTGAAAAGCCTGTCATCTCTAAGATTGATATTACATCTGCACCAGTTCTAACGCTTGCATTATCTGGCGATAACTACTCTATGAAAGACTTATACGAGTTCGCAGATAAAACATTAAAAAGTAGCTTCAACTCTGTAAAAGGCGTATCAACTGTTGATATCATCGGTGGTGACGTGCGTGAGATCAGGGTTTACTTAGACTCAGAGCTAATGATTCAGCAATACATAACTATCACAGATGTCATCAATGGCATGTCACAAGCAAACGTAACAGTTGCTGGTGGTGAGATCATACAAAAGAATAACTCTGTTGGCATTAAGTTTTTTAGCGAATTCCAAAGCATTGATGACGTTAAAAATGTAGTATTCACAACGGCTGAGGGTAAGCAATTTAGATTATCTGATATCGCAGTTATCGAGGACTCTACAGCAGATAGAGAACTTTCAGCAACGTTCAATGGTGCAGATACTGTACTTTTATCTATTAAGAATGCTCCAGACGGTAACGCAATTAAAATATCTGAAGAAATCAGAGCGAAGCTTCCAAACGTTGAAAAGAACGTGTTGCTTGAGGGCATGGAGCTGATTATATCAAGTGATACTTCAACATATATCTCTAACGAAACAGCTTCAACGATTAACAACATCTTAATTGGTATGTTATTGACAATTATAGTTATTTTGATATTTACAGCTAGCTTTAGCTTTACGCTTATTACGTCGTTGATTATCCCAACTTCGTTGATAGCTACAATGTTCCTTGTGTCATCGTTCGGCTTTACAATCAACTCTATGACGTTGCTTGCATTTGGTACTGTTTTAGGTACGCTGATTGCGAATGCGCTGATCATTATTGAAAGTGCGTTATCATTGATTTCTAAAGGTAAAACACCAGAAGAAGCTGCTATCGAAGGTACAAAATCAGTTGTATTACCAGTATTTGCAGCATCTGGCACAAACCTTGCCGTGTTTGTTCCTATCGCATTTATGGGCGGTATGGTTGGTAAATTTATGGTGCAGTTCGGCTTGACGGTCGTGTTTGCAACAATACTTTCTATCATTATATCGTTTACGCTTACACCTATGCTTATTGCAAAGCTTATGAAGCCTAGCAGCAACAGTATCGGCGAGCGCATCGCAAAAGCTATCGAAATGTTTTTCGTAAACAGCTACAAGCCGTTCTTCAACTTCTTTTGGCGTTTTAAGATCATTGCTGTAATTCTCTCAGCAGGCATAATGTTTAGTGCTATAATGGTTGTCATGCATGTTGGCGTGGAGTTCGCTCCATCAAGCGACATGGACGAGATTAACGTTGTCTTAAAAACACCACAAGGTTCGACGATTGAAAAAACAATGGAAAGAACAGCGCAAATTGATGAGATAGTTAGCAAACATAAAGAGGTATTCTCAACTGTTGCAAGAGTTGGTGAAAACGGTGAAACAAACGCAACATTGCAAGTAAACCTTATCCCTGCTGCTGAACGTCCTGATATGTCTGACCTTGACTTAATTGCGATATTGACTGATGAAATTTCAGAAATACCAGAGATAACTGTAGATTTGAAACGTGGCGATAGTGGTGGACCTGGTGGCGCTGATATCACATTGAATGTTTATGGTAAAGATTATAATAAAATGATTGCGTATTCTCAAGAAATTGAGGCGAAGTTGCAAGCATTAGGCGTGTTCCGTTCGCTTAACTCATCTTACCAGTTGCCGAAAAACGAGAAACGATTTATACCAAACCAAGAAAAACTCAACGAGTATGGTGTAAACAATGCTCAAATCGGTGCTGCAGTAAGGGCTTCCGTTTATGGCGATACAACAAACACATATCGTGACAGCGGCGAAACATACGATATCAACATACTATTGAACGAATACTCAAGAAACTCTGTTCAAGTGTTTGAAAACATTTATGTTGCATCACCAAAAGGGTTGATACCTATCAGCGAACTGGGCGAAATTGTCGAAGTTAAAGCGTTTTCTGAGATCAAGCGCCGTGATAAAGAACGTATCATTGAAATCAATGGCTACTTAGGCAAAAGTACACTTGGACAAGTTCAAACAGAAATTAATGAAATAATGGCTGACATGAAGTTTGACGAAGGCTACGGCTTCTACTATGCTGGTAATGCAGAGATGTCTGCCGATAGTAACCAAGAACTAGGTAAAGCGTTCATGTTAGCAATCTTATTAACATACATGGTACTTGCAGCGGTGTTAAACAGCTACTTGCACCCATTCACGATTGCAACTTCGATAGTGACTTCTTTCGCTGGTGTATTCGTTGTGATGTTCTTAACTGACGCAACTATAAACATTGCTTCAATGCTTGCAATGATCATGCTTATCGGTCTATCGGTGAACAACTCTATCTTAATTGTAGAGAACGCCGTAACAAAAATCACACAACTAGGCTGGGGCATTAAAGAAGCACTATGGGACGGCTACGAAGGCAAAATGCGTACAATACTGATGACATCTATCGCTATCATATTAGGTATGGTGCCGCAAATGTTCTCTGCTGATATGATGAAGTCGTCAATGGCGTCGGTTATCATCGGTGGTATGCTTGGCTCTATGCTATTTACATACTTGCTAACGCCAACAATCTTCTATGTGTTAGAGAAGATGAGGACGTTCAGCTTCCGTAAGAAAAAAGCAGAATAAATATATCAGGCGAGTCTTAAACGGCTCGCCTTTTTTGTGTTTGCTATCATATTAAAAGTTATAGATTTAATAATATTGTTGTGCTACAATATGCAAAATACTAGTAGAGGTTTAAGATGAATTTAAACATACCGCAAAAAGTAGTACAAAATAACTCTAAGCTTTTCAAAAAAACTTCTTATGATATACGTGCTTACGTTGGTGAGCCTGGCGCATTCTTTGGCGATGATGCTGTCATGACACCTGATGCAATGTGGACTGTTGGCGCACTCATGGCTGCAATCGACTTCAAGCGTGAAGACGGAAGCATAGTCGCACTTAAAGCTGGCGATACAGTTGTTGTTGGCTATGATAACGGCCCTACATCACCAGCACTTGCAGACGCATTCGCAAAGGGAGTAAACTCGCAAGGCGTTAATGTTATCAACATCGGCGTTTCTTCATCTGGGCAAGTTTACCAATCGCAAGAACTCCTTAACGCTCAAGGCCATTGCCAAATCACTAGGTCACACGTTGAAGTTACAACAAACGGTGCAAAATTTGGCATAGGTATGCAAGGTATCCACACCTTCCTACTAGGGCAAATGAACGAAGCATGCGCAAACGGAATTGAGAGCCGTGGCGCTACAGAAGGCACTACAAAGCACCTAGATACAGAAGCATATAAACTATACTTCGATAAAATGTCTAAAATATATAAAGACTACTTCGCAAAGCGTGATAACTCTATGGTAGCTATCAATGTTTTCGGTGGTACTGGCGTTAAATATATCGACCTATTTAAGCACATATTAGGCGAAGATGTTTGTATACTTGGCGATACTGTCAATGTGAACGCAGGCGACCTACTAGCAGACCCTACACGTAAGGAAATGCTCGAACGTGTACCGAACCTACAATCAGCACTTGATGCTGGCAAGCGTATCCACTCGTTTGATTTAGATGCTGATAGAGGCTCTGTATCTGTTGGTAGCGAGGCACTTTCACTTACTGGTGAAGGGCACTACTTAGGCGATAACCTTGCATTCATCTTAGCTGAACATAAAATGAACGTAGCAGTACCAGCACTAAAAGCTAAACTTATCGAACTTAATGTTCCTAACGAAAATATTGAAAAGATCTTGAAAATTGCAAGCGTCATATTTGTCGACCCTCGCTACACATCTAGCGTTAAAAACTACGTTGATAACGTAATGAAAGGCGAAACACTTTTCCACCGCAAAGGGCATTCTCTCTGGAAAGAAACAATGACTGCAAATATGGTTGAAATAGCCCAACTTGCAGGCTTCGATAACATTGCAGAGTTTGTTGCAGCAACTAATTACAGAGATATACAAATCGAAGCATCGCTCCACCTGTTCGCAACAGATACTGAAGACGGCATGCCACGTGACGACGCTATCGAAAACATTTTCATACTCGAAATGATGCTTGATGAAATGAACATAACATCATTACCAGAATACTTTGCGAACTTACCTAAACGATTTATAACTAAAGAAATACGTACAACTTCTATATCAAACGAAGCGAAAGACGCTATCACAGCAGATATTATCGAACTACTGCGCAGCACTTTTGAAGGTAAAGCAGGCTTTACGATGGTAGAGTTTGATGGCCAGCTACGTATTGACTGGGAAACTGGCTTCATAATGTATGGCATGTCAAACACTTCGCCAAAGCTTACCATGATGGCTGAAGGTACAACTACCAATGAGCGCAACGAAGCGCTAGCCTATATGATGGCTGTCCACAACGAAGCTAAAGCAAAACATGGCGACACAGTTCCTATGGACGTGGAAGAAAATCCGTTCTATGTGCAAGACGCATCATACAATATGGCGAACCCAGATGAAATAAACTTTAACGACGAACGAGTTAAAAGTTTTATCGCTAAAATATAACTTTTTCACCACCTATTCTATAATAGGTGGTTTTTTACAGTTAAATACAAGGTATTATTTGAATATCTCATTATTTGCTATTGATTTTTAAATTATATGCACTACATTAAAGTTTACAGGAGTATGTTATGAAATATTCAAAAATTGTGCTTATACTAATGTTAATAACAACAGTTGCTTATACTACTTTCAGGTATAAAGCCGACGAACAAGCAAGCAACGAATTTGTGGGGTTGGTGCTCGGCAACTATTCACAGCGTTTAGAATCTGCATTTACAACAGCAGCTAATATTACTGTTTTCTTGACAAAAATTCTTGAGCAATCTAGCGGAGAACTCTCTGAGGAAGACTTTCAACGCATTGCGGCAGCCGCATATGATCCTGTTATTCATAAGTCTATTTCATACATACCTGATGGCATTATAACATATACCTATCCGTATGAAGAAAACAAAGGCGCAATTGGACTCAACGTACTTAACGGCGATTCATCAGGCATAAATAATGCCTCACGTGCGCAAGCATCTGGCAATGTTGTACTCTCTGGCCCTAACAACTTAGCTCAAGGTGGCAATGGCTTAATTGCACGCAACCCTGTATTCGTGCAAAAAGATGGCAAGGATGTTTTCTGGGGGTTTATTAGCGTTGTTTTAAACACTACTGAAGTGCTTGACACATATGCTCGTGTGAAAGATTTAGAAGACATCAGCTATGCTTTTTCAATAAGAACGGTATACTCTAACCAAGAGATATATGTGCAAGAATCAGAAGAATTTGACATAAGCAAGGCAATTTTAAACGAGTTTGACTTTGGTGGCAACAAGTGGGAATTTTTCCTCTATGATACAAAAGGCGAAGCTACGTTACTAAAGTATGCAGCATCACTTCTTTTCCTAGGCTTTGCAGTATCTACACTTGTTTATATTATACTTGTGCAAGTTGAGCAATCTCAAAAACGTATTAGAGATGAACTCGTGCGCGACTCACTCACGAAATTATATAATAGAAAAATATTGGAACAATACCAAGATTTAACAATCCCACGCTTCAAAAAAGGGTGTACGCTATTCTTTATTGACTTAAACAAATTCAAGCCTGTTAATGACAACCTAGGGCATGAAATAGGCGACCAATTACTGATAGCATACGCTGGCAGACTTGTTGCAATATTTAGGAAAGATACAACTGTAATACGCATGGGTGGTGACGAATTTGCCGTTATAATTGATGCAACATTAAACGAAGACTCTATCACACGTATCACAACTGATATAAAAGATCTATCTGAGCGCATGTTTAACTTATCAGGGCATGAGGTTTATATCTCTGCTAGTATCGGTATTGCGAAATACCCAGAACATGGTGAAGATATAACAGCACTACTTGAACACGCCGATAAAATGATGTATGACGCAAAAGCTGCAAAAGGCGAAGCAAGATAACTACATAACCGCACTTACCTGGTGCGGTTTCTTTTTAACTTCTACTATCAACAACTTCAACTAAAGTGCGAAAATGAAAAATAACACTTATTAATTTATTTTCTTTTTACAGCAAAACAATGTATTTTTTTACATAAAACACATTGACAAACTTATTTTATAACCCTATACTATAGCATTGCAATAGTGCTATATTTATCTATACATTATTTCGATTAAAATAATATCTACTCAGATAGGAGGACTTTATGAAAGAAATTTTTGTATGTTTTGGCGTTCATGTCGATGCCGTTGCAGGATGGCTTGGCTCGTACGGTGGGGAAGATTCACCATGCGATATTTCTAGAGGTGTTTTTGCCGCAGAAGTTGGCACACCTAGGCTATTAAAAATGTTCAGAAAGTTTGATGCTAAGGTTAGCTGGTTTATACCTGGCCACTCAATTGAAACATTCCCTCAGCAAATGAAGGAAGTTGTTGCAGATGGTCATGAAATCGGCCTACATGGTTACTCGCATGAAAATCCTCGCTTTATGACGCCTGAGCAAGAGGAAGATGTTCTTGTTAAAACTATCGACCTAGTTACAGACCTATGGGGCCAGCGTCCAAAAGGTTATGTTGCACCATGGTGGGAAGGCTCTAGTGTTACTAATGCGCTATTGGCGAAGTATGACCTATATAACCATAGCTTCATGCATGATGATTTCCATTGCTATTATGAGCGTGTTGGTGATGAATGGACTCCTATCGACTTCAGCAAAAAGGCTGAAGAGTGGATGAAACCTATGACTTTCGGCAAAGAGACAGATGTTGTTTCTGTACCTGCTAGCTGGTATCTTGATGATTTACCACCGATGATGTTTGTTAAAGCAAGCCCTAACAGCTACGGCTTTACAGCACCGCAAGTTGTTGAACAACTATGGAAAGATCAGTTCGACTATTGCTACCGTGAGTATGATTATGCTGTGTTCCCTATCACAATTCACCCAGATGTTAGTGGCCGCCCACAAAACATATTAATGTTAGAAAGGCTTATCACTTATATGCTTGGGCACCCAGGAGTGAAGATTACGACAGTCGACTTTGTTGTAGAGGACTTCAAAAAACGCTGTCCACGCAAATAATTAAATCAATTTAGGAGAGGGTAATTTTATGGAAGAAAAGAAACTCGCATCTAGCATGAGCGGTGACGATTATGCACATGAACCTGTACCTGTCGAGGGCCGCAAAAGCTGGGTAGATATGACATTTGTTTGGTTTGGTGCCGCAATGGTATCACAGCTTTATAACGGTGGTGTTGCACTAGGCACAGGCATGGGCAACCTTGAGAATGCTCTTTGGGCGATATTTTGGGGTGCTTCATTTCTAGCACTATTTGCAGCATTAAATGGCTATGTTGGCGCTGTTACGCATTGTAACGCTGCTTTAACTGGTCGCTTTGCATATGGTAGCATTGGGGTTGCTATCCCAGGGTTCCATATTGCTGATATCGGTTGGTTCATAGTTATCGCATCAATATTTGCAAATATTATGGGCTATGTTATCCCTAGTGTTGATACAAGGGTATGGGCGATATTGACCTGTATGCTATTTATAACCAATAACTATATTGGCTTTAACAGTATGATTATTTTGAATAAGATAGCCTTTCCGCTGTTATTCTTGATCGGTATGTATGGTATCTATAGGGTTCAAATTGTTACACCTGGCGGTATACCTGCAGTATTTGATATGGTTTACCCTGAGAAATATTCACTATCTGCTGGTATCGTTTTAGTTATCGGTACTTGGGCAGCTGGTTGCTCCAGGGCTGCTGACTATATGCGTTTTGCAAGGCGTAGAGTTGACTCATTCCTTGCTACATTTATAGGCTTCTTTGCTGGCTTCTGCTTATGTATTGTTTGTGGTGCTATTTATGGTGCAGCAACTGGTGAAAGTTCAATCGGACCTACACTTTCAACATTAGGTTTCGTTGGTCTTGGTGCATTCATGTTCTTTGTTCAAAGCTGGACAACTGACGAGCATTGCTCATATGTTACATCAACAGCTCTACCAACAACTATTGAAGTTGTTACAAAGAAACGTGTTCCACGTAGGTTTATCGTTTTAGGCGTTGGCTTACTTGGCGTATGTATATGCGGACTTGATATTCAAGCATACTATGTTCCATTTATTTCATTCCTAGGCTATATTATCCCTAGTATTGGTGCTATCTCGATTGCAGACTACTTCATTATGTCTAAAACGAAATACCACTGGACAGGCCATAAAAACTATTATGACTACAACGTAAACTCTCCAGATGTAATGCACCATAAATTCAACTGGGTTGTTATACCTTCACTAGTGATCGGTATGCTATTAGGCTGGAAACTTACTTGGGGTATCCCATCTATCACGGCATTCGTGGGCACTATAGTAGTTTATGTATTGTTTTCACTTCTATCATACGCTATGGGACTACAAAAGAAAGAAGTTGCGCTTAATGAAAGCTTATCAAAAAATGGTTAGGGGTGATATATGCATAACTGGATAATACTTATTGCAGGTTTATTGTTGATTAGTGGGTTTTGGCATATCATTTCGCCACCTGAGCGCAAGAAAGAAACTCGTATCGTTTCTACAGTGTTTACTGTGCTTGGTATTGTAGTTTATTTTCTGCAATCAACATTTCTGTAGCAAATGCTTTCCTTGACATTATCGAGGAAATAAGTTAACTATTTCAGGGGCAAATTCGTTTGCCCCTTTTATTATGCTTGCATGGAGATTTGCTATTTTAACCCCTTTGATACTTCAAAATCTATTAATACAATTTTCAATATTAAGTTCTTTGCTTCTCTTAGGCATGTTTTTACGTGCAAAAGTGCCTCTATTTAGGCGCTTGCTTCTTCCAGCATCAGTTATTGGTGGTGCTATTGGACTTGCGTTAGTAGAATGCCCTATTTCGCCTATATCTGATGATACTGTCAAAAGCTGGGCGATACTTCCTGCGATATTAATCGTGCCGATATTTGCATCCGTCCCACTAGGTAACGGTTTTGAAAAAGATAATAGCACAACGTCAAGCATCGGCACTATCCTTTCATCATGTGGATTATTCAGCGTGATACGTGAAATTCAACTCGTTATAGGGTTTGGCTTTACGTTGCTTGCATTATGGATGTTTCCAGAAGTTGACTTATATAGGACATTCGGCTTCGAACTTAGCCAAGGGTTTTCCGGCGGGCATGGCACTGCCGCTGTCGTTGGCGCAATATTGCAAGGCTATGACATTCCCTATTGGGCTGAAGCGCAAGGTATCGCAACAACATTCGCAACCATCGGGCTAATTGGCGGCATGATGTTAGGCATATGGCTCATAAACATGGCAAGTAGAAAAGGTGCAACAACCATACTGCAAAAACCAAGCGAAATGCCTGAACAACTCACATATGGCTATACAAAAGATATAAACAAGCAAACATCACTCGGCAGAGATACTACTAACAACAGCTCAATCGAAAGCATCTCCGTGCATATAGCCGTTATACTCATCGGTTGTGGTATCGCATATTGGATTCTTGACCTTGCAAAAACACACAATATAAGAGGCGTATCATCTGTGCCAGTTTGGTTTATTGCATTAATTGTTATGTATGGCATTAATTACATCATTAAAGCGTTAAAACTTGAGTGGCTATTCGATAAGAAAGTTAAAGCTAAAATAGTTGGCTCGCTTGCTGATTTTGCGATAGTTGCGGCTATGGTTAGCATACCTGTTAGCGCCGTCGCTACGTATATTATCCCTATTATAATACTATCTGCGCTTGGGTTTATAGTAACGTATTTACTCAGCTTTCCGTTATATAAGCTTGTGTTCGGCAAAGATAACTATTACTTCGAACGTGCGATATTAACGTTTGGCGTAAACACTGGCGTTACAATCAACGGATTAATGCTCTTGAAAATATGTGACCCTGACTATAAAAGCCCCGCATTGAACGACTTCACTGTCGCATTTGCAATGATGTCGGTGATTAGCATTGTAACATTCCCTATAATGTACTCGCTATTACAATCAGGAAGCACATTTCAGAACTTTTTGTTTGCAACATTCACAGCGTCGATTTATATTGTGATGATAATAGTTGGTAAAATCTTAATGAGGAAAGAGCATGGTAATAGGTAATAAAACATTTGATACTAAAAACAATTTCTACATTATGGGCATTGTTAACTACACGCCAGACTCATTCTCAGATGGTGGCAACTATAACAATATAGATGGCGCATTATATCGCATTGAAAATATGATAAACGACGGCGCAGATATAATAGATATCGGCGGTGAATCTACACGCCCTAATCATGTTAAAATATCTGATGATGAAGAAGTTTCAAGAATTTTACCACTTTTAGAAGCTGCTAGAAAACGCTTTGATATACCAATATCGCTAGACACATATAAGTCAGGCGTGGTGAAGCAAGCTCTGCCATATATCGACATGGTAAACGATATACATGGCTTAAAGTGGGATAATGAACTAGCAAGCATAATTGCAGAGAATAATTTAGCATGTTGCATTATGCATAATAGAGATAATCGCAACTATGGCGACTTTTGGGGTGAGTTTATGGCAGATATGAAGTCGAGCATTGATCTCGCAAAATCTGCAAACATTGCTGACAATAAAATCATGATAGATGCAGGCATTGGGTTTGTGAAGTCATACGAGCAAAACTTAGCAGCTGTCAACAGAACTAATGAATTGCAATCACTAGGCTACCCAATATTGATAGCGACATCAAATAAAGGGTTTATAGGCATCACAACTGGCAACGAGGTTGGTGATAGAATATATGGAACTGTTGCAACCACAGTAATTGGCGCAATGAAAGGCGCTTCATTTTTTCGGGTGCATGACGTGAAAGCGAATAGAGATGCACTATTAATGACACAAGCAATCATAAATGAAAAAAGCCCATCGCAATGATGGGCTTTAATATTATGTTAAGTGGTTTACTATAAACCAGCTTGTTTACGAACTTCTTCAGCGAAATCGTCTTTCTTTTTCTCGATACCTTCACCAAGTTGGAAACGAGTGAAACGAACAACTTCTCTATCGCCTAACATTTGAGCAACAGTTTTATCGCCGTCTTTAACGAACTTTTGGCTAGTTAAGCAAGACTCTTGCTTGAACTTGTTCATTTGGCCACCGATAATTTTTTCGATTAAGTTATCTGGTTTGCCATCTTCTTTAGCTTTTGCTATGAAGATTTCTTTTTCGTGTTCAACAACAGCTGGGTCTAACTCGCTTTCGTTAACGCAAAGTGGGTTAACCGCACAGATGTGTAGAGCAACGTCACGAACTAGTTCGCTATCAGCGTCAGTAGCGCCTTTAACTTCAACTAATACGCCAATTTTACCACCCATGTGGATGTATGAATCAAGTGAAGCGCCTTCAGCTGCATCGTAGCAAGCAAAACGACGAACACGGATGTTTTCACCGATTTTAGCAACTTTTTCAGCTAAGATTTTCTCAACTGTTTCGCCGCCAACATTAACAGCCATAAGCGCATCAACATCAGCAGGTTTGTTGTCTAATATAAGTAGAGCCATTTCTTCGCATAAGTTGATGAAGTCATCAGTCTTAGCAACGAAGTCAGTCTCACAGTTTACTTCAACGATAACGCCTGATTTAGCATCGCCTTTAACGTGTGCGTAAACTAAACCTTCAGCAGCGATACGAGAAGATTTTTTAGCAGCGTCAGCTAAACCTTTCGTACGAAGGAAGTCAACTGCTTTATCCATATCACCATCAGTTTCAGATAGTGCTTTTTTACAATCCATCATGCCCGCGCCAGTTTTTTCGCGAAGCTCTTTTACCATACTTGCAGTGATAGCCATTGTTATTTACCCTCTTCTTCTGTAGCTGGTGTTTCAGAATCAGCCATAGAGATTATTTCTTCATCAACAGTGTCTTCTTCATCAGTAGATGCAGCGCGAACTTCTTCAACTAATGCATCTTCACGTGATTGGTAGCCTTCGATAACTGCGTCAGCTAATCTGTTAGCGATTAATTGACAAGCTCTGATAGCGTCATCGTTACCTGGGATAGGGAAGTCAACTAGCTCAGGGTCGCAGTTAGTGTCAACGATAGCAACGATAGGTATGCCAAGTTTGTGAGCATCACGGATAGCGTTTTGCTCCATCTTGATGTCGATGATGAACATAACATCAGGAATACCTTTCATATCTTTGATACCGCCAAGGTTTCTTTCTAGTTTGTCATATTCTTTCTTTAATAAAGAAGCTTCTTTTTTAGTGAAACGTTTGATGAAATCAGAAGCAAACATTTCTTCAAGCTCTTTCAATCTAGCGATACGGCCTTTGATTGTGTTGAAGTTAGTAAGCGTACCACCTAACCAACGTTGGTTGATGTAGTAAGCGCCACATTTTTCAGCAGCTTGTTTGATAGCTAATTGAGCTTGTTTTTTAGTACCTACGAATAAGAACTTGCTACCGTCTTTAGCAGCGTTGCGAGTGAACTCGAAAGCAGTGTTAAAGCACTGAACAGTTTTTTGTAAGTCTAGGATGTAGATCCCGTTTCTTGCGCCAAAAACGTATTTTGACATCTTTGGGTTCCAACGCTTAGTTTGGTGACCAAAGTGAACACCTGCTTCAAGCAAGTTTTTCATTGAAATGTGTGACATATTATTCTCCTTTGTTATGCCTCCGCCGTAGCTCTGTGAACACTACATCTACCTTTAAATGTAGCACATGCCCACTTGCCATATTCGGCGTGTTTTATAAATAAGCTGTGTATATTATAATAGTATGGGAGATATGTCAAGAGATAAGTTATGAAATTTGACAAAAATAAAGGGCAATGAAAGCTCACCGCCCTTTTATATTATGATTTTATTCTATGGCTGGTAAACATCAATTTGCACAGTCGTGCTAATTAGGCCACCACCTGTCGATAGCGTAATATTTGCCTTGCCTACAGCTACACCTGTAACCAACCCACTAGTGCTGACAGTTGCGATGTTTTGATTGTCAGAAACATATGTTATTGTTGGCGCTGGTGCTGTCGATGGTGTGATTGTATACGTAATCTGCGCAGTGCTACCACGCCTCACACCTATGTATGATGGTGCTGTTATGCCTGTGACTGGGTCTACATACCTAGCTACATACACTATCGTATTGCCAACATAGCCACCGTCTACAGTTGTTGAAACTATATTTGTTTGCCCTTCTGCCACGCTGCTAACTATACCTGTTGTAGGGTCAACAGTTGCGATACTCGTATTTCCAGAAGTATAACTTATATCTTGATTTAATGCAGTCGTAGGTTTAACGAATGCCCTGACAGAAGCGCTGCTGCCTAATATAACGGCGATGCTTGCAGGCACATCTATACCTGTGACAGCTTCATTTTCTGCAACAACATTCACTTCTATTTCTTTACTGCTGTTACCAGCCCTTACAGTTACAGTAGCATTGCCACCTTGCACAATGCCTGACACAATACCATTTGAGTTCACAGTGACAGAATCATTGTCGTCTGAATAATAAGATATTTCATCACTTTCAATATCGCCACTTATGATAGTAACTTCAATTTGCTTTGTGCCGCCAACCTCAACGCTCATTTTTGTAGGTACGGTAAAATTAACATCATCAGTTGTTCCACATGCTGCCAATGCAATCAGTAATATAGGTAATAGGATTAAAATCTTTTTCACAATTTATCCCCTTAAATATTTTAATAATGATATAACATACAATCAGAATCAAAATAATTCAAGCAAATTCAAGTAAACATAAGCAAATTTCATAAAAATGAACTTATCTCTTGACAGATACTCTATATACCATTAAATTACTTTTTAGCACTCGAACAGTGTGAGTGCTAACAAGGTGCAAAAAAGCTTTAAAATACACTAACATAGGCGAACAACATGAGATTCTTAAATGAGCGAGAAGAAATCGTTCTTAGAACCATTATTGATGAATTTATTGACTCGAACGAACCTGTCGGCTCTCGCAACGTATCAAAGCACGGTCCATTAAAAATGTCTGCTGCAACGATACGCAACATTATGAGCGACTTGGTTGATAAAGGGTTCATCGCGCAACCTCACACATCGGCTGGCCGTGTGCCTACAGACTCAGGCTATCGTTATTATATTGATAGGCTTGCTTCTATGCAACATATTCACCCAGATTTTGCAAACAAAATGCAAAGTGAGCTTGCACTTGAACCAGCAAATGTTATGAACATGTTTAGGGATTTATCGAAGCGTATCGGCAAAATCACAAACTCGATTGGCTTTGTTGTATCGCCTAAAATCAATGCTGTGAATATCAAGCATATTGAATTTATACGCATTAACAAAGAGAATATATTAACGATCGTTGTTACAAACACTGGCATCGTGCAAAACATATTACTACCTGTCGATAAATCGTTGACAGATAGTGATTTAGTTCAGATAGCAAACTATTTGAATGCCAATTTATCGGAGCATACGCTATTATCAATTAAGCAAAAACTTGCACACGAGCTTATACATAGCGAAGGCGAGATTTTACGCTTGCAAGAAAAAGCTGAAAAGATTGGGGATATCTTATGGAACAACCCTGCCTTGCAAGAAGAGCTTATATTTGAAGGCACGGATAACTTGATTGACATTCCAGAGTTTCAAGGCTCAAGCAAGTTGCGTGATGTTGTGCAAGCATTTGAACAAAAACAAAATATTTGCTCGCTACTTGATAGATGTATGACAGAATCAGGCGTGCAGATTTTCATAGGTTCAGAAATTGGGATGAAAGAAACAGAGGAACTTGGCATGGTTATAAAGCCATATTCAAGAGGTGGCAACATCATCGGAACTATTGGCGTCATTGGCCCAAAGCGTATGCGATACCCACAAGTTGCTTCTATTGTTGATTACTCGGCTAAACTAATTAGCGGATTTTTAGATGACTATTATGGGGGAGAAGAAGATGAATGACCCAAAAAATATTAATGAAGAGTTAGAAGAAGTTTTAGAAGAGGTTGAAGAAATCGAAGCTGAAACAGAGGAAGAAATTGAAATCGTTGATAGCGAAACAGTTATCTTACAAAAGAAAATAGAAAACCTTGAACAAGAACTATTTAAGCAAAAAGATGATTTTCTGCGTAAGGCGGCAGATGTTGACAACTATCGCAAACGCATGCAAAAGGAAATGGAAGAAAAGCAAAAATACGCTAGCCAGTCTATCGTTGCAGACTTCTTGCCCGTGCTTGACAATATCGAGCTTACAACAGGCCACACAGAAGAAGGCTCTCCGCTTCGCCAAGGGCTTGAGCTTACGATAAAATCATTCAAAGATACGCTTGCAAAATATGGCGTAGAAGAAATTGATTCAAATGTTGGTTCAGCATTTGACCCAGCCGTACATGATGCAATGATAATGGACAACAACCCAGAATTTGATGACAACATCATCACTATGAGCTTACAAAAAGGTTATAAATTACACGAACGTGTTATTAGGCACGCAAAAGTAAAAGTAAATAAAAACAAATAAATTTTCGTTTTAGGAGGACAATTAATATGTCACAAGGAAAAGTAATCGGTATTGACTTAGGTACTACAAACTCAGTTGTTTCTGTAATGGAAAACGGCTCACCTAAAGTTATATTCAACGCTGAAGGTGCTGCAACAACTCCATCTATCGTTGCATTTACTGATAGCGACAGGCTAGTTGGCTCGCTTGCAAAACGTCAAGCAGTTACTAACCCAGAAAACACAATTTTCAGCATCAAACGTTTGATCGGTCGCAAGGCTGACTCTAAAGAAGCAGAAGGCGCTAAAAAACACCTTCCATATAAAATAGTTCCAGCTGATAACGGCGATGCATGGATTGAAGTTGACGGCAAAAAATATGCGCCACAAGAAGTATCAGCAATGATCCTTCAAAAACTAAAGCAAACAGCTGAAGACTATCTTGGCGAAACAGTTACAGATGCAGTTATCACAGTTCCTGCATACTTCAACGATGCTCAACGCCAAGCAACTAAAGACGCTGGTAAAATCGCTAACTTAAACGTTTTACGTATCATCAACGAGCCGACAGCAGCAGCACTTGCTTACGGTTTAGAGAAAAAAGGCGAAGAAAAAATCGCAGTTTATGACCTTGGTGGCGGTACGTTCGACGTATCTATCCTTGAGTTAGGCGACGGTGTATTTGAAGTTTTATCTACTAACGGCGACACGTTCCTTGGTGGTGACGACTTCGATACTGCTATTGTTGAATGGTTAGCTAGCGAATTTAAAGCTGAAAACGGTATCGACTTATCAGCTGATAAAATGGCACTACAACGTTTAAAAGAAGCAGCAGAAAAAGCTAAACATGAACTTTCAGGCACTACTGAAACAGAAATCAACTTGCCATTCATCACTGCTGACCAAACTGGCCCTAAACACTTAGTCAAAAAGCTTAGCCGTGCAAAGTTTGAAGCACTTGTTGGCAGCTTAGTTGAGCGCACACTAGAGCCTTGTAAAAAAGCTTTAAAAGATGCTGGCGTTACTGTTAGCGACATCAACGAAGTTATCTTAGTTGGTGGTATGACTCGTATGCCTATGGTACAACAAAAAGTTAAAGAGTTCTTCGGTAAAGAGCCTCACAAAGGCATCAACCCTGATGAAGTTGTATCTATCGGTGCAGCAATTCAAGGTGGTGTACTTCGTGGCGATGTTAAAGACGTTCTTTTAATCGACGTTACTCCACTTTCATTAGGTATCGAAACGCAAAACGGCGTAATGAGCAAAATCATTATGAAAAATACAACTATACCTGCACGTAAAAGCCAAGTTTACACTACAGCGGTTGATAACCAACCATCTGTTACAATCCAAGTGTTACAAGGCGAGCGTGAAATGTCTGCTGACAACAAAATGATTGGTCAGTTCGACTTAACAGGTATCGCTCCAGCTCCACGTGGCGTGCCACAAATCGAAGTTACTTTCGATATCGATGCAAACGGTATCCTACACGTTTCTGCAAAAGATAACGGCACAGGCAAAGAGCAATCAATCGTTATTAAAGATTCTTCTGGTCTATCTGAAGAAGAGATTGAAAAAATGGTTAAAGATGCAGAACTACACGCTGAAGATGATAAAAAGAAACGTGAATCTGCTGATGTTAGAAACCAAGCTGATACTTTAGTTTACTCTACAGAGAAAGCGTTAAGCGAACACGGCGACAAAGTTGATGAAGCTACAAAAGACGCTATCTCTAAAGAAGTTGAAAACTTGAAAAACGTTATGGCTACTGACGATGTAGAAGCTATGAAAAAAGGTATCGAGCAACTATCACAAGTTGCACAAAAACTTGGTGAAGCTGCATATGCCGCAAGCCAAGCAGGCGAAGCTGGCGAACCACAAGCAGAGCAAAGCGAAGCTAGCAAAGATGAAAACGTAGTTGATGCAGACTTTGAAGAAGTACAAGAAGAAAAGAAGTAAGCATTAGCGTAGATTAAATTTACTATATTGGGGAATGCTTTAGGGCGTTCCCCGATTTTTTTAGTTGCTAATATTTCTTGAACGTATTATTTTCAACATTGATTTAAGTAACAAGAGAGGACTCATTTGGCTAGGGATTATTATGAAATACTAGGCGTCACAAAATCAGCGACAGACGCAGAGATAAAAAAAGCTTACCGCAAACTCGCATTGCAATATCACCCAGATAAAAACGAAGGCAACAAAGAAGCCGCAGAAAAATTTCGCGAAGCTACAGAAGCATATGACGTATTAAGCGATGAAAATAAACGCAAACAATACGACCAATATGGCAGAGTGCTAGATGATAACCAATACGGTGGCGGCGGTTTCGGTGGCTCAAGCATGTTTGACGACTTGTTTAGCGAATTTTTTGGTGGTGCTACAGGTGGTGCACGTGGTGGCAGACAATCTGCACGCCCTCGCAAAGGCTCAAATATCGAAATGCAACGTGAGCTTACGTTTGAAGAATCTGTCTTCGGTACAGAAATCGAACTCACTGTTAATAAAACTAGCAACTGTAAACGTTGTGATGGCACAAAGGCAGAACCAGGCGGGCTTTCACCATGTCCAAACTGTCATGGAACAGGTTATTTCACCCAAAGGCAAGGCTTTTTTGCTGTGCAAACACCATGTAGCAACTGTAGCGGTACTGGCGAAGTTATCAAAGAAAAATGTACTGAATGTCATGGCACAGGCACAGAAAAACAACTTAAAAATATTAAAGTTAAAATACCTGCTGGCATAAACGACGGCATGGCAATTAGGGTAGCATCAGAGGGTAACGGCGGCACAAACGGCGGACCTAACGGTGACTTGTTATTGCACATCATTGTTGCACAACATAAACACTACACTCGCAAAAAGAATGACCTACACATAGAACTACCAATTACAGCGTTTGACGCTATGCTTGGCACTGAAGTGGAAATCACACTGCTTGATGGCACAAAAGAAAAATGCAAGATCAAGCCAGGCACACAAGTAGGCGAGCAAATTACATTTAAAGGCAAAGGTGTTCCATCGCTACAAAGCTACCACATTGGTAACTTATATGTTGATTTGAAAATCATGATACCATCAAAACTTACGAAAGAGCAAAAAGCTACGCTTGAAAAGTTCAGAGAGCACGATTCGAAAGACTTATACACAGGCAAACATAAAGGCTTTTTCGATAAAGTTAAGGACTTGTTTAACTAATGAATGATACTTTGCAATTTATAAAAACTAGAAGAACTTGTAGGCGCTTCAAACCTGAGCAAATCACAGATGAAGAGCTAAACGCTGTGCTTGAGGCTGGCACATATGCCCCTAGTGGTATGGGTGCACAATCGCCTATACTTATAGCAATACAAGATGATGAAGTTAAATCTAAATTGGCAGAAATCAACCTACAAACATGGAAAAATCATAAAGGTAGGAAAGACCCCTTCTATGGCGCTCCTACTGTCATAGCTATACTTGCAGACCCAAACGTTTGCCATACATATAAACTAGATGGCATGGCTTGCGCTGTAAATATGCTGATAGCTGCTGAGTCTTTAGGGCTTGGCGCAGGCATTGTTTCAAGGGCTGATAATGAATTTAAGTCAGAGTATGGCAAAGAGTTGCTTGCATCGCTTGGCATACCTGAGCATTTTGTCGGTGTAGAGCATGTGTTACTAGGCTATAAAGAAGGCGCAACACCTACGCCCCCTGTAAGAAAAGAAAACTATATCTACAAACTGTAAAAAGTTTCATCGTTATGCATGCTTGTTTGCACTTCGCCTTTGGTGACATACGCTTCAAGTATGCTTAACGCTTTTTCGCTACTTATTCCTAATACACTTTCAATATCAACTAATGTACATGGACGCATTTTCAACAAGTTTAATATTAACGTATCAATATCGTCTGTTGGTGTATTCGTGTAAACTTTTTTAAACGCTCCTGATACTTCTGCATTTACACCCATTTTACGCATATGGCTTACAATATTCAGCAATTCGTCTTCTGATAATGCTACGGCGCTACTATATGCTGGTGGCCTGAAAACTGTGCCGACCTGCACTTTTGTTGCTTTAATACCTTTCACACGCTCTACTAAATTTTCAATATCACTTTCACCAGCATTTATACCTTTACACAAAAGCACTTCAAGATATAGCGTTCCGTTGAACTCATTTGCAAACTTCTCGACAGAGCTCACAACCTGCTCAACATCAACTAATTCGTGTGGCATGTTTATATCGTAATACTCTTTAGCAGTTACAGCATCTATACTTGGCACGACAATATCTAACCCCAATAGCGTTTCAAACACGTCGCTATCTGTAAAGAGTGTTGCGTTAGTGAGTATTGCTATTTTTTTATCTGTAATTGCTCTTATTCCTGCGACAATCTTGGCTAGTTCAGAGTTTAGTGTCGGCTCGCCAGCACCTGTGATCGTTATAACGTCTATGCTATCTTCAAAGTTCTGTAAACGCTCACGCAGCTCTGCTAGAATGTCACGTGCTTTATAATACGGTGCTCGTTTCATTGTTAGTGCGTTAGTTTTGCCGACTTCGCAATATATGCAATCCATAGTGCAAATTTTTGATGGAATAACGTTCACACCTAGCGAACGACCTAACCTACGCGATGGGACTGGCCCAAAAATATATTTTTGTTTTTCCATGTTATTAACCTTTTACTAATGTTAAGTTAAAATTCTTAAAAAAGATATCAAGTTTTTTTGTGTGTTGCCGATTATATCACCATGCGAAAAGAACAAGCAAAGATAAATAAAATACTAACAAACTTTTTGAAAAGCGAGGCTAACGTGACTGATGAACGTATAATATCAATACGTAATTTTTTAGCAATCCTACAAGAAGCTACTGATAAATACTTAGAAGACAACCACTCGAAAGAAGAACGTGAAGAACTCTCTACACTACTAGAAAGCATGTCTGAAACATATAGGCAAGAAGTTTCCCACCTGTTAGTTAAGCGTGGAAAGTTAGCTGAGTTTGTATCTGTATTGCAAACGCCAACAAATAAAGAACCGATACCTAACACAATAAATATCGGCTCATATGTTAACTAAATAATCAATTAAGAATTAGTAGCATGCCACTGCGTAATAAGCTCGGCGTGCTGTTTGATATCCTCAAACTTCGTAGGGAAGTCAATCTCTTCTTTCATCTTACCAGCTGTTTCAACAACTAAGCAAGCCTCAGCAAGTTGCTTAAAGCCTAAATTTGATGCAGAGCCTTTTAAACGGTGTGCTGATGAATAAATTGTGTCCATATCATTAGCGTCGATAGCAGCCCCAATAGCGCCAACATCGCCTTCAAACGAATTTACAAGCATGCCAATTAGCATCATCATTGTGCCAGTGTCAATACCTACAACTTTTGCAGCTTCATTGATATCATAATCTAACGTGTACATTTTAGCCTCTTTGACTTAATAATAGCAAATATACAACTTTTGTTTTTATTTTGCAAGTATGTTTTGCTACATCTTTGCAGAATTTTATGAAATATTGATTATTTGAGAATTTTTATTTGTTTTATTCTCTATTTATGTTAAAAGTGATAACATCAAGCGATACTGGGGGCGAATTATATGCAAAACTTTAGCAAGCTTATATTAACAGCACGAAAACTAAACAACATTGGCCGCTGGGCAAACGAGTTTTTATACCAACGTCCATCAGTTGCAGAGCATTCTTTCAGCGTTACACAAATCGCCCAACTACTTGGCATACTCGAAGAAGTTAACGGCACCGAAATTGACTGGAAAGTTCTGTACCGTAAAGCTATCAACCACGATATACCAGAAGCACTCGTTGGCGACGTTATCAGCACTACTAAAAACGTTAGCCCTGATATTAAAAAAGCGCTTGATAATGTCGAGCAAATACTAGTTAAAAAAGAACTTCTCGACCACTTAAACGAACCTTATAAATCAATTTACAAGCAAATCATATTCGACGGCAAAGATGCTACTGTTGAAGGTAAAATTTTATCTGCTGCCGATAATATAGACGCACTACTTGAGTGCCTGCGTGAAATTAAACTATCGAACACTGAACCATTCCTTGAAAAATTTACTCATATACGTAAGAAGATAGAAAGCATCGGCTTATATTCTAGCGACTACTTCTTATCTGACATCCTTCCTGACATGATGGAAGGGTGCACATTAATCACAGGTGAATAATATGAAAAAACTCGTTACACTCTCGCTACTAGCGCTTAGCCTTTTTATTGTAGGTTGCACTAAAAAAACTGACGACTCTAAATATCAAGCAGTTGCAGATAGCATCCAAACTATCGATATGGCTAGCTTCGACGAACTTCGCAAAAAATATCATGGTAACGTACTTGTTATAAACTTTTTTGCCACTTGGTGCCCACCTTGTCGTGAGGAAATGCCTGACTTTGTGAACGCATACAACAACCATAAAGATAACGGGCTTGTGATAGTAGCACTATCCACTGACGCAAACTATGTTGATATCGCAAAGTTTATGGAAGAATATAACGTAACTTTCCCAGTATATTACGCTGATGAAGTTCTACAAAACAATTATGGTATACAAAAAATTCCTACATCTATCATCTTCGATGCTAATGGCGAACTTTTCCAAATTGCAGAAGGCATGTTAAGCGAGGAATACTTAAATAAATTAGTGAAATTAAAGGGGCAATAGTTCATTTATGGAAAAAGTGTATATTTGCGGTCATAAGAACCCGGATACTGACTCAATCGCATCGGCTACGGCTTATGCATACTTAAAAAATAAAGCGTGTGGCATGTTTAACTACACACCCATACGCAACGGTAGCGCTAGCGAACAAACAAAATTCGTGTTTGAAAAAGCAGGCACAGAGTTACCAGAATTTTTAAAAGATATCTACCCAAAAGTTGGCGAAAACATGTCAACAGAGATATTAACTGTATACGAAAACGACCCAATATCAAAAATATTAAAACATATTAGCGAAAAAAATATACGCTTTACACCTGTTGTTGATAGGGCGCAAACATACCACGGTATGGCTGGCGTAAACGAATTAGCTGAACTACTGATTAAAGATACTCGTGGCAAAAAACCTTTGTTCCACCTGCGTTCTGACACGCTAAAACGTTCACTTAAAGCAACCATCATCAACAAAGGCGACCAAAACGAATTTGAAGCTTCAATCGTTGTTGCAAACATGGCCTACGATTCTTTCATGCAACACATGAACGATGTTGCAAATGTCGAGCAAACAATCCTTGTAACAGGTAACCGTGAAAACGTGCTGGAAGATGTGCTTGAAATGCCGTTCCCTGCTATCGTTTTAGTTGGACTCTCACAAGAAGAAATTGAAAACTTTGACGCACGTGATTTTAAAGGCTGGATATATGCATCTCCATTTGACTCTGCACAATCTATCCGCTGTATCGAAATGGCTATACCTGTCAGAAAACTTATGGCGAGTGTTGCTCCAGTAAATATTGGCGACTACCTTGACTCTATCGCAGACAGAATTAGCCAATCAGCATCTAAGTCTCTACCTGTTGTTGAAGACGGCAAACTTGTTGGCATTATCACAGGCACAGACTTGCTTAGAAAAAAACGCTCAAAGCTTATCTTAATGGACCACAACGAACTACCACAAGCTATCGACGGCGCAGAAACTGCTGACATAGTTGAAGTTATCGACCACCATAAACTAGGCACAGTAAAAACAAACAACCCGATATATTTCTATGCGAAACCTGTTGGAAGCACTTGCACACTTGTGTACCAGCTATACAAAGTGCATGGCGTTGAACTTCCTAGGGATATGGGGATATTACTACTCGGTGGCATGCTTGCTGATACTGTTATATTGAAATCACCAACGACTACAAAGGAAGATATTGACGCTATTAACGAGTTATCAAAAGCGCTTGATTTAGACTTTCAAGAGTTCGGGGTTGAAATTTTCTCAGCGACTGATAGCTTAACATCTCGTAGTATTGATGATATTATAAACACCGACTATAAAGTATTTGATGAAAACGGCTTAAAGTTTGGCATCAGCCAAGTTGAAACAGTTACTTTGAAAGAGTTAGACACAATCAAAGCTAGCTTAGAAAAAGAACTTAAAAAAATGGCACGTGACCAGCGATTACAATGGAATATGATACTAGTTACAGATATCATAAAAGAAGAAAGCGTATTGATAACAACAGGCTTCGAACCAGCTGAAAAATTGTTGAAATATAGAAAGCAAGATGATGGCTCGTTCTTCCTACCTGGTGTTTTATCTCGTAAAAAGCAACTTCTGCCAGAAGTTTTAAGAACGCTAGAAGACCTAGCAAGCACAAAATAATTAAATTTGACAGCCCTGCGAAAGTGGGGCTTTTATTTTGCCTGATATTGAAACGACATGTAGCGGCAAAAGATACGTAAACTTGTTTGTGATGATTTTTGCTTTATGGCTAGGCGGCTTTTTCGATAGCAAGGGAGTGTACATATAACGTACATGACTGATGCTATCTAAAAAATAACAACGCCATAACGCAAAAAGCGCACAAATTAACGCCCTGCTGTAGAGAGTTGTTCGATTTTAACAGACAGCACCGACGAAACCCCAAACTCTTGCATCGTAACGCCATACAGTGAATCCGCCGCTGCCATCGTGTTATGGTTATGTGTGATTAATATGAATTGCGTTTTATCAGCCAATGCTTTCACCATACTTGTATAGCGCGTTACGTTTGCATCATCAAGTGGTGCATCTACCTCATCTAAAAAGCAAAATGGTGTTGGCTTCTGCAAGAATAGTGCAAATAGTAACGTCATTGCTGTGAGTGCTTTTTCACCACCAGACAATAGGCCCATGTGTTGAAGTTTTTTACCTGGGGGTTGGATATAGATTTCCACGCCTGTGTTTAGTATATCGTCTGGATCGCTCAAGCGTAGTTCTGCCTCACCATCACCGAATAATATTTTGAACACTTCAATAAACTTATCTTTGACAGAGTTATACGTTTCGTGGAACATCTTAACAGTTGTTTGATCTGTATCGTAGATGAACGCCATAATATCAGTGATAGAGCCTTCTAAATCGGTGCGTTGCCCTGTTAAGAAGTTGTATCTATCTTCTGCTTCTTGATAGTCATTGAGGGCATTTAAGTTGATTGCGCCTAAGCCATCTAATTCGCCGTCAATGCGTGCGATTTCTTCACGCATTTTGTTTGGTTTGAAGTCTGCATCAACATATTCTTGATAGCACGAGGCTAGATGGTCGCCAAACTTTTCAAAGTATTGCGTTGCAATAGCTTCCGTAAACGAAGATGCAGATGCAAGCGCTACTTCTAGCTGGCGGATTTCATCATCATGTGCTTTGATTTCACTATTAACGGTATTTGCGCTTTTATGCAAGTCTTCTATCGTTTGTTTTAGCTCTTCAATATCTTTTTCAGATTCCGACAGTTCGCTTTCAATCGTTAACAACTGGATATTAATTTGCTTATGCTGTTCAGTTAGCGAAACGATATTCGCTTCCCAATCAGCTTTATCAACATGTATTAAGTTATGTAGCCTAGTTTTTAGATTATCTAGCGATGACATGTTGCTTGTGTATTCTCGCTCAACAATCTCCGCCTCTCTTATAGCTGATGCTAAACGCTCATTAGCGCCCGATAGTTCGATTTTGAGCTCTTGTTGCTCCTCACGCTTTTCTTCAAGCTGGGTTGTGATGTTATCAAGCTTTTCTTCGAGGTATTCACGTTCTTCTTCTATGTTTGCTTTCTTTTCGTTCAGCTCGTTGATTTCTTCTTGTAGCTTAATGCAACGCTCTTCAAACTCATTATATGCAAACTCTGCAATTTCTATCTCTTTGTTGATAGTGCTTATGCGCTTGTTGCCTCGCTCATAGTCGGTGCATATGTTATCATACTCGTTTGTTTGGGCTATGAGTATGCTGTTTTGCTCTTCGGCTCGCTTTTGGGCGATATCAAGTTCCATTTTTTTTGCTTCAATGTCTGTAGATATCTCATCAATGCGAGAGGCTACCCCTGTAAGTTCTGATTGAAGATTCTCAACCTGTGAGCGCTCCTCACTAATGCGCTCTTTTAGCGCAATGATTTTTACGGCGCTATCATCGCTACCATGTTTTGAATATATGTGTGATTTATATGTGATAGAGTTATGTGTTGGTAAAATCTCTAGCAGTTGCAACTCATCATTAATCTTTTCAACTTCAGAGAAAAATGTGAAACGCACTGACGACTCCGCACCATCAATAGCGTTGAGAACTTCTTCACGTCGTTCATCTTCAAAGCATAAAACATCAGCAATATCGACAAGTTTTTTATGCTCCGTATTATCAATGATATCAATCAATAGCTTAGGTGACAAATGTGAGAAAAATTCTGTGCGTTCAATCAGTTGTGACTCTAAAAATGAGATATTTGCATCAATGCTTTTTATAGTAGCGCTTAGCTCTGTTTGCTTATTTGATAATGTGTTCTCTTCAAGTTTGAGTAGTTCAAAATTGTCTTTTAGCCCTTGCGCTTTTTGTTTAACATCTTCAATTACTTCTCTAGTCACAGTAATTTTATCGGCAAGTGATTGTTTTTTATCGTTAAAATCGTTCATTTGCTTTGCGATGTCGTCTTTCTCGCACATTAACCTTGTTATTGTAGACTCTTGATGCTCTAGCGATATTTCTCGTTTCGCTAAATCGCTTTTCTTTGTTGATATGTTTGATGTGTAGTGTAAATATTTATTATCAAGGTCTTTGAAGTCGCCTTTTAAGTTTTCATGCATTTGCTTTATATCGCCGATGATGTCATCAAGGTCGGATACTTTTTCAGCTAAGTCTTCTGTTTCTGTTTCGGCGATCTCTTTTTTATCAGACAATATCTCTTTAGTATCTGTGATGCGTTCAAGCTCCTGCTCTATGCGCTCGATATCTAGCGATATTTGCTCTTTCTGTTGCTCTGCAGTAGATAGCCTAACATTTAAACTATGCAACTCACCCTCTACTTTTGTAGCTAGGGTTGATGTTTCAAGTCGCTTTTCTTGTAGTTCTTTATTTTTGTTCGATAAGTCTGTTAGGTTGTTATTCGCAGCGGTTTCTTCTTTAACTATGTTTGCATACTCTGCTAGTTTCTGCTCATATTTTTGGTTGATTTCAGCCTTGAGTGTGCTTTTGTCGTTGCCTTCGTTTAGCTTAGTTGCATAAGATGATGCAAGATATTTTTTTTCAAGTGTGCGTTTAGACGTTTGCAGGCCTTCGCTTTTTTTAAGCACTTCCACTTGAGATGAGAGCGTTTCAAGCCTTGTGATTATCTCTGTGATGATGTCGTTCACTCGGTCGAGGTTGTCGCGTGTTTGGTTAAGCCTGCGTTCTGCTTCACGTTTTTTATCTTTAAACTTTGTTACACCAGCTGTTTCTTCAAGGAAGAAGCGCAGCTCCTCTGGTGATGCATTTATGATTTTATCGACTTTACCTTGCTCGATTATAGATATGCTTCTTGCGCCTAGGCCTGTATCCATAAAGATATCTTTAATATCTTTTAGCCTACATTTGCGGTTGTTTATATAATATTCACGTTCGCCAGTTTTATAGAATTTTCTTGTGATTGTTAGTTCTGAAAATGTGCCATACTTAGATGCGACAGCATCATCAATATCTGATAGCGTAAGCCCAACCTCTGCAAAGCCAGCTGGTTTACGTTTTTGAGAGCCGTTAAAAACTACATCTTCCATATCTGTGCCACGTAGTTCTTTAGCGTTTTGTTCGCCAAAGACCCAACGTACAGCGTCCATAACGTTGCTTTTGCCGCTACCGTTTGGCCCTACTATCGCTGTGATGCCGTCTGGAAATTCGATTGTTGTTTTATCTACAAATGACTTGAAACCATGTAGGTATAGTTTATTAAATTTCATATAATAAAATATTACTTTTACAGAAAAATATCAACTAAAACTTACAACATGAAGGTAGCACTACCTATAATGAGGAAACAATTTCTCGAAATCTTCACGCTCTAATGGGTCATACCCCATGAGGCGTTGCCATGTTGTGTCATGCTCCATGCATAAGTATACGAACGGATCTTGCCATGATTGCTTTAGCCTGCCTACAACATATTTCATCATTTTCATACGTAGCGCTTTGAAGTACCTTATTTTGCCGTCGATACCTTTCACATAGTCTCCTTTGGTTAGAAGCGAATCGCCCTTTCTAAGCCTTATTGCGTCCATAAGTTCATCAGGCGCACGGAACGTCGACACGCTTATAAACTCAACCTTGCTACCGTCGATACGCTCAAACAGTTCATCAAGCAAGTTGCCATAAATTTGTTCGAAGTTTTCTACATACATTAATGGGTCGAAGTGGATACCAACACGGTAGCCATGTGCGATGCATGCTTCCATTGCGTTTAAGCGTTTATCAATGCTTGCAGTAAGTGGTTCTTCTGCGCTTTGTATCTCACGAGGATTTAAACTCCATGAAACAATAACATTTTTAGGGTTCAAATTTAATAAGTTTGCAACGTTTGCTGACTTTGTTTTAAACTCAAATTGCACGTTATCATGCGTGTTTGCGAAAGGTACAAGCACCTTTGAAAGTGGAATAATTCCATCAAGTGCTAAGCTGTCTGATAGCTCGCCTGTGCCAATGCGCCTTTTTTGTGATGATACTGCTACCATAGCTGACTTCACAGCCTCGTCAACTGCGCCAGTCACTCTGATGTGCTTATGTGGCAGATATGCTTGCAATATGCAATATGAGCAATCAAACGGGCAACCTTGCATGATATCCATAACATGATAGTTACAGCAACGATATATATTAGTAGCTGGGCATGGGTGGACAAAGTTGTCGTTTTTTGACGTGATGATTATGTTTGATTTTACATCTTCCACTTCTTGTGCGCTATCAACAACTTTTATATCGTCAGCTGATTTTGCAACAAGGTCAACTAGTGGCAAGTGTTGTGCCGATTTTTCAACAAATATCATTATCTTCTAGCAACTTATAAAATGTTGCTACCTCGCCTAAGCTGCTTGATAACGCTTTCACTTTTTCGCTATAGTCGCTATAGTTCGTTGCGCTAAATGATACTGAGATTGTAGACGTTTCAAACATGTCTGTGTTCATGACGTTTGCAGGCAATGCAGATTGTTGCACCTTTTTATATTCGCCCTCTATTTCACACCTTATTGTAGATTTTTTAGACGGGAATGAAAAGTCGCTAGTATAAACCTTGCCAACAAGTTCTGTTTTATAGTCTGCTACGTTCTCAACAAACTGCTTAAATACTTGCATAGATGGCTTCTTATCGGCGACAAATGCAGAGATAAACTCAATGCAATTATCTAATGACGATATCAACGCCAATGTTTTGAACGGGATATTTTTTTCATCTACGTATGCTTGCAATTCTGCTGGGTATGAGGCAACGCTTTGCAACACTTCAAAATTTTTGCTACCTTTTACACCTTTCGATATGAATATTTCAACACTTGTGAAAGGTACGCCCACCTTGCTGGCTAACACCGCAAGCCTTGCCATATCGGTAAATAGAATTTGTTTAGCATACTTAACAGATAAGTTTAACGCCTCAGCCATATCCGCAACGTCAAACACAATAAAGCTATCGCCAATAGTGCCAGAAATGTTATAATAAACACCACCTATCTTACATACGATCGGTAGTGCATTTTTATCTATATTTTGTTGCCACAACAGAGAGTTATCTATGTTGCTTATTGCCTCTGTATAGAATGTCATTATTGATTTTCGCTCGATTGGAAAAGAGCATCTGCAAATAGTTCTGCATCAAACGGGCGTAAATCGTCAACGCCTTCACCGAAGCCGATATATTTCACAGGTAGCCCAAGTTCATGAACGATACTAACTAATACGCCACCCTTTGCAGTGCCATCAAGTTTAGTTAATACTAGTGCGTTTATACCTATCGCCTCTTTGAATGCTTTTGCTTGGGATATTGCGTTTTGCCCACTTGTTGCATCAAGCACAAGCAGCTTCTCATGCGGTGCGTTAGGTATAAGCTTTGATACAACACGCTCAATTTTTATAAGCTCTTGCATTAGGTTATGTTTAGTGTGCAATCTTCCTGCTGTATCGGCTATTAAGATATCCATACCCTTTGCAATGGCAGAATTTACGCCATCGTGTACAACTGCTGCTGGGTCGCTTCCATCACCTTGTTTAACTATAGGTATGTCAAGCCTGTTTGCCCACTCTGTAAGTTGGTCGGCCGCTGCTGCGCGGAAAGTATCACCAGCTGCAACCATAACTTTTTTGCCCATGTTTTTATACATGTTTGCAAGCTTTGCAATGCTTGTTGTTTTGCCAACGCCGTTCACGCCTGAAACTAATATTACATACGGTTTGTTGTTCTCTATTTCTTCATCGCTTGGCTCTTGTGGTTTCAATATCTCAACAATTTCTTGCTTGATAGCTTGCACAAGTGTTGACTTATCTTTCAATACGCCACGTTTATAGCTACTTCTAACATTCTCTAAGATTAAGTCAGTTGCTGCAACACCTAAATCTGAAGTTATGAGTATCTCCTCTAGCTCTTCTAGCGATTCTGCATCAATTTCTTTTTTGCCTAAAAATATGGTAGCTAGACCTTCGCCCAACTTGCTAGACGTTTTCTCTAAGCCTTCTTTAACGCCTTCTTCTGTCTTTTTTTCCTTTTTAAAAAAATCAAATAAACCCATTTCAACCTACTACTATATTATATATTTTTATCTTCTGTTGTTAACTCTGGCAACAATAATGCCGTGCTAAACTTAAACATCCAAGGGTAAACGATTGAGCTAATGATTGATGCTAACAGCACCGCCGATGACTCTTGCTTAGTGATTAACCCTAGCTCTAAAAAGATTGCGGCAACTGCAACAAGCATAGTTAACGGAAACGATAACCCTGATGCAACTAAAAAAACAGCCCTCTTGTTTAAACTCGTAAAGTACAGTATCACACTTCCGAATAGTTTGACAACTAATAACACACCCGTGATACCCAATGAGAACAATAAAACTTTCACTTGCAAAATATCCGTAATTGTAACTTGCATGCCGACTGATATAAAGAATATCGGTATGAAAAATCCGTAACCAACACCACCTATTTTCTCTAATACTGCATGTCTATCAGCAATGATTAACGCAACAATCATACCGCCGATAAACGCACCAACAACATGCTCGATACCCATCGCCTCAGCAAACACAACAGATGCAAATAATATCAAAAAGTTACCACGTATACCTGTTTCTGTAGGGTTTCCAACCATAACAAGCCCTGATTGCCTATGAGGGAACCACCATAATATTACTTTTAACAATTTTATCATCAAGTAAATACCAATGATGAAGCCGACGACTAACGAGAAATGCAGTAAACTGCTGAGTGTCAAGCCATATTCACTAGCAAGCGTAAACACAGTGAGCCCTGCAAGTGTCAATACCTCACCTATCATGCCGATGATTAATATAGTTTGCCCGATATCCGTTTTCAATATGCCTGCATCTTTCAACACTGGGAACAATAACCCTAGCCCCGTTGTAAAAAATAATAGCGTAAACGCAATGCTTAAATCAAGCATATTCACAGCGACAACACATGCTATCGCGACAAGCACATACATAAAGATGAACAAAATTAAATCACGCTTCGAGAACTCGCGTAAACGGTCAAACTCCAATTCAAGCCCCGCCATATACATCAACAGCAAAAAGCCAAACCCTGAGAAATAACTAACTATCGAGTGTGGGTCATTTTCGATATGTAACAGCGACGCTACGACAACACCAAAAACAATCTCGCCTACTGATGATGGCAACATCATTTTTTTGCTAAGTGACGGTATAAAAAAAGCGCCAGCGCTCATGATTAAGATGAGAAGATATTCATGCTCACTCATTTTGCGGCTCGCTAGGCAATACTAATACGCTGTTCTTCGTCAACCCTGATAAGATATATGGGACATGAGGATTCAACCATGACATTTTGCTCTCGCTATCTGCTGACACTAACACAAGCGCGTTAGGTGTCGCATCCAACAGCTTCAACGTTTCTTTGACAGGGTTGCCTTCAAGGACGTTATATTCTACTTTTGAACGTGTTAAGTTTTCATAGTCGTTCACTAATGTTTGGCGCTCTCGCATATCAAATTCATCAGTTGATGTTTTAAGTGCGCCTAGTTGTGCTACATACACAAGCCTAAACGGCACACCAAATAACGCTGATAGCTCTGCGCCGATTTCTATCATTCTATAAGGCATTAAGCTGTTCAGTGACACCACTATTTCGCTATATTCTGACTTGTTTCGTGATATTAAAAACGGCGAACATGAGCGCCTGAAAAGGTACCTCATGCGAGTGTTCATCAATGTGAATTTCCCGGCACCTGATATGCATATTAAGCCAACATCTTTCAAGAAAATTGAGCTTCTATAGTGGTTTAGCTTTTCGCCTTCCTTATAGCCAGCTTGTTCTAATATATTTATAGCCTCTGTTGGTGCTTTTATATGTTTTTCAGCATCGTGCCATTGTAGTTTTCTAACGCGAGTTTTTTTCGAGAACATTGCGAACTCTTCAGCGCTTTCGGCTGTTAGGTTATGCGTGAGCGCAACTGATGATTGACCATACTGCAACGGGAACTCAGGTGTGCCTTTTGTTAAAATATTTACGATATTTTCTATAACTTTTGGCTCGCCAACAAGGATTGCTTTATCGCCTACTTTTAATTTGAAATCGCCATCAGGCATGATGAGCTTCGCATCACGATATGCTGCGGCAACTCGCCACTTGTTAGGCTTAAGGTAGCGCATTTTTCTATCAACTAAGTGAGAACGCCTAGTAATAGACACTTCAACTATTTCACCTTGCCCAAGCCCTATGTTTGTAGGTTTTGAATAGTTCTTCTCGATATTTAATAAGACAGACTCAACACCAACATCAAGCGGGTTGATAACCTTTACGTTATAGCGTTCAAAATCTTCAACGTGTTGGTCGCCGTACCATAGCACAATGATAGGAATTTCAATTTTATAAACATCACGCAATATGCGGCAAACTTCCATTACAACATCATAATCTTGCAGTGAAGATACAATGTGAGATACATCCTCAAGGTTGACCTTTTTCCACGTAACGATGCTAGACGCCTCACCAACGAGTGTTTCAAAGTGCGAGTTTGAGATGTCGAAACGACTAAACGCCTCAGCATTAGAATCAATAAGCACACACGGGCGTGTTTTTGAGAGTGCCTCAAGTAACGCACGTTGAAAAAAACCTAAACCAAGCAGTATTGTCTTTTTTCCTTCCATCGCCAACCCTTAAAATTTTATGTGATATTCTAATATAGTTTAATAAAAATTAAAACATAAAAATTAGCGTACTACTATATTAGCTTTATTTCTACTTGACATTATTTTATTTTAAGTATATTAGTAATTACTGATTTACTAAACGAGGTATCTTATGTCAAAAAGTAAAAACATTGCGCAAGTAGGTAGCGAATGTGTAGCATGTGGCACATGTATGAAAGAGTGTCCACGCTCTGCTATCTCTATCCCTAAAGGCATTAAAGCTGAAATTGACTTAGAAAGATGTGTAGGTTGTGGCAAGTGTAGCAAAGTTTGCCCTGCTTCAGTTATCACGATTATCGCTCGTGAGGTGCAACATGCAAGCTAAAAAATGGTCTGATTATTTGTGGATTGGCGAAATAACGTATCTTGTTTTAGGTATATTTAACATCGCTTTTGCTTGGCTTGGTATGATTTTCTTTTTAACTCCGCTATTGATATCAATATTTAGTGGCACAAAAGGCTATTGCAACAACTACTGTGGACGTGGGCAACTGTTTGCAAAAATTGGTGCAAAGTTTTCGAGAAATAAGCCGCTGCCAAAGTTTATACGCTCATCATTTTTTAGATATGGTTTTCTAACATTCTTTATGGTAACATTCATCAATGTGATATATGTTACATACCTTGTGTTTGCTGGCAGTGCAAATTTATCTGAAACTGTCACGCTTTTATGGACATTTCAGCTACCTTGGCAGTTTGCAAGCTCGCTTGATATCACGCCTTGGGTTGCACAATATGCGTTCGGATTTTATAGCATCATGCTTACATCAAACGTGCTGGGCTTGATAACGTTGTTGCTTTATAAACCTAGAGGTTTCTGTGTATACTGCCCTATGGGAACGATGACACAAGGCATTTGTAAGTTGAAACACAATGGAGATTAGCATGGAAGAAATGAAAGAAAAAGCACGCGATGTTGCAGATTTATTAAAAGTTTTAGCGAACGAGAATAGACTATTAATTTTATGCGAACTGGCAGATGGCCCAAAAAGTGTAAGCTCCCTACTATCAAAGTTAGATATCACTCAATCAGGCATTTCACAACATTTGGCTATATTGAAATCACATGGTATTTTAGACTATGACAAGAAAGCGCAAACAATCAATTACAATATAAAAGATGAAAGAATTTTGAAACTCATGGCGTCTTTGAAAGATGTTTATTGCACAAAATAACTTATTTTATCAAAGAATGGCTGATTTTGCTTGACAATTACCTCTCTTAGATACATTGTGTATAGTTCTGATTTAGATATCAATTAAAAACAATACAAGGTATGAAATGAAACAATCAAACGAATCTCTACGCAATATTGCTATTATTGCGCACGTTGACCATGGTAAAACTACCCTAGTTGACGCAATGTTTAAACAAAGCGGTATGTACCGTGATAACCAAGTGACAGAAGACAGGGTTATGGATAACATGGATATCGAACGTGAGCGTGGTATCACTATCGCTGCTAAAAACTGTGCTGTTAACTGGAAAGGCACAAAAATCAACATCCTTGATACTCCTGGCCACGCCGATTTCGGTGGCGAGGTTGAGCGTGCATTATCAATGGTTGATGGCGCTATCCTACTTGTTGACGCATCTGAAGGTCCACTTCCACAAACACGCTTCGTGCTTAAAAAAGCATTCGAAAGCAACTTACGTGTTATCGTTGTTATCAACAAAATTGACAGAAAAGATGCTCGTGTTGACGAAGTTATGGACGAACTACTTGACCTATTCATCGACTTAGACGCTACTGAAGAGCAACTAGAGTTCCCACTACTATACGCAGTTGGTAGAAACGGTACTGCTAGCCCTACTCCTGATGATTTCGGTAAAGACTTAGAGCCTCTATTCGACATGATTTTAAAAGAAATCCCAGCACCAGTTTATGACGACTCTACACAATTTAAAATGTTAGTTTCTGATATCGGCTACTCTGACTACTTAGGCAGACTTGCTATCGGTAAAATCACTGGCGGTTCTGGTAAAGTTAACCAAGATATGGCATACATTGATGATAAAGGCGAAGTTATCTCTGCTAAAATCACAAAAGTACAAGCATATGATGGCATGACACTTGCCGACAATGACGACGTTCAAAGCGGTGACATTGTTGTACTTGCTGGTATGGCTGATGTTGCTATCGGTGACACAATTTGTACTAAAGCAGACGGCGTTGCACTACCTAGACTTACTGTTGATGAGCCAACAGTTGCAATGAAGTTTACAATCAACAAATCGCCTTTAGCTGGTAAAGAAGGTAAAATCGTTCAATCTGGTAAAATCCAAGAACGTTTAAAGAAAGAAACATTACGTAACGTTTCTATCAAAGTTGAAGAAGCAGACGAGAAAGAATGCTTCATCGTTAAAGGTCGTGGCGAACTTCAACTAGCTGTATTAATCGAAGAAATGCGTCGTGAAGGCTTTGAGTTGAACGTTGGTCGTCCACAAGTTATCTTCAAAAACAAAGATGGCAAACGTTTTGAGCCTATCGAACATGTATATATCGACTGTGAAGAGCCATACTTAGGCGTTGTTACAGAAAAATTATCTATCCGTAAAGGTCGTATGACTAACCTTGTTAATAAAGGTACTGGTCGTGTGCGTGCAGAGTTCTCTATCCCAGCTAGAGGTTTAATCGGCTACCGTGATGACTTCTTAAGTGATACAAAAGGTACAGGCATGATGAACACATTGTTCGCTGGCTATGAAGAATATCGTGGCGATTTCCCTGTTAGACATACTGGTTCACTAGTTGCTGATAGAAGTGGCGTTGGCGTTGGTTATGGTCTATACCACCTTGAGCCACGTGGCACATTGTTTATCGTTCCTGGTGACCCTGTTTATGAAGGAATGGTTATCGGCGAATATAACAAAAACGACGACTTAAACGTAAACCCATGTAAAGAAAAGAAATTAACTAACATGCGTGCATCTGGTAAAGACGATTCTTTAACACTTCGCCCTATCACTCCTATGAGCTTAGAGCGTGCAATGCACTTTATCGCAGAAGACGAGATGATTGAAGTTACTCCAAAATCTATCCGTATCAGAAAGATTTACTTATCTATGATTGATAGAAAAGTTATGCGTGGTAAATCTATGCACTTATCTGAAGATATGTAATTTATTTTTAGTTTATAAGCGTTAAAAAAGGGGAGCATATGCTCCCCAATTTTTTTGTGTGTATTTGGATTTGTTAGTATTAACCGAATTGTAACAACTGTAGTGCTTGTTGTGGTATTTGGTTTGCTTGTGCAAGCATTGAGCTAGCAGACTGAGTTAAGATTTGGTTCTTAGTGTACTCAGTTGTTTCTGATGCGATATCTAAATCTCTGATACGTGATTCAGAAGCTGCTAAGTTTTCTTCTGCGATGCTTAAGTTGTTGATAGTGTATTCTAATCTGTTAACTTGTGCACCAATTGTTGCTCTTGCTGCGTTTAATGTTTGTATAGCGTCGTCGATCTTAGTGATTGAGCGTTGTGCTAATTCTAAATCTGTTACATATACATCTGTGATGTCAAGCCCGATCGTGTCAAGTCGGCCGATAGAGATATTGAGAGTTTGACCCTCATTCGCACCTATCTGGAGTTCAGTGCGATTATCTACTAGATGTAAGTAACCTGATGAAGTTTCATCATTTTGTGTAAATTCTAATGTCTTAGTAGCTGTATTCCAGCTAGAGTTAACGCCTGCGTTTTGGTCGATTGTTACAGATACGCCACCGATAACGCTTCTTAATTTACCGTCGTTGATGTTATCTGTACCAACTGATACGCCTGTTGCTGCATCTGTTACTTTTACGTCGATGCTAGAGTTTTGGCCAGCTTGGCTAACTTCGATACCGATTGCATCCATAACGCCTTGGTTCGCAACAAACACTAACTCAGAGTTTGTACCTAGCAGAGCAGTTTGGATAGAAAACGTACCAGGGATAGCTTCTGCAGTACCTTCAACTTGGTGTAGGTTTGGCACATAGTTTACTAAGTTGTCGTTGATTGTGTCTACTGCTGATACAGGAGTTGTTGCACCCATATCTAAGCCGTCAACGATTGCTATTGTCATTTTATCCATGAAATCTTGGATAGTGTCATCGCTTTCTAGGTATACAGTAGTAGATGTATTGTTACCATAGATAGTGATTTCTTGTGTGTTTGCAAGCACATTTACGCCATCAGCATTTGTGAAGCTTTCGATATCAGATAGTCTAGTATCTAGGCCTGCTGCGCCTGTGTCACGGATAACTGCTTGCACAGTACCTGTTGCTGTAGGTGCGATACTTGGAGTATTGCCTGCTGCTGGTGTTTGCTCTTCAAACTCTAACGATAGTTGACCGTAGCTTACAACACCTGTGTCTGTGTCGATAGATACTGACACGATTTCAACTTCGTTTCTTTCTTTGTATGCATCGCCGTCATCAGCTTTTGTTAATGAGCCGATTTCTGTGAAGTCGATTGCTGGACCGTCACCGATTTGAACTGTACCGCCTCCAGAAGCAGCATAGTCAACTGCGGCCCTTTCAGGCTCGTATATACCGATCATTCTATCGTTATCGTTAACTTGGCCAATACCAGGGAAAGATAATTCGATAGTTGTATTACCGCTACCTACTGCGATTTCAAGTGTTGCATCATCTGCTGTTGTTGGTGCAGGTGTGATTGTGCCAGTTGTCCACTCACCAGGAACTGGTGGGATAACATCTGTATCAATCGTGCGATATCTGTAAGTTAATGCGCTTGTCATTGAACCAGTTTCAGTGAACTCAAGCTCATAGTAGCCGCTGCTTGCAAGGTCTGCACTATCAGTAACTGTTGCAGATTGAACAAACCAGTTTGAATCGTCAGCTTTGTAGATGTTGTCTAGTGATTGTGCTGATGATAATACGCGGTCCTCTATCGCTGCAGCATCCCTTACTGAGTTACCACTGCTGATAGTGATTTCTAAATCTTGTGAGCCAGTTGTTGGCATGTTTTCAATGTTAGTGATGAAGCCAACATTTGTTGTGCCTGCTGATTTAACATCGCCAACTAATGTACCTGGATTTACAGACATGATGTTAGTTTTATATTGTGAGTTTGTGCCAGGTGTGATATCTGTTTCGATGAAATAGTCGCCCCCTGGAACTTCAGGACCTTCAACAATAGCGCCAATAAATTCGCTATCAGATGACCATAATGCAGTTGCACTACCATCTAATAATTTCTTAGTGTTGAACTCTGAAGTTTGCGCAATACGGTCAACTTCTTCTTTTAGTTGGTCTACTTCTAACTGTAGCATAGCTCTGTCGTTAGTAGTGTAGATACCGTTACCAGCTTGTACAGATAGCTCACGCATACGTTGTAGCAAGTTAGTGATAGTTTCGATTGAACCTTCAGCAGTTTGCAAGTAAGAGATACCGTCTTGTGCGTTCGTGCTTGCTTTTTGCATACCACTGATTTGGCCACGTAGTCTTTCAGAAATCGCTAAACCTGATGCATCATCAGCTGCGTTGTTAATTCTTAGACCCGTAGATAGTCTTTCTATTGATTTACTTTGTGCATTATTTGCTATAGACAATGAACGTTGTGAGTTCAGCGCCGTCACGTTGTTATAAATTGTTAGTGCCATGATAGATTTACCTCCGTGTAAATATCCCCGCTTGTTGCGGTAGCAGGCGTCCTTGCCTACTGGTTTGGCATATCATAGGTTACTTTATTATTTTTTACCTATAATGTTTTTAAAAATAAATTTTTAGTACTGTTCTTGCAAAAGAATTTGTTTTGTTTACTGTAAGTTTGTTACTTATAGTATTATAGATAGCCGTGTCAACTCATGTTGCTCCCCCTCGTCGCCCAATTTGTTGGGTTCAGAGGCCGACATGCGTGCACGGAAGTGAATTGTTTTTGAATAATTTTCCGTTCGCTCTGCCGACCTGATTGTTTCAGTATCTTCTATGTGATAAACATATTGTCTAGCTCTAGTAACCCCCGCCTTCTTGGGGTAGGTTAATATGCCTTTATAGACACTTCTGCCTTCTCACAGATATAGTATCGGCCAATTTTTCAGAAAACTTTAGAAAAAAAATAGGCTTTTACACACATTTGCATAAAAGCCTGAAATTAAAGAACTTTTTTAGAAGTAATAACGCCATGAAAGCGATATATCGTCATAATATTCGTCGAAATTGAAGCGCCTTTCAAATTGAACAAGCACTGAATTGTTCTGCGTAACGGGCAACACATACGACAATATCGCGCCATAATCATGCTCGCCTTTGCCTAATACATAATATGTATAGTCTACCTCAGCAAGTGTTTTGCCCCAGCCCAACTCATACGAAATACCAACATCGCCACCGACACCAATACCGTAGCCATTTTCATATCCGCTAGAAAATGCAACCTCTGCTATTGCCAAGCCCCATACATAAACATCATCAAGTAGCTCATATGTTAAACCAACGCCACCATCTATATATGTGACGAATTTTTCGCCGTCCTTAAACTGTTTCTGCTTACCTGCAAGCTCAACACGATATGATGCTTCTGTCAATGTCCTTGAGATAGGGATTAGCGTTTTTAGCCCTACAATCTTCATGTTATTTAACTTAATGTCGCCACGTACACTATCCCAACGTAAGTTGAAATCAAGTGCCGATATTTCACTATTAGCTATATAGCCCGCATCAACATCATATAATGAATGGAACGAAACCCTGTAACCAACTTCTGTAAAAAATCTGCCATCATAAGTACCTGCGCCTAATGTAACACGCTGAATATCATGCCCTAAGTGTGGCGGTGTAGATATTAGTGGCCTATAATTTGTTTTCACGCCTAGCTTTGCACGTGCTTGCAAATATGTTATAAATTCATGATTATATGCGTTCCATGTTTCTTCATCGCTCAAGCCTTTTTGCACATATCTATCTTGCATAACTTCGACTGCTAAGTCATACATTGACGCCTTTAACCTATCAGAAAAGTCTGATGAAGCGATTGCGTCAATAGGCTTAACGCCTGTGCCAACGTCAAGCGCTAAGTCGATACTTGGCGCTGGCAAAGCACGTGCGATGTTATCAATCTTAGAGGCTAGTGATGGGCGATATGACTCACCAGTTATCATGCCAGCTTCATACATTACCTTGACAGTATCTGTTGGTGCTTCATAAAATATTGTTGTAGCAAGTTCAACATCTGGCCTGACAACCTCAAACAACATCAATAAATTGTATGAGCAGTTCTCATCAAAAAACCAATAATCAGATAATATGTTTTGCAACTCATATAAATGGTCGAAAAGTTTTAAAGTTTCCTCTTTAGATAAGTTGAGGTTGTATTCCCAAATATCACGTTTGTCAAGGTTAGCATACTCATAAATCGTTTTAGAGTATGGCTCCATTGAATAAACTGCTGGCATCAGCCCGATAATACCGTTGATTGTCTTATCTAAAAAGCTTGGCTCTTCAGGTAGCACTGCACCATAAGTCACAGCATATGCAAGTAAAGGCTGGTTTGTTGAGTTGTTTAGGCGCAACAATGTGTGCCCAAACATAGATGCAGGCCTACTAACATACATAAACGGGAACACTAATGTAACGGACGTTGGGTCCATGTCACGTTTTAGCTCCTCATACCTTGTGCATGTTATTGCTGGTAGTTGGCTTTCGTCAACGCCTAACCGCTCAATGATATAATTACGCCTAGCTGGGAACACACAATATGCGTGCTCTTCTTCAACAATAGAGCCATTGTCGGCAAATATTGCATTGATAGTTGCTTCTAGTTCAGCTTGTTTATTATGTTTTCCATCATCACTCAGAAAAAAACGCTCATCATCAATCAAACTGCGATTGCCTGATAAAAAGTTGTATTTATAATGAAGTAGAGTTTCCCACTGTTTATCATCTGACATGCTTATAGACCTTGACTTTTCAATCAAGCTATTAACATAGACCTCGTCTGCAAATGATAAACTTGGCAAGAATATAAAAACTGTAAGAATGATTAATAATGAACTAATAAAACGCAACTTAGCACCTATGATTATATATGATTAAAAAAAAACCACCCCGTAAGGAGTGGCCTTCAGTATAATTAAATTATATTATAATAATTCAACAACTTTGTTAGCAACGTCTGCTGATTGTACATCTGCTGTTGGGAAGATGTAAGCAAAGTTAGCTTGTAGAGTTGAGCTGTAAGCATCAACGTCAGCAACTTCTAGCATAGAAGCTAATGTAGATAAAGTTTCGCCATTACCTTGAGCGATATCTTTAGCTAAGCTATCCATGTTAGTGTTAACGAATTCGTAAACTTCAGCGCTAACAACATGGTTGATGTTACCGATACAACCAACTGTACCAGTAGTGATCGAGAATTGGCCAGATAAAGAAGCGTTTGTGAAGTTAGCTAAAGTTTGGATTAACCAACCGTTAGTGCCAGACTTCATAGTGCTTTCGAATACTAATGTGCCAACGCCGCAACCTAAGTTGTGGTTGTAGTTAGCGAATGCAGGCGCAGCCATAATAGCCACTAAAGAAATTGCTAATAATAATTTTTTCATATTATTATTCCTCCTTTTAATTTTTTGGGTTTTACCCGTTCTGTATTTTTATCACTATATTTCATCATTGTCAAGCGACTAAATTAAAAAACGACACAAAAACATCAGTTTATCTTGATTTTTATACCTATATTTCATAAATACTTAATATTTTTTATCATTTTTCAAACAACAACTTAACAATTTTTACACTTCCATGTTTATCTATGGCTACTTCTACAAGGGTTTTATCGCGCAGTTTTGTTTCAATTTCTTTACCTGTTCCCTCTTTCACATAGTACTGTTCGATGCCATATTTTATGCGCCCATCTTCAACAATACCCTTCATATACAAGATGTATGAATATGGTTTTTTAGTTGTCACCCTATCTCGATATGCCTCGCCACTGCCCTTATCGACATCTAATATTGTATAAACGGTTGTGCCTTCCTCAAACTCATATGGGTATAGTTTGCTAATTTCATAATCTAATATAACATAATCACCCTTTATTAAATCACGTGGGTCTATGGGTACAGTTTTTAGCAGCACTATTTCGCCTGTTCTTAGCGTATATTCGTTCATTGCAACCATTGTGGCGATGACGATAACCCATGCAGACAATATTATATATGTTATTTTCTTTCTCATGCTGTTTGCTCGCTTTCTTTATGTTTTGACTTTAACTGCTTTCTTTGCCTTTCTAAAAATTTAGCGATCACAAACAATATTACACCACCAATTATAAAGAAAAGCGTCTTATCCATAAAGCTCCAGCTGAGCCTAACGTATGTAACAGCTATATATAATGTCAACAAACTCGATGCCACGTCCAACAATTTTATGCTTTCATATATGTGCGCAAACTTAAACGCACCAACAACTGTAGCTATGATTAGCGCATGAGCTATCAGCAACATCAAAATACTATTTAACTCAAACGAAATGATTGATGAGCAATATATCGCAAACATTATCACATATATATGCTCTAGCTTTGTCACAGTATCTTTCACATTGTTGAAAAAGTAGCTAACAGCACTAACTAACGCAATCGCTATAAAATGATGTGCAATCATTTTTGCTTCAACTAGTTCCATTGTCCCAAAATTATCAATCACAATAAATATTATCATTGATAGCGATATCGCTTGCATACCTATAACTTTGTATGACATAGAAAATGCAAAATAACACTCCTTTATGAAAGAAATATTGCCCAACATATAGAAAAACGCACCAAACAACGCTGGCAATAGAACAAAAGGTTCATCACTGTACAATGAAAATACCCACTCGCCATAATATGAAATATACCACACGGCAAAAAGCGCCATGCTTAGCAGATTTACAGCAATCAAGTTGAATAAATATGCAACTGGTAGCACACTCAAGAGCCACATCAAGAAAAACACTGATGCATGTGCTTCTGTGTTATATACCTGCCCTATTAACGCATACGTCGCACCAATCAATATCGTTGATAGAAATACGAACGCTTTACCCATTAAAACATGTGACTTTTTCTCGTAAGCAAATTTGTAGCCTAAAACATAAAATGCAACTGTCACCGCCGACAAACTAATTATGCGCAATAATGGCGAGTTCATAAACAGTTCAACAATCCAATCGTTAGACGCTATAAACGTAATGACGCCTAACCCTACAAGCAGCGCACCGAGAGAATATAACAGTATCAACGTACGTTTTCGCTGAATGTTTGCTTTAGTATCTTTTATGTCGTTAAGCATTTCTTCAGCTTGAACGTCTGATATTAAACCGCGCTCAAGCCATTTATTTATATGTTTTTCCATAGGTATCCTTATTTTTCATTTGACCTATAGTATCAAATGCATATACTATATACAATATTTAATTTGACGGAGCATGTAATGCAACCAGTATTTTTCTCGATAGGTGGACTAGATATCCGCTTTTACAGTTTATGTTATATAGTTGGACTACTTTTAACAGTTTATTTATCAAGGCGTAGGGCTATTTCACTAGGCTACGACGGTGATAAGTTTGAAAATATAATCTTCGCAACATTTGTTATAGGCTTATTGGGCGCTAGGCTCTACTATGTTGGACTAAAGTGGGACTATTTCTCGCAGCACCCAGCTGAAATACTAGCTATATGGCAAGGTGGCCTTGCTATACATGGTGGTGTTATTGGCGGTGCATTAGGACTTCTGTTCATGGCGAAACGCTACAATATAACTTTTTTAACAATAACTGACATAGGCACACCATGGCTTATATTAGCCCAAGGTATCGGCAGGCTTGGCAACTTTGCAAACGGTGAAGCACACGGCGTACCAACGCTTACGCCTCCGTCATTAATCTTTACAATAAAGCCACAGTTCACAGAGTTTTGGAACAACTTGCTTTCACAATTTAGTTTAACTAACCACCCTGAGAGCATCTCTAAACTTTACTCTATCGCCTCAGCTGAGAATGCGACAACTATACTAAACGGCAAAGAGTATTTAATAAAAGAATATGTACCATGGGGCATAAGCTTCCCAGCAACATATATGCCACCAGCGTATATGGACTTTGGCGTATTGCCTGTCCACCCTACGTTTTTTTATGAGTTGGTATTGAACGTGATTGCTGCACTTATCATGTATTATTTCTTTTGGCGTAAGGATAAGTGGATCGGCTTAGGCATGATATCAGGCATTTACCTAATTTCATACGGCTTAATTCGTGGATTTGTTACGTTTTTCAGAGCAGATGATTTAATGGTTGGCTTTCTACGAGCACCACATATAGCAAGTGTTGCGTTTATTTTAGTTGGAACTATCTTAGTTATTTACGGTCTAAAAAAAAGTAATACACCACAATCATAATTTGCAATAATATATAATGTATTATAGCATATATTAGGAGAACATCATGAGTAAAAAAGTTTTAGTTTTATTAGCAGAGGGGTTCGAACCACTAGAAGCAATAGGCTCTATGGACGTTATGCTGCGCGCAGAGCTAGATGTTACGATAGCTGCTGTCGGCGGCAATAAGAAAGTTACAAGTTCTTTAAGCAAAATTTCACTCGACACCGATATACTTGTAGAAGAAGTGAACGCGGCTGATTATGATGCTGTTGTTATGCCTGGCGGTATCCCTGGCTCAACAAACTTGCAAACATCACCTGAAGTTATAAAAATTGTGCAAGATATGAACGCACAAGGCAAATATGTTTGTGCAATGTGTGCGGCACCTATCGTGCTTGCAACTGCGGGCGTGCTTGAGGGCAAAAACTTCACATGCTACCCAGCTTTCCTAAACCAGATCAACGCAGGTAAACATATTGATGGTGAACTAGCTGTCACAGATGGCAACGTCATCACAGCTATTGGGCCTGCTGCCGCAGCTCAATTTGGGTTTGCGATTGTTACAGCGCTACTTGGCGCAGATACTGCCGATGCTATCGCAAAAGGCATGCTTTATAAATAACAATGTTAAATAATAAGAAAGTATCACTAGCACTTGGGAGTGGCTCTGCAAAAGGAGCTGCTCACATTGGTGTTATCGAAACACTTCATAAAAATGACTACGAAATCACCGCTATCGCTGGCACTAGTATCGGTGCGGTCGTCGCTACATTCTACGCACTTGGCAAGCTAGAAGAGCTTAAGGAATGGTTCACAAGCTTCGACAAAGTTAAAACATTCAAGATTCTGGACATCTCGTTCGGTGGCGGGCTAATGTCTGGCAATAAGTTCATGAAAGGTATTGAAGAAATTATTGGCCATGCTCGCTTCGAGGATACAGACATACCTCTATATATCGTCGCAACAAACTTAACTCTCGGCACGCGTGAAATTTTCTCGAAGGGCGAGATACTGCCAGCTATCCGTGCAAGTATATCTGTGCCAGGCATGTTTAAGCCGTTTAAGCATAAAGGTCACTACTATGTTGATGGCGCTGTAACTGCACCTGTACCTGTGGAAGCACTTGCTACAAACAAACATAAAAACATTGTAGCAGTCAACTTGCAATATGATGATGGATTTGATGAAAAAATAGACATGGGCATGCTCTCTGTAGCAAGTCGCTCTATAGAGATACTTTCAAAACACTTATCAACAAGGCAAATGCTTGAAGCAAAAATTGTCATTGTTCCAACTTTAGTTGATGTAAAGATGTTTGACATGCACCGCTCGGAAGAACTTATCCTTGAAGGCGCAAGAGCAACACAAATCGCTATCGACAATGGTGGCTTAGACCCAGAGTGGAAGCAGTTCCTAAGAAAACAACTGCCA
>CAYJDR010000002.1:120016-155181 GCA_964368965.1 uncultured Deferribacteraceae bacterium
CCTTTATACTCGCATATGTCGCTTCCAGCTCTTCATAATCCATAACGACTGTTGTAACGGAATAGCTGATATATTTGCCACCTGAGCTTTCTTTCTTGTCGTAATTCACTGCTTTTTCTTCTTCATTGAACAAGCTTTTTAAATCTTTTTCAAACTGTTCAGAGCTTTCGCCAACTACTTTAAATGTATATACTGCTGGGAACTCTTGTAATTCTTTCATTGTAGACATGCTTTATCACCTTTTTCTATACGCCCGAAAACTCTGCCTATGCCTTCAAGCGATTTTACTAACTTAATTAACCTTTGTGGAACTTCTGTTGGTTGTTCATTTGCCCATTTGCTACCAGGCAATGTATCAAACGGGTGCGAATGGATGGTAACTTTACCTTTCCAACGCTCTATGAAATTATATGTGTCATTATAACTTTCTTCATCTTCATAAGGCAATCCGAAGATTAAATCAACTACTATTTCAAAGTTTTTATCAAGCAATAGCTCTATCGCTCGCTCTGTTTCCTCAATGCCTGATCTTCTGTGCATAACTTTTTGCATACGTGGCGATGCACTCTGCAAACCTAACACCATTAACTTGTTATCGCAATATTCAACAAGCATATCAACAAGCTCTTTTGATACTCCGCTTGGGTCTAGCTCTGATGGGAACGTGCCATAAAATAGCTTGCCGTTATTGCCTATTAAGCTACGCACACTCGATAAAAGTTGCTCAATCGCCACTAAGTTTACACCACCGTCATACATATAGCTTGAAGCATCTGGCGCTATAAACCTTGCATCTGCAAAACCTTTACGACTTAATGCAAACTGAATTTCTGATAAAATCAACTCAATACTGCGAAAACGCAACTTACCCTTAAATAGCTGTGGTGTTTGGCAATATGTGCAACCTGATGGGCAACCACGCATAATCTCGATAGGCCCAAGCATGATATTTTTACGGGGAAACACTATGAAGTCATCTAAGTTTTCAACACGTGTCCCTTTTATCAGCCCTGTAGCTTTTCCATCGTCAGCTTGCTCTACGATATCTTTTATCGTTATTTCGCCTTCGCCTGTAACGATAGCATCAAAACAATCTTGCATATCTTCTGGCAACGCTGTCACATGCACGCCACCAGCAACTAAATTTAAATCTTTAAAACTTTCACGCAACAATTTTGCATACGCTCTATAAAACTCTGAACGCCCTGTTGCAAACGATATCAAAACAAGGTCGCCATTTTCAATAAAGTCTATCGCCCTTTTGTTTGGGTCGTATACAAAATATTCCCTTTCAGGAAACCACTTTTCAAATGCTGAAACAAGCGCCCTTATGGAATGCTTGTTCAATTTATCTTTTAAAAATACTACACGGCGCATTAAATCTTTTTTACCCTCAACATCATGCCTTCGCTCGACACGACCTCTACTTTATCATCTATCATTATGCTTGCATCTTGCTGCATTTCTGCGTCCCAAATTTCGCCGTGCAATGTAACTTTACCTGTGTTACCTTGCCACTCGATAACTTTCGCATGCTCACCAACCATGCTGTCCATGCCGTTAAAGTTTTTACGGCGTAAATCACCTATAATGAGCCTACCTATCACAAGTGACACGGCAAGCACTGTACCTAATATCGCAAACACAAAGAAATGCGAAACGGCTATACCTGTTGCATCTACTGTATCAAACATCATGCGTATGCCAAAGAACATCGCAACCATGCCTGATAAAAATAAAACGCCGAAGCTTGTCACAAACATCTCTGCAATCAACAACGCAACACCTAGCAATATAATCGCAAATGATATCATATTCACTGGGATAAAGTTTGAACCTATCACAAACAATATAAATGCAATCGCACCAATGCCACCGAACACGAACGTACCAGGAAGCTTCACCTCAAGCCCAACCATAAGCATAGCTATGAAAAATAGTGCTGCTAAAATATTTGGGTCAGACAATACCGACAAAACTTGCTCTGTAAAAGATATCTCAAACGGTACAAGCGTAACACTCTCAACACCTAAGTATGCAACAACTGCCGATTGCAAAGTTTCACCGCTTGGTAGCACTTTATCAATCACTTTTGCATTAAGCGCTTCTGTGGCTGTTAAGCTTTTAGAGTCTGCAACCATTGATTCCGCAACTTCAATATTTCTGCCACGCTTTTCTGCAATCGTCTTTACAAATGCAATAGTATCGTTTAGCACTTTGTTGCCAAGCTCGCCTTCAACATCGCTACCATCGCCAGCGATTGGGTGTGCAGCGCCTATATTAGTGCTTTCTGCCATAACTGCATAATTCGCAGCAAGTGTTATAAACACACCAGCAGATCCCGCCCTTGCGCCTGAGTCACCAACATAGACAATCACAGGAACTTTGCTATTCAACATTAACGACACAATCTCGCGTGTGGCATCAAGCACTCCACCAGGTGTATCAAGCTTTATAACAACGGCAACATTGCCAGATTGTTCAGCCTCAGCAATAGCACGTTCGATAATATTTTTCGTAGCATTAGTGATAACGCCATCAACATCAACAAGTGTTGCAGTATTTGCTTGAGCAAGTGCAACTTGTGCAACAATCATCATAATTAAAGCATAAAATATACGCTTCATAGGAAAACCTCGCTATTAAAGTTTCTCATACCTATAAAAATATGCTCCAGACTTCGTAGCAAACTTTCTATAATATTTTGTGGGGAAATATCCCTCAATGTTCCGCTCAAATGCGCCATCGAATACTGACACAATGCCATCAACACATGCGATATTTTCAGTAATCTCACTAGCATAGTCGTCGTGGTCTGTAGCGATGTGAAGCAAACCACCCTTGCGCAACTTTTGCACCATAAGTGATATAAACGACGGCTTCAATAACCTACGCTTTTTATGTGCAGCCTTTGGCCATGGGTCAGGAAAGTTGACATACACGCTATTAAGTGTACCATCTGGTATCAGCCTCAATATAAGCGCTGCGTCGAACTGGATAACACGTATGTTGCCATTCGCAACCCGTTTTGCTTTACTTTCTGCTTTTCTGAAAATCTTTTTGAAAACTTCTACGCCTAGCCAGTTTTCATCAGGCACAGTTTCTGCATAGTTTGCGATAAATTCGCCATTGCCTATGCCAATCTCAAGGTTAAGTGGGTTATCGTTGCCAAATACTTCCGAAAAATCTAGTGGCCTAACTTTTATCCCGATATGAAGTTGGTCCCATATGCTTTGTGCATATAGTGCATTGTTTTCAAAGTTTAGTTCAAGCTTCACACCATCTGGTGAAATATTGCTCGCAAACCTATCTCCACCCATCCACCAAGATGGGAATACTGGCAATTCGTTCATAATTTTACTCATCAAAAATACTACCTTTTCGTCTTTTTAAGAAATTTTTTGTAAATCTGCTATTAAATCTTCAATATCGACACCATGCATTATGCATCCACGCTCAATGGTTTCGTTATGCACACCCATACAGCTGAAACATGCCATATTGTAGGCGTTGAAGACTTCGACAGAGCCTTTTACTTCCCTTAAAACATCTGCAATAATTGTGTCTTTTGAAATTTTCATGCGTCACCCTTAAAAAAGTTCTTGATATTTTCTATAAAAATAGGTTATCATGCTTAGCTTTGAAATGCAAGGAGGAATAGATATGTCCAAGCGTTGCGAAATTTGTGGCAAAGGCCCAGTAAGTGGTAATCAAATAAGTCATGCCCACAACGTTACAAAAAGAGTGTTTTACCCAAACATACAACAAGTGCGCGTTTTAAATGAAGCCGGTACGGTGGAAAGAAAAAAAGTATGCACTAAATGTTTAAAAGCCGGTAAAGTTAAGAAAGCGTAAGTTTAGCTAAACTTATCCACTCATTATTTTGATGCGGAATCTGATGTTCGTTTATTTTTTAACAGTCTTTTTCCGCATATTTTTTTCTTTATAAATCTTTAAATAGTCAAAATTTTTAATTGTTATATTTTCGTACTTATTGTAGTATATAACCAAATTGCAAATTATGCTGGAGTTGTTACTATGGATATTACAAAATTTGAACTCGCCATCAAAAACTTTTTCGTCAAAGCTGGCGTTGACGTTTTAAAGATATTCGATGACTACACAGGCAACGACAGTGCGCCTGACTACCTACTGCTTGATGCAAAACGCAAAACTTGCTACCTTGCAGAAACAGACATCCCAAACGACACAGATCTCGAAATAAATGCAGCATTATCCGACTTCAACCTCGATGGACTTAACGAAGACGTTGCTAGAGCAATACTGAAAGCTGGGCGCGCATTCGGCGACACTAACGCTATCATTGACGTCCCTACGCTTGAAATCACATCTTTTGAACGTAAAACTGCACTCATAATCTCTGAAGAAAATGCAAGCGCACTCGACGCATACCTCGCGAGCAACTCTATTGCAACTCAACGTGTGCCACTTAAGGGCATGTTTGTAGTTCACTTAATTGATGCCCCAAACTCTCAAAAGATTGCAGACTTATACACTGGCGTTGCGATACCTACTGATATAGAGCAAGCGCAATTAATTGAAGACACTATTGAAGATACCGTTGAAATTGACGAACCTGCTGACATCATTAATGACACTGACCCATTTGCAGATGACGTTGACGACCTTGTCAATGGCGAGCCTATCAACAACTTTGATGAAACTGACGACTTCGCAGATAACATAGTTGGCATAACTGACGAAGGACCAGACCTCATTGACGAGCCAACTCTTGATGTTAGCGACACTGTTGATATAGACATCACAGATGAGCCTAGTGAGCCTACTATAGAAGACGCTCCGATTGATGAAATAGAAGAAATAGACGATGTTGAAGACTTTGCTGAAATCTCTGACATTGACGAAGCCATAAACGAAGAACCGACTCTTGAAGCAGTTGAGGAAACCATTGAAGATATCATAGAAGATACTGAGGAAAACCTTAAAGATGAAGCACTAACAGCAGAAGAGCTGAAGCAACTGCAAGACTTAGATGTTGATGCGCTTATCCCTGAGGTTAGCGAAATTGATGAAGTATTAGAAGAAGATGACAACCTATACTCAGGCATATTAGACGAAGATGAAAAACTACATAAAGTAGCCTCTGCGCCGAAACATTCTGCAGAACACTTTATGGAAAAAGCTGATATTAATGAAGAGCCTGAACCTAAATGGGTTGAGGAAACAGAGCAACACAAGCCTGACAACGTAGCACCAGCGCAGGCACAAAATATAACTGAAACAAAAGACGCTAAACCAAAAAAGAAAAAAGAACCAAAAGAAAAAAAACCTAGTGAAAAGCGTGAGCTTAGCTACTACATTTATAGCGTGATAGCGCTGTTTGTTGCTACACCTCAATATGTGCTAGGGCTTGCTACAAAGCGCGTTTTACCTGCATTCATCATCTACTGGCTATCAGCTGTAGCTGTTATATTTGGCGTATATAAGGTGCTTGCAATGCCACTTGGAGCATTAGTTGCGAATAAGATGGCAACTGTATCTGAACATAGTGCAAACATGGTTGCGGCTATCACAAGCTACGCAAATAGTGCAACAGCTGACATATCGAATAATGCTTTATTGATGAAGCTTTCTTCATCTGCTATGGATTTTGCAGGTTATGCAGCGTTGTATAACAACTATGGTGTTGATTATTTACTACAATACTTGCCAGCTGTCGGTGCATTAGTTGCAGTTATGCCTGTTGCTAGGCGCTTTGGGCTTACGCTCATGGTTAGCTCGGCTATCAGCTATATTGCTATGCCATTTATTTTATCATTTTGTGGGCGCATGGCATTTTCTGCAGTATCTAGCATTACTGAACTTACAAGCACTGATGCTGTCATGCTAATAGTCTCGAAAATTTCACTATATGCAACAGTTTTACCACTTGTTGCCCTAGTTGCTATATTTATAATTTCTTCATGGCTATTGCCTAGAAGCTTTAACAAAGATGGAGTGTTACCTTGAGTAGAAGAAAAATATTAGAATGGTCGGATATCCTTGTTTCTGGCGACTATTCAATTGACGCACAAACGAGAAACTTTTTAAGATATACTAATGAGTTTATCGAAGGTATGGACTCGATTGAAGGTGTCGAGAAACTGGAAAAACTTTTATCGTTCCTAACAGACTATTCTAGAGAGCATTTCACTCTCCAGCAGTCTATCATGGACCGTACAAACTATCCATCGCAAGACTTGCACGAACAAGAACACACTATGTTTATAAGAAACGTAGGCAAGCTATTTCGCATGTTGATGAACTGTAAAAAGTATATCCAAGCTGAAGACCCTGACTATGACCCACGCGGGTTTGAAGGCGTCATCACTGATACATATGACTTCTTGCTTATGTGGTATAGCGACCACTTATGCTCATCTGATAGAAAATTTGCCGACTATGTAAGATATGAACACATCGATAAATCAAAAATGTTTTAACATGCCTAGCCTTGTATCCGTACAAGGCTTTTTATTCATAATGCTTTCCAGAGTAAAATATATCTGCAATCGACTTATAATCCAGGCTATCTAGCTTTTCATCATCGTCATCGCTAATGTATGCCGATATTGATTCGAGATATGCACTTATTGTCCAGTTCTCCCATTCGTCTGTGTTATCTTCAAAATCTCGTGATAATTCCTGTAAAAATTTTACGAAGTCTGCCTTGCTTGCAACTTTTTCAACTTGTTTATAATCCATAATTTACTCCAAAAAAAAATGCCCTACCTGAAAAGATAGGGCAAGTTATTATTACTTTTTAAATTCTGCAAATACATCTTTCAATGTGGTTTTCTTTCTGCCTTCTGCTTTTTCATGCTTCAAGCCGCCACCAGTGAACGAGTAGAGTACAGGCACAACAATCAATGTCAACACCGTTGCAAACGATAAACCAAATATGATTGCGTTTGCCATCGCACCCCACCATTGCGACATCTCTGCGCCTTTTTCAATCATGAACGTTCTTGCATTCAAGCCATAACCGATAGCCATAGGCAACATACCGAAAATCGCTGTAACTGCTGTCAACAGAACTGGCCTAAATCTAACAGCACCACCATGGATAATAGCTTCCCTCATTGGTGTACCTTTTTCACGTAGTTTATTTGTATAGTCTATCAATATAATACCGTTGTTAACAACGATACCAGCAAGCGAAATCACACCAATACCTGTCATGATGATACCAAACTGAGAACCTGTAATCAATAAACCCCAGAACACGCCACCTAGCGATAATAGCACAGTAGCTAAGATGATCATAGTTTGCGACACAGAGTTAAACTCGATCATAAGCACCATCAATATTAAAAATAGCGCAACAATAAACGCTTTCGATAAGAACGACGATGCTTCTTGTTGGTCTTCTGTTTCACCTGTGAAGCTTATCGAGTAGCCCTCTGGTGCTTGGAAGTCTTTCAATTTATCCATAACGTCGGCCATAACTTCAACAGAGCTTCTGCCATCAGCGTTAGCTGTAACGCTTACAACACGCTGGAAGTCTAGCCTTGTAATTGTGCCAAAACCAGCACCAAGTGTAATATCTGCAACACTTGATATTGGAACATAGTCGCCATCTTTCGTTGCTACTTTTAGGCCAAGTAAATCATCAATGCTTTGCCTGTTTTCCTCAGGTAGCCTTACTTTAATATCAAAATCATCGTCGCCTTCACGGTATGTTCCAACTTCTACACCGTATATAGCGTTACGAACAGTTGAACCGATAGATGATGTGCTTAAACCAAGCAATGCGGCTTTCTCTCTATCTACATTTATTACAAACTCTGGCTTTGCTTTCACATAGTCGTCTTGCAAGTCTACAAGGCCTGGGATATCTTTAATAATGTCCCTTATCTCTTGTGCAATTGCGCCCATGACATCAACTTCTGCGCCTGAAATTTCAATACTTACAGGTGCGCCTGTTGGTGGTCCGTTTTGTTGCTCCTCAATGATAATTTCTGCACCAGGTAGTGCGCCAACACGCTCCCTAATACGTGTTATCGTATCTGGAGATGGCTCTTGCCTGTCTGCAAAGTCAACAAAGTCTACTGTTAAACGGCCACGGTGAGTAGTTGTACCACCTGACTCGCTCTGCATAGCTGCTGCACCGCCGACTTCAGCCACAGTAAACTCGATATCAGGCTCACCTTTTGTAGCCTCTTCTAGCACTTTCACATAGTCATTTGTAACTACTGCTGCAGTGCCTTGCGGAGTGCTAGCCCTTATATACATAACTGCTGGGTCAGACGATGGGAAAAATTCCATACCTGCGCCAAATTTGCCAAACAGTAATATTGGAGTCATCATTGTGACAATCGTTACAACTATCGTCAACGCTCTATGGTCTAGTGCATAATCGACAGACCTCATATAAAAGCGCATAAACTTGCCAAATTTCAGCTCGCCTTCTTCGCCTTCAGCGCCTTTTTTAACTTTCATAAACGTCGTACACATCACAGGGTTAAATACTAACGCTACGAAAAGTGAGCTACCTAGCGTAACCATGAGCGTAATAGGGAGATACTTCATAAAGTCGCCCATAATGCCTGGCCAGAACGCCATAGGTAAAAATGCAAATATCTTAGTTAAAGTGGAGGCAACTATAGGCCAGCCAACTTCTTCTGATGCTGCAATAGCTGCCTCAACCCTGCCTTTGCCCTCTTGCATTTGTCTATAAATATTCTCAACAATAACGATAGCATCATCAACAAGCATACCTAATGCCATAATTAATGAGAATAATACCATCATGTTAAGTGTAATGCCTAAGTAGTCAAATATAATAAACGACATAAGCATTGATAATGGAATTGCTAGCGCTGTGAAAAATGAATTTAACTTACCAAGGAAAAAGAACAACACAAGCACAACAAGTATCAACCCTGTAACTAAGTGGTTTTCAAGCTCGTGTACCATGTGAAGTATATCTACAGATTGGTCCATTGTTAATGTTACCGATACTGTTGGCGGAAGCACTGAGGTATTATACTTATCAATAACCACCCTAATATCTTCTGCCATATCGATAATGTTTGCGCCTGTACGCTTCTTAATCGACAACGAGATTGCATCTTCGCCGTTCAAGCGTGCATATGAGTCTTTATCTGCAAATGCGTCGTAAACGCTTGCAACATCTTTTAAATATACTGGTTTGCCTTCTTTAGTAGAAACAAGCACATTTTCAATTTGAGTTGGGTGTGTGAACTCACCTGGTGTACGCACTAGGTATTTACCACGCCCTATATCTATTGAACCACCAGGGATATTAACATTTTCAGCTTTGATAGCGTTACTAACAGCATCAATTGAAAGCCCATATGATTGCAAACGACCATAGTCGAACACGACTAAAATTTCTCTATCTCTAGCACCTGATACGTCAACTTCTAATACGCCTGCAACACCTTCAAACTCTTCTTGTAGGTCATCTGCGTACTTTTTTAAATCTTTTTCAGGTATATCACCTGAGAGTGCTGCAACCATTACTGGAAACTCGCTCGTATTTATCTCAATAACTTGTGGGTCATCTGGTAAGTCTGATGGCAAGTCGTTTTTTGCCATGTCGACTTTGTCTTTTACACGTTGAAGTGCATCATCAATTATCACATCTGATTGAAACTCTATCATAATGTTACTAACACTTTCTGATGAATATGCAGTAACTTCTTTAACGCCGCTCAAGCCTTTGAGTTGCTTTTCTATCTTTTGGGTAACTAGCGACTCTATATCCTCAGGCGAAACACCAGGGTGCACCGTGAGCACCATTACGAAAGGTATCTTAACCTCTGGCATAGACTCCCTAGGTAAATCTACATAAGCAAGTGAGCCGAATATTATAAACACTAGCATCATCAGCACAACTGATGATTTCCACTTTATGGCATATCTAGTAATTAACATACGCCTACTCCACTACTCTGATAGGTATATCATTCCTTAAAAACTGTTGGCCAGTTGTGACTAATTGGTCGCCCTCCGACAACCCACCAGTTATAACAACCATATCATCAAACATTGCACCTAACGTAACAGGCACTTCTTTAGACCTAAAGTTTTCTACCAGGTAAACTACTTTTTGCCCATCTTTATCTATGATGTTGTACATTTCTAGAGCAATAGCGTTATCAAACTTTTGCTTAACAATCTTTGCCCTTACGATTTGGCCTGGCATTATGCCTTGGTCGCCAGCGATATCTATCCTTGCGCTAAATGTAAGTGTTGTAGGGTTAGATATTACCGATACATAGTTGATTTTACCAACTATCGAGTTTTCAGCTTCGCCAGCACTCGCAAGGTAAACTTCAACATCTTGTCCGACTGTCATATACTTAACATCTTGCTCTGGCACATCAATATAGATTTTAAGTTTATCCATTTGCACAACTGTTGCGACTTGCATACTTGGTTGGATATACTCACCAACCTCTGGCACGATATCATCAACAATACCATCTGTCGGGCTTTTGATTGTGCTTTTATTTAGCTCAATAACTGCAACATCATAAGCTACTTTTGCTAAAGAGTACGCATCTTTAGCATCGTCATATGTTTTTTGAGCAACTGCATTTTCTTTATACAAATTCTCAGTTCTATTTAGGTCATTCTTTCTTGCTTCCAGCTGAACTTTTGCAGAAGATACGTTTGCTTTAAGCGTATCGGTGTTGACGCTTAATAGTGGCTGGCCCGCTTTCACTGACTGCCCTTCAACAACGTAAACAGCAACTACACGCCCCATAGTTTCTGATGGTATGGCAACTGTGTCCCACGCCTCAGCAACACCTGGCAAAACATATGTGTCAATATAGTTACCTTTCATAACTTCTGTAATTACAACATCTGTAGGGCGTTGGCTATCTGAAGTTATTACACCTTGTGTTTCTTCTTTTTTGCCACAGCTAATTGCGGCAACGCTCACTAGCCCAATAGCTAATACTTTTGTAAATTTAAACATATCTGCTCCAGCTTTATACGCAAAAATTATGCGTTACGTTCTTCTTCTAACATCTCTACTTTTTTACTAATTGTGTTAACTTTAGCGCCCACTCTGATAAAGAAATATGCAATCAAAACCCACATTGCTGAATAAGCCGCTATTAAAAATCCAAAATTCTTCATATTTACACTCTCTAAATTATTTTTCTAAAACTATTCTTCTATTGCTTTAACACGTCGCTCTAGCTGTGTTAACTTTATTCTCTTAATCATCATGCAAACGTACAATATCGTAAACACACCTAGGCATACAAACAACGCTGTGCGCATATCTGGGTGTAGACCACCGCCGCCTTCTTGAAGCACGTTCGGGTGGATTGTACGCCACCACCTGATAGATAAAAACACTATCGGCACGTTAATAAAACCAATGATACCTAGCGCAGCAGAAAATTTTGCACGCTTATCGGCATCGTCTACAAAGCCACGTAGCATTATATATGCAACATACATGAACCATAAAACTAGTGTTGATGTAAGCCTTGGGTCCCATGTCCAATAAACGCCCCATGTAGGCTTTGCCCATAGTGGGCCTGTTACTAGAACTATTGTGCAAAACACAACGCCAACTTCGGCTGATGCTTCTGCAATATCATCTGCCCATTGGTGACGGTTGTTTCTTGCAAGCACAATTATGCTCATCACAAACGTAACAAAAAACGCAAAAAAACCTATCCACGCTGATGATACGTGAAAGTAAAATATCTTTTGTATAGCGCCCATAACTCTTTCCATCGGCGCAAACACAAACGCAAACCATAAACCCGTTGGAACTGCCAACAGCGCCAACACATCAAACAATTGTTCAATTTTCCTTGATCTCATCTCAACTCCATCTCATTATAATATATGTACTATAAAAATATTTTAAAGTTACAATATCTCTTACTATTCTTCAACAACCAGCCCAAATATAGCAAAAATAACTGCTGTGAATATCACATCAAACGCTACCATAAGCGTTATCCAGTTGCTTGCCTCTTCTGCGGGCTTCCCTAATATAAACACATTTGTCGACATTATTGCTGCAAGTATTATCGGTATCATAATAGGTAGCAACAATAGCGGCAACATTACTTCCCTAGTTTTTGTCCTGACAGATATAACTGAAAACAACGTACCCAACAACGCATAACCGTATGAGGCTAAAAACATTATCAACACAACCGTTGGCGATGCCACAATATTGATAGAATAAAATACAGTAAATAGTGGCGTCAATATCGCCTCAACGAATACTAATAATAGCAGATTTGAAATAAATTTGCCAAAAAATATTGCGCTCCTATCTATCGGCGCTAACATCATAGCATCAATATTTCCGCCTTGCACTTCAGAGAGCATAGATTTGCTAAGCCCTAATGTGCCAGCAAACACCACACACATCCAGAAAATACCACCGACAACTTCGTCACGGTATTCACTACCTGGCTCAAACGTGAAGCTAAATACAACCGTCATCAGCAACGCAAAAACTAGCATAGCATTGATAGACTCTTTTGTGCGAAGCTCCATGATTACATCTTTCCTAACTATCGCATATACGGCTTGTAAATATTTCATCACTTCACCGCCTCAGCTTTTATGCTATCCTTTGCTTCATAGCCAGCTAGTTCAAGATATTCTTGCTCGAAGTTATCAACATCTATTTCCGATTTTTGTTTGTTATAAACTAGTTTGCCTTTGTTCATGACAACTACATGCGTTGCTAGCTCCAACCCAACTTTCAAGTCATGCGTAACCATTATGATTGTTTTGCTTTCGCCGAGTTGTTCTTTCAATAAGTTAGTAAGCGTTATAGATGCCACACTGTCAAGCCCTGTGTATGGTTCATCTAAAAATATTATTTCAGGCGAATGGATTAGCGCCCTAGCAATTGATATCCTCTGCAGCATACCACGTGAAAAAGTTCTAACAGCATCGCCTTGCCTGTTATATAAATCAACTTTTTTTAGCAACTCTTTTGCACGCTCTTTATAGTTTTTCACGCCATATAATCTGCCGTAAAATTCCAAATTTTCATAAGCTGATAAATTTTCATACACAAACGGCTGGTGCGATATTACACCAAACTTTGCACGAAAATCGTCTTCCAAGTCTTTCGTAGACACTCCAGAATATAACACATTGCCTGTAGTGTTGCGTGTTTGTTGAGATAATATCTTCAACAATGTCGACTTTCCTGCCCCATTTGCACCAAACACAACGACAAAACTATTGCTTGCGATATCAAACGACACTTTGCTAAGCGCCGTGACATGACCATAAGTTTTGCCCACGTTTTGCAACGATATCAACGTTTCACTCATTAATACAACCTCTTCCCTCGCCACATTAAGTATAGCCCTAATACTAATATAAATAATCCTAATGGCACTAAAAATAAAAACGGACGAACAACTATCGCCAAGTTTACCGTACCACTAGATATATCATAATCATAAAATGCAACCGACACAGTGTCCCACAAAATTAGCGTGCCATCAACTCTAAATAGGTCATTGTCCATGTCTTGATATCTGCACATGTCTGGCATAACACGCTTGCCAGCTATTATAATATCTGCGCTCACGCACACCGTGTTGTCTTTATTTGTTGCTTTTAAAGTGTTTACAACTAATTCATAACGCCCAGTATCAGCCGGTGTGCCGATGGTTGCATGGATAGCATCTTCAGAGTGCATTGTGCTTGATAATGCGAGCCCTGTTATTGTCAAAAACATCCCCACATGCGCAAACCCATGTGCTAGTGACGGTGCGAAATGTTTATAGAATGCATCACCATCGCCTTTACTACTTGCGATAAAATAACCTAGCAAGTATACACACAATAACGCTAAAGACGCAACTATAAGTCGTTCATATACCGATACATTAAATTTATATAGCTGCCCTTCGACAGTAATTGAATACAAGTTCAATAATATCGCAACTGCGCCTATAAGTGCTAGCGACAGTCCAACAAAGTTTACTGCATAAATTGGTGTCCATTTTTTCTTGATGAACATAGTTTTGCTCATCCTAGACATAATCATAGCAGAGCGTATATATAGAGGAATGTAGAAAAGTGTAGCAAATATAAGCACCCAAACAAGTGAAAAACCCACAACTAGGCGCTCGGACAACACACCCCTATCAGACAAACCTGCCCACATAACATAGCCACTAAATAGCATTGCAGCCAATAATATAAACGGATATAGAAAGCAAAAACGCCTGAAAACACCACGGTTAACAAACACACTAGCAACATGCATGAAAGGCACAGCAACAATCAATGGCAATAATGCGGCTATATCTGTAATGCCGTTGCCCCATAATTCTAAATTGAAAAACGAACTTGCAAACCAGTAATGGCCAAAGAATACATATAAAAGTAGTGAAAAAAACGATATAAACGCCCAGTTAGCCGAACGCCGTATCCAATAGTTTGAGTAATCTTTAACAGCAAGCGATGCAAACGCATGCGACATCAAAACAACTGAACCAGAAAGCCCTAAAAACCATCCAATAGTCGAGAAAAACACATTGTAATGCTGGATAAATGGGGGTATGCCTAACCCATGTGGATAATCTAACCCGATTGTTAAAAAGATTTTATTGCTATCGTAAGCAACAAGCGTAAACAAGAAAACGAAAAACAATATTGATATCTTGTAGTAGACATAATACCCTTGCGATGCATCTTTAGCGCGCATTGACGATAACACACCAAAAAATAAGATACATATTGCGCTAAAAAGCAGGGAACTTTCCTTGCCTGCTAACGCAACAAATATTTTATAAATATCAGGCATCGTTTTGCTTGAATTTGTGCTGACATACACGTATGAAAAGTTATCTGTTAAGAAATAGTATAGCAATAAACTCATTGCTGTAACCAGGAAGGAGAACGTGCAAGCCGTTGCCAGCTGTGCATAACTAGTGAAAGAGCTGACTTTGTTAGATACTAGATATAAACATATGGCGATAACGCTTGTAGCCAAGGCTAGAAACAAAAAAGTATCGCCATAATTTATCATAAATTAACTCGCTTTACAGCTTATATTTCTTTTGAAGAGCTCTCGCTCATTGCTTGTGTTGGATCGTGGCTAGCAGGGTCTTCATTTTCATATTTTGAAGGACACTTCGCCATTAACGTCTTCGCGTGGAAAGTTGTTGTAGTTGCATCAAACTTGCCCTCTAAAATAACTACAGCATTAGGGTCGTAAAATGCATCAGGCACAACACCCATGTATTCAACCTTAACTTTGCTGCCAAGTTCGTCTGATACTTCAAACTTTAAAAGCTTTGATGTAACATCGTTGCTTTTAATGACAGAGCCTTGAACAACATCGCCACTCAAACGAGCACTTTGTGTATTATATTTTGTAGGGTCGTTCACTAGCTCAGTTACTTCGAGATAATAAACACTGCTTTGTGACAAACCTGTAAACATCAGGTAAGATATAACTGCGATAACCGCAACGCCTGCACCAACAAGCTTTTTTGTACTTTTCTTCATAAATATACTCCCTCAGACACCAAATCTTAAAGTTATACTATATGCTTTCTTCCAATAAATCAATAAATAGCGTGAAGTTTAGACATTTTCTCCACATTTTCTAAACAATTACTAATAATAACATTTGTTATTAAACTATTTCAAGACTATACTTGTCTTGTATCGTATATTAATAACATAGGATTTTACAATGGAAGCACCAACTATATTCAGCGCATTTATCGCTGGCATATTTACATTTTTATCGCCATGCATACTGCCTCTTTTACCAGGCTATATATCTTTCATGTCAGGTGAATCACTCGACACCTTGAAAGACTCGAAAAGCCTTACGCCTAGGCTTAAAGCATTTCTTGGCGCACTTGCATTCGGCTTAGGCTTTACACTCATATTTGTTATACTTGGCGCAGCCGCGACTAGCCTTGGGCAAGCGCTATCACAATATAAAACAATACTGTCACAAATTGCAGGTGGTATTATAATTATATTTGGGTTGCATATGATAGGCGTGTTTAAAATAAAAACATTGCTTAAGCACTCTAAAATAAACTATCAAGGTTCAAAACGTGTGCCGTTTTTTGTGCAAGCGTTTATACTTGGCATAGCATTTGTGCTTGGATGGACGCCATGCGTTGGCCCTATATTATCAGGAATTTTAGCACTTGCAGCTGTCGAAAACACTGTATATGACGGAATTAAATTACTGCTTATCTATTCGCTTGGGTTATGGATACCGTTCTTGATTGCAGCACTTGCTATAAACGAAAGTTTATCATTTGCTCGCAAAGCCTCAAAATATATCGTGTGGGGCGAAAGAATTGCTGGTGGGTTGCTCATAACAATCGGCATATTGCTGCTAACTGACAACATGACACAAATAACTATATGGTTTTTAAAAGCGTTCCCTTGGTTACCTGTATATTAAAAAAGCTCCGAACTTGTCGGAGCTTTAATAGGTAGAAACTTCTGTTTCATAAAGAGGGAAACTTTATTAATCTAACTCATCTGCTATATGCTCTGCAGCAAAGCGGCCAGTTGTCATAGCGATTGTACTTGCATAACCTGGTGCGATGTAGTGATAGTCACTACCAACCATACCACCAGATACATTACCAGCTGCATATAAACCTTTGATAGGTTGACCTTTTGTATCTAAAACTTGAGCATTTCTATTGATTTTTAAACCACCCATAGAGTCGCAAATTGTGTTGATACCTTTAAATGCATAGTAAGGGCCTTCTGTAAGTGGGCGCATAAACTCTGCTGATTTACCAAAGTCTGTATCGTTACCAGCTTGAGCTAACTCGTTGTATCTTTCAACTGTCGCCTCAAGAACTTTTGGGTCCATGCCTAATTGTTTTGCTAAATCTTTAATGCTGTTAGCTTTGAACGCATAACCATTTTTTAAACCGTCTGCAATCGCTTGATCCATGTATTTTAGTTTTTGACCTTTTTGGAACATTGTGAAATAGCCTGTGTGTGCACCTTGGCCAGTTTTTAAATCTTCAACCATGTCTTCATTTAAAATTGCTATTTGGATATTGTCATGCATCATTAACGAGTTAGACACGATTGTAAAGTCACCAGAGAAGCTCTCGTTTAAGAAACGGTAGCCAGCTTGGTTTACCCATAAATCTTTACTTTTTAGCGCCATGTACATATCTAATAGGTATGGTTCATCCCATAGTTCGCCATATGTTCTGTTCACAGGGAAAGCACCTTCCCATATGATAGTGTTCATATCTGCTGTATCTGCACCAACTGATAGACCCATTAATAAACCTTGGCCATCATTTTTAGGCAATGTTAATGTTTTAATGTTTTCAGGTACAGTTGTATATTTCGCCCTTAATTCTTTATTTGCTGTGAAAGAACCAGTCGCTAAGATAACTGCTTTTGCATCGAAGCGTACTTTTTCATCTTCCTCATCAGTTGCCCACACGCCTACTACTTCACCTTTTTTGTTAGTGATTAGCTCGTATGCTCTCATTTCTGTGAATACTTTACCACCGTTATCAGTAACAACTTTTGCTAACGTGTTTGCGAAGTGTTTGCCAGGGTTTACTGTTTCATAGTTGTGATAAACTTCGTTACCACCAACATATGAACGGTGAACAGCTGTAAACATAATGCCTTTATCTTCTAGCCATGCGATAGTTGGTGCGCTGTAATCAACAACCCTTTTTACTAACGAGCCATCTACTTTCCAGTGAGCATAGTCCATGATTTGTACAAACGCTTTTGAGCGGTCTAAGTCAACCATTGCTTCACTTTGCAACCTACTACCAACTGCAAAAGAACCTTCAACGAAGTGACCAACGCCACCTAAGCCAGGTAGTTGCTCGATCAAGATAGTATCAAGCCCTTTTTCTGCGGCTGCGGCAGCAGCACTTGAACCCGCCATACCAGAACCTACAACAATTACATCTGCTTTATACACTTGCTGTGCAAAAGCTGGTTGGATAGCTAACATTGATAATGCTAATGTCAACAATAGTTTTGAAAATTTTCTCATCTTCATTCCTCCATGTTAGAATAAAATAACTACTTTACTTGCAATTTATAATCGTGGCATTCATTACATGCCAAAACTGGTTCCTTATGATATGTGTGGCACTTTGTACAGCGTATGTTTGTGCCATAGTGTGAGTCATGCACTTTCACTTCCCTATTTGGATAGTTTTCTATATGCGTATCATTTCCAATATAGCCACCACTGCCATCATCATGGCACGCTAAGCAATCAGCTTTTTTTGGGCGCTTCACAGGCTCATCTACGCCGTGGCAATCTGCACAACTAAGCTCCATTTCTAAATGTGCTTTCATAGCTACTACTGGTTTATCCTCAGCAGCTAATGCAGTCATAATGAAGCCACTTATTAACAAAATCATTAAAATACTAAACTTGATTTTCATGTGAGTCTCCTCTATACTTTTAAAGCACATTACATTAAATATTTTTAATTTTCTGTCGCCATGGCGACTGTTTTTTATTTTTTTTAGAATTAGTTTATATTATACAAAATAAATAAGGGTTTAAAATGAACAGATACCTATATCCTTGGTTCCATTTACGTTTACCTCACGAACTACAAAAGGTATTTCATGACTATGGGCATGTCACTAAATATAAAAAAGGTGATAAGATTATTGACCTTATAGATAAACCAAAAGAAATTTCATTGATAATAAAAGGCTGTTGTATGTTTGATGAATACTCGATAGATGGCAAAGGGATTTCACTTGGAATACTCATGCCTAATACGACTTACGGTGAACCAGCACTATCTAATGATTACATGCGTGTCACAACGATAGCACTTGAAGATACAGAAGTTCTAAAACTACCTCTTACACCACTTTATAAAGCACTAGCTAATGATATTGAACTTAATAAATGCATGCTTAAATATCTTATGGATAAAGTAAACTACTTTGAATATATCCGCTATCATCATTATCAATCCAACATTCAACAACGTCTTGCCGTGTTTTTAAAGTCGTATGTTATTTTTAATGATGCTAAGCCTCGAAGTGATGGTTTTTATAAAATGAGCATAAAACTAACTCATAGCTTACTTGCAGAAATTTTGAACACAGGGCGTTCAACAATATCAATGGTTATCGCATACCTTGCAAAAGAAAACTTGCTTCATTTTGACCATAAATGTTTATACTTTTCTCAAAAACTCATTGATGATGACATGATAAACACTACCCTCAAAGAGCTATCATGGGCAGAGATACGCCAAAAATCTATGTAATAAAATACTTTTATTTTCTGACATTTTTGGTATAATAATACGATTATAAAACAACATATCGAGGCAATATGGACATAAGCAATCGTATTTTAGGTGCATGGTATGGGCAAGCATATGGCGACTCTATGGGTATGCCAGGCGAACTTTGGCCTATTAGTACCCTACGTGAAAAATTAGGACACATCAAAACATTACAAGCAGGGCACCCTGAAAATATCGCAGCAAATGAATTTGTAGCGGGCGAGTACACAGATGATACATCATGTGCTATTGCTGTCGCCTCATCGCTAATTGAAAACGGTGGAAACATCTCACCAGAAAAAATCGGGCAAAAAATCTTAGAATGGGCAAACTCTATCAACGCTTTTGAGCGCAACATTTTAGGGCCTAGTACAAAATCATCACTAACAGCGATAAAGAATGGTGAAAGTATTGAATCACTAGAAAACATGGGTGTTACAAACGGCTGTGTTATGCGCATACTGCCTGTTGCTTGCGCATATAAAACTGATAACATTGATCAATTTATCAAGAATGTCGAAATGTCTTGTATGCCAACTCATAAAGCAGATGTTGCTGTGGCTGGCGCAACTGCTGTTGCGTGGGCTATTTCATGCGCTATTGATGGCAAAGGCTGGGATTATATCAAAGCAAACATTTGTGACATAACTGAAAAAGCTCAAAACTATGGCACAAGTAGCTATTCACCTAGCGTTGCAAGGCGTATCAAGTATGCATTATCATTTGCGAACAGCATAAAAAGTAGAGAAAATTTAGATTATCATAAAGAATTTTTTGATGAAATCGGCACTGGCATGTCTATTATAGAAACAGTACCTACAGCATTAGCGATTGTCGACTTTGTTGATACAAATCCTATTGATTGTGCGATATTTTGTGCAAACATCGGTGGCGATACAGATACAATCGGCGCTATTGCAACGGCAATCTGCGGAGCAATACACGGAACTAGTGCATTTAATATAGATGAAATCAAGTTAATTGAAGAGGTAAACAATATCAACTTTTCAGATATTGCTAACTCACTACATAATATTAGAAAATAGTTGGGGGCTAAGATGGGGCTAAAAGAACTTTTCCAAGTTGAAGAAACAGGAATCGAAGTAATTAAACAAGAAGAAAAAACAGGTACACCAAAAGATTTATTTTGGGTATGGTTTGCCTCTAACATAGGTATATTAGGTATCGTTTATGGTGCTATCATTGTCGCATATGGTTTAAGCTTTATACAAGCCGTTGCAGTCACTTTGCTGGGTGCTTTATCGTTCACTATCGTTGGCTATATTAGCTTGAGCGGTCGTGATGGCGGCGCTTCAACATTGACACTTTCAAGAAATATTTTCGGCTTCCAAGGTAACAAATTCCCAACCGCTGTCGTATGGACAAACTTAATGGGCTGGGAAGCTGTAAACGTTATCACAGGCACATTTACACTATCTGCATTGTTTAACACTATCGGCTTTGCAGCATCGCCTGTACAACTGTCAATATCACTTGCGATATTTTTCGGATTAGTTATTGTTGTTAGCTTCTTCGGTCAGAAAACAATCGTTGCGATACAATCAATTTTCACATGGTTATTCGGTGGCTTAACAGGTATCGTTGTTATATACCTTGTTATGCAAACAGATTGGTCAGTTGTTATGCAGATGCCTTCTGGCTCATGGCAAAGCTTTATATCAGTATTATCTATCATCATTGCAGGCACAGGCATTAGCTGGGGTATCGCTGGTGCAGATTATAGCAGATATCAAAGCAAATCTGTTTCATCTAAATCACTCATGGGCACAGTAACGATTGCTGCATTCATACCGTTATTTATATTGATGACTGTTGGTGTATTGCTTGCATCTAAACTTCCTGAACTTTCATCAGCTAGCAACCCTATAGACGTTATCGGCTCTGCACTTCCAAAGTGGATGACTATTCCATACCTTATTGCTGCAACTGGCGGTATCGTATCTATGGCTGTTATGAGCTTATATTCAGCTGGACTTAACCTATTAATCATCGGCGTAAAAGTTAGGCGTATCACGGCTATTATTATTGATGCTATCATCATCATATTTGTTGCTGTTTATATTTTATTCATAAAAGAAGATTTCATGGGACCTTTCCAAGCGTTCTTGATTATGACTGGTTGTGGACTTGCAGCATTTGAAGCTATGTTCATCATCGACTATGCCCTAAAGAGAAAAAGTAAAGGCTACTCAGTTGAAGCAATGACTGTTGAAAAACAAACAAAAAGCTATGCGCCGCTTATCATTTGGTTGCTTGGTACAGTTGCAGGTTTATTAGTTACAAACGGATACGCATTTGCTGGGCCTCTCTCAAAAGGAATTTTTGCAGATAGTAGCCTTGGGCTTGTGCTTTCAAGTTTAGTCTCAGGCGTGTTGTACTTATGTTATATAAAAATGGATAAAGATAATGGATAATAAAATCGTATCGGCATTACAAAAAGGTTCAGATAAAACTGTGCTTGTTATCGGTGCAGCTATAATAGATGAAGTTATAAAGATAGACAAACTCCCGACATCAGGCGCTGATATTATGGGTGAGCTAGTGCAAGCCAATATTGGTGGTTGCGCATGGAATGTGTTGCTTGGCCTAAAAAGACTAGGCATTAGCCCAACTTGTGGCATTCTTTGCGGCAATGGCGCTAATGCTGAACTTATCAAGCTGGCTATTGAGAATAATGGTTTTGAAGCAATATTCCATAGCAAAAGCCACGATAACGGAAAATGTTTAGCATTTGTTGAGCCTAGTGGTGAGCGCACATTCCTAACATTTGCTGGAGCAGAGGAATATTGGGATAACGACATGTTCGCTATCCTTGACAACCTTCGCTTTGACTATGTCTATCTATCAGGATATGAACTAGCATGCCCAACAGGTGACATAATTGCAAGAAATATTGCATCACTTAAAGGTGCACCAACCATAATAGTTGACCTCGGGCCACGTATCGCAGATATCAAAGGCGAAGTATTAAAAGAGCTATTAAAGTGCAACGTAATCTTTAGCATGAACGAAGACGAAGCATTAAGCTATAGCATAAATTGTGATAACAGCACCGATGCTGGTGAACAAATTAGCACGCGACTAGGCAAGCCCGTAATATTACATGCTGGAGCTGATGGGGCTTACATGTTTGATGGCGATGTTAAAGAGCATGTCCCTGTGCGCATAGCAAATATTGTAGATACAATCGGTGCGGGCGATGCCCATACAGCAGGCTTAATTGCAGGGCTAGCGCATGGACTCGCACCAGCAGAAGCACTTGCTCTAGGCAACGAAGTAGCGAGATACGTTGTTGAGCGTGTAGGCTCTGACTGCTCGCCAACTGTTGAAGAACTACTAAACGAGGTAAATAAGTAGCGCTACAAACTTTACATCTTTTACATTGCTAAATCAGACAAATATAGTATAATATAGCAATGTCTGAGGTAATAAAATGATTAGAAATGTAATTAAAATTGAAGCTGATAAATGTATCGGCTGTGCGCTATGCGTAAACGCTTGCCATGAAAGTGCAATCCAACTTGTTGATGGCAAAGCCACTTTAGTGAGTGAGCACTACTGCGACGGGCTTGGCAACTGCTTGCCAGTTTGTCCTACAAACGCTATCTCTTTTGAAGAGCGTGAAGCACCTGAATATGATAAGGAAGCTGTAAAAACTCATAAAAAGCAGCTAGAAGAACATGCTGAAAAAGCAATGACGCACCTAAACCAATGGCCTGTGCAAATAAAGCTTGTGCCAGCAAATGCGCCATACTTTAATGGAGCTGATTTGCTAATCGCTGCAGATTGCACCGCTTATGCATATGGCAACTTCCATAACAAATTTATGAAAGATCGCATAACTATTATTGGTTGCCCAAAACTTGACATGGTTGACTATACAGAGAAATTAGCGTCTATTATAGCTACTAACGATATTCAATCAATCATTGTTACACGCATGCAAGTGCCTTGCTGTGGTGGTATTGAGCATGCTGTTAGGAATGCTGTAACTCAAAGTAGTAAAATTATCCCTTGCGATATTGTAACGATTACGCACGAAGGCAAAATCATTTAGTCAATTTTGTTCTTGAATTAAATGCGTATAAAGACTACACTGTGTTAAGAAACTATATTTTACACGAGGCAAACTATGGCTAAACTCAAAATATTATGGACTAATGCAGACCCTATCACAGCACACACTATGGTGTTTATGTATGCAGTTAACGCTATCAACCATAACTGGTGGGATGATATTGAAGTTATGATATGGGGCTCAACTGCTAAACTTGTTGTAGAAGATGTCTCAATCCAAGAACGCATCAACCTTGCGAAAAGAGCTGGTGTAAGCGTCGTTGCTTGCATAGCTTGCGCTAGGGAGTTAGGCATTGTTTCTGAACTATCAGCACTAGGTATTGAACTTAGGGGCTTAGGGCAACCGCTCACAGATATACTAAAAAATGATGAAAAGTTATTAACAATCTAAATAAAATTAAAGACGAGTTTTTAGGCTCGTCTTTTTCTTTATATCCTATTTGCTACGTAATGTGGCACACAAACTCTACCTACTGGTTGAAAATAAGTACCAATGCTTTTAAAAAGCGGGATTGCTACAGGTATGCCAACTATTGTAAGACACAAACCTATCGCCTGAAAAAATATAGCAATCGCTAAAACCACGCCAAATGGCAAGTAAAACAGCCATATGATGAACGAATACGCCTCCCATAAGACATTCTGTTTTATGTTCAAATCACTCTTTGACGCCATACTATAGTGATATGGCAACAAAAGAAATTTAGAATATTGTATAAGCCCCAGCCCTATGGGAGCAGGCACAACCAACAACGTCAAAAAAGCACCGAGTAAAAATGTATTTATAGCTGTAATAAATCCACAAAAAGGAATATGCCACAATATATTACCTATTGTTCTCATTGGCTCTCCTTATTTTATTGGTAGCTCAACTGTAAACGTGCTTCCCTTGCCTTGCACACTTTCAACCGATATTCTACCATTATGCAACCGTGCAATCATCTCTACGAATGAAAGCCCTAAGCCAGAGCTGCCATCACTCCTAGCTTTATCGACACGATATAATCTCTTGAAAATATGCGGCAAATCGCTTTCTGCGATACCAATTCCTGTATCAGCAACTTGTATATATGCGTTACTGCCTTTTTTAAATGCTTTAATGTTGACACTGCCACCGTCATTATTATACTTAACTGCGTTATCAAGTAAATTGACGATTAGCCTTGTCATAAGCATAAGGTCAGCGTTTACGATTAATGCTTTTTCTACTTCCGTATCGAATGTTAAGTTCTTCTCTTCTGCACGCTCAAAGTATTCATCAGTAATGTTCAACAACATTGAAGAGATGTCTATAGGCATTGTTTCAAGCATTGTTGTCTGTTCAACTTCCCTAGCTAAGCCAAGCAACTGCGTAATAAGTTGCTGCAACTGGACAGACTTTTTCATAATCTCTTTATTAGTCTTCCTGTATACCTCAATATCGTTAGCCTGCTCAGCATACTCAGCATTCGTTAATATGACTGCTAGTGGTGTCCTTAACTCGTGCGATACGTCTGATGTGAACTGCTTTTCACGCTCAAAGGCGCGCTCAATATTATCGGCCATAGCGTTGAACTTTACTGCGAGTTCACCTACTTCATCCATAGATTTTATATCATCTACACGGGCGCTATAGTCGCCGCTACCAAAACTATTTGCAGCGTCAACAACTTTATGTATAGGCTCTATCGCTTTACCTGTAATGTATGTCATACCAAGTATCGCTATAATGACGGCAATAAATGTAATGATATTAACAGTTTTATTAATGCCTTGAACTAGCCCTTCTTGCCATGATACTGACTTTGCAACACGGATAATCTTCGTGCTTCCATGGTGTAGGAACGACTTATCATACACTATAAGCACCTTGTTATCGCCAGATATTTCACGGCGAACAACTTCATCCTTTATAGGTATAGAGATCAGGTTAGAGCGCACCCTCTTATTTTTCATTAAGATGTTGTTGTTAATGTCAAATATTACAACGCCATAAACTTCGTTTAGCCCTTGCTGTTCATTATTTTCAATAGCGTTTCTGAGAGTTTCGTTATCTAATGAATTTATGACAATATTTGCATAGTCATGCAGAGTGCGCGCATCTTGGCTGAATATTGAATCATCAACAACACTGCGCACCGACACATAAACAACCGATATAATAGCTATCAACAATAACGATACGCCAATAATAATTTTTTGGCGTAAAGATATAGTATTAAGCATTATCACCCTCTTTCAAGATGTAGCCCATGCCTCTAACTGTGTGTATTAGTTTAACATCAAAGTCATCATCAATCTTTGCACGTAGATATCTGATGTAAACGTTGATTAAGTTTGTGCCACTGTCATAATCGAAGTTCCATACGTGGTCGATAATCCTGTGCCTTGATAAAACTGTATTCGGGTTGCGCATTAAGTATTCTAATAACATAAACTCTTTCGATGATAGGTCAATCGTTATGCCAGCCCTTATAACTTCACGCTTTAATAAATCTATTTGTAAGTCTGCGAAAGTCAAAATGTTCGTTTTGTTTTCACTGTTGCGTCTAAGTAACGCCCTAAGCCTTGCAAGCAATTCATCATATGCGAATGGTTTAACAAGGTAATCATCAGCACCAACATCAAGTCCTTGCACCCTATCGTGGATAGAGTCTTTTGCAGTCAACAACATTACAGGTGTTTTGTTTGCCTTTGTGCGCATAGCCTGCAACACACCTATGCCATCTAACTTCGGCATCATGATGTCTAATATTACACAATCGTATTCTGCAGAGTATATATACTCTAATGCTTCTTCGCCGTCTGCTACGCTATCGACATTGTAACCTTCTTGTGATAGCCTTGTCGTTAATATCTCGCGTAATGACGCCTCATCTTCAGCAATTAATATTCTCATAGTCGTCCCCTTTATGTTATTATAATGCGACAAAGCAGAGTTTTACAAGATTTTTTTATACGAATTAAAGAAATTTAATTCAGACTTAATGATACTTTAACATTGACATGCTATAAAAGTAATACACCAAGAGTGTAAGTTTAGAAATTTATTAAACATAAATCAATCAGACTAACATCTCCCTCCTTCATAAATTAGTCCTCGGTTTTGCAGAACCTAGGACTTTTTTAATACCCAAATTTCAAGTTAGAAAATTTTAATTCTTGCTTAATAATACATTAACAATAACGTGATATAAATACAGTACACCAAGAGTGTAAGTTTAGAGATTTATACAAAACATAAATTAATCAGACTAACATCTCCCTCCTTCATATGAGCCCCATAGTTTTGCAGAACTATGGGCTTTTTTATTGCTATTATCACCCATCACTGATATAATATACAAAAATACATATAAACGAGGCACATATGAAATTACGCAATATCACTGTATTATTCTTAATATCTAGTGGCCTGCTCGTATTATTGAGCGGTGCAATTATATTTGTTGGCACATCTTTATTTTCATACGAAGTATTAGGCCATGCTAGAAATCTTCATAAGTTCGCAACGCCAATACTCGCAACTGCAATACTCACACATTCTTTTGTAAACTTTAAGCCGTTAAAATACCACATTAATAATAAGCATGGCAAACTAATGCTTCTGCTTATATTAAGCGTTATCATTATTGCATTCTTGATATATAATTACGTATAATAAAAAATTTTTGTAACTATTTTTTCATTATGTCACACTGCAAAAATAAGAGAAGAGAAAAACTACTTATTTTTGGAGAACACAATGAAACTCAGGAACATCACATCACTTTTTTTAATGACAAGCGGCATTGCCATACTTATAACAGGCATACTATTGTTACTTAGAACTGTTGGGCTTCCATCTATTGTGATAGGTGTATCAAAAGAAATACACGAGTTTGTCTCACCAATCTTTGCAGCGTGCATGATTATACACACTCTTTTAAACCTTAAACCACTCAAAAATTACATGCTAGGCAAGGTAGGCAGACCTACTACCGCATTTGTCGCTAGCATTTTGATCGTCAGTGTACTTTCTATATTTCTAGCTTATGGTGAACTCAACGAAGTTGAACCAACAAATACCCTAAGCTTAAATAACATACCCCTTTCCATATTGGCTGATAGCGTAAATGCAAACGAGCAAAATTTGATTAACGCGCTAATACAGAATGGCTATACAATTCCCGAAGGTACACTGACCTTAAATACGATAGCTACGGCTAACTCTACAAGCCCAAAGAAAATTTCACAAGATATAACGAACAGTCTCAACTAAGTTTCGTTCATCACCTCCTCTTTTTTGTGCCCATAGTTTATCAGCTATGGGCTTTTTCATGTTTGTCAGCCTGCACTCCTTATTATTTAACGTAGTCGCTTCAAAATAGACGAATTTATAACCATCTTTTAATACTTGAAAATTTCTTATCCCTAACAATTTAATGATTTGACAAAAAATTAACAACTATGCTATCATTTTTTAAATTCATTTTGATATTGAAGTATACTCAAGGAGAAAATATCGTGAAAATCAAAAAAAATGACTACACATTGCTGCTGCTTGCTCCAGCGATGTTGGTTTTTTGTTTCTTCATTTTCTACCCAATCATTCACACTTTTTCGTTAAGTTTTTATGAATGGAACATGATTAGTGAAAACAAAAAATTTGTATTCCTAGACAACTACATCGACATTCTAACTGATAAGGTTGTATATAAGTCGCTTGCGAACACTTTTATATACATTTTATTTTTAGCGTTGTTCAACTTCGTACTGCCATATGTATTTGCTTATGCACTTGCTATGCTTGTACAGAGATTTACTGGCATTTACCGCTCGTTGATCTTTTTCCCTAGTATTATGTCGCTCGTTGTTGCGTCACTAGTATTTTTGTGGATTTTCAACCCACTGTCGGGGTTAATATCTCCTTTTTACGAAGTATTTAACATCTCGCCAAACTCATGGTTAAAAACTAACGGTTTAGTTATTTTACTTGTTTGTATGATTACTGCTTGGAAAATATTTGGCTATAACCTAATATTATTACTTGCTGGCGTACTAGAAGTACCTACTGAACTTATCGAAAATGCGAAACTAGAAAAGCTTTCTAACTTCCAAATTTTCATACACATCATTATACCTATGACGTCTTCTACAGCGTTATATGTATTGACATTAACAATCGTTTACGGCTTGCAACAAGTATTCGTGCCGATTAACGTCCTAACGCAAGGTGGCCCAAACAACGGCAGTACTAACCTTGTTTACAGCATTTACCAATATGCGTTCACGTTCTTCCAAACTGGTAGAGCGTCTGCACTTTCAATACTTACTACGTTGCTATTCTTCATCATCGTTAGCCTTAAGTTAAGAATTTTAGAGAAAGGTGTATACTATGAAAACTAATAGCAAATTTTGGCATATGATGCTTATCGGCGTTATTTTAATTCAGTTCTTCCCGCTAGTATACATGGTGTCTATCTCATTTAAGAGTTTAGAGCATGTTTTCTCGGAAGCGTTGAACATTATCCCATCTGCGCCGACAACAGAAAACTATAAGTATGTTATGGACAGTGTGCCAATGTTTAACTTCATCTGGAACACATTGATCATATCTACACTTATCACTATAGGTAAAGTGGGCACAAGCGTACTTGCAGCATATGTGCTTACATTTAAGAATTTTAAGGGCAAGAGGATTGTATTCTTCTTAATACTTATCACTTTATTTGTTCCGTTTACAGCAACTATGATACCAAACTATATCACAATCTCTAACATGGGGCTATTGAACACTAGCATAGGTGTTGTTCTTCCTCAATTAGCTGATGCGACAGGTATTATATTAATGGTGCAAGCAATGCGCCAGATATCGAAATCGCTTATCGAAGTTGCAAAGCTTGATAAAATTACTGAGTTACAAACTCTTTTCTACTTAGTTCTACCAATGATTAAAAACACAGTTGTTGCACTAGGTATTCTATTTTTCATCAACTCGTGGAATGAATACTTCTGGCCGCTACTAATCTTAAGCACTGAGGAAAGCTATACGCTATCACTAGCTCTACAATTGTTCTTAAGCGCTGAGGGTGGTAGTAACTGGGGCACAATCATGGCTATTGCAGTTATTGCTAGTATCACTCCGATCATACTATACATACTATGTCAACGTATGATTATTGCTAGCTTTGTAAAATCAGGTATAAAAGGATAATAAAAATGGGAAATAATAATAATATAACATTTAAAAACGTATGCAAAAACTACGGCGATGTGCAAGTAGTTAAACATTTAGACTTAGATATTAAATCAGGTGAGCGCCTTGTTCTTCTTGGGCCTTCTGGTTGCGGTAAAAGTACCACTCTACGCATGATTGCTGGCCTTGAGGATATTACATCTGGTGAGCTATTATTTGGCGATAAAGTTATGAACGAAGTTGCACCTGGCGATAGAAATGTTGCCATGGTTTTCCAAAACTACGCACTATACCCACACATGACTGTATGGGATAACATCACGTTCGGCTTAAAAATGAACAAGATGAATAAAGCTGAAATCGAAAAAAGAACGAAAGAATCTTTAAAGATATTAAACCTTGAAGGTCTTGAAAAGCGTTTCCCAAAAGAACTATCTGGTGGCCAAAGGCAACGTGTTGCTTTATGCCGTGCAGTTGTTAAGCAATCACCGTTCTTCTTATTAGATGAGCCTCTATCTAACCTTGACGTTCAACTTAGAACATCATCAAGGGTTGAGCTCATCAACTTACACAACATCTACAAGCCTACATTTGTATATGTTACGCATGACCAAATTGAAGCCATGACTATTGGCCATAGAATTGCAGTAATGTATAAAGGCAACCTACAACAAATCGACACACCAGAAGTTATTTATAACAACCCTGTTAACGTATTTGTTGCTAAATTTATCGGTATCCCACAAATCAACATATTGCACGTTTCAATTGATGGCGACAATGTTGTATTTGAAGGCAACAAACTAAGCATCAACGCTGATAAACGCCAAGATGTTGGCACTCGTAGTGAAATACTACTTGGCATCAGGCCTGAACATATAATTGTTAGCAGAGAGCAACATGCTGATAGCGTTAAAGGTAAAATCTCTCGAATTGAGAACTATGGTAGCCAAAACTGCCTATTGATCACAGTTGGTGAAGAGAAAGTTTTAGCATCAGTTGCGAATAACTCAGACTACAAACGTTATGAAGATGTTTATTTCAGCTTCAATAAAGAAAGCTCTCTGTTCTTTGATACAAAAACAGAGGAAAATGTTAGCATTAAGTAGTAATTAATAAAAACGGAGACGTAAAAATGAAAGGAATTTTTCACAAAGTTGCCCTTGTTTTAACAGCGTGTTTAGCAGTAGCTTGCACGAAGAAAGAGCAATCTCAAGAAGCAGCAAACGCTGCAGATTCAAACAAACCAGTACAAATTGAGTATTGGCACGTTAACTCTGAAACATTCGGAGGCGCAGGGATTAAAGATTTAATCGCTAAGTTTAACGCATCTCAAGATGATGTTGTTGTTGTTGAAAAATACAACCCTGACATGTACAAAGGTTTAACACAAAACCTACAAATCGCCATTGTATCTCAAAAGTACCCTGCAGTTATTCAAATGGGCTACTCTTTCTTACACTATGCTGATGAAAACTTCCAGTACATCACACCACAAGAAGTTGTTGAAAAATACTTCCCAGAAGATAAAGAGTTCTTAAACCAAGAATTCTTACCAAACGTACTTGCGTTAGGTCAAATTGATGGCAAACAAGTTGGTATCCCTTATTCTATAAGCAACCCAATCGTTTACTACAATGCTGATTTATTCAAAGCAGCTGGCCTAAACCCAGATAACCCACCTAAAACTTGGGACGAAATCAAAGCAGCAGCTGAAGCTATCAGAGATAAAACTGGTAACTACGGTCTATTCATGCAAGAATATGCTGACAACTGGGCACAACAAGCACTTATCGAAGGTAACGGCGCTGAGATGATCGTTTATGAAAACGGTGTTAGCGTTCCTAAGTTCTCATCTGATGAGTCTGCTGAAGCTTGGCAGTTCCTAGCTGATATGGTTCAAGATAAATCTGCTTTACATGCCTCTAACGATGAAGGTTTCCAAACTTTCTTAAATGGCAAAATTGGTATGGTTATCACTACTATCGGTAAAAGAGAAAACTTCCAAACTGGTTCTAACTTCGACCTAAGAGGCACTAAGTTCCCTCTATTCGGCGATAACGAGCGTAAACTACCTGCTGGTGGTAACTTATTGATGATCATGTCAAAAAAACCAGAAGAGCAAAAAGCTGCTTGGCAGTTCATGAAGTTCTTACTATCTGATGAATCTACAGAAGTATGGACAAAAGCTACTGGCTACCTACCTCCTACAATTTATGAAAAAGGTACTGGTATCGACAAATTCATCACTGAAAACCAACTAATGAGCGTTGCTGCAAGCCAAATGCCTGACATGGGCAAATGGGCAAGCTTCACAGGTCCTAACGGTCTACAAGCTGAGCAACTATTAATCGACGTTAGAGATATCATCTTAAGTGGCGAAAAATCTGCTAAAGAAGCTCTAGTTGAAACAGAAAAGAAAATTAACGATTTATTATAAGGATTACATAGTATGAATAGAGTTTATGTCAGCGATCTAATTTGCGCCAACGATACATTTGAAGAAGAGTTATCATTCTTAACGGAGAACAATATCACAAATATTGAGTTCTTTGTTGAACCAGCAGATAGCAAACACAGCGAGAAATTGCTAAAATTGCTTGACGTTATTGATAGCACTGATGTATCGCTTCATGGCCCATATCGCATGTCTGCATTTACAGATAGCGAAGATAGCTGGCAGAAAACTCTTTCATGCTATTCCAACTGCATTGACTTATGCGCAAAGCACAACTTTGAATTTGTTGTTGTGCATACGAACGAAGCACTTGAGCCACACCACTCAAAAGAAGTTATCGAAACACGCTTACGTGAGGTTGTAGACCTTGCAAATTCAAAGGGCGTAACTATACTTGTTGAAAACGTTGGCGTAGGCAAAAATATGCTATACAATGAAGAAGAGTTCATCAAACTTGTAGAAGATAATGACTATAAAGTATTAATCGACTTCGGACATTTCCTTGTGAACGGCTGGGACGTTGATAGAGTCTTAGAGCGCTTAAAAGATAGAATTGTAGCATATCACATACACAACAATGACGGCGTTGGCGATAGGCACCAATCTATATTTGATGGCGTGTTTGACTATGCACCAGTTATAAAAAGCATACAAAAACATACACCTGATGCAAACATCGCACTTGAATACTCTGCAATAACTGACAAAAACGTTTTGTTAGAAGACTTGAAAAAGATTGAAGAGCTATTGAAGTGATATTGAAAGATAAGCAACTATTTTTATTCGACCTAGATGGCACAATTCACTTAGGCTCGTCATTAATTGACGGCGCTAAAGAACTGCTTGAAGAAATCAAAAAACAAGGTAAAAAGTATATGTTTTTTACCAACAATTCATCACGCACTAAAGATGAATATATCACATCGCTAGGCAACATGGGGCTAGAAGTCACTTATGATGATATCATCACTGCTGGCTACTCAACAGCCATTTACCTAGCTAACAAAAAGCAAAATGCAAACATCTTCGTTGTTGGCACTAATTCGTTCAAAAAACTCCTCTCTGAGCATGGTTTAAACGTAATTGAAACACCAGATAACAATATCGACTTTGTCGTTGTAGGGCTTGATTTTGAGCTAAATTATGAGAAGATTCGCACAGCATGTGAGCTCGTATCTAACGGTGCAGAATTTATCGGTGCTAATCCTGATTTAATGTTCCCTATCCCTGGTGGAAAGTCATTACCTGATACTGCAGCTATTTGTAAACTAATCGAAATTCCAACAGGCAAACAACCTATATATTTAGGCAAACCATCAAATGAAATATTAGAATACTGCACAACCTTAACAGGCGTTAGCAAAGCTGACACAGTAGTCGTCGGCGATAGGCTTTATACTGATATCGCATGTGGCTTCAATAACGGTTGTGACACAATACTTGTGCTTAGTGGCGAAAGCAAAGCTGAAGATATTGAACACTCTCCATTTAAACCAACATTGGTGTTAGATAGCGTTAAGAGTATTGATATTCAATAGTTTGTTTATTATTTTGTTTTGCATAGTTTAATGTCCTCGATGCTCCACCCTTGTTATATATCACATACGCAACAAGGCAATCAGATTGCTTTACCATCCATTCATTACGCTTTATGATAGCAATTTTATTGTGCACGTTGTCAAGGTTTGGAAATATCACGTCGTCATAATCACAATCATTCATATTATGATTAATGTAAGGTGTAACAAGTATCAGCTTTATATGCGAATGTTTTACCTTATGCACTGCTAATATATCTCTCGCAAGCCAATCAAATTCACCATATCCACCAAGATAAAACGTATCTGCACCACTTCTAATTAAATCCTCTGTAACTGAATACAACCACTTTTCAACATCAAAGTTGTCGTGTATTTCTCTATGTCCGCAAAATGTAACTGTCATGATAGCACCTCACACTTAATATTACTATCTTTTGATAGTAAAATCAATACTATCATTTAATAGTAGATATAATTATCTTTGAGGTGTCTAATGTACTATCAAAGATTAAAAGATTTACGTGATGATAATGATTTAAAACAAAAACAAGTTGCAGATATATTAGGTATCGACCAGCGAGTATATAGCAATTATGAAACTGGAAAAAGAGAAATTCCATGCAAGCATCTTATCACTCTTGCTAAATATTATAATGTATCAACTGATTATCTTCTTGGTTTAACGAATGTTACTACAGTATATGAAAGGGTGTAATCAAAGAATCTCTCGTCACTGCGAGTTCATTCATTGAACGTGGCAGTCTATTATTTATGTTTCTTTTATCAAATCAAAATTTAGACCCTTTCTTTTACTCACCACAGCCATCGGTCTTTACTCGTTAAATGCGCTCATTGCTCAGGCTTACCTCTCCACAACTCCTTACTGCGCGCGTCAGACATGGTTACGAGAATACGTTCACCTTCACCGCTTTACAACACTCGTTCATAAGCCCTCTTGCTTACCTCGCAGGTGTTATACGGCTACAACCCATGCGTCACTGCGAGTTCAATTTATTGAACGTGGCAGTCTATTTATTATGGTTCACTTCACTGTGTTCGTGATGACTGAAGGCGACAACTTATCTGGTGGCTACAATCATTTACTATAACTCTTTACTGCGTTCGTCAGATATGGTTACGAGAATACATTCGCCTTCACTGCTTTTGCAACACTCGTTCATAAGCCCTCTTGTTACCTCGCATGTGTTATTTAACTACAACCCATGCGTCACTGCGAGTTCAATTTATTGAACGTGGCAGTCTAGTACTTACGTTTCATTCATCAAATCAAAATTCAGACCCTTTCTTTTGCTCACCACAGCCCTCTGACTTTACTCCCTAAATTCGCTCATTGTTATGACTCATCTCTCCACAACTCCTTACTACGTTCGTCAGACATGGTTCCGAGAGTTCATTCGCCATCACTGCTTCACAATGCTCGTTCATAAGTCATCATGCTTACCTCGCGGGTGTTATTTGACTACAAGATATACGTCACTGCGAGTTCATTTATTGAACGTGGCAGTCTATTCGTTATGGATCACTTCACGGTGTTCGTGATGACTGAAAGCGACAACCTATCTGGTGGCTACACAATCGTTTACTAT
>CAYJDR010000003.1:0-64187 GCA_964368965.1 uncultured Deferribacteraceae bacterium
CTTGATATTTCTATCGGTCGTCTTGACACAGTTTCACTAGGTCTTGAAGGTGTAACTATTGAGAGCTTTGAGTCTTCTCAAACAGCTATCACTAAAATAGACATGGCGCTAGAAACACTATCGTCAGCTAGAGCAACTACTGGTGCGCAAATGAACAGACTAGACTACGCGGTAAGTAGCTTAGATGTTGCTAGAGAAAACTTAACAGCATCTGAAAGCCGTATCCGTGACCTAGATATCGCTCAAGCGTCTACAGAGCTAGCAGCACAACAAGTGTTGATGCAATCTGCATCTGCGATGCTTGCGCAAGCTAACCAGTTGCCATCATACGCAGCTCAGCTTATAGGATAATCTTTAGCTGTACTTTGATAATAGTCGCCTGCTTAATTAGGTGGGCGACACAAAATGCTAAAGGGATTATTGTATGACGAACATAACTAAGATTACGGGGAATGTGCTCGACATTGAATCAAGAAAGCGCTCTGCAGAAGCTCCCCGAAATAAAGCAGGGCATGTTGAGTCATCGCAATCAATCCCAGCTGATAAGCATAGCGTTAGTTCTGCATCGGAAGCTCAATTTAGAGATCTACTATACGATGCAAACATGCAAAGTAAAGTAAGTGCAGATATTAACCTAAAAGATATCATAGAGCAACTGAGTCATGAGTCAGCTGAGAACTTGATTGCTAAACAACCATCTGAAGCGATTATTGAACTTTCAAAAATCGTTAGAACAGATAAAAATTAGTAAATACACACTTGGGTGGTAAAGAAATTTGCCACCCATTTTAATTTTTATAGACTGCCGCGTCGTTGCACTCCTCGCAGTGACGTTGTGAAATTCATTGCAAGCTAAGCGACCCAGAAATAAAAAAATATTTTCAACATTATCAATACTTTTACTCAAATCTAAAAATTATTTTCATTTTTTTTCTAAAGTAATCTATTTAACCGACGATAACCTAACTGTGAAGGATAGAAATAAACCTCACAAATAAAAAAGGTAAGCTCGAAAAAAACTTCTAAAGTTTTTCTTAAAGCAAGCCGATAAGCAAAATGTGAACGGTAAAACTAAAAAGGTACACCACTCACATTTAATTAAAAATTTACAACTGCATATCGTTAGTGAATAAACATTATGCAGCAACAGTATGAAGGTATCAGTACAACTAGAGCCGGCATAGACTTATCAGTCTATTGTCGGCTTTTTTTATGCTCATTTTTACATTGGTGAGCATTAAAAAAATCGGTTATCTCTAGTTTGCTTTGCAAAAAGAGCTAACGAAAGTCTTTTTTGTTCATTTATAGCCTTGGATGAGCATGAGGGAACTAGTTAAATTTACTTTTACCAAAGTTAGTCAAATGCTAAAAAGTATTTAAGTAATAGATATTTATAAAAATTTGAGGTGATACATCTGCAAGCAATTCATATGTGCTGAACAATCGAGGTGCGTCTAAGTTACCTAAAACTTAGAAACAGTGAAAGAACGCTTATAAAACAAGTATTACAGTAAAATATGGCGCAAAAATTTTGACAATATAGGTGCGCCCAAAAATAAAATTAACAAAAAATAAGTTTGCACGGACGCAAACGCTTTTAAATTCACGGAGGAATTTATCATGGCAATCTCAATCGTTAATAACTCAACAGCAATCGCATCAGGGATGCAAGTAAACAGTGCTAACAACGCATTATCTAATACTATCAAGTCTTTATCTACAGGCTTGAGAATTAACACAGCAGCAGATGACGCATCTGGCTTAGCAGTATCTGAAAAATTACGTGGCCAAATCTCTGGTTTAGCTAAAGCAGCAACAAACGCACAAGATGCTACATCATTATTACAAACTGCAGAAGCTGCAATGGGCTCTATGACTGACGTTATACAGCGTATGCGTGAGCTAGCAGTTCAAGCAGGTAACCCAGCGTACACTACTAACGACCGTGCTGTATTACAGTTAGAGCTTGACCAATTATTAGACGAAGTTGACCGTATCTCTAACTCAACTGAGTTCAACACTAAGAAACTATTAAACGGTGATGCATCAGCAATTTGGTCTTCATCTAACAACGATATTGACGCAATCATCACTGGTACAGTTGAACCTGGTGACTACAAATTAACTTACGATATTTCACCTGGTGACAACGCAATTTACAAAACAAACATCATGGCAGTTGCTGATGACAAGCTATCTTACCGTATGACTGCAAACGCTACAACTATCACTCAAGTATCTAACATTGAGGGTATGATGCCAACAGAAGCTATTGGTACTGCAGCATCAACTAAGCAAACATTGACTGTAAACGGTAGCGCAGCATACACAGCTACAGCTGGTTTAACTGGTAAAACAGGCTTTACAAGTGTTACAACAGCAACTATAAACACTATCGCAGCATCTGATGCAGCTACATCTGCAAGTGGTAACTCATACTACATCGAGTTTGAAGCTATGTCTGACCGTTCTGCAAATGGTACAGCGCAAGTACGCTTCCGTGTTACAAATGCAGAAACTGGCGAGCAATCTGACTGGATAGAAGACACTGTAAACGCTACAGGTGGTATCGCTAACGGTTCATCACACACTACATTAGCAGGTTTCAGCTCAAGTGTTGTTGAGTCTACTATGGGCTTATTTGGCACAGGAGCATTCGAAGATGGTGATAAACTATTAGTAGGCGTAAGTGGAACTCTAGGTGCTACGGCTGGTGCTGGTTCGATACAAGTTACATCAACATCTGCAACAGTTATTATTACAGCAGGTTTTACAAACAACGTATCTGAAGTGACACATACAATATACACAGCACAAATTGATGACGCTGGTAACGTATACTATGGTAACTTAGATTTCACACTAGGTAAAGGCGCTGTTGGTAACACTGGAACTGAAGCACAAATGCAAATATTAGGCTCTGGCGACACAGCATCTGAAAACACTTTATTAAAAGATTTAGCTGGCTTCGTTACATCTGACGGTAGAAACGTGCTTGATAACACACAATCACTAACTATGTATGCTAACGGCAACCAAGTTACTGTATACTTAGAAGGCTCTGACACAGTTGCAGACCTTGAAAAGAAATTGACTGACGCACTTGTATACGAACTAGAAATAGGCGCAGATGACACAAACCCTAACGCAGTTGAAGTTAACAAAAACTTAGTAAACTTCATCAACACAGAGGGCGAGTCTACAATGAACTCTAGCGAAGCGATTGTTGGTACATTCTCTATCCAGTCTGCATTGCTTGGGCCAAACTCTGAAATTCGTTTCGTAGGCGACCAAAACGTAATTAACGCACTAGGTATCTCAACTGTGCAAGAGGCGACTGACTCACAACTAAACGTTCGTGTAAACGACGCTACTAACGGTAAATACATCGGCGAGGACGTTGTTACAGATAACACACTACGCGGAATTATCGCTAACGTAGACGTAAAGATAGAGCCAGCATCTGCAGCAGATGTAAGCTGGAACACAGCAAGCAAAACTATGGAGTTTACTTCAAAAGTTGAGTCTACAGAAGTTTACCTACACTTAACTGACAACTCAACACAAGCTGCAATCGGCGCTAACGAAGGGCAAACACTTGACCTTTCTATCGGTAGGCTTGACACAATAGGCTTAGGTATCGACGGTATCACTATCGAGAGCTTCGACTCAGCACAAAAGTCTATCACTAAGATTGACATGGCGCTAGAAACTCTATCATCTGCAAGGGCAACTACTGGTGCTCAAATGAACAGACTAGGCTACGCAATCGAAAGCTTAGATGTGGCTAGAGAGAACTTAACAGCATCTGAAAGCCGTATCCGTGACTTAGATATCGCAGCGGCATCATCAGAGCTAGCAGCACAACAAGTGTTAATGCAATCTGCATCTGCAATGCTTGCGCAAGCTAACCAGTTGCCATCATACGCAGCACAATTAATCCAAGGTTAATAACAGAAATTGGAGGGGCTAAAACCCCTCCTGCTTAACAAAGCTTCAAGGAGACGGGCTATGACAGATATACAAAAGGTTACAAATGTAGACTCTAATTTGCAAGATTCTTCATACCGTCAAGCAGATAAGCAAAAACGACTAGACAGAGTTAGGGCAGAAGGCACAGCGCCAAAAAGCTTTAGCGATATTTACGATGGCAGATTATTAGGCGATTTAAATAGAAGCTCCGCAGTATTTACATTGAAAGATGTTGAGGAAGCAAGTTTGAAGTTGCAAGAGATCGTTGAGGATATGGACACAGTAGAAACTGATAACGTCGTTATTGATTACCCAGCAGGCGAGATGATTGAACTCTCAATCCTAGCAGGTAAAAAAAGCCAAGGATAACGAGCAAACACATAGTAAAATAAGGTTCAAAAATATAACAGCGGGGAAGAAATTCTCCGCTTTTTTTCATAATTTCACATTGCTAACAATTTTGTGCTTGACAAAGTAGGTCATAACATTGATAATATTGCAATAAAATATAACAATGTTTACAGTAAATGGTAGGTGCAATATGCGTGGCGAAAAAACAAAAGTAAGGCGTGAGAAATCAGAGTATACAGTACAGGCAGTGTGTAATGCTATTGATATACTTGAGTTACTAGGCAATTCTGAACATGAATTAGCTATCAGCGAGATAGTATCTGAGCTTAGCCTTACTAAGAGCAACGTGAATAAATTGCTTGCAAATTTAGAACGCTTCGGCTACGTTGAGCACAATAGATACACGGGCAACTTTAGGCTTGGTGTAAAAACTTTCCAAATATCTCAAACATATATGAACAAAATTAGCCTTATTGAAGTATCTCACTACGCTATGCAAGCGCTACGTGACAAACTTAACGAGTCTGTATACATCGGCGTGCTTCACGGCAACAATGTGGTGTACCTTGATGTTATCGAAACGGACGAAGCCGTTAGAGTGCTTCCAAGAACTGGTAATGTTGGCCCAGCATATGCGCTTTCTATCGGTAAGGCACAATTATCATTGCTTGATGATAGCGATATATTATCAAGGTTTGACTCTTTCAACAAATATACATCAAAAACAGTAGACTCTCCTGAAGCGTTACTTGAAGATATCAAAAAAGTACGCGAGCGTGGTTATGCACTTGACCTAGAGGAATATGAAGAGGGCGTTAATTGTATAGGTGCGCCTATCTTAAATTTCATGGGCGAAGCTATTGCGGGCATCAGTGTTTCTGCACCGTTCTCACGCATGGATATGAACCGCATAGAAAACGAAATAGTGCCAGCACTATTAGAAACTGCTAGAGAGCTATCAAGAAAATTCGGATATTTTGCTGATTAATTTTACGTATCGCTTACTTGAGCGATACTTCTATTGTGAACCCGCCTAGTGGGGATAGAAAGCTTACACAAATATATGGTGCGAAACTTTTGTTTGTAAACATTGGTTTCCCTTCGCCATATACGTAAGCTGGTGGAGTTAAAAGAAACTTTTGGTCTGCCAAGTCTGCCTTTATTCTACCTGTGATTATGTTGATTATTTCACCCATAGCATCTACAACTGCGTTATCAAAAGTGGAAAAGTTTTTCTTAGACATTTGCGATGCGAACCTCACGGCAACAGGTTTGCTAAGAGAGATCGCAAAGATACCAGTATGAGAGCCTTTAGCTTCAATTAATGCCGTTACTTCATTAGATGATTCGTTTGTGTTTTTAAGAAAAACTTCACTTTTGACAGGAGCTATCGCTAACGCCGAGTTAAACGTTGTCAAAACTGAGTTTATCACAACATTTATGTTTTTAGCGTCCATAATCTCCTGTTCATGCTAGCATACACTAACATCATAACCCGCCTTGTTTAAAGATATTACTATCTGTTCTATGTGTTCGTTCGATTTCGTTTCAAGCTCTAAGTTTACCCTTGAAAAGCCTATAGGTAGCCCAGCGCCGTATCTATCGTGCCTAATATTTAATATGTTTGCGCCATTGTCGGCCAGAAATTTTGTGACCGTTGCAAGCGAGCCTGGTGCATCACGCAGGATGATTGCTACTTCCAAGAACCTGCCAGATGACGATAAACCTTTGCTAATAATGCGTGTGATCATGTTGATATCGATATTGCCACCTGATATTAGCATCACGTTTTTCTTATTTCTATAGTCAACTTTTCTAGACATAATAGCAGCAAGTGGTGTAGCGCCAGCGCCCTCGACAACTAGTTTTGAAACCTCTAGCAACGTCAACACCGCTGCTGCGATATCGTTATCAGATACTGTGACAATCTCGTCTAAGTATTTTGAGCATATATCAAAAGTTTTATCGCCAACACTTTTAACAGATATACCTTCTGCAACAAATGAAGCGCCACTCACACGTGTTAATTTTCTGTTGCGCATAGAGGTCGCCATGCCACTAACAGACTCAGATTGCACGCCGATAACCTTTGCTTTTGATCCACTTTCCTTTATGTATGAAAGTACGCCAGAGATTAATCCACCACCGCCAATAGGTACGATGATGTTGTCAGCATCTGGTAATTCAGCCAATATTTCTTTCGCAATAGTGCCTTGCCCTGCGATAACGTCTTCATCGTTGAATGGGTGCACATAGTATAGCCCTTCTTGTTTTGCTAGCATTTCAGCATGTGCGTTAGAATCATCAAAAGTAGAGCCGTGCAATACTACATTTGCGCCATACTTTTTCGTGTTGTTAATCTTAACAAGTGGTGTGTGTATAGGCATAACGATTGTAGCGTTGAGTGACAACGCACGGCAGCTAAATGCCACACCTTGCGCATGGTTGCCAGCAGATGCTGTTACAATGCCGTTCTTGCATTTTTCTTGATTAGTTAAGATCGCATTTAATGCACCACGAAGTTTGAACGAGCCTGTACGTTGCAAGTTCTCAAGCTTCATGTACATTTCAGCATTGAACATCTCAGTGAAGTTATGTGAGTAATATAGTCCTACGTGTTTGATGTATGGTTCAATGCGTTTACTTGCTTGTTCAATTTTTTCTATCATCATTGTTTCACCTAATTCCCTTTAAGTATTGACACAATATTTGAGTGCCCAAACTGTGTTGCATGTGCAACTGCGTCATAGCCGTTGTTATCAACAATGGAGCTACTTGCACCAGCTTCAAGCAGTGCTTTAACGCTGTCTGCTCTGCCATATTCTGCCGCAAACATGAGTGCCGTGAACCCGTCATTGTTGCGGTCATCAAGTGTTGCACCGTTGTTTATAAGTGTGTTTAACACGCTTACATAGCCGTTCTGTGCAGAGTGCATGAGTGGCGTATTTTTATTGTTATCAGCGATGTTTAAGTCAGCGCCACGCTCTATCATTGTTTGTGCAATTTTATCGTGTCCGTTCATAGTTGCGATAGCGAGTGCTGTTTCGCCCTCTACATTCTGCTCGTTAATTTTTGCGCCGTTTTGTAGCAATGTGTTTATCACATCGTTGTTGCCATACCTAACAGCTTGCATAAGTGCGGTGTTATCCCAGCGATCTTTTGCATTGATATCGGCACCTGCTTTAATAAGTTCAGACATCACCTCAAGGTTGCCTTGCTCAGTAGCATACATGAGTGGCGTTTTGCCTGTAACGTCAAATATGTTTAGCTCAGCACCTTCAGCTTCTGTAACCTTTTTTACATCAGCAATTTTGCCAGACTGGATAGCTTGCAGTGTTGGGTGGTCATTTGCTACGCTATCAGTATCAAACTTTGATTTTACAGGTTCTGGTGCAGGTTCAGCAACCATAGATGCAAATTCTTTTTTAATGACTTCAGGAAGATATTTATCGACCTTTGCCCTAATGCCCATCGTGTCGTTTTTATACAAATAGTACGCAGTGCCACCTAGTGCACCTAAAAAAGTTAGTAATAGTATTAATACTTTAAGTTTTCCCATACGCCTTCAATCTTTAATAAAATTTCTTTTATGCCTATACCTGCAGAAAATCTGCCTAGATAGTTTGCACCAACAACCCTATGGCATGGCACACCTATCAAAAATCTATTGTTGCGCATCGCAGTGCCGACGGCTCGTGCTGCACGAGGGCTGCCAGCAAGTTCGGCTAACTCTGCATAAGTGATAACGCTACCACGTGGTACTTCCCTGAATAATGTCCTATACACTTTGCGATAAAAATCGCTAGCCCATGAAAAATCAAGGCATTCGATAGGGAACATTTCAACATCGTCTGCTCCAAACCGTGTGATGTAGTTATGTAGCTGTTCAAATCGCATCTTGAACATGTTGCTATCTACCAATTTAACGCCGTCAAGCGTGTAGCCAACTAATATGCTTGTTACGAGTAGCGCTTCTTCGTTCCATGTAACGCAGATATCACCAAGCATATCGTGCTTTAAGATAGCTTGGTGTGTTGGTTCAAATTTCGACTTCATTTGTATCTCATGCTTTCGTCCCAATCTTTGAAGATAGGGTCGTAGCCTGCTTTTTTTACAACTTCAGTAAACTCTGCGATGCTTCTTTCATCGTCAATTTTGAACTGGGTGGAATGTTCATTTGGTTTAGAATATCCACCAGGTTCAGTTTTAGAGCCAGCACTCATGATAGTTGCGCCTAAGTGCATAAGTTTGTCACGTAGGTCGGCACTCTCACGCGTAGAAATGTTTATGCCACAGTCATTTAGGTATAATCTAAATGCAAATATGGCTTGGAGCAAATCTCCATCGCTCACTTCATAATCTACCTTGAACGCACCTGCTGATGAGCGGATACGTGGGAAAGAGGCAGAAACGTGCGACTCATAATACTTCTTAGAGAGGTGCTCAGCATGTAGGCACATGAAGAACACTTCTTGCCTAAAGTCTGTCAGCCCAAGTAACGCACCAAGCCCTATGTGTCTAAACCCTGCTTTTGCAACTCTGTCGGGGCAGTCCAAGCGGTATTCAAAGTCGCTTTTTGGACCAGCTGGATGAAATTTGTTATATTCGCTCGCAATGTAAGTTTCTTGAAACATGGTGTAGCCATCTGCACCAGCTTCTTTTAGCTTAACATATTCGTCTATTTCCAACGCCCTAACTTCGATAGACACAAGCGGAAAATGCTTTGCACAAATGCGTATCGCATCGGCCAGCATTTCATTGGTGTGTATTATATTATTATCGCCACTTACAAGTATAACATTAGCAATACCTTGCGATGATAGGATATTTGCTTCAGCTTCAATCTCTTCGTTTGATATGCTAAGCCTGTCAATTTTTGTGCTTCTGTTAAAACCGCAATAAACACAAGCATTTACGCAATAGTTTGAAACGTAGAGTGGCGCATATAGTTTTATTGTTTTTCCAAAACGTCGCAGAGTGATCGCTCTTGCTTTTTCGCCCATAATTTGTAGATACTTTTTTGCAGCTGGGCTAAGTAGCGCCATTAAGTCGTTTTTGTCTAATTTTTCTTTCGATAGTGCTTTCTGAACATCGAGTTCTGTGCATGCGTATATTTGTTCTGTAAGTTTTGCTACATCATAGTTTTTTAGTATATCCGAAAATTGCACAGCTTATTCCAACCCTTTCAAGAAACCTGTTAATGGGCTAGATGCAACAGCAACATTGCTCGATGGCGCAAGGCCGGCCACCCTTGCAAGATGTGCGCCTTCAACAGCTAGTTTAAATGCTTTTGCCATCATGATAGGGTCGTTTGCAATAGCTATTGCCGTGTTTACAAGTACGGCGTCGGCGCCCATTTCGATAGCTTCTGCAGCATGGCTAGGTGCACCTAAGCCAGCATCAACAACAACAGGCACGTTTGCTTGGTCTATGATGATGGCGATCGCATCCCTAGTTGTTAGCCCTTTGTTTGTGCCTATCGGTGCTGCAAGTGGCATGACAGTAACACAGCCAGCATTCTCAAGTTTTTTTGCAAGTAATGGGTCTGCGTTTATGTATGGCATGACGTTGAAGCCTAGGTCGACAAGTTGGCATGCTGCTTCGTATGTTTCGATAGGGCATGGCAGCAATGTGTATGGGTCTGGGGTGACTTCTAGCTTAACCCAGTTATTGTTAAGTGCTGCACGTGATATTTTTGCAAGTCTTACAGCTTCTGCTGCATTTTTCGCACCTGATGTGTTAGGTAGCAAAAGTGAACTTGCTGGCACGTGTGAAAGCACGTCGTCGCTAGCGTTGTTGACGTCGACACGCCTTAGTGCGACAGTCACAATTTCTGACTCACTGGCGATGATTGCGTCGGCCATAGTTTGCGATGATGAAAACTTGCCTGTGCCTATCATTAATCTGCTTGAAAACTCTCTATTTGCAATGCGTAATAAGTTGCTCATAACCCCTCTTATAATTAAAAATAAGTATTCACGCTATTGTAATATGTCGGAGCAAAAAAGTCTATCTTTTTATCTTGTGTTGTTAGTAATTTATTGTTAATATAGGGCATGTCAGATATACAGTGAGGAATGTGTTATGTCAGTTAGTATGCCAGCCGTTGAAGCGGCTACAAGATTAAAGCGTTTTTGTGGCATTATGGATATAGATTTTGAGTCGTGGCGACATGCATTTATCTTTGACCCTACAATGGTTTACTACTTCACAGGCACTAGGCAAGATGGCATACTGTATGTACCTGCCCAAGACTTGCCAATCCTGTTTGTGATGCGTGACTATGGCAGGGCGATGGGTGAGGCACGCTTTGTTGAGGTTGTTGAGATAAATTCACTGCATGATATTTCCTCAAAAATACACATCAATCCTCACACGATAGTGCATGTTGATAAAGAGGGTGTTTCGGCCTCGTTCCTTGACAGGTTTAAGGACATTATGGAGCTGCAAAACATTGTCGCATGTGATAAACAGTTGCAACGCTCAAGGCAGTATAAAAGCTTGTATGAGCAAAACATAATGCTGAATGCTGGCGAAATTGTTTCAAACGTATTAGATAATTTTGTCCCAAGTATTTTAGAGGCAGACATGAGCGAATATGATCTCTCGATAGCAATACATAAAGAACTTATAAGCCTAGGGCACGAAGGCGTTCTAAGGTGCCATGACCTTCGTGCAGAGTTGTCGCCATGCTATGTGTCATTTGGCACAAACTCGGCAGTCAGAGGTGGCAATAATGTCACATTTGGCTGTGTTGGTGTATCTTCTGCTGTGCCACATTATGGAAGTAAATCTAGAAAACTGCGTGAAAATGAAGTTGTGACGGTCGATGCGATATGTAACATTTCAGGCTATCATGTGAGGGCATCAAGGGTCTACTCTGTGGGCGATTTATCTAACTATATCAAGATGCAATACACGCATTGCAGTAATATTATAAAACGTGCAGCGAGCTTGATGACGCCAGGTGTGCCACTTGCAGGTATTTATAATGCGATAATGCGCGAGCTTCATCCTGAACTCGAGGGTAGTTTTATGGGGCGAGGTGAGAAAACGCCGAACTTTATTGGGCATGCAATAGGTATTTACGCTGATGATAACCCAAAAGTAGGGCTATCTTCATCAGATGTAGTTATGGAGAACGGGGCATACGTGATAGAGCCACGAGTGTTTATTGAAAAAGTTGGTTTGATAGGCGTGGCAAATACTTACCAAATAAAACAAAACGGAGCGCATTCTATAACAGGTAGCGCTGATGACGTTATAATTGTTCATAGAGAAAGAGAGATTGTTGAAGGTGTGTAGTTAGATAGGTGGCCATACCTTAGCCGCCACCTACAAACTTAATGATTTCAACACTAGATTTGTCGCAAACGCTTGTTTTTGCAAAGTCTTCTTTTAGCACAATTTCGCCGTCAAGTTCGATAATGATATTCGTGTTGTTGATATCTAATTGTGCGAGCAGTTGCTCAAGTGTGCAAAGCTCTTTTATTTCAGTATTTTTTCCATTTACACATATGTTGTACATGTCTATATATCTCCGATGATTTTTCTGATTGCAATATTTGCTTGTATGTTTGCTGCAACTGATACCCTTGTTGCCATGAGCCCAAGCCCTTGTTGTGCTTCTGACTCAAAGTCGCCCACAATTATGCATTTATCTTTTATGCGCTTCGTTGTGAAAAGCTCTGTATCAAACACGCCAGCAACACCTGATGCGCCGATTATGAAAGTGTTGTTTATTTTCAACGCTTCAGTAATCAGTGTGTATTTTATATTGGCATTATCAAGCGCTTCGATGATGATATCATACCCTTCAAACAGTTGTTGTATATTATCTTTTTCAATTAATACGCATTCGTCTATAACCTTTGTGATAGTGGTGACAGCTTCGATATTTGCTCTTGTTGCTGTTGTTTTAAGTTCACCAATTTGTGCGATTGTGTAGTTTTGTCTATTTAGGTTAGATGGTTCAACCACGTCATAATCGACAATTTTTAATGTGCCAATGCCCATGCGTGCAAGCGACATGGCGATGTTCGAGCCAAGCCCGCCAAGCCCAGCGATTGCTACTTTTGCTTGCTTAATTTTCTCGTGGATCTGTGGTGTATGCCTTGCAATAAGCATGTATTCTAGCTCTTCATTTGAAGGTAGTGCGCCCTTCTGGATTAACGTAATAGCGTCATTTTCGTGTATTTCAACATCTTGCCTTACTTGAAATCCGTTAATGATGATGACATCAGCTTTGGGTTTGTGTTCATCACGTAGTGCGAATACTGTTTGTGCATTAGTCGAGATTATTTTCTCGTTTAATTTTATGTTCATTTAGCTATGTTATACGATGTGTTTGTAAATGTCAAATTGAGTTGATGATAAATCGAAAATGTTTGATAAATTGTGCAAAAAGTGCGTTAAGTTGTTGTTAAATATATACGCTTTGTTGTTAAATGTTCACATAGTATGGCTTGAAACAACGTAAATACGTTAAAATAAGTTGGCATGAAAATTGCATGTAATATTGTGATTTAGTTAGTTAAATAGCTACAGTCAAATTTTTGACATGGAGCATTAAATATATGCAAAGAACAGTTAAACGTTCATTTAAAATAGAGGGAATCGGGCTACACAGTGGCGATCAATTCACGGTAGATGTTATGCCAGCGCCAGTTGATACAGGTGTCCGTTTTCGCCGTACAGATGTTAGATTATGCGATTATACTCGCATTACACCATACAATGTTTCTTCAACTCAGCTTGCCACAACGATAGATTGTGACGGGTTACCTATATCTACAATCGAACACCTCATGGCGGGTTTATATGGCATGGGCATTGATAACGCGTTCGTTGATGTATCTGGTCCAGAAGTGCCTATACTTGATGGAAGTGCGTTGCCAGTAGTGCAAATGATTAAAACAGCAGGTATTGTTCAGCAAGAGAAAAAGCGCCAAGTTTTGCGCATCACTCGCCCTGTATCAGTTAGCCTTGATGGCAAAACTGTTGATGCTAAACCATCTAATGACTTTATAATCACTTTCGAGCTTGACTACAGCCACCCAGCTGTTGGGCAACAAGTGTTTACGTATAAACACGACTATGAAACATATGAAGATGAAATTGCACTTGCAAGAACATTCGGCTTCAGCCGTGAAGTTGATGCGCTGCGTGCGATGGGGCTTGCGAGGGGCGGTTCGCTAGATAACGCTATTGTTATAGGCGATGAAACAGGCGTTATGAACCCTGAAGGACTTAGAAGAGGCGATGAGTTTGTTCGCCATAAAATTTTAGATATGTATGGTGACTTATCGCTAATCGGCTATAGGATTATTGGTGATATCACTGCGGTAAGATCTGGCCACCACATAAACAATGTGTTTGCAAGGGCGTTACTTGAGGCTACAAATAGTTATGAAATTGTTGAAGAGCCTGACAAGGTAGCGAGCAACAGCGTGGGAAAGCGCAAGTCTAGCAAATCAAAACCACTTTACAATTTACAGCCTGTTACGGCTTAATATTTCAGGGGGATTTATCCCCCTTTTGTTTTATCATTCTAAACCAATCAACTTAAAACTACAGAAAAACATCTAAAACATCAATTTTCTTGAAAAACTGCTTTTATTATTGTTCAAATTATTGTATTCTAAAGGATTGATATGATGCACTAAGTGTGTCAGCATGTAATAATTTAAAAATATTAATAGGCGGTTCTGTGGCTAGAATTACTTTTGAAGAAGCAGTTGAGCTTTATAACAACGCAGATATTTTAGAACTTGGACGCATGGCAGATGCAATCAGGCGTGAAAAACACCCTGATAATGTCGTTTCGTTCGTACTTGATAGAAATATTAACTACACAAACATATGCACATGTAAGTGCAAGTTTTGTGCATTCTATAAAAACAAAGGCGACGCTGGCGAGTATGTCATCACTAAAGACGAGCTAGCTGAAAAGCTTGAAGAAACTATCGCACTCGGCGGCACTCAAGTATTGTTGCAAGGTGGCTTGCACCCTGATTACGATATCGAGTTCTACGAAGATATGTTGAAGTTCATGAAAAGCTACAATGTATGGTTGCATGCATTTTCAGCGCCTGAGATACACCACATCGCTAAGATGAGCAACTTAAGCATACGCGAAACTATCATACGTTTGCAAGCTGCTGGGCTTGACTCTATCCCTGGTGGCGGTGCAGAAATTCTTGATGATAAAGCGCGTAAAAATGTTAGCCCAAATAAGATTACATCTGCTGAGTGGCTAGGTGTTATGGAGTGTGCGCACGAGCTGGGCATGCGTTCGACTGCTACAATGATGTTCAGGAAAGAAGACCCAGCAGAAATGATTGTTGGCCACTTCGATAAAATAAGACAGTTGCAAGATAAAACAGGTGGTTTTACAGCTTTTATTTCATGGCCGTTCCAATCAGGTAACAGTGAGATAAATGATGATGAAGTCACTGCGCTTGAATACTTGCGTGTGCTAGCGCTTGGCAGAATATACCTTGATAACATTGATAACATACAAGTATCATGGGTTACGCAAGGTGACAAAGTTGCGCAAACTGGCCTATACTTTGGTGGCAACGATTTCGGAAGTTTGATGATTGAAGAAAACGTTGTTGCGGCAGCTGGTGCGTGGTTTAGGTTGAAGACAGATGAGATAAAGCACATTATTTCTGCTGCTGGGTTCACCCCAAAAGTTAGGAATATGCATTACGATATTATAGGTTAACCCACCTTATAGAAAGCTTTTGTAGGAGCGGTTTTATGGAAACAGTTTATAGCAAGTTAGCAAAGATAGCAAGTCGCACATATTGTGATGCACGTGCGGAACTATGCAAAGAGATGGTTGAAATCATAGGCGACGCTATGGAAGGTGTAGCAATATGTTGCTACGACACTAAAAAATTAGCAGTACAAAACGCAGCGTGCTATGGCACAGATGAAAACTTCCTCGACATTGCTAAGCAAAACAGAAGGGTCGAAGACGAAGTAACAATCCAGCACGACAATAGGCACTATATAGTGTGCAAAGTCGCATACCAAAACTATATACTGATATTCGGCAAAAATGCTGAATTTACCGTGTTTGAGAAAGGGCTTGCTACCTACTCATCGGCGATACTTAGCAACTGTTTAGATACGCAAGAATATAACCAAATAGTCGTGTGGCGTGCAAAGAGTGCAGGCTCTTTACATGATATAGGGAACGTTTTAGGCATTGTTTCTGTCTATATGGATATGCTAGGCACAAACATTGAAGAAAGCAACGAAGGTAGGGAATACTATGAGGTTGCCCAATCAGAGCTTAAAAAAGTTTATGAACTGATACGCAACGTTGCAGATAGCGCTAATGAAAGCTTGATGCCAAACAACCAAGAGTTCGCAGTTGAAGAACTTATGGATAACGTATTCGATAGCTGCAAAGCGCTGTCACATAGTGGCATTGATATTATATACAAACCAAGTGGGCACATCGTGATAAACAACGATAGAATGCGCTTATATCGAGTTATGTTAAACTTGGTTAAGAACTCTATAGAGGCTATCGAAGGCAGTGGGCGCATATATATCCGTGCGAGAGAGTGTCGCAACGAAGTAGTGTTTATGGTGCTAGATACAGGCAAAGGGATTGATAAATTAACGCAACGCAACATCTTTAGGCCGTTCTTTACAGAAGGTAAGGAGCAAGGCAAAGGGTTGGGGCTTGCTATCGTTAATAAATTTGCAAATACGCATAATAGTAAAGTTAGTGTGCGTTCGGTAGTTGGGAAATATACATGTTTTATAGTAAGGGTGCATAAAGATGGAACTAATACGTATTCCTGATCTACGCTCTCAAGATGATATTAGAGAGCTATGTAAAAGAATGTACATATTGAAGCCTGAAGAGTATGTTATCTCAACATTTGATGACCACTCGATAGTTTCATTTAAGGTAAAGGATAGGACAGAGCCTTCCAAAGTGATTATCACCGTTTCTGGCGGTGCTTATGAGGCGTTCCTTAACTTGTTTCCACCGTTGAATAACGGTAGGGTTTTTACACTTGATGAAGTCATGGCGCAAATCGCTGAAGAAGGCGTTGCGCTCAACTTAGAAGCTAACGCTATCGCAGCAGCTCATGAAAGATATCTAGAAGGCGAAGTGATCGAGGAATTGTTGATCTCAAAGGGTGTTGCACCTATCAGAGGGCGTGATGCAGAGGTTACAATATACTTTGATAAGAAAGATAAGCGACCACAAATTGTTGATGGTAAAGTAGATTATAAAAACGTTTCAACTATCCAAGTTGTAAACAAAGGTGACATATTAATCACCAAGAAGCTTGCAACAGCTGGCACAAAGGGCATAAACGTTAAGCGTGATGATGTTCCTGCTATCCCTGGTAAAGATGTTGTTATCATGTTAGGTGATGGCGCAACAGTGAACGATACTGGCACAACATATACAGCGACTGCTGATGGCTATGTTGAATATGGCAACAATAGGCTAGCGGTGCACCCTATATATATTGTAAACGGCGATGTTGACTATTCTACAGGTAACATTAAATTCAACGGAGCAGTACATGTTAAGGGTGAGGTGTTATCAGGTTTTAAGATAGAGGCTAGCAAGTCGATACTTGTTGACGGCGTTTGCCAAGATTGTGAACTAATATCAAAAGGTAACATCATCTTACGTACAGGCATGAAGAGTAAAGGCCAAGGGCTTGTTATGGCTGAGGGCACCGCAGTTATCGGTTATATTGAGAATGCAAAAGTTTACGCAAAAGAACATATCGAGATTAAAAAATACTCGTACAATAGTGAGCTATATGCAGGTGGCCGTATAGATGCAACTAGTGGCGATGGTGTTATCGCAGGTGGTATCGTGCAAGCATATAACGAGATAGCTGTGAAGCAGCTAGGCACATTAGGTAACGTTGCATTTACAACATATATCGGCAACAGATATTATATAGAGCAAGAAATTGCAAAACTAGATACAGAAATACTAAGGGCGACTGACGTAAAGGAAAACCTTGAGGGAACACTTAGCGGGTTTGACCTCACAAGGCCGAAGATACTAGCTCACCCAAAAATAGAAAAGCTTTTAGCTGCTCAAAACGAGATTATCGAAGTGCTAGAAATCATGCGTACAAAGCGTGAGGAACTAGTCGACGAGATGCGAGCTAGGCAGCCAAAAATTAAAGTCAAGAATAAAATGTTCGACGGTATCACTATCAAATTCTTTAACGTGTCAATCGTTATGAAAGAAGAACTAGATAACGTAGTATTTTATTACGATGACAAATATCAAGAGGTAGCGTGGGTTAGCATGAAAAATGCAGCCTCGATTGAGTAATGAATAAAAACATAATTATACGTGGTGCAAGGCAACACAACCTTAAAAATATTGATATAGACATCCCGAAGAATGAGCTTGTTGTTATAACAGGGCTTTCTGGTTCGGGTAAGTCTACTTTAGCGTTCGATACGCTTTATGCAGAGGGGCAACGTAGGTACGTTGAATCGCTCTCATCTTATGCGCGTCAATTTCTAGAGCTTATGGAAAAGCCAGACGTTGACATGATAGAATACCTATCGCCAGCGATCAGTATCGAGCAAAAGTCAATCAGCCGTAACCCTAGGTCTACTGTAGGCACAACTACAGAAATATATGACTACATGAGGTTACTATTTGCACGCGTTGGTGATGTATATTGCCCGAAATGTGGCAAAAAAATTGAAGCGTTCACTGTGCAACGTATAGTTGATGCTATCTTAGAGCACGGCATGGGCGCTAGGATAGAGATTTTGTCGCCAGTTATCAGGGGCAAAAAAGGCGAGTTTAAAAAGTATTTTAAAGACTTGCTGAAAGATGGTTTCGTGCGTGCATATGTTGACGGCGAAAGCGTGCGACTTGAAGACGAAATCGAACTGGATAAAAATATAAAACACGACGTATCAGTATCAATAGATAGGATCGTGTTGAAAGATGACATCGTTAGGCGCTTGACAGATTCTGTAGAAATTGCACTACGCCATGCAGAAGGGCTTGTTGAAATCGTGCATGACGGCGTTAAGAAGCTATATAGCGAAAAGTTTGCGTGTATCGAGTGCGATGTTAGCATTGCAGAGGTTGAGCCACGTATATTTTCGTTCAATAATCCGTTTGGTGCATGCCCAGCTTGTGAGGGGATAGGCGAGCGTTTAGAGTTTGATAAAGAGTTTATCATACCTGATGAAACAAAGAGTATACGAGATGGCGCAATAAAAATTTGGGAGCAGTTCGACAACTTCCACTTTTACAACACATTGAACGCACTTTCAGAAAAGTTTAAGATAGATTTAAATAAGCCGTGGAACAAGCTTGCACAAAAACACCAAGACATTATATTACATGGTGCAGAAGAGCCTTTGCAGATGTTCACATTCAAAGGTGAAAAGAAAGTCTACTACGAAAAACGCTTCGAAGGCGTATTTGGCGAGCTTTCGACATTGCTATCATCTGGTAGCCAAGTAGATGTAGACAACGCTAAAAAGTTTATGTCTAACCGTGTTTGCGACGTTTGTGGTGGCACAAGGCTTAGGAGCGAAAGCTTAGCCGTTAGGATCGCTGGGCAGAATATTGCAGATGTATCAAGCATGAACATCGTGGGCGCTAAAGAGTTTTTCGAGCGTATCACATTTGAAGGCTTCAGAAAAGAAGTAGCTGATAAAATCATACGCGAAATTGTTCGTCGCTTAACATTTCTAAACGACGTCGGCATAGATTACATCACACTAAACAGGCGCTCTGGCACTTTATCTGGTGGCGAGTCGCAACGTATTAGGCTTGCTACACAAATAGGCTCTGGACTTACAGGCGTATTATATGTATTAGACGAGCCGTCGATAGGATTACATCAGCGTGATAACGATATGCTTATATCTACTTTGAAGCGCTTGCGTGATATAGGTAACTCGTTAATAGTTGTTGAGCATGATGAAGATACAATCATGGAAGCAGACTATGTTATAGATATGGGGCCTGGTGCTGGCAGAAAGGGTGGCGAAGTTGTGTTCGCTGGTAAACCAGAGGAACTGCTGAAAAGTGAAACATCACTCACTGGTAAATATATGTCAGGCAAGATGCAAATCGAAGTACCTAAGAAACGCACAAAAGCTACTAAAAACGCTATCGTCATAAAAGGTGCAGAAGAGCATAACTTGAAAAATATAGACGTATCTATCCCGCATGGTTTAATCACTTGTGTTACAGGTGTGAGTGGCTCAGGTAAATCTACATTGATACTAGACATACTATACCCGCACTTAATGCGTGAAATGTATGGCTCAAACTATCGTGTAGGGAAACATAAAGCGATATTAGGCACTAAAGACTTTGATAAGGTTATTGATATCGACCAATCGCCAATAGGTAGAACGCCTCGCTCAAACCCTGTGACCTATACAGATTTGTTCAAGGATATCAGGGACTTATTCGCACTATCGCCAGAGGCAAAAAGGCGTGGATATAATGCAGGTAGGTTCAGCTTCAATAAAAAAGGTGGCAGATGCGAAGTTTGCCAAGGCGAAGGGTTCATAAAAATTGAAATGCACTTCTTGCCAGATATGTACGTGAAGTGTGACACTTGCCACGGAGCAAGGTATAACAGGGATACGCTAGATATCACCTATAAAGGTAAAAGCATTTCTGACGTGCTTGATATGACAGTAAACCAAGCATCAGAGTTTTTTGATAACATACCAAAGATAAACTCAAAACTTGAAGTGTTGCGAGAAGTTGGGCTAGGGTATATCAAACTAGGGCAACCAGCAACTACGCTATCAGGTGGCGAAGCGCAACGTGTAAAACTTGCGAAAGAACTTATGCGAAAAGCAACAGGTAAAACGATTTACTTGTTTGACGAGCCTACAACAGGGCTACACTTTGATGATATAAGCAAGCTTATAAAAATATTTGATAAATTGCGTGATTGCGGTAATACAGTAGTAATAATTGAGCATAACCTTGATGTAATCAAGTGTGCAGATTATATAATAGATTTAGGCCCAGAAGGCGGGGTAAGAGGTGGAACGCTAGTATTTGCAGGCACTCCAGAGGATTGTGTTAAATGCGAGGCTTCGTTCACAGGGTCGTATTTAAAGGGTAAGTTGGCTATAAAATGATGAACATGTTAAGAAACTACAGCGTATTGTTTAAATTGTTACTGATATTTGCATTATCAGTTTCTGTAAGTGTTGATGCATACTCAGCAAGCACTATGGATTTGTATAAAGAGTTGATGGCGTTAGATAAAGCACCAGCATCGTCAAGGCAGTCATATAAAAACTTAGGGCAAAAGTTCTACAACATATATAAAGCTGGGCCAACATCACGTGGGGCAGATGAGGCGCTACTTGGCACAGCAAGGGTTTATAGGCGTTCATACGAGCGCTATAAAATAGCGGAAGATTTAGATACAACACTACGCTATTATACAACATTGCAAGGTGCGTTCGATAGCGCAGCGGCTAGGGAAGCATACCTTGAAGCATCTGATATATTTAAACTCAGGGGCGACTACTCGTCGGCTAGGTTTACATTGAATAAGCTTGTAAACAAGCACCCTGATACATCACAAGCAAGAACAGCTATCCAAAAGCTAAACGCTTTAGGCACAGCGCCGACAAAACCAACGACTACTGCAAAGCCATCGACGCCAAGCATTGAGTCTATAACTAAAGGCAAAACAAACTTAAGCAATATAGAAACCGCACCAGCACCAACACCCGCACCCACGCCAGTTGAGCAAGTGCGCACAGTTACACCTACAACAAAACCTACAGGTGAAGTTACTGTGCAAGGTGTTAGGTATTACTCTGATAAAGACTACACTCGTGTAGTTATTGAAGTGTCAGAACCAGCAGAATATGAAAGCAGGTGGCTTAGAGCAGATCCATCAATTAATAAACCGTCAAGACTATTTGTAGATGTCAACTCATCGAAGATAGCAGAAGGCATAGATAAAGACCAAGTAATAAAAGATGGATTGTTAAGCGCCGTGCGTTTAGGCTACCACGCACCAGAGAAGCGCACAAGGGTAGTGCTAGACTCGCAAAACGTGAAAGACTTTACAGTATTCCAACTAATCAACCCGAGTAGGATAGTTATTGACGTATACTCAGAGGATAAGGGCTTTAAAGGTACATCAAACGTAGCTACTGGCACAGTGTCGCCACCTAAAACATCGACGACTACAGCAAAGCCTGACAGCATTTACACTCCAAAGCCGAGCGCTAACGATAATACTGATATAACGCTAGGCGCGGCGCTAGGTTTAAAGATTAAAACGATCGTTATTGATGCTGGTCACGGCGGCAAAGACCCAGGCGCAGTAAGCAACGGAATACACGAGAAAGAACTAGTGCTTGATATCGCAAAGAAAGTTTATAACTTGCTTAAAAAAGATAAATCGTTAAACGTATATATGACACGTAGCACTGATAAATATCTGGAACTTGAAGAGCGCACAGCAATAGCAAACAAATATAAGGCAGATTTGTTTATATCTATACACGCAAACGCAGCAAGGAACACTACTGCACAAGGTGTAGAGACGTTCGTGTTCAACGTAACAAACGACAAAGCCGCACTTGAAGTAGCAGCACTCGAGAACCAGGCGACAACTAAATCAATATCTGACCTGCAAGGCATATTGAAAGATATCTTGAAGTATTCAAAACTTGAGGAGTCGCTCGTGCTTGCAAGCTATGTTCAAAGGGGTATGGTTGGCTCAAGCAAGGCACAAGATAGGGGCGTTAAGCAAGCGCCGTTTTATGTGCTTGTGGGTGCGACAATGCCAGCGGTGTTGATAGAGGTAGGCTTTGTATCAAACAAGAACGAAGCGAATAAACTTAAAACTGCATCACACAGGAACAAGGTTGCTGATGGGATATATAAAGGCTTAAAAGATTACATCGCTAAGTATAATAATTAGTGCTATAAAATAACACATAAGGTTAAACGTTGGGGTTTGAACAACTTTTTGAGCCATCGAGGCTGCTGACATTTTTTTTAGTAGTTATACGTATGAGTGGTATTATATTTACTGCTCCTATATTTTCTGGTTCTGGTTTAAACGCTCAGATACGAATGATGTTGTCGATAATTATATCGTTGCTGTTGTTTCCGACCATTACGCCCTACGTGGGCATGACAGATCCACATGTTTTGTGGCTTGTGCTTGCGGTGATAAAGGAACTATTAATAGGCATAATCATTGGCGCAATGAGTAGCTTATTGTTTACTGGGTTGCAGCTAGGTGGTTACTTAGTCGACTACCAAATGGGGTTCAGCATGGTGAGTGTTATTGACCCTGTGTCGAACTATAGTGTATCTATATCGGGGCAGATGTATAACATATTAGCTACGCTAATTTATTTAGCTATTGGTGGCCACCATATATTTTTCCGTGCGGTGTCAGAGTCTTACTCGATTATGCCCGTCGGTGATTTTGTGATTAATACAGAGTCGTACATGTATGTGCTATCCACTTTTATTAAGGTGTTTATTATTGCGATACAGATTACTGCACCCGTATTTTTAGCGCTGATGGTTGTAAACGTGGTTATGGGGTTGATGGCGAGGCTTGTTCCTCAGATCAACTTAATGATTGTAGGCTTTCCGTTAAAGATTATGGTTGGCGCGTTTATGTTGATAATAAGTTTAAATATGTTTTATATAGCGTTTGAAAAGGTTATGTTTGAATATTTCAGGCAGATACAAAAGTTTTTCGAGCTAATGGGTTGATAAATGGCAGAAAACCAAGACGGAGCTGAAAAGTCCGAAGACGCCACGGAGAAAAAGAAAACTGACGCCAGAAAGGAAGGCAATGTCGCGAAAAGCCAAGACTTGTCTTCCGGAGTGATGATATTAGCAAGTGTGCTGATACTATATTATTATACGTCGTACTTTTTCAAGAGCTTTCAGGACTTGATTACAGAAGTGTTTCAGGTGAGCCGCTTCCACATAAATTCGGAGTCGGCACTATTCCTGTATAACACGTCATTAGTTTTTTTAGCTAAGGTGACGTTGCCGTTCTTTGCGGCCATTTTTGTTATCGCTGTTATCATTAGCGTTTATCAAGTTGGTTTTTTTATATCTGGCAAAGCGATTGAGCCGAAGTTTGACAAGCTCAACTTTTTTACTAACTTTGTTAAGACATTTTTCAATAAGCGAAAGTTTGTTGACTTGATAAAATCTTTAATTAAGATATTCGTTGTCGGTTGGCTTGCGTGGTATATTGTATCAGACGAGCTTGAAACGTTTGTGCGCATGACTGATGCTGACTACCGCGACCAGATGGAATACTTAACGAAACTGTTGCTTGAGATAGGGCTAAAGTTAGGCTTGCTTGTGTTGTTCGTTGGTATAGCTGACTATGCTTACCAAAAGTGGCAACATAATGAAGATATCAAGATGACTAAGCAAGAAATCAAGGAAGAGTACAAGCAGATGGAAGGCGACCCTATGATTAAAAATAGGATTCGCCAAGCACAACGCGAAGCAGCACGCCAACGTATGACCGATGAAGTACCAAAGGCAGATGTTGTTGTCACAAACCCTACGCATTATGCAGTTGCTATCAGGTATAATATCAACGAAGATAGAGCACCTAAAGTTATAGCAAAAGGGCAAAGACTGCTCGCACTAAAGATAAAAGAAATAGCACGGCAGAACGGTGTAAAAGTGCATGAAGATCCACCACTTGCACGCACATTGTTTAATTCTGTTGACATAGATGAAGAAATACCTGAAAATCTATATAAAGCACTTGCTGAAATATTAATGACACTTGAAAAATTTAAGAGATATCATTAAATATATAAGTATAGAGAACAAAAGTTGGTGATAAATGGCGACTAGCGATGTACAAACACGCGTAATGGACATGTTGAACAAGGTTGGAAAACAGGGCGATATCCTGTTGCCAATAGCGGTGATGGCGATTTTAGTTATCATGCTTATTCCTATACCTGCAATACTTTTAGATATGTTTTTAACAGTAAGCATATCGCTTAGTATCGTTATTTTGCTCGTTGCGATATATGCTGAAAAGCCGCTCGATTTTTCATCGTTCCCGTTTGTGCTTCTAGTTACTACGTTATTTAGATTATCGCTAAACGTATCAACCACAAGAACAATCCTTTTAAACGGCCACGAGGGCGAAGATGCCGCTGGTGAAGTTATTAGGGCGTTTGGTCAGTTCGTTGTTGGTGGTAACTTTGTTGTCGGTATCATTGTATTTATTATCCTTGTTATGATCAACTTTATGGTTATCACTAAAGGTTCTGGAAGGGTTGCAGAGGTTGCAGCAAGGTTCACATTAGATGCTATGCCTGGTAAGCAGATGGCTATCGATGCTGACTTAAACGCTGGTATAATTGATGAAAACGAAGCAAGGGTGCGCCGTGAAACTGTACGCCGCGAAGCAGACTTCTATGGTTCTATGGATGGTGCTAGTAAGTTCGTGCGTGGTGATGCCGTCGCTGGTTTAATCATTACTGGTATCAACATTATCGGTGGTTTATTGATTGGTATGTTCCAATATGGTATGCCTGTTGCAGACGCTGCAAAAGTATTCACGCTGTTGACTATCGGTGATGGACTTGTTGGGCAAATCCCAGCGCTTATTATATCTACATCTGCCGGTATTATTGTTACACGTGCAGGTAACGACTCTGGCTCATTATCAAAACAATTATCAAAGCAACTTTTCCCACAAGCAAAGGTGCTATATATTACTGGTGGTATTCTAATTTTCTTTGCAATCATTCCTGGTATGCCGAAGCTTGCGTTCATATTCCTAGCTGTTTTGGCAATAAGCATGGGCTACTTAATGGATAGACGTGGTGGGGCAAAATCTGCCGAGGAAGAAGCAGAAGAGAAAGAAGCAGCAGAAGCAAAACCTGTCGCAGAGGAAGACGAAGTCAAAGAACTACTTGATATGGATACAATGGAGCTAGAAATCGGCTTCGGAATTATACCATTGGTCGACGTCGCTCAAGGTGGTACACTGCTTAACCGTATTAAATCTATCAGAAGGCAAATCGCTATGGAAATGGGGATAATAGTGCCACCAGTCAGGATACGCGATAATTTACAGCTAGACTCAAACGAATATAGCGTGTTATTACGTGGCGTGAGGACTGCTAAAGGTATCGTAATGCCTGATAGATACATGGCGATGAACCCATCAGGTGGGCTTGATGAAGTATCAGGTATTGATACGAAAGAGCCAGCGTTTGAGCTACCAGCAAAATGGGTTGATGAATATGAGCGTGAAAAAGCAGAAATTGCAGGCTATACAATAGTTGACCCAGCAACAATAATTGCTACACATTTGACTGAAATCATTAAGAAAAATGCAACTGAGTTACTAGGTAGAGAAGAAACTCAAGAGTTGCTAGATAAACTAAAAGAGAAAAATCCTAAAATGGTTGACGATGTCGTCCCTGGCATTATCGACTTGAGCACAGTAAATAGAGTGCTGCAAAACTTACTACGTGAGCGAGTATCAATACGTAACATGCGTGTGATATTGGAAGCGTTAGCAACGTATGGCAGTATGAATAAAGATGTAGAGTACCTATCTGAAAAGGCACGTTTTGCGCTACGTCGCCAAATATGTGAAAACTTGCTGAATTCTGATGGCAAACTATATGTATTTACGTTACCGCCGACTATCGAGCAGTTAATGTCTAAAAACATGCACGGCTCAGACGAAGGTAAAGAAGTAGTACTCGACCCAGCATCAGCTAGGAAAATTATTACAGCACTCATGGAAAAGACGGAAGAGGTCACAGGCAAAGGTATCCCACCTGTTTTATTCGTATCGCAGCCGATACGCTATGCAGTGCGTAAATTCGTTGAAAAGTATACACCAACACTAAATATTGTTGCACATAATGAAATATCTGATAGTGTACAGATAGAGTCACTTGGTTCAGTTGTAATTGAGTAGTTGCATAAAATAAGTTTCTGATATATCATAAGAATATTTCTACCCGAGGTTGTATGGCAGGCATGAAGATAAAAAAGTATGAAGTAACCGATATGCGCGAGGCATTACGTATGATTAAAGAAGAGCTTGGCTCTGACGCAGTCATACTCTCAACACGCAAAGTTATGAAGACAAATAACTTTGGCCTGTTCGCACGCGCAGTGATAGAAGTTACTGCCGCAGTTGATGAAAACGCTACAAAGAAGCAACCTAAGAAAGCACAAAAAGCTCAACCGATTGAAGATGTTGAGTATGTTTCAGCTTATGCACAAAAGCCTAAGCCAAAGAAGCAAGCAGTTGCAAAACCTGTGAAGCAAAGCAAGCCAATAATGCTTGAGGAAGACTACACTCCCTCGGAAGAACTGCTCGAACAAGCAATTAGAAAAAATAAACAAGCACACTCATCAGCACCTAGAACTATTTATGACGAGTTTCCACTTGATGAAGATGACTTATACACAGACGATTTATATATAGATGATACACCGCCTTCACGTGTTGAGCTTGCGCAACCAGCAGTTAAGCCAGCTTATAAACCAAAGGCAGAGCCAGCGTATATGCCTAGAAAGGAACCGCAAGTTCAACCACAGCCACAGCAAACAGCTGCACCAAGTATGGAGCAAATGGCGGCTATGGTTAGCGCACTTGGGCTTGATAAGTTGCCAGCAATGCTATCAGAAATAGGCGACCTAAAACGTGAACTAAAGGCTATGAAAACATCTATAAGTGATAGCAACAACATCATGATAGATTTAACGCCGAAGTTGAAAGAATACCACGCAATGATGGTTAAAAACGGTGTAGATGACGTTATTGCATATAGAGCATTAAAGAATATCGAACGTAGCACAAGTAATAAAATGTCACAAGCACAGCTAAAGAGTTTAGTTATGGACTCACTAGCGAAGATGGTGAAAGTTGAGCCTGATTATGTTGACATCATGCAAAGGCGTATCATTGCATTTGCTGGCCCAACAGGCGTTGGCAAAACTACAACTATAGCAAAAGTTGCCGCAACAATGACATTAAAACACGGCTTGCGTGTATGTTTAATTACATTAGATAACTTTAGAATAGGCGCAGTAGAGCAACTTAAAACATATGCTGAGATCGTTAAGATACCACTATATGTAGCGTCTAGCCCGGGTGAGTTGCGTAAAATCTTGCAAGATACAAGAACAATATATGACTGCATATTGATTGACTCAATGGGCAGAAGCCAGTATGATGTTACACAGATTGCAAGTATACGTGATTTTACAACAGTGTCAGATGAAATTTCAGTATCGCTAGTTTTATCAATGGCATCTAACCCGTTAGAGATGTTAGATATCGTTGAGAGATACTCTGAACTTTCGCCTGAATACCTAGTGTTTACAAAGTTAGACGAAACAAAATATTATGGGCCTCTCTTTAATATACCAATAAAAAAGAAAGTCCCAATGCTGCTTTTTACAACAGGTCAAAATGTTCCTGATGATATGGAATCTCCAGATGGCAAGAAAATTGCTAAGAAAATACTACAGGATATTCCATCTGTATGGAGCAACTAGCAACATGGCAAAAAACGGTAGCACAAGTAGTAATAGATGTATTAACAGGGAAGGGAAATAATGGCTGATCAGGCTTATAATTTGAGAAGACAAGCATGGGAAACAAACAGGAAGAGTAGATATATATCTGTGTCCAGCGGTAAAGGCGGCGTGGGTAAAACTAACTTCACTGTAAACTTTGCCTACCAATTGGCACAGCTTGGCCATAAAGTGCTTGTGTTTGACGCAGACTTAGGGCTTGCAAACGTCGATATTATGCTATCGCTATCAGTCAGCTCTACTATCAAGAAGTATCTTGACGGTAAAGCACCTATCGACTCGATATTGAAGAAAGACGTTTACGGATTCGACGTGTTTCCAGCATCTAGTGGGTTTATGGAACTTGCTGTTTTATCAGAAGAAGACTATGAGAAAATTTTCAATATATTTATCACGCTAGACAATCAGTATGATTATATCATATTTGATACAGGCGCAGGCATTGCAGACTCGGTTGTGAGGTTTGCAAGCATTGCAGATTCGGTTATCGTTGTTACACAGCCAGAGCCTACAGCCATCACAGATGCATACGCTTTTATTAAGGTTGTGAAGCAATTGTACGATATTAATACTGTAAGCGTTGTGTTGAACAGGGTCGACGATATACCAAACTCTGATAACGTATTCATGAGTTTAAAGTCGGTTACTAAGAAGTTTTTAAACATAGAGCTAGAACTACTAGGCCACTTACGTGACGATAAAAACGTACGCCGTGCTATCCGCATGCAGAAGCCTTGCAGCTTTGTTGAACCGAACACTATGTTTACACAAGATATAGAAAATTGCGCTAGGCGATACATTGGGTTGCCAGTTACTAAGCGTGGCGCTGGAATATACAACTTATTTAAGGAGGTATTTAAAAAATGATATCATCATTGAAATATCTGCCGATACTGGTTGCCTCAGTCGTTATGACGGTTTCGTTTCTGTTCAAGATTTTATTTACAGAGCCACACTGGTCGTTCTTCTTGAGGGATATTGTTGCATTCTTTATTATATACTTCATCATTAAAACATTAACTGATAGTTTAGCGCGTATTTTTAAGAACTATTGGAAGATACTGTGATAGCGTATGAATAACGAAATATCAACATTTAACGATGAAGAAAAACAAGCCATTGTAGCAGAGTTCTTACCTAAGATTAAGTCGTGGGCGTTGCGCATTAAAAGCACATTGCCAGACAGCGTCGAAGTGGACGAACTCTTCTCAGCTGCATCAGTTGGGCTTGTTGAGTCGCTTGAAAAGTTTGATAAATCACGTAACGTAGCATTCGGTACGTATGCCGAGCGTCGCATTAAAGGTGCTATGCTCGATTCGTTGCGTGGGCTAGACTTTTTGCCTAGAAACTTGCGCGTACGCATGAAACAACTTGAGGCAGAAGTTAGCCAACTGTCAGTTAAACTTGGCTATAAGCCTACAGTAGCCGAAATTGTAGAACATACTGACTATGAAGAAGAAGACGTTTATAGACTATTAGGCATTTTAGAAAACGAGAGTGTGTTGTCGCTTGATAAAAACGTAGGCGATGATGACGATAGCTCGTTGATTGATTTTATAAAAGGTGGTGGCTTATCACCGGAAGACGAAGTCCTTAAATCAAAGATGACCGAACGTTTAGCATCAGAGATTGATAAACTATCTGATAAAGAACGCCACGTCGTAGCACTTTATTATTATGAAGAGCTTACGATGAAAGAAATCGCGGAAGTTTTAGGGCTTACAGAGTCGAGGGTGTCACAAATTCACCTGTCAGCAGTACAAAAATTGAGACGGAGATTAAAAGACCTTTATGAGTAAAATAAGAGTATTAGTAGTAGATGATTCTTCTTTTATGCGCAAGGCGTTAGAAGCTATAATGAATAACGCTCCTGATATCGAACTAGTCGGTGTCGGTGTTAACGGTAAGGAAGGTGTTGAATTAGCAGCAGAGCTAAAGCCTGATGTTATCACTATGGATATCGAAATGCCGATAATGGACGGCATCACAGCACTAGGGCTTATAATGAAGCAATGCCCAACATCTGTTATCATGGTTAGCTCGCTTACAAAAGAAGGCGCAGAGTCTACCCTCAAAGCATTAGATATGGGCGCAGTTGACTTTATACCTAAGTTGACAAGCGTTTTCGGTGGCGCAAATCTTGAAGAGGAGCTCCTAAACAAAATACGCAAGCTGGCGAAAAGTGGCAGCAGAATTAGTCGTCTATCAAGACCAATAGCATCATCACGACCACTTACAACATCTACTACAACGCCAACTACTACTCCGACAAGGCCATTGACGGCATCAGCTACAGGCACAGCACCGAGGGCAACAGGCTCATCAGGTGCTGGTTCATCACGTATAGTTACAAGGTCTTCAACACATAAAACAATCGTAGCGCTAGGCACATCTACTGGTGGCCCTCAATCGCTACAGCAAGTTATACCAAAATTACCAGCTGATATAGGCGTGCCTATTGTTATCACTCAGCATATGCCACCAAACTTTACGGCATCTCTTGCTGCAAGGCTTGATGCATCATCTAAGTTGACAGTCATTGAGGCGCAAGGCAAAGAAAAGCTTGAACCTAATGTTGTTTATATAGCAAAGGGTGGTTTCCATCTGAAGTTTAGAAAAATGGGCGCAAGCGTATATACAGAGCTATCTGAAGAGCCAGCAGAATTGTTTAACAGGCCAAGTGTAGATGTTATGATATCTTCTATCACAAGCATTTATAAATCATCTTGCTTAGGCGTAATTATGACAGGCATGGGTAGCGATGGTGCATTAGGTATGAGAGATTTGAAAGCAGCTGGCGGGTTCGTAGTATCGCAAGATGAGCCAAGCAGCATTGTTTATGGCATGCCAAAATCAGTCGTTGAGGCTGGGCTTGCAGACGAGATAGTTCCACTTGATGAAATAAGTGAGAGAATAATATTCCATTGCCGTTAATCGGTCGATGTGCTATATTATTAATAATACAAACATAACGGGTAAAAGAACATGGCAGATATTTTAAGTCAAGATGAAATTGATGCGTTATTGTCGACGGTGTCTGATGATTCTGTTGTCCCTGTCATTGCAGACAAACAACAAGATATGGCGCCTAAGAAAATATCAATATATGATTTTAGGCGACCAGATAGGGTATCTAAAGAACAGCTACGCTCAATAAGGAACTTACATGATAAATTTGCACGTAACTTTAGCTCTAATTTATCTAGCTTTTTGAGGACGATTACAGATATTTCACTTGTAAGTGTCGACCAAATGACATATGGCGAATTTTTAATGTCGTTGCCTGACCCTACAAGTTTCAACATTATCAGTATGATACCTCTGCAAGGTAATGCTGTTTTAGAGATAAACCCGTCACTAATATTCCCGATAGTTGATAAACTGTTGGGCGGCCAAGGGCTTCCACTATACCATGTGCGTGAACTTACGCAACTTGAGATGACAATTATCGACGGTATTATATCGCTGATATTGAAAGAGCTTGAAGATGTATGGAAGCAGATCGTACCTAACGTACGTTTCAAGAAAGAACTAAGTGAGAACAGCCCACACGTTATCCAAATCGTTGCACAAAACGAGGTTGTCGTGTTGACAGTTTTCGAGATAAAGTTTGGCGAAGTTACAGGCATGATGAACTTATGCTTACCAGCAATCATCCTTGAGCCTATTTTAAATAAAATCAGCTCACAAGATTGGCTAATCGGTGCTAAGCACGGTCGCTCTGGTGAGTACGAGTCACGTATATTAGACTTGCTAGAAAATATTGACCTACCACTAATAGTTGAACTAGGTAGAGCTAAGCTGAAAGTGAGCGAAATACTTGAACTTAATGAAAATGATACAATAATATTAAATAAGAAGAATAAACGCCCGTTGAATGTGTACATCAGCAATAAGCATAAATACTATGGTGCATTAGGTGTGCTAGGCGTAAAGAAAGCGATAAAGATTACACGTGCAACAACGGAGGAAGAAGATGAAAGAAACAATTAATTTTTCGGCACAGCCACAGTTAGAGAGGTTTTCCACTATAGTGTCGGAAAATTTTTCTCTTTCACTTATGGCTATCACGTCAAAAAACGTTTCTGTAACGCTTGGTGAAACCTATAAAACAGAACTTACTGATTTAGTAAATGGTTACGAAGGTAAAACACATATTTTTGGGAAAGAGGAAAACATTTCTGCGGAGATAGGTGTCTTAATAAGTGTGCAAGATGTTACTGCACTTGCAGACTTGATGCTTGCTGGTGAAGGGCAAGGGCAAGATGAGCTAGATAGCGAAATCCTCGATGCCGTAAAAGAACTTTCATCACAGCTACTTAGTGGGTTAAATGTTCCATTTGAAGGCGCATTTGGCAGCAAGTTCAGCATTAAAGTGGCAGACGTTGATATTTGCAGCGCTACTGCAAACTTTGAAGCAAACGAATATATCGTGTTTGACTATACAATATCTTTCGACGACAAAAATATGCCACTCAGGTTATATATTGATGAAACAATGGAAGGCTACCTTGCAGGTGGCGTGAGTGAGCAAGCTCAACCTGATGCACAGCCGACGCAAAGTTTTGATTTTTTCTCGACACCAGCGCCGGTAGCGCCAAATGGTGGGCAGTATACAACTGATATACCTACACAAAACTTGGACTTGCTTTTAGATATTGATATACCAATAAGTGTTCGCATGGGCACAACTAACTTGTTTTTAAAAGATATCCTAGGTTTAGGGCCTGGTAATATCGTCGAGCTAGAGCAAAACGCAGGTGAGCCGATTGAACTAGCAGTGAATGACAAGGTTGTTGCAAGGGGCGAAGTTGTTATCATTGATGGATACTTTGGCTTTAGGATCAGAGAGATTGTCAGCAAAGCAGAGCGACTAAAAAAATTAAAAGATTAATAAAAAATGATAATTTGTGGTTGATAATGTATGCGTTTTAATATACATTAGATTAATATGAACAAAATTACTCAATAATTGATGTGTACTGATTTGTACACTGGAGGAGTTATACATGGGATACGAACATTCAATCATTACAGTAGATGATTCTTCTACTATGCGCAGGATCATCAAAAACACGCTACACAAGCTTGGTTTCGACAAAGTTCTTGAAGCGGGTAATGGCATTGAAGCGTTTGAAGTTATGTCTAAATCTGAAGTAGACTTAATCATCACTGACTGGAACATGCCAGAGATGGATGGCCTGACTTTCGTAAAAGCGTTACGCCAAAAAGAGCAGTACGCTGAAACGCCAATCCTTATGATTACGACTGAAGCAGCTAAAGAAGACATTCTCACAGCGCTGAAAAGTGGTGTAAACAACTACGTTGTTAAACCTTTTACACCAGACACTCTTCAAGAGAAAGTATTTAAACTATTGGATTTATAGTTATGAGTGAGTTTAAAGACTTGAACGAGCTGCTGAAGATAGCTCGAAATATCAATGAAGGTAAGTATGACATCGTTGACGTTATGGCTGACCCTGAAAGTGACTTGTATGATATCGCACGATATTTTAACGACTCACTAAAGAAGTTGCAAACAGCTTCTAACACAGTCAGCAAGACGTATGACGATATACCTACGTTTGAACGTGTGTTAAGTAGCGTCATTGATGATTCGAGAGAGGCTACTGAAAGCGTTTTTGCAAGTTTTGATAACTTAAATTTTAATGTTGATAGCATAAAAGATAACCTAGAGTTGTTGCGTCAATTTGTCGAGTCTGGCGACTTTACTCGTGCAAATGGTATGGTTGACAGGGTGCTTGCAAATGCTGAGTCAGGCAAAGAAGTTTGTCTTGACGTTTTTTCTGCATTGGCATTTAGGGAGCGCACAAGGGCGAATATTGAGGCTAGTCTTGAGGTTGTATCATCATTAGAAGATAGGCTTGCATCACTACTAATTAAGCTTGGGATCAAGCAAAATGTTATTGATGTGAACGTGTTGGATAAAATGAAAGATACAAAAGAAATCTTACAAGACCAAGACCTAGTAAACAAGCTCCTCAAAGAGTTTGGAGTATAATGGGTGATATATGAACTTTGATGATATGCAAGAGTTAGTACAGGATTTTTTAGTCGAAACAAATGAGGCGATCGAGTCACTTGACCACGACCTAGTCGAACTTGAAAATGACAAACATAATCTTGATTTATTAAATAAAATTTTCCGTGGTGCACACACTATGAAAGGCTCTTCGTCGTTCCTAGGGTTTGACAAGCTATCTCAAGTTACCCATCACGCAGAAGAAATCCTTAACAAGCTACGTAAAGGCGACATGGTGGTTACACCTGAGATTATGGACGTATTGCTTGAATTTGTTGATATCACAAAACAAGTTGTCGCTGATATCGAGCAAGGTACAGACGACTCATCTATTGAGGAAATCATTGAGAAATTGAAACTAGCTAACGAAGGCAAAATAGTTAGCGCTGCACCTACTGCACCAGCTCAAGAGAGCGAGGCAGCACCTACACCTGCGCCAGTTGCAAAAGCACCAGCTAAAAAAGCTGATGAGCCGCAACGTGTTGCCACAACTGTTGAGCAGACTGTGCGTGTTGACGTTACGCGACTTGATGCATTGCTTAACCTTGTTGGTGAGCTTGTACTGTCTAGAAACAGACTATCGCAGTTATCTAGCGACCTTGAACATAAATTTGAAAACGAATATTTGATCGAGCAACTGCTTGAAACAACTACACAAATAGGTATGAATACTACTGAATTGCAACTTGCAATCATGAAAACTAGGATGATGCCAATTGGTAAAGTTTTCAACAAGTTTCCACGTATGGTTAGGGACTTAAGCAGAGACACAGGCAAAGAGATTGATCTAATAATCACTGGTGAAGATACAGAACTTGATAAATCTATCACAGAAGAAATCGGCGATCCACTTATCCACATGATTAGAAACTCATGTGACCATGGTGTTGAAATGCCTGAAGTGCGCGTTGCAAATGGCAAGCCAAGGCGTGGTGAAGTTCACCTATCAGCTTACCATGAAGGTAACCACATAGTTATCGAAATTCGTGATGATGGTTCCGGTATGGACGCAGACGTTCTGAAAAGAAAAGCTATCCAAAAAGGCGTCATCACACCTGATGAAGCTGCAACTATGGATAAAAACCAAGCATACTCGCTTATATTCCGCCCTGGCTTTTCTACTGCTGAAAAAGTTACAAGCGTATCTGGCCGTGGCGTTGGTATGGACGTTGTACGTACGAATATTGAAAAACTGAACGGTATCATTTCTATCGAAAGTGAAATTGGCCGTGGTACAACATTCTACCTCAAACTACCATTAACATTAGCGATTATCCAAGCGTTGCTTGTCGAGGTTGCTGGTGAAACGTTTGCAATACCTTTAGTATCAGTTATCGAAACTGTGCGTATCACAAACGAAGAAATACACTCATTTGAAGGCAGAGAAGTTCTGAAACTGCGTGATAGAGTTTTATCATTAGTTAGAATGGAAGAAGTGTTCGACCTTGAGGAATATAATAACGATGAAATTTATGTTGTTGTTGTTGCCCTTGCTGAAAAACAAGTTGGCTTTATTGTTGATAAGTTGATTGGCCAAGAAGAGATTGTTATTAAATCATTAGGTGAATATATTGGTGGTAACCCAGGTATCGCTGGTGCAACAATTACTGGTAATGGTCGTGTTAGGTTAATCGTTGACGTTGCTGGCGTTATGGAGCTTGCTCAAAACATGCCACGTCGCATACGCAGAAGAACTGAAAAACCTAAAGCAAGCCCACGTGTTGCTGAGCCTGTTGAGGCTAGGAAAGATAGCAATGTGGTGCGCGTGTTGTGGTGTGATGATTCTGCAACAGATAGAAAGATTGCACGCAAGCTGATTGAAAATGTTGGCTGGCTAGAAATGATTGAAGCACCTACAGCAAAAGATGCAATGAATGCTGTCGATAAGAATAAAAATATAGATATAATTATATCTGATATCATGATGCCAGATATGGATGGCTTTACACTTGCTAAAACTATCAGAGAGAAAGGCTGTGAAGTGCCTATCATCGCTGTTTCAGCAAGGACTGAGGCATCGGATAGAAAGAAAATTGCTACATCTGGCATTAATGCGTTCATCATGAAGCCGCTTAATCAGAATGTATTATTGGATAAGATCGATGAGCTTGTATCGCAAAGGAAAAATAGCTAGCATATTTTTACTGTTATGTATATTGATGCAGTCTGAGGCTTCGGCTAAAGTGTACGTATATGAAGTAGTTACGGAGACTACCACGTTTCAGACAGCATCACAGCTTGACCCTACAGCATTTATCGCATACAACGGTGGTAAGGATGTAGTTTACAAGCTAATCATACTTGCAACGTATGCAAAAAAAGAAATGTCGAAAGCGATAGAGGATTATAATCTTGGGAAGAATAACGTCAAAATGCTTGAGCATAAGCCTATTACTAATGAGTTGCCTCGCCGTCCATTTTATTGGTGGCGATAACTTAGTTCATGCGCAGGCATTTCAAACAAAGCATACATACGAAGCAGTTGTTGAAAACAACGTATCAAAAGTTCTTACAACACTAGTTATTAAAGCATACACAAAAAGCGAGGCCGAGTCACAGATAGCGCTTAATGGATGGCGTGTCGTTGAAATTAGGCAAGTTGATAAAGAAGTTACTCAAGAAATTCCATTAAATACCGATAGTATTGTTACAGATATTCCATCGTCTTATACCCCTGCATCAGTTTTTGAAGAGGTTGGTGGCACAAAACCACCGATTGATAATGCTTCATGGTTTGATGCAAATAGCCACTTAGATTTAACACCAACGTCGAAAGACTTGATAAAGCTTGATACAATATACTTTAACCACGCAAGCATTGCGCCAAGGCAGTCAAATGCGCTAGTGCGCTTGCAAGATCTTGATAAAACTAAAAGATATGTTGTGCTTGGGCATACAGACAGCCAAGCTGTTACGGCGCCTACAGAAGCTTTTACAGATAACTTCGACTTATCATACAAGCGTGCAGAGTCAGTAAAACAGGCTATGGTTGACTTAGGTATACCGTCTGACAACATTAAAACTGTTGGACTGGGCGACAGATATTTAGCTGTAGAAACAGCTGACAAAAACAACGCGGCAAACAGAAGGGCGGAAATTTATGGACTTAGTGCGGGAGAATAAATACGAAAAACTTTATAATATCAAGTTATCAGAGCTTTATACGTTCGTAACTGATGTTATGCAAGATTTTGGATGCTCGTTGCATAGGGCGTTGAAAGACGTTGATGCAAAGCGCCGTGTTGAACTTTGGGCTTACCACAACCGTGAGGAGCAACAAGCTGTCGTATGGATCGAAGTTGTAAAACCTGGTGAATCTATTGACCCGTTCTTAGCGACTGATGTACTAAGGACGATGAACGACGAAAACGTTACTCGTTTATTCTTCTTCACAAACGGAACGCTAAGCGAAGGCGAGCGTGAAATCCTAGAGGGTATGAACCACTTCATATTCACTACTGAAGAGATCGTTGAAACGCTTGTCACAATAGAGATGAAGCGCTCAATACGTGTTGTTCGTAAGCGTAAGAAAGTAAAAGTGCCATCAGCAATAGTTTTGATTAAAAACTTCTTAAAAGCTAATAAAGATAATCGCAAGTCAATCAGGCTAAAAGTTAGCGCAATACCTGACCTAGCCGACCAATATTTTCGCATAGTCAGGCGTATTATGAACGAGATTGATAAAATACCTGATATCAACGAAATTCCACCAGAAACACGTGAGCGATTAAAGCGTATCCAATATGACTTGTTGCCAGAGCTTATCAAAACGCCTAGTTATTTATTTGTGCACCAGTTTGCGTATTTGCGTAGCACACTTTTTACATTGGTTGAATATACTATTGTATATATCGGTAACGTCATCGAGTATGAGGCAGAAGACGACCTCAAGAAAAACCGTGACGTGATCGAAGAAATGCTCACGACAATCGCCGATGTGGAAGAGCAGGTTAATAACTATAAGAACGGCCTAATGTTTTCATCAGAGAAAATCTCTGTAAAGATTATAATGTATTCTGCAATATTTGCATTTATATCATTGATGATTATGATAGTGTTACGTTTAACATAGCATAAACTTTTTTCACATATCCTTTCAGTACAAGATAGTATATGGTGTTTTATTGTGCAATAAATCATTGTTGTTTAACGAATTTTTGTATTAACTGATGTGCTAAGCAGTAGCAAATGATGTTATACCTGTGGTTAAACAATCTTGTGAAAGTTCATTTATTCTGAACAAAAAATATAATTTTTCAAACATAATTGATCATTTTCAAATAAAATAGTTGAATTACACGTAGTTGTGATATACAATGCTAGAAATGGATTATACTCATGTATTAAATTTGAGTATTTGTATATAAATATATATGAGGTATATTTTGAAGGACTACAGCCAAATTATTAATGGTATTGATGCTGTTTTGTATGTTGTTGATAGTGAATACAATATTCAATATTGTAACAATGAGGTTGCGTCTATTTCAGGCCGTCATCCAGATGAGTTGATTAATAAGAAGTGTTATAATGCGCTTTTCGGATATGCGAAAAAGTGTCGCGAGTGCCCGATAAATAATGGCGAATTAAATACAAAGAATGCTAAGTTCAACCGCGACGTAGTTGTTTATAATGGTGAACTTCATTCATATATCACAACTATTAGGCAAGTGAGTGATAACATATTTGTTGAGTCGTTGGTTAATGCGACTGAGCTTGTGCAAGGCTACAAACAGTCAAATTATCGTGCGAAGTTGGCATCTACAGAAAACATACTTATGCTGGAAGAGAAAAGTAAGTTATTTAGGCACAATAAGTTCCTAGATACTGCGTTTAATAGCATGCAGCAGGGTTTATTGATCGTCAGCCCTGATTATAGAATTATAAAAATTAACAAGTCATTGCAGGCCGCATCTCTTGTGCCTGATCTCAACCATACAGATGTTAAGTGTTATGAGGTTTATGGTTTTAGTGAGCCTTGTTCTGACTGCCCATTTAATAATAAAGGGATTGATAAATCTCACAGGCAGATGCGTGATGCGTCAATGACTGTGGTTTATTCTTCTTTTGATAAATATTTAGTCGAGTCACTGCGTGACACTTCACGTGAGATTAAGCTGATTGATGAAATCAGGACTAGCCAAGTAGCTATACAGGAAAAGCAAAGGCAAATGCGTATGCTAAACGAAGATTTGCTCCGTATGAACGAGCAGTTAAAGCATGCTCAAGCTGTTATTGATGAAGACTTGAAGCAAGTTGCACGCATACAGCACAGCTTATTGCCGAACGAGTTGCCGCAAGTTGAAGGCTATGATTTTTCAGCATTTTATCTACCTGCTGAGTTTGCTGGTGGTGACTATTATGACTTTATCAATATGAGTAACAACTATATGGGGTTGCTTGTTGCTGATGTATCGGGGCATGGTACTCCGGCGGCTGTTATCATGGCTATTACACGTGCGCTTATGCGCTCATACACTAGTGATCTTGTATCATCTAGTGAAGCGCTTGCAGTTGTTAACGAAATCCTTTGCGACAATATTGAAACTAATGACTTTGTCACGATGTTTTACTCCGTGTTAAACTCTGCCATGCACAAGATAAACTACGCATCTGCTGGGCATAACCCAGTGTTGATGTTTGATAAGTCAGAGTTTATTGTTAAGAAGCTGAATGCTGGTGGCATGTTTTTAGGTTCATTTGCAGGGCTTGACTATGAAGAAAAAGAAGTTGAACTTGAAGAGGGCGACATTTTCTTTATGTATACTGACGGCTTAGTCGAAGCGATGGACGACAAACGCGAGCAATATGGATATGATAGATTGATATCGAAGCTGATGATGTTTAGCAACTATTCGTGTGAAAGGATAATCGACGAAATTATGACAGATGTTAAATCGTTTGCTGATAACAAATTTGAAGATGATGTCACAATTTTTGTAATAAAGAGAGAAAAGTCTTAAGCTAGCTATATGAATAATGAATATAAATAATAGGATTTAGGAAAAGGAGGATGTTATGAACATCAAATCTGTTGGATCAAAAAGAGTCATTTACTTAAAAGGCGAGATTAATATTAATACTGGCGCAGAAATGAAGAAAGCAATCATCGGGCAATTCAGCGAGGCTGATTGTGTTGTGTTATCTTTCAAAGATGTAGTATATATGAACAGTTCTGGCTTAAGAGATATTATTGAATCGTTCAAAGAGTCTCAAAAGCTTAAAAAACAGATTATATTATGTGAAATGCCTGCAGATATTGGTGAAATGTTCTCATTCACTGGTTTGAACAAAGTGTTCACAATATTCGATACTGAAGCAGAAGCGTTAGGGTAACCACTATGAAGGATTTTGAGTATGTTATAGAGGGAAACGCTCTTAAAACGTCTGTTACAAGCTCGCTTGATAATGTAAAACTACATAGCATGGTTGAGAAGTTCTGTACGAAAGAGATTATTGAAGTCCTCGAAAAAAATAAAGATATAGAGCGTTTAGTTCTAGATATGCGCAACTGCTCTTATGTGCATAGTAAAGCGTTAGCTGAGCTTATTTCACTTAAGCGTAATGTTTCAAAGTTTGGCGTAAATATTAGTTTGTCGAACGTGCCTGAGCATGTTGTGATGATGCTAGAAGTTACTAACCTTGTTGGTTTGTTCGACCTTATAGAAGACTACTCAGCATATACTGTTACAGAACTATGCTCAAAATTCTTAGACCCTGACGAAGCACCAAAAGTTTCTGAGTATTTATCTAAAAACTATAATGAAGAAATCAGAGCAAAGCTTGTTAAACTTCTTTATAGCGGTATGTCGAGTGACACTATATGCGAATATACGGTGTATACAATCGGCCGTGCATACGACTATGATAGTGTTGAGGTTATACGTAGCCAGTTAAATAGCCAATTTGCAAACGTGCAGGCTGCAGCGATAGCCGTCTTAGGTTGGTTAGGTGACAGAGAATCTAAAGAAAGACTTTATGAATTTTTAGATATCTGCACAGATGCTAGAGCACAAGCAGCAGCAGCGGCAATAGCGCTATTAGCCGATGAGACTGATCCTGAACGCATGTTGAAATACCTTAATGCTGATGAAGCCCACAGAGTGTTAGCTGTGCATGCACTTACTGTAATGGGCTTTGATGAAGCTTATGAAATGATAATTAACCACCTAGCTATAGAAAACTCTGAAGGCGTTAGGAAAGCTATCGCAAACAGACTAAGCATGTTTAATAGACAGAAAAGTATAGATATCTTAATATCTATGCTTGAAGATAAATCAGTAGCTGTGAAAGAAGCTGCCGCTATCAGCATTGCAAAACTGGGTGCAGGTGGTCACGTTGATGAGTTGCTTGAGAAAGCATGTGATAAAGACACACTTATAGCATATTTTGCAGTAAAAGCACTTGCGCGTTCAAAAGATAAAGTTATTGTTGATCGTTTAATGGAGCTATACCCAACATTAGATGAAAGCGTTAAATTATCTGTGATTGAAGTAGTTAGCGCGTGGCCTGAACTTTCAGCAGAATTCTTCAAGAAGCTGCTTGATGACAACAACGAGGATATCCGTAAAGAAGCACTGCAAGGCTTATATAAATCGTCTGAGGAAGATGCGCTAACATATGCGCTTGAATTAATTGATAAAGATCCAAGCTGGCTAGTGCGCTACCATGCGGTGGATATCGTTGTTTCATGTAAACCAGAGGGCTACCAAGATATACTTAAAGGTAAACTAGAGCAGGAAGAAAGCAGATATGTGCGCGACAAAATAACTGCAAATATTGAGGATTAGGGACGTGTTAACAAGTACAATTAGCATTAATGAAGCTGAATTTGTCGAACTTAAGGATATCATCTATAACAACTCTGGTATACTCTTTATGCCGAGCAAAAAGTACCTTATAGAAAATAGATTATCTAAACGTTTGTCAGAGCTTAATTTTACAACATATAAAGATTATATTTATTACCTTAAATATAACCCGAATAAACATAACGAGCTAGTGAAGCTCATAAATTTAGTTACGATAAATGAAACATACTTCATGCGTGAGCGTGGGCAGATTGATCATTTAGTTACGAAAGCGTTGCCAGAGATGATATCAAAAGGTAAGCGTCGTATTCGTATATGGTCTATCCCATGTTCGACAGGCGAGGAGCCATATTCTATCGCAATAGCACTGCAAGAAGCAGGCTTGTTTGAGAAAGCAAGCATAGAGATTATTGCCATGGATATCAACTCTGATGTTGTTGAAGTTGCTAAACAGGGTGAGTATCGTAGCGGTTCATTCCGTGGCGTACCTACTACGTTCTATAAGCACTTCAAGCAAGAAGGGCAAATTTATCGCATTAATGACGATATTAAAAAGCGTGTAAGGTTCACTGTGGGCAACCTAGTGTCTAACACTATAGCGGCTACTATGGGTCGCCTTGATGTGATTTTCTGTCGTAATGTATTAATTTACTTCGATATGAATAACAAAGCGAAAGCTGTTGAGATGTTTGCAAAAGTTTTAAATGATGATGGCTACCTATTCTTAGGCCACTCAGAAACATTGACTAGAATTTCAGAAAGCTTTGTTGTGACAAACTTTGGTGGCGGAGCGCTTTACAGAAAGAAAACATATACAAACAAATAGTTTGTTGGCTTTTGAATATAACTAAACCTTTCAGGGGGTGAGTTATGGTAAAACCTTATGATATTGCGACGGTGGTGTCACGTAGCTATGTGTCTGAGCAAGCGCAGAATAATGTGCAGCGTGGGCATGAGAGCCATAGTGCGCAGTTTTTACAAGAGTTTAAAAAAGCAGCTGATAAGAAAAGCTCTTCTGTGCAGAAAACAGACCAATCAGACAATCCTACAATATCGAAGGAAGCTGTTCAACGTCTGGAAGAAAAGAAGAAGCGCGACAGGCGAGATGGCGAACAAAGCCATGATCAGCATGCAGCCCAAGCCGATGATGAAAATGGGCTAGAGCGTATTGACTTAAGAGCTTAATTAAAGGTAGGGTTGATGTCCTTAGAGAAATTACAGCTGTTGCTGGTATATTTTGATGATATAAAGATAGTGCATGTAGATGTGTTGCAGGAGCAACCTCTTAAAGTCTCTATCGGTGGATATGATCGCGAGTATTTTACGCAAGCTGATGAGTTCAGGGCGGTTGTTGGCGATGAGCGCAAAGTTCATGCTGTTGCAGTTGTTGAGCATGATGATGATTGCATCACGATAGAGCTTGGCGACCACATTAGTGAGCATGTCATGTTTGACTACCATACGATAGATTATAAAGAAGATGTATCTATAGCGCTATTGAAGAAAGATGGCATTATGAAGTATAACGCATGCGCGGATAAGATTAACACACGCGAGCGTAATAATTTATCTATGCGTATCAAAAGTATACTAAATCGTGAAGATGTTGAAAATCCTGAACTTATATCTTTTTTAGTTGAGATAAACTCTAAACTAGATGAGATGTTATCATACATGCGCCCAAAAGATGAAATTGATGGGCTGTTTAATGTTAAATGTTTGTTGTTAAGTGGTTCAGGTATGGTTATCTATGCTGACCGTGACATACGTGGCGCTGATAATATATTTATGACGACTACGCTAACGAGTGATGGTGGCAGGTTTACGTTTGCATGCCTTTGCGACTTTGCGCCAGTCAAAGTGAATATAGATGGCACAGGGCTTTATATTGCCACATTTGATAGGTTGTCAGACGAAGTGCGCGATAATGTTATCAAGCTGATATTCTCACTTGAACGTGAGGCTTTAAAAAACGCTAAAAAGCGTATGAGTATTTAATTTAGGTGTTTTAATGGATTCTATTTTGCTGTTGTTGTTTATGCTGGTATTAGTATTGATACTGGTTATAGCATGGTTACTATATCGTATTAAGAAAATTGAGAGCAAGCTTATAAACTTCACTCCTACAGAGGCATACACAATCATGGACAACATGCGTGACATGGTGCAAATGAGCGAACAAGCAGCTGATAAGCTAGATAACGCCATAAGGTTACGTGAGGAAGTGCTTGAAGACATATGCGATTTAGTAGATGAAAAGGTAGCAAGGCTATCTGCAAGCATAGATAGAGAGAGCGAAGAGCTCGACATAAATGCGACAATATTGTCACTCAATGAACAAGGCTACAGCGATACAGATATCGCTAGAGAGCTAGGTATTTCAGTCACAGAAGTGAGGATGTCAATCAACTTAGCAAACCGCTAAAGGTGCTAACCGTGGATATCAAAAACATAGCAGGTAATGCTGCTAATCAAGGTCCAAGTAAACTAGGCATAACTGTTGGCAACACTTATAATGCAGAAGTTGTACGTGCAAACGGCGAAGGTGCGTATACTGTCAAGATGGCTGGAAATACGATTGAAGTCGCTACAGCCGATAAACTCTCAGGCAACATCAAGCTTAAAGTTCTGTCACTAGAGCCACAAATAAAAGTTGCATTATCGAGTGAAAATTTGTTTGCTAAGGGCGATATATTATCTGTCAAGTCGTTAAGCGTGCAGGGCGATGTTTATACGTTGCAAGTAGGCGATAAAACGATACAAGCAAGGCTAAATCCTTCACCAACATTTGTCAAATTCTTTGCAGAAGTTTTAACAAACGGTGCTATACTAGACATGAAGCCGGTTGGCGTGCCTACAAAAACACTGTTGCTTGGCATGCTTGCGAAAGAGATAGGCAACTACAATGTGTTTGATGCTGGCAAGGTTATGCAAGAGTTTAATGGCGTTAAGATTGCTTCATTTGTGTCAGAAGAGTTTAGACGAGTGGTAAAAGATAGCGGTATATTTTTCGAAAATAAGCTATTGAAGCGCATGTCAGTAGAAGGCGATGCAAAATATGATGCATATACGCAAGGTGACACATTAGCGAAAGATACCATAACTAAAACACAAATCGCTAATGCGCTATTATCAGGCGAGTTGTTTACGTTCTTTGAAGGCGATGGCGAGCTAGATTTTCACGGCGGTATGATGCGTTTTCGTAGGGATGATAACGGCTACATTGGCGTGAGCATGTTTTTAGAGTTCACAAACATAGGGCGCACATTTTTATCGTTCGTAGAAAATAGCGCTGGTGGCTACAACGTGTTGATAAAAACTGAAAAAGATATAAATTATGACATAGAGCAATTAAACATTGATAATGTCAATATTAGATGGCAAAAACTTCATGAAAACGACGTGAAAGCTTTTGAAGTTGGCAAGTCCGACTTTAAAGCGTTTAGTGAGTTTGATATCAGAATATAACATATAAACAAAGACAGGAGAAAAAGACGAAGATTATGAAGAAAACAAAACTAGTATGTACGATAGGCCCAGCGTCTAACAGCAAAGAAACGATCAGAAAGATGATAGAAAACGGCATGAATGTTGCTCGTTTAAACTTTTCACATGGTACGCATGAAACGCATGGCGCTACTATCAAATTATTGAGAGAAGTAGCTGCTGAGATGGGTGTATATGTTGGCATCTTGCAAGATTTATGCGGGCCAAAAATCCGTTTAGGTCAATTACCACCTGAGGGTATCCGCCTCGAAGATAAGCAGATAGTTGTGCTTGCAGCATCAGATGCTGGAATTGAAGGCGCAATACCTGTTGACTACCCAAATATTGAATGCGAAGTTGCACCTGGTGAACATATCCTTATCGCTGACGGCATGCTAGATTTAGTTGTGAAAAGCATCGAAGGCAAACGCATCACTTGTAGCGTTATCACAGGCGGTATGATTTTCAGCCGTAAAGGCGCTAATATGCCACAGTCTAACTTACAAGTTGCAGCGTTCACAGATAAAGATAGGGCAGATATCAGAATGGGACTAGAGGCAGGCGTTGACTTCGTAGCACTATCGTTCGTACGTTCTGCGGAAGATTTAGAAGAAATCAAAGCAGAGATAGCAGCAAGCAGCAACAATGCGGCTAAATTAATAGCAAAAATCGAGAAACCACAAGCAGTAGAAAACTTAGATGAAATCCTAGACGCTGTTGATGGTGTTATGGTTGCAAGGGGCGACCTTGGTGTAGAGATGCCAATGGAAGCTATCCCGCATATCCAAAAGCAAGTTATCAAAGCTGCAAGGCTAAAAGGTAGGTTTGTAATCACGGCTACTCAAATGCTTGCAAGTATGGTTGCTAACCCTCGCCCAACACGTGGCGAAACAACAGATATCGCAAACGCAGTGTTAGATGGTACAGATGCACTAATGCTATCTGATGAAACAGCGAACGGTCAATATCCAGTTGAAGCAGTTGAAACATTAGCAAGGATTGCTACAGCGGCAGAGCCATATAGCATATCATCATTAAACTTAGATAACGAAAACCTTGATGACTCGCAAGCATTCACTTGGGCAATCGGTAGGGCGGCAAGCTGGTTAGTGAAAGATATTAAGGCATCATTAATCGTGTCATACACTACATCAGGCTACGTTACATATTGTATCTCTAGGTTCAGACCTGATTGCAAAATTTTAGCACTAACAACATCAGAAGATGTTTGTAATAAAATGTCGATGATATGGGGTGCAAGCGCAATGATAGCAGACGGCGTTAGCAGCAGTACAGATAGCATCATCAGCACTGCAAAGCAAAAGGCGTTAGAGTCTGGCTTGGCTAAAAAAGGTGATACAATAATCATCACAGCAGGTTTACCTTTCGGGGTTACCAAAACAACAAGCTTCTTAAGAATGGTCACAATAGACTAACATATAAGCCCGTGCATTTTGTGTACGGGCTTTTAAATTATTAAAATATCTAATAATTGTGTGAAAATTCTTGTGTTATTTATTTAATGGTGTTATATTAAATCAGGTAGAAAAAAGGCTTAAAACGGTTGCTGGTAGCTAATTTCAGCGTTTTGAAACATTGTTTCGGATATTGCATTTCATTAATGTGTAGGCAGTTCGTATAAAAGTTGAGTTTTACTGTATAGGCTGTAAAAAATGTTTAAAGACGTTTTTTTTCATTTTTATAACAGTGTGTATTTTTTAATATGGGTAAAAAAGCTAGCTGAACGCAAGAGAGCTGTGTTCGTTAGCGTACTTGTGCGTAAAATTAATTAAGGTTTTATTTTTTTTTGAAGTAATAGAATTAAAACAAAAGCATTTCCAAATAACGTTCAAATGGAATGCTGACATTTTTGTGCAAAAGCACTAGGGGGTCTGTATGATCGAACGAAGCAATCATTCTGCTGGCTACAGCAGACGTGGTTTCATGAAAGCTGTTACAGCTGCAACAGCTGCAATGGGATTACCACTTGCGCAAGCTGAACAAGTTCTTGCGGCAGCAGAAAATGGAGATAACCGTCCACCGGTTATTTGGTTACACTTTCAAGAGTGTACAGGTTGTTCTGAGACGTTACTCAGATCAAACCACCCAGGTCTTGGCGAACTTCTCCTTGACTTAATCAACCTAGAGTACCAAGAAACTATCATGCCTGGCTCTGGTTATCAAGCTACTGCGAACCTAGAAAATGCTATTAAAAAACATGCTGGCAAGTATATTTTAGTAGTTGAAGGTTCTATTCCATTAAAAGAAGACGGTATCTACTGCCAAATCGGTGGTAAAACTGCTATTTCTGAATTCAAACACGCTGCTGAAAACGCTTTCGCAGTTGTTGCTTATGGTGCTTGTGCAACTAACGGTGGTATTTCTGCCTTAGCTCCAAACCCAACGGGCGCAGTTGGTATCGACCAACTTAAAAAAGAAATGCCAGCAGGTATGCCATACATCAGCATGCCAGGTTGCCCACCTAACCCTTATAACTTACTAAGCTGTATTTTATACTTACTAACTTTCGGTAAAGTACCTGAGTTAGATGCTGCAAATCGTCCTGTTTTTGCTTATGGCAGACTTATTCACGAACATTGCGAACGTCGCCCACATTTCGATGCTGGCAGATTTGTTAAAGAGTTCGGTGATGAAGCTCACAAAGAAGGCTACTGCTTATACCAAATGGGTTGTAAAGGTCCAGTTACACACGCTAACTGTTCAATCATCCACTTTAATGATGGCGTTGCATGGCCAATTGGTTCAGGCGCTCCATGTATCGGTTGTACAGAAGGTTCTGTATTGTTCCAAGAAAGCTTATTTGCTCTTGCTCCAGTTGCACAGCCTACACCAAATGCAAACGTTCCAACATCTCAACCAGAAGGGCTTGGTAAAGCTGCAACTGGTACACAAATGGGAGTTGTAGGCGCTGCAGTAGGTGCCATTGTAGGTGCCGGAGCGGTGTATGCGGCTAAATTGCCGAAGGAGCCAGAGGATGAAAACAACTAGGCGTAATTTTTTAAAAGTTGCTGCTGGTGCTACTGCTGTTGGGGCTGCATGTGGCGGTATTGCTGTACCTGAAGTTCAAGCTGCTGCTGAACGCTCTTTCGGTCCAGATACTGTTACAAAAATGTATGACTCAACACTTTGTGTGGGTTGCCAAGCATGTGTTGTTGCTTGTTACCGCACAAACTTTGCAGAGCGTGCTAGCTTCGTTGAGAAGTACTTACCAGCATCAGAGCAAAACTTTATTGAAAGAGAAGATTTAATCCCGAAATTGACTGAAGGGGACGAGTATGACCCTAACAGACCGTGGTTAAATGTCACTACACTAGACTACCGTCTACGTACAGTTATTCAAAAATTTGTTGATGGTGACAAAAAGACTCACTTCATCAAGAAAAACTGTATGCATTGCTTACACCCAGGTTGTGTATCTGCTTGCCCAGTTAAAGCGATGGTGCGTGATGAAGAAACTGGCGTTGTTACATATGACGCTAATAAATGCGTAGGTTGCCGTTACTGTCAAATGGCTTGTCCGTTCAACGTTCCTAAGTTTGAGTGGCACAGAGCTGTTCCTAAGATAGTAAAATGTGACATGTGTTACACTACACTTGGCCTTAACAATATGCCTGGCACAGCATGTGCAAACACTTGCCCACAAAAAGCAGTTGTTTACGGCAAGCGTTCAGACTTATTGGCTGAAGCTAAAAAACGTGTAGCTGATAACCCTGGCAAATACTATAAAGATATGGTACTTGGCGAAAAAATTTACGGTGGCACAGGCGAATTAGTTCTTGCTTCTGTTGATTTCACTAAGCTTGGTATCCCTACTGATAAAATTGCTGACTATTCATACGCTGGCAAATCAGAAGGCTTGCAACACACTATTTACAAATGGGGTATTGCACCAATAGCTTTATACACAGCTTTAGCTATCGTTATTAGCAAAAATAGCAAAAATCACCACGACGGGGAGGGGAAATAATATGAGTCACAGTCAAGAATATGCGGTTCATAAGGCGAAGATACTAACCCCAACGTTTTGGGTGTTATTGCTGCTTTCGGTAATCGGTTTTTCATTAATCGGCTACCGTATTATGCATGGTTTAGAGCCTGTATCTAACCTTTCAGACGGTTACCCTTGGGGTATCTGGCTAGCGTATGACGTTGCAGTTGGTTCTGCAATTGCCTGCGGTGGCTATGTTTTAGCAATTACTTGTTATGTTATGAACAAGTTTAAATATCACCCAATGATGCGTTCAGCGGTATTATCAAGTATGTTTGGTTATTCGTTCGCTGGCTTATCAGTTATGGTGGATATCGGACGTTATTGGAACTCTTACGGTTTCTTTATGCCTTCAAGGTGGCAGCCAAACTCGGTATTATTCGAGGTTGCACTTTGTATCATGGCTTATTGTATCGTACTAGTGTTGGAGTTTTTACCAGCAGTGTTAGAGCGTTTTAGCGATTTAGATAAAACTCACCCTACACTTGCAAAAATTGGTAAATCGTTATACCCAAAACTTGATAAAGTATTAATCTTTGTTATTGCTTTAGGTGTTACACTACCTTCAATGCACCAATCGTCATTAGGTTCTTTATACATCATCATGGGCTACAAGCTTAGCGCATTATGGCAAACACAGTTTTTACCATTATTGTTCTTAAGCAATGCTGTGTTGATGGGCTTCTCTGTTGTTGGTTTTGAGACAGTTTTATCAAGCCGCCAACTAAAGCGCCCATTTGAAGGCGAAGTTATTTCACTTGCAAGGGTTATTCCATATATCGTTGCATTCTGGGTAGCTGTAAGATTGCTTTCTATCACTCTAGGTGGAGCATGGGGCGAAGCGCTATCATTTAGCGGTCAATCTATCTACTTCTGGTTAGAGCTTATTTTAGTATTAGTTCCAGCGTACATTATATTTGCAACTGAGTATGGCAAAAGCCAAAGCGGTATCTTCTTATCGTCGTTTATGCTTATGTTAGGTGCAGGTATGTATCGTTTTGGTGTATACTTAATCGGCTTCAACCCTGGCGATGAGTGGAACAGCTATTTCCCTAGCATCAACGAATTCATGATTACTGTTGGATTTGTTGCGTTAGAGATTTTAGCGTATGCTGTATTAGTTAAATTGTTACCGATTCTGCCAAACATGGCGAACCACGGTCACAAGTAGCAGCAAAATTTGTAAGATTATAGGAGAATTATAAAATGGCAAGGATAACAGTTGATCCGATCACGCGAATTGAAGGTCACTTACGCATAGACGTTCAAGTTGACGGCGGAAAAGTTACTAACTCTTGGTCGTCTGCACAGGCGTTCAGGGGTATCGAAACAATATTAAAAGGTAGAGATCCACGTAACGCATGGGCTATGACTCAGCGTTTCTGCGGTGTTTGTACTACTACACACGCACTAGGCTCTATCCGTTCGGTTGAAGATGCACTTAACGTTGAAGTACCTGTGAATGCTCAAATGATGCGTAACATCGTTATGGCAATCCAGTCACTACAAGACCATATCGTTCACTTCTACCACTTAACAGCATTAGACTGGGTAGATATCGTATCTGCACTTAGCGCAGATCCAGTTAAAGCTGGTCAAATAGCACAATCGCTATCTGATTGGCCAAGCAACTCAGTAAACGCAATGAAAGCAGCTAAAGAACGTTTAGCTAAATTCGTTGGCACTGGTAACTTAGGTATCTATAGCTCAGGCTATTGGGGCCACCCAGATATGAGATTATCTCCAGAGATAAACTTAATCGCGTTCGCTCACTACCTAGAAGCACTTGAATACCAACGTAAAGCTGCATCTGCAGTTGCTATCATCGGTGGTAAAAACCCTCACATCCAAAACTTATGTGTTGGTGGTGTTACTACTGCTATAAACATGGATAACATGGCTACATTAAACATGGAGCGTATCCAATGGATCAGAACTTCTTTAGCTGAAACTAAAGAGTTCATCAACAAAGTTTACATCCCTGATGTATTAGCTATTGCTGGTGCATACAAAGATTGGTTCAACATTGGTAAATGTACACCTAACTACTTAGCGTGCCCAGATTTCCCAATGGATCCTAAAAACACTAAGTTCGGCATGGCTGGTGGTGTTATCGTTAATGGCGATTACTACAACTGGGCAGACTGGAACGACGAAAGAGTTCGCAAAGGTATTACTGAGGATAGCACTCGTGCTTGGTATAGCGATGGCGAAGGCTCTATCCACCCTTATGATGGCGTTCAAACTCCAGCATACAGCGGTTTCGACGAGAACGGTAAATACTCTTGGGCTAAAGCTCCTCGTTTTGAAGATATGGTTATGCAAACTGGCCCTATCGCACAAATCTTATCGGGCTACTATGCTAAAGATCCTTTAATAGTTAAGTTAGTTAACCACGTTGCTGGCGCATTAGGCCTTAAACTTGAGCAACTAAACTCTACTATGGGTCGTAACGCATGTAGAGCTATCAGAGCGTTAGTAATGATCGAGAAAGCTGAAGAGTCTATCGAAATGTTGCTAGCTAACTACGCAAGTGGCGATAAAGAGTACGTTAACTACACTGAAATCCCTGCTGGCGAGTACGAAGGTGTTGGTTTCAACGAAGCACCACGTGGTATGCTTTCTCACTGGATCAAAATTGAGAACAAGCTTATCAAAAACTACAGTGCAGTTGTTCCATCTACTTGGACATCAGCTCCACGTGATAGCAAAGGCAGACAAAGTTCATATGAGGAATCATTAATGAACACTAAAATCGCTGACGAGTCTAAACCGTTAGAGATTATCCGCTCTATCCACTCATTCGACCCATGTATCGCTTGTGCGGTTCACACGGTTGACCCTGAAGGACAAGAGATCGTTAAAGTTAAAGTTAGATAATAACTAAAAACTAGTTTCAAATAATAGGGTGTTATGAGGCACACGCTTTGTAGCACCCTTTGTTTTTATTGGTGGTAATGATGAAGAATATTATAGTAATGGGCGTAGGTAACTATATCTTGACTGATGAGGGTATAGGTGTCCATGCGTTTGAGGCGCTATCTGAGCTAGATTGGCCAGAGAATGTCGAAATATATGACTGTGGTACTACGGGAATATTGTCGTTTCACAAGGTTGCAGACTCTGACGTTTTGATCGCTATTGACGCGATCGCAACTAAGGGTGAGCCAGGTACTGTTATAGTTTATGATAAGGAAGATATCATGCTGTCGAAAGTGCCTATGAAAATATCTCCACACCAGATAGGGTTTCAGGAAACACTTTTCCAAGCCGAATTGAGGGGTATGTGCCCTGATGTTATCAAGCTTGTTGGCGTTATCCCTGAGAGCTATGAAACAGGTACGGAACTTTCAGACTGTGTGAAAGCCCAGCTACCACATATTGTACAGATAGTGAAAGATTTAGTTGAAGAACATAACAAATAAAATCTATCAATATAAAATTTTAATGTGTCGTTATCGGCACATTTTTTTTGTCTAAAATAAGTTGTTGAAGGTAAAAGTGGAGTAAGGAGGTGTGCATGCCTAGCATTCGCAACTAACACTAAGCATACACACTCGCTGTATGAAGAGAAATTACTTACACTAGATAGACAGAACAGGAACTGTATAGTTCATGAAAAATATAAAAAAAATTAAAACTTGTGTTCGTATCCTTGATTAGTTATATTTATCAATGATTTACCTTGTGATAAATATACATTTTTGCCATCAAAAACACGCCCAATACAAAATATTTCCTTACTTAGCACACGAAAAATATAACGCTCAAGTTCCTCCGCCATATAATCCTGCACGCAGAAAACTAGCGCATACTCTTCGCCAGATTGTATCGCATAGTCGATATTAAACACGCTAGCATCAGTTAGTTTATCACTATCTAAAACAATCTTAACATTAGAGCTTGTTGCGATGTTGCCTAAGTCGATACCTAGTCCATCGCTAATGTCTGTACACGCGGTTATGCAGTCAATAGAGCCAAGCAATGCACCGAGCTTTGTTTCAGCGTTGAGTGAGTAGTGTTTATATTTATCAATATTATGTTGATGAGTTCCAAGTTCACATTCGAGCGACATTTTAGCAGAGCCTAGCTTGCGCGATACGTAGACGAGGTCGCCAGCTTTCGCACCAGAGCGAGTCAATACGTTTGCTTGAGGTGTGCCGATAACTGTCATTGACAGCATAAGTCCGCCAAAGCTACTTGTTGTATCGCCACCTATGAGTTCAAGTTCGTAAAACTTACAATATTTTTTGATACTATCAGATAATGTTTGTAAATCATAACCTTTTGGAACAGCAACACCAATTAAGCACGCAGTAGCAATGCCACCCATTGAGGCGATATCTGAAACATTAGATGAAAATAATTTATGTACAACGTGTTCGATAGGTGTAGTAGATAGAAAATGCACACCCTCACACATAATGTCTTTTGCGATAAGTGCACCGTTGTATAATACAGCGTCGTCGCCTATAGATGTGTGGCTAGGTTTTTTGTCTAGTTGTAGTGTTTTAATAAAGTCAAATTCGTTCATGGATTAACTTTGATAGTGCAAGTGTGTCTTCGTATACGTTTTCACTAGCGCAGATATACGATGAAATTGCAAGCCCTGTAACGCCTGTTTGCAAGATGTCGCTAGCGTTTGCATAGGTTATGCCACCTATAGCGACTGATGGTAGCCTTAGTTGCTCTACGTTGCGCTTAATGCCTTCAATCCCTATAATGTCACGTAGGTCTTGCTTCGTATTTGTTGGAAATGCTGGGCCTGTGCCGACATAATCAGCATATTTGTTAGCAAGTAAGCAGTCATCAATAGTGTTGCAAGAATAGCCGACGATTTTGCCACCCATAGTTTTTTTAACTATTTCGAGTGGCATATCTTTTATTCCAACGTGAACACCGTCGGCATCAACTGCTGATGCGATATCGCAACGATCGTTTATAATAAATAAGGTATCGTGCCCTTTCAGAAAATTCTTTATGCGTAGTGCATTTTCATACGTTGCATTTGCTGTTGCGCCTTTATCACGTAGTTGTATCGCAGTAACTCCACCAGCGATTGCTTGCTCGAGAAATTGCTCTAGTGGAAGCTTCAACATGTGAGTTTCAAGCACAAGGTATAGTTTGCAACGTTCTGAAAGTGCCATAAGCTACTCTGCTATCCTTACATAAAATACTGCGAAGTCGCTCATATCATCATGGCCTGCAACAACAGGGTAAACATTGCTTGTGCCGTCAACTGCATAGCGAGGGATTAAGCGCTTGTTAGGGAATGTAATTTCATGCCCTCTATCATCGCCTTCGTTATAGTAGTTAGTTAGTGGGTACCAGCCTTTGAAGTTGATAGCAACATCGCGTTCGCCTAAGTAGTTATGGATAGAGATGATTTTTAATGTATCTCCACTTTTTACATCAAGTGTAGTATCTTGGCGCACGTCGATGCTTTGCCCGTTCAGCTCAACTGTGAATAGCCAGCTAGTGTTTAGCAATTCTGTAGGAACGCTAGCTTCAGCAGATTTGATATTTATCTTTATGTCGTCCATTATCTTGTTATCTTTCCTGAAAACAACAGCTGTAGATGTGTTCATAACGAACGGTTTGTTGATATCGTTTAAGGTGCCTTGACCTAGCACATCAACAGTAACGCCCCTTATATAATTACTATCAACATTAACAACACTAACTGTACTGCCTTTTTCAACAATAAGTGCTTCACCTGCTTTCACTTCAACATAGTTTTCATTAACGATGAACGAAGCAGATTTCATGACAGGTTTAGCATTAACCACTTGCGGATACTCTGGCACGATATCCATAATGCGCATAAACTCGTTCACAGAGTATGCGTGGTAGCGTATGTTTTTCTCGAGTGCGCTTTCGGTGAAGTTCATATTTTTAGAGCCTTCAACACCGAACGCTGGCACACATTCATCAACTAGTGCAAACCATGTTGCAGATTTACGCATTGGTTTATGTGTTTCAGAGCTTTCTGTTTTAGTGTCAAATAGGTGTAGGTAGTGTCGCTCGTCATCTATCTTAGCGTTTACGTTTTCGATAACTTCACGTGCCATATCACCTAGCTTTAATGTAGTGTTATCTGAGCATGTGTAGGTATCTTCATCTATGATGATAGATTGCCCAAATCGCTCAGGATTTCTTGTTTCGTCGATATATTTTGGGTTATGGTAGCCCCACCCATCGTGCATGTTTAAGAATAAATCAGACTCACCGATAAGTTGCATAAGTTTTTTAACAACTTGGCCTTCGATAGTGTTTGGTGTTTCGTCGAAGTAGCGGTTCATGTCGCCGTCTATTCCCCTGTTATTTTCGATAACTGAGTATAGGTTTGCGCGTGGCACGATGATAAGGTTACCTTTTTCAAGTACTATGTCGGAGTATAAATCGGTTGCAAGGTAGCCACCAGGCTCGTCGCCTTGAATGCCACCGATGATAAGCATTGTGTTGCCATCTTTTCTGCCGTTGACCCTATATACGTCTAGTTCATAGTTTGTGCCTTTGAAGAACACTTCATGCACTGTATTGGGGCGCTCAACGGCGTATATCGGTAGTGCAATGAGTGCTGCAAGTATTGTTAATAATATTCTCACTGTGCCACCCATGTTTCAGAAATGATCTGGAAGTTAGTAGGAAAGCCACTTAGAATTAAGGTTTTAACACCTATATCAGTTAGCGAAGCCGACGAATATTCTTGGATAAAGCTAACAGAGTATCTGCCATTAGAGAGCTTTTTCCACTTGCGGTTTGATGCCCTGATAGCGATACCTGTATCTTGTGCAAAAAGTCGCTCTTTGTTGCTCATCCAGCTATTATAGTTTGCGTTTCCAGCTCTAAATTCTTGATTGTAGAAGCTTTTATAGCCTTCCATATCTTTAGCAGTCCATGCAACTAGCCACTCATCGATAAATTTATTAACCTCAGCATCAACGATAGGTGTTGAATCTTTTGCGAAAGTTTCTTCGTTAATCAACTGCATAGTTCCGTTATCGCTAAGCATGAAATAGTAGCGCTTGTTTGTGTATGATGTGATATTCGGCGCTGCATAGAATAGGTTCGTATCAACAACATAGTTTTGGTTATCATCAGTGAATATTTTAGTGTTATCAGTTGTGATAGTGCGCTTTGGGTATGCGTTCATCAAGCTGATTTTTCTATCAGTGTATGCATAGCCACCGTTTTTTCTGTTGCCGAAATCTGGGTGGATGTGCGTTCTATATGTTTCTGCATAGCTTGTTGCCCACGAGTTTATGAACGAGTCGAACTTTGCAAGTGTTTCTGTACGGTGCTGTGCGTATTCATCAGTTGTCATATATGTAAGGTTTTCAGTTATCAATACAGGGTGCTTAGCTGTGACAATCTCTTTAAGTGTTTCAAAATCTGGGTTAGTTAGTGCAACGCAGCCTTGAGTTTCCTTACGTTCAAAAACGCTATCATCACGCCCATGTAGCCAAATTCCGTGCCCAGTTTTCTTGAGCTGTCTGTCAATTTTGTTTGGGTAGTTTAGTGGTAGGCTACCAGCGCCGTAGATTTCTGCATATGGGCCATATTTTTTAACGAGCGATTTACCACTTACATAATCAACAATGTAATATAAGCCCTCTGGCGTGTTGTTATCACCCTCTATTAATTTATCTTTCCTGTTGCTACCTTGCATGATGTGGTCTGCATCAATGATTGTGTAGCTGTTGTTATCTAGCTCAACTGTGAAGAGTGATTGTGAGCCTTTTTCAATGACAACCATATTTAGCGCAGAAACATTATCAAGCACAATGTTTGCAATCACTTTGCCATCAAAGCTTGGTATAGGCAAATCAGTTGCAGTTGTGTTATCTGCATAAGGTGCGATATAAGCACCCGTTTTGTTATCTGCATCTTGTGCAAAACTAAATGTACATGTAGTAGCTAAAACTAGTGCTACTAATAAGATGTTACGCATAATTGATCACCATTCGATATTTTTACCGTATAAAAAGTATCTATCTAATTTATTTTTTAACGTGTTGCCAGTATTTTTAGCATAGCCAACTGGTAGCCCGTTGCAAAACAGCAACACGTGTTTTTCATCAACTGTTTTTGTCACATCGAAGCCTTGCAAATATTTGATTGCTTCATTGTGTGATATTTCCACTTTATATTTATCGTCGACATTTGCGCCATATTCCCACACGAGTTGGCATGTTGGCTCAAGGTCTTTACCTGCAAGCCTATAGATGTTAAGCCCACGTCGCTTGAACCTTGTGCTAGCAAACAATCCACCTGATGACTCCATATAGCCACGCGATTCTGCTTCAAATATGTTTATGTCACAAGGTGTATTTATAAAGTATTTGCTGAAAAAATCAACCACTTTTGGTTCTAACTTGTTATTAATATATGAACTTTCTTCATATTCGCCAGTTTTTTTAAACATCGCCACGAAGAAGCCGTCGATAGTGTCGCTATCAGGCATGATTCTTGCAACATTTTCATCTATATGAGCAATGCCAGATAAACCACCACCAGCGAAGTCGCCAGCTTTTAATAGTTCGATACCTTCTATATTATCGAGGACATATTTAACTGCAAGTTCATTTTCCTCAAGTGAAAGTGTGCACGTAGAGTATGCAAGCACGCCGCCTTTTTTAAGCGCTTTAAATGCCGATTTTAATAACTGATACTGCAACGCAGCCATGCGGTCTATTAGGTCTTGTCCCCATTGGGCTTGCACTGTTTTATTGCGGAAGATTTTATTTTCGTTACTGCATGGTGCATCTAATAATATACCATCGAAGCTTTCTTCAAACATGTCGCCTAAAAGCCTACCATCATAAGAAACAGTACGCACATTGTAACAGCCGTGCTTTTCAAGGTTGAAGTGTAGCGACTTTAATCTGTTAGATGATATTTCGTTAGCGATGATAAAGCCTTTACGGTCGATAAAGTCTGATAGTGCGCATGTTTTTCCACCAGGTGCTGCTGATACATCGAGCATAACAGGGTTTTCAGGCATGTATGATGCTAGCAGCTGCGCAGGCACAACAGATGATGGGTTCATTATGTAAAAACCACCAGTTTGGAACGCTAATGTATTTGTTAAATTTTCTGCACCTTCAAGCACTTTATATGTATCGCGGTAGCCATCAAGCTGTTTAAACTTGCAAACTGTTGATAGCTCTTGCAAATAATCCACGCCTCTAGTGCGGTTTAGCCTAAAGTGTTTGCTTTTTGGTGTTGATAGTGCTTGTTCAAACGCTGCGTACTTGTCGCCAAGTAGTGGTTTGTACATGCTTTCAAATTGTGTTTTCCAATCGTTATTAATAGACATACTCGCACATGATATTAGATATTGCGAAATATTGCAAGCAAGATAATGCTAAATTGCGAAATCATGCCACTATAGGTTACTTATAGTGTACACAAAAAGACGATAGTGCATAAAAACACTTGCAAATTTCAGAACACACTCTATGATATACCTATCTGAGGGATAGGGGTAAAACAATAAATATATCTTATGAATACCTTGCTTTAAAGAGCATTGACGGTATGTCTGACCATATCATCAACACTATTTTAAACGCTAGGCAAACACTCAAAGACATTTTTTCAGCACCTCAAAACGAGCTGTTCTCGTATGGGCTTAGCCCTTTAGCCGTTACTATGATTAGTGGCAAACAGTTTGATAACTCATTTATTGACAACGAGTTAGAGCTAGCAGAGCAACACAACATATCAATAATCACACTAGAAGATAAACAATACCCAAAGCTTTTAAAGTTAGTGCAATCGCCGCCGCCGTTTTTATATGTGCGTGGTGATATTTCGTGCTTGAGTAATTTTTGCTTAGGGGTTGTGGGCTCAAGGAACTGTTCGCAGTTTGCAAAAGATTTCACGTATGAGCTATCATATAAGCTTGCTGAAATCGGCGTGACGATTGTTAGTGGGTTTGCATATGGTGTTGATATCTCTGCCCACCGTGGCGCTGCTAAAAAGGGTGCTACTGCTTGCATATTAGGTAACGGTTTGTTAGATATGTACCCGAAGCAACACGATAAATATATTGATGAAGTTTTAGTGAACGGGTGTTTCGTTTCAGAGTTTGCGCTAAACACGCCACCACATGCTAAACTTTTCCCACAGCGCAACAGGATTATTTCAGGTGTTTCAAATGCGCTTGCAGTTATCGAGGCTAATAAAAAGAGTGGCTCGCTTATCACAGTTAGGCATGCGAAAGAGCAGGGCAGGTCGGTTTATGCAGTGCCTACTAGCCCATATGCTACACATAACGCATGCAACTCGCTAATTAAGCACGGCGAAGCACATTTGTTAGAATCTTATCTTGACATCGTGAAAGATTTTGAATATGACTTAAAGCTACTCGCTAACGAAACGGAAGTGGAAGAAAGCATGCCAACTTTTGAAAACGACCTAGAAAGGCGAGTTTACGAAGCACTTGTTATAGAACCACTTGACATAAACTCACTTTGCGTTAAACTAAATGTTTCGATTATTGAACTGTTATCGGTGCTAACTACTCTAGAACTTACTAACATGATAGTAAAAGCAGATAACGAAAAATATACAGTATACAGGTTTTGAAATATGGATAAAATTGTTTTTGCACTAAACTTAATAGTGGATTTCATTGACTCTAATGAACTTATCACTGAAAAAAATATTAGTGACTACCTTGTAATATCAGGGTTTGACGACTATGAAATTAGGCAAGTTTTAGCATTGCTAGATATGAAAAATAGTGATACGCTTACGTGTTATCGTGCGTTCACAAAGTCTGAGGGGCATTACCTCACACAAGAAGTGCAAAACTACTTAAACAAGCTTATTTTATTAGGCGTGTTAGATATCTTCTCAGCAGAGGATATCATTGAGAAAGCGTTAGATAGTGGCGATTTGAAAATACCTATCGAGCGCATTAAAGAGTTTGTACTCTGCCAAATTTTAGAAAAGTACCACGCATCACACGTTGATGAACAATATATAGACGAATATGTACAGTAAGGAAAAGCAATGAACTTAGTAATAGTTGAGTCAGCTACAAAAATAAAATCTGTCGAAAAATACCTTGGCAAAGACTACAAAGTCATGGCAAGCGTTGGGCACGTTATCGACCTGCCACCAAAGGAACTTGGCGTTGATATTGAAAACGACTTCAAACCTACATACACAACTATGGAAGGCAAAGAAAGAGTTATCGCAGGGCTAAAAAAGGAAGCAAAAAACGCAGATGTAATCTACCTCGCAACCGACCCTGACCGTGAAGGTGAAGCTATCGCATGGCATATCGCAGAAACTGTTTCTACAAAGCGTAACCCTAAACCACTTAAACGTGTACTCTTTAACGAAATCACGAAAAGTGGCGTTATGGCTGGTATCGAAAACCCTACTGACATAAACATGAACAGGGTAAACGCTCAACAATCAAGGCGTATACTTGATAGGCTTGTTGGCTACCTCGTTAGCCCACTTTTATGGCGCCCACTTAAGTACGGTCTATCTGCTGGGCGTGTGCAATCGGTTGCTTTACGCCTTGTTTGTGAACGTGAGCAAGAGATTGAAACATTTGTACCTGTTGAATCGTGGACTATCGACGGTAAATTTGACATAAAAGGCTCTAGCGAAAAAACATCTGGTGTGCTAGGTGCAAAACTAGATAAAATCAGCGGTAAAAAAGCTAACATTAAAAATGAAGCAGAAGTCAACGCAATCATCGCAGATATACCTAAAGACTCTAAGATATCATCTGTTGAAACGAAGGAAGTTAAACAATCGTCTGCTGAGCCGTTTAAAACTTCGCAAATGCAACAAGATGCTATCAACAAACTTGGTTTCACATCTAAAAAAGTTATGACAGTCGCTCAAAAACTTTACGAGGGTGTAGAACTTGCTGATGGACCTACAGGTTTAATCACATATATGCGTACTGACTCCACAAGGGTTTCGCCAGAAGCAGTGGCAGAGTGCGAAAAGTTTATCACTAACAACTTCGGTAGCGAATATTTACCAAAGACAAAAAAAGTCGGCAAAAAAGCTGGCAAAAATATACAAGACGCCCACGAAGCTATACGCCCTACATCAGTTATGCGTACGCCAGCAAGCGTTAAAAAATATTTAGACAACGACCAATATAAACTATACAAACTTATATGGGAACGCTTTGTTGCAAGCCAAATGGCTGATGCAATCTATGACCAAACAACAGTATTGATAGATGCTGATAAATATCAATTCAGAACGTCTGCACGTGTTATCAAATTTGCTGGTTTCACAAAGTTATACATGGAAAGCCGTGACGTTGATGCAGAAGACGATGAAAACGATGACACTATCTCGTTTGGCGTTGAAGAAGGTAGCGCAAGCACACTTCAATCTACAAGCAAAAAGCAACACTTCACTAAAGCGCCACCTCGCTTTACAGAAGCTAGCCTCGTAAAGATACTCGAAAAAGAGGGCATTGGTAGGCCGTCAACATATGCATCTATCATTTCAACTATCGTCGATAGAGAATATGTGGAGCTGAAAAAAGATAAGCGCTTCCACCCTACAGAACTTGGGCGTATCGTAAACAATATGCTTGTAACTAACTTCCCAAAAATATTTGAAGTGAAGTTCACAGCTGGCATGGAAAACGAACTCGACTTAATCGAAGAAGGCACAGAGAACTGGACAGACGTTTTAAAAGAGTTCTACAAAAACTTTGAAGTGGAATTAAATAAAGCGAAAGAAGGTAAACTCGCTAGCACACTTGCTACAAACATGACATGCCCAACATGCAACAAAGGTGACCTAACCATTAAATATGGTAAGAGTGGCCCGTTTGTCGCATGTAGCGAATATCCAGAATGTGCGTTCACATCTGGCTTCGAGCGTGATGACAAAGGCGGAATAAAACTAGTTGACGATAGAGCTATGCAATCAATAGGCGTTGCTTGCGAAAAATGTGGCAAAGACTTAGTGTTGAAAAATACTCGCTTTGGCGAAATGATCGCATGTTCTGGCTACCCTGAGTGTAAGAATATCAAAAACTTCATGCGTACTGCTGAGGGCGAGATAAAAATAATCGAAAACGGCACAAAAGTTGAAGGCGATTGCCCAAAATGTGGCGGTGAGATGGTTGTTAAATCGGGCAGAAACGGCTTGTTTGCAGCATGTAGTAACTTTCCAACTTGCAGATCGACGTTGCCTGTAAAAGCTGATGAAAACGGCAAGCTAGTACTTGGCGAAAAGGAAGCAGAGCCAACAAGCAATGAAGCATGTGAAAAATGCGGAAAGCCTATGGCTGTAAAACGTGGACCTCGTGGCCCGTTCCTTGCATGTACTGGCTACCCTGATTGTAAAAACGCAAAGAGTATGAAAAAGTAATATGAAACAATTTGACATAATCATTATCGGTGCTGGGCTTGCAGGTTGTGAGGCAGCATACCAAGCTACAAAACGTGGCTTAAAAGTTAAGCTAGTTGAAATGCGTCCTGAAAAAATGACAGAAGCACACACGGGTGGCAACTTTGCCGAACTCGTTTGCTCGAACAGCCTTAAAGCAGAAGCTATGAACACAGGCTCTGGGTTGTTAAAGCTTGAGATGCAGAAATATGACTCATTATTAATCAAATGTGCATATCAGTCACAAGTGCCAGCTGGCGGAGCGTTAGCTGTTGATAGGGAGAAGTTCTCGGCACTTGTTGAAGATTACATCAAAAACCACCCTGACATAACTATAGAATATGGCGAAGTGACAGAGATTGACGAAGGTGTGCCTACCATCATTGCAACTGGTCCACTCACATCTGACACGTTTGCAACATACCTAAAAGATAAACTAGGTGGCGCACTATATTTTGCTGATGCAATCTCGCCTATCTTAGATGCTGACACTATCGACTACTCAAAAGGCTATTTCCTTGGTAGATATAATAAAGGTGGCGATGATTATTTCAACATTCCACTTACAGAAGATGAATATAATGCGTTTTATGACGCTTTAATTTCTGCCGATGTTGCTGAGTTCCACGACTTTGAAAAGATCGACTTTTTCGAGGGTTGTATGCCTGTTGAGGTTATGGCTTCACGTGGTCGCCAAACACTATCGTTTGGACCGATGAAACCTGTAGGGCTTGAACACCCTGAAACAGGCGAGCGCCCTTATGCTGTTATGCAACTGCGTAAAGAGAATATAGAAGGCACAGCGTTTAATATCGTTGGCTTCCAAACAAAGATGACGATATCGGCTCAGCAAAAAGTGTTCCGCATGTTGCCAGCACTTGCTAATGTTGAGTTTTTACGCTACGGCTCAGTACATAGAAACACATACATAGAAGCACCTAAGCACTTGAACAGATACTACCAGTTCAAAAACATGAAAAACATATTCATGGCTGGGCAAGTTACTGGTATAGAAGGATATATCGAGTCTATTGCATCTGGTATGATTGCTGGCATGCAAATGAGTTGCTATATTAAAGGCGAACCATTTATCGAAATTCCGCAAAATACTGCGCTAGGTGCGCTATCCTATTATGTATCTGGCGAGTCTGGGCTTGCACATGCGACGGCTGATGATTACGTTCCATCAAATTTTCACTTCGGCATGTTAAAACCACTTGAAAAGAAGATACGCAAAAAGAGCGAAAAGAAAGAAGCGCAAGCGAAAATAGCACTTGAACTTGTTGACGAGTTCCTTGCAAATAAATAGTTAGAGGCCAATATGGAAAACGCTAAGAAATTACTTGCACCATTTTTATGTAATGAAATTGGATTAACATTTGAAGAAGCAGAAGCTGAACTCGGGCAAAGTAAAATTGGTGGGTTGCCACACCTTCCTAGCGACTTTGCATGGCCATATTATGAGGGTGAAGAAGGTAATAATCCGCTTTCGTTCCTTGC
>CAYJDR010000003.1:64287-78577 GCA_964368965.1 uncultured Deferribacteraceae bacterium
AGCTACCCTTCGCCTTTCTCAGATTTGTTAGATGATGAACTAACAGATAGTATTGAAGATGACGTATGGGACGAGCTTTTTGAACAAGCACCAGCTACAAAACTTTTAGGACACCCAGATATTATACAAGGCGACATGACATTTGAATGTGAGGCCGTAACATCTGGATATTACCTAGGTGATGCTACGCCTGACATTAGTGATGATGAAATGGCTAACCTCATCAAAAACTCTAAAGAGTGGGTACTCTTGTTGCAAATGGGTGATGACGAAGAAGATGGTCGCTTCAACTTCTGTGACGATGGTAAAATCTTTTACTACATCAAAAAAACAGACTTAGCTGATAAAAACTTCGACAACATTTGGTTGATTTTACAAAGCTATTAATATGGACGTTATCCAATCAATCGACGAGTTTTTACATTATGCAAAGGTAGAGCGTGACTATAGTGCACACTCACTTACTGCATATTCTAAAGACTTGATAGAGCTGACAAATTACCTTGAAAAAGAAAATTTGCTTGGAGATATCACGTCTGTTGATTTCTACACTTTGCGTGGATTTGTTGCTGATTTGTACGATAGGGAGTTATCGAAGTCTTCTATCGAGCGTAAGATTTCCACGCTTAAATCTTTCTTTAAATTCTTGTTACAAAAATCACATATCGAAGATAACCCTGCAAGGCTCCTAAAGTTCCCAAAAAAAGAAAAACATCTGCCACAGGTTTTCAATATTGATGATATGTTCACATTGCTTGACCTGCCAGATAAAAAAACACCACAAGGCTTACGTGATGCGCTCATACTAGAGCTTATGTATGCGACAGGTGTGCGTGTTTCTGAACTGGTTGGGCTGAACTTGTCAGATATCGACCTAAACGGAGGCCGTATCCGTGTGAGAGGTAAGGGCAAAAAGGAACGCATTGTGCCACTAGCTAATGAAGTGTGTGATATGATACGTGACTATTATAAAATTATGCCATTGATTGTCGCAAAGGAGCGCTTCATAACTGATGATGCGTTGATTATCAACAAGCTAGGTACACGCATGAGCGATAGAAACATACGCCGTGTAGTTGAAAAATATTTGAAAGAGGCTGGGCTACCTATCGACTTTTCGCCGCATTCATTCCGCCATACGTTTGCAACGCATTTGCTAGAGGGTGGGGCAGATTTAAGAACAATTCAGGACTTATTGGGGCATGAATCGCTATCGACAACGCAGAAGTATACGCACACAGATATCGCATCGCTATTGAAGATATACGACGCTACACACCCGATGGCGAAAAAGCACTAATAATGCGTGTTGTATAGCTGTGTTGTAGTTGTTTGTAGCAATCCGCTGTAGAAGCTTAATATCTTTTGGTTTTCCTCTACGTTTATGCCACGTTCGATATTGCTACTTGCGTTCTTGATCACGGCGTCGATATAAATTTTTGTAGAAGATGTGAAGTTTGATTCCCTAACAACATCGCTAGCTATTGTAGATGTATAGAAGTCGCTAGCTGTTTGAACGCCGCTACTTTTTGAGCCATCTGCAATTTTTGGCGTAGCTTGATGGCTTTCAATATATTGTCGATATTGATTTTTATTACCAGAGTTGACAAGCATAAACCACCTCACTGTTATTAGTAAGATGGTATTATCAAAAAACATGCCAATTTTTATAGGAAGATTTTACCTAACGTTGTTGAAGATTGTGTCGTATAGTTTTGTTACGTCGCTATCGCCGTTTTGGATTAATGGTGGCTCGATTTTCAACTCTTTCCCAGCGCCTAAAACGCACTCGACAAACACAAGCTTTGCGCCTTTCTCAAGCGTAGGGTATAGGAACTGTAATCGCTTTGGCTCTAAGCTCCATTTTTTACACTCTATTAGCGCATCAACAAGCATATCTGCATCATATGAGAAGTAAAATTTACCGCCTACTTTCAAGTTTGACTTTACAAATTTGCATAGTATTGGCATATCCATGTGTATTTCAAAGCGTGCAATTCGCTCAACATCTGATAAGCTCTCCTTGCCTGTGCCTTGCTGGCGATATGGTGGGTTGCAAACAATGGCGTCGACTTGCGTGCCAGTTTTATAGTCGGCTATGTTCATGTTTAGTGGTGTGATTTTATCAGTCATGTTTGATAGCTCAATAGATTTTTGCAAGCACTCAAACATTTCTGGCTGCAACTCGATAGCCGTAACATCAACACCGTGGAAGCGTGATAACAATATAGAGATAACGCCACTACCAGCACCAGCTTCGATAACTTTTGCTGATTTACGTAGCTTTGCGAAGCCTGCAAGTATAGGCGAATCGCACCCAAAACGAAAGCCATAACCTTGCTTAGGTTGGCAGATTTTTACATCGCTGTATATTATAGTGTCTATCGAGTGTTCCATATATTCTCCATAATGAGTGGTTGTATAATTTTTTGCTTGGTATATCAATATGTTATAATAGCGTTTGATTTTACTGCTTGACAAAAGATGAAAATAGTATAAATTCCACTTATGTTCAGAAATTATCAAACGTACTTAAAACGTACAGCTACAAAGAAAAACGTCAACATATTGCTACTTAGTTTTATCGGTTTGCTTTTAATTATCAAGTTCGCATTAGATTTTTTAATACTGCATGAAACTAGCACTTATGAAAACAGCTATCAAAAATCTATCGAGCAAGAACTATTAGTTAACAAGTATAATGATAAAATACTCCAACTTGTCAAGCAAAACAAGTTTAATAGTGAAGTTGTGGCAATATTTGACATCATGAAGAAATCAGCGCTAGGTAAACGTGAAAAGCGCGAAATGCTAAAATATTCAGAGTTGATTGTGAACGAAGCTAACAGGTATAATATCGACCCGTTCTTAATCGTTGCAATCATTCAAACAGAGAGCAGCTTCAGGTCTAATATCGTGTCATATAAAGGCGCTGTTGGGCTAATGCAGTTGCTACCGAAAACAGCTTACTACATATCAGACAAGCTAGACCACATTGGAGATGTATCAAAACGTAGCCAGCTGTTCGACGTGGGTATAAACTTGACGCTAGGTGTTGGCTATCTCGCATACTTGATTGATAAAACAGGTAGCGTAGAGAACGCAATCATCGCATACAACTACGGCACAGGTAACCTAAATAGAGCTATCAATAACAACAAAAAGCTTCCACAAGGCTACTTAAAGAAAGTTATGGACAACTATGCAATCTTTACAGATAACTACGTCAACAACTACAAATCATACGCGGTCGTAAACTAACAAGCACAGTTTAACACGCCTCAGTAAATCAATGTACATTATGCATACATGCACATATACCTTTTATTATATTGCAAAGTAATATGTTTTTTGCTAGTATGTTACAAGGATTAATGTACATTTTTTCCTGTTGAGGTATTTTTCATGAATATTTATTTAATTAACGACGCAGAAACTGTGCATTTTGAATTTATTGCGAACAACATTTATCAACTACCAGCCAACGGCTATAGCATAGAGCGTGACGAAGCACGTGCATGTAACTACCTGAAAGTGAACACAGAGCGAGTTATCGAGCCACGCATCGTTGCACACACTACGGAAGATAAAATGAGTGCCGCAATCTCTATATATCCTCCAATCAACTCCACTACAGAAATCACACTAGATTACATACTTGAAGAACTCGCATTGCGCAAAAAGATCGCTAAGCAATGTGTTGATGTTGCAAAGTTTGATGACATACTTGATAAACTTAACAACGGTTATGCTATCGAGCGTTTAGAGTGCGTTAGCGGTAAAGCTGCACAGCACGGCGAGAATGCTAAGGTAGAGTTCTTCTTTGATAAACCAGTACATAAACCAAAAATTTTACCAAACGGCAGTGTCGACTTTAAGCAAGTTAGCGATTATATCATGGTTAAGCAAAACCAGCTACTAGTGCGCATGACACCTGCAACATCAGGTGAAAAAGGCTATGACGTATCAGGCACAGATATATTGCCGATACCAGGCGTCAGGCGTGAAGTTTTCATGGGTAGCAATATCTATGCAAACGACGATAAAACAGAATACCGTGCAGAGCTTGGTGGGTTTGTCGTTTATGTCAATAACACAATATCTGTAAACCCAATGTTGAAGATATATGGCGATGTTGACCTTAAAGTCGGTAATATTGAGTTTGACGGCCCAGTGCATATATCTAATAACGTGTTGACAGGCTTCATGGTGAAAGGTGAAGATATCGTCATAGATGGCGTAGATGAAGACGCTATCCTTATCGCCCAGAACGATATCACTATCAAAACAGGCATTAAAGGCTTAGGCAGTAAAGGCTATGTTAAAGCAGGTGGTGATGTTTCAGTTGGCTATTGCGAGAATGCATCTATCCAAGCGGCTGGCAATGTTGAGATAAATAAATATAGCTTTAACTCAAAAATATATGCGCAAAGTGTTAACACTGTTCAGGGTGATAGCGTTATATCAGGTGGGTTGGTTAGGGCGTTTTCGAGCATACGTATCGCCTCAGCTGGCACAAAAGGCACAAACGATATGTTGCTTGCAGTAGGTATTTCGCCAATATATAGCGAGAAGGCTAAAAAGATAACCGAAGAACTAGAACGCTTGAAAGATGCACTTGAAAAAGTCAACGAAGTGCTATCACAGCTTGACTTAACTAACGTAAACGTGTTGAAAAATCCAAAAGTAGTGCAACTTAAAGAAACCGCAACTATCCTACAACATAAGATACCAACCATGCAGGAAAAGCACGATGAACTTATGGAAAAAGCAATGTGTAGCGACCCTGTGATCACTGTGGAGAAGCTCATTAGGGCTGGAGTACAGGTTCAATTTTATGATGAAGTTATTACAATAAGTACCGATATGAATAGAGTAGAATTTTATTTTGATAGAGAACTGAACGAGATAGCGTTTAGACAGATATGATGCATTTAAAATTTTCTATTCTCTATTAGTGAAAATTCTGATACAATAACTTAACAAATTGGATTATTAATAAGGGGTTTGGGCTTCTTTATGAAAACATTTAGCGATTTTTTTAGCTTCGAGCGTGTGCCGTTTAGCAGAATGCCAGATGATGAACTATTCTTTGAAGGCGATAAACATCTGCAAGCATTAGATAAATTAGACGCGCTGCAAACAACTGACGCACACCTTGCATTGCTCTCTGGTGATTCAGGCACAGGGCGCACCATTATAGCTAGGCAGTTTATGAAGCGCCTACCTGACGATGTTTTATGCATCTACATGAAGGCAGAGGCATACACTTTCCAACAAGTTTTAATGTTTTTATTGCAAGGCATAGGTGTTGAAGCTACAGCTATCAGTAGTGAGCAAGGCACAACAGGGCTTGTTAATACCTTAAACAAAATAATCCAAGATAGTTTTGATACTGATAAAAAAGTGTTCATAATCATCGACGATGCAGACAACTTAAATAGCGAAGTGCTAAACAACTTGCTATCATTACTGGATATAAAAATACGCATACCAAATGTATTTAAGCTTGTGTTCGTTACAAAAAATTCATCTAAGCAAGCTATGCTAAACATAATAGCACCACAGCTTGACACTTCAAGCTATTTCGACGTGAGCATATCAGAGCTAAACGAAAAAGAACTACGCGACTATGTAAACTTCAGGCTTATGAAATCAGGCAAGAGCCCTGTGCAAGTTAAAAGTGGCGTTTTGAAAAAGATTTCCAAAATCACTAAAGGTAACCCATTGCTAGTAAACACATTTATGGAGCGTGTTTTAATAGCTGCCTTTTTAGAAAACTCATATTCAATAAAAGAGTGCCACTTAGATAGCGCCGTTTCAAGCGTGAACACTATTGCACTCAATATCAAGCGAAGGCAATCAGCAAAAGTATATAAGATATTTGCAGTGTTAGTAGTCGTGGGTGGTTTAAGCTTTGCAGGCTATTCAATGATTGATAAATATTCGCTACTAGAGCGCTATAACAAACCTATAGAAGTTGCAGAAGTTGAGCCGCTACCGAGCGTGCCACCTACAGATGTGCTACCACCAGTTGTGGAAACTACAGAGGTTGAAAAACCTGTTGAACAGCCAGCAGTTGTTAAGCCAACACCAACACAGCCAGTAGCAGAGCCTAAACCAGTAGAGCCTAAACCAGTAGAGCCTAAACCAGTAGAGCCTGAGCCTGTCGTTACACCTACGCCAGCACCAGTTACTCCACCTGTTGAAGAGGCTAAGCCAGTAGAGGTTGCACCACCTGTAGTTGCTGAACCAGAATCAGTGGTAGAGCCTACGGTCACACTTGTTGAGAACGAGCGTGGCAACTTGCAAGGCGTCACGTTGCCTGTTGGTACTGAGGTTGTTGTTATACCGAGGTCGTTAAATGTGCGTAGTTTGCCAGATGTTAAATCTGCTCGTTTAGGTGCAGTATATTTGGATACGAAACACTCCGTAGTGGAAGACTCGGGTGAATGGATAAAAATCAACTACAATGGCAAAGATGGCTGGTTGTTAAAGTTATACTTAGGGCTATAGTAAGCGAGAAAAGAGAGCAGATATGAATATAGTTATTGTTGGTGCGGGTGAGGTTGGTTCGCACATTGCTAAGATATTAATTGGCGAACAGAAAGACGTAGTAATCATAGAGAAAGACCCGCAAGCAGCCCAAAGGGCGAAAGATGAGCTTGATTGTTTAGTTATCCAAGGCGAAGGCACTAGTATCGACACATTGCTTGAAGCTGGTGTAAACAAGGCTGACATCTTTATTGCGGCAACAAGTATCGACGAAGTAAACATGATCTCGTGCCTTGTTGTAATGAGCGAGTTTGACATACCTGTTAAGATTGCTCGTGTTAGAAACGTGGAATACATGCGCACAGATATTTTTGATAAATCTGTCATAGGTATCGACCACATTGTAAACCCTGAGATTGAAGCAGCACGTGAGATATGCGAGCTTATCGAGCATGGGGCTTCGTCAGACATATTCTCGTTTGATGGTACGGAAGCACAGCTCAGGAACATCATTGTCACAAAAGATTCGGCATTCAACGGCGTATTGATTAAAGATGTACGCTCACTATATCAAGAAAAATTCATGATCTCTGGCGTATTGCGTAATGAAAACGTAATCATCCCTGCTGGTGACTTTAAGATAATGGAAGGCGACCAAATATACATTGTTGCACTAGGGCGCCACTTTCGCAAACTGTTGCAGCGCACCGGTTATAAGTCTAGCAAGTTGAAACGTGTTACTGTCGTTGGTGGCGGTAGGGTTGGCAAGTGTGCTACTAGCATGTTGCTCGATAAAGGCTTTGATGTGCGCGTGATTGATAAAAACAATAGCGTATGTGTTGAAGTTGCGACAGACCTACCTGATGCACTCGTGCTACATGGCGATATATCTGATAGGGATATTTTCGAGCGAGAGCACCTATCAACACAAGATGCATTAATCACAACTACTGAAAATGACGAATTAAACATATTAGCTGGGGTGTATGCAAAGTCGCAAGGCATGAAGCGTGCCGTTGCATTGATAGACAAGCACGACTATAGCACACTAGCAACAAACTTAGGCATTGATGCTTGCGTTACGCCAAAGTTTAGCTCGGCTGATGCTATTTTAAAATATATTAGGCGTGGCAACATCAAAAATGTTTACACTATTTTTGACGGCCAAGCAGAGGTTATCGAGTTTGCTGTTACGGCTGGTTCGTTAATGTCTGGCAAAAGCATTATGGATATGAAGCTCCCAGCTGGTTGCCTAATTGTTGCCGTGCAACGTGGCAGAAAAACTATCATACCTGATGGCAACTTTGTTGTTGAAGGTGGCGATAGCATTATTACGTTTGTTACTGTTGAGGCAGTTGGCAAACTCGAAGATATGTTGGCGGTTTAATGCTTAAACAGTTAAATATTATCCTTAGACCTATTGCAGTTACTCTCGTTGTGCAGACATTTTTCATGATGTTGTGCGCTGTTGTTGCGCTTTATTATGGCGAGTATAATGCGCTTATAGGTTTTCTTTATACGTGTATGATTACGAGTGCTTTTTCAGCACTTATATGGTTTCTAACTAGGGGTGATAGAGCTAGAGGAAACCTCTCGATACGCTCAGGCTTTATGTTTGTTGCACTCATATGGATAGCTGTGTCTGTGAACGGTGCGCTACCATACTATATATCAGAAACTATCCCACTTTTTGCAGATGCGTTGTTTGAGTCGTTCTCTGGCTTCACAACGACAGGCGCTACAGTTGTATCAGGGCTTGACCATCTCCCACGCTCAATAATATTATGGCGGGGGCTTACGCATTGGCTAGGTGGTGGCGGTATTATCGTACTTTCTGTTGCTATCTTGCCACTTTTAGGTATTGGTGGTATGCAAATGATGCGTGCAGAATCATCAGGCGTGCAAGCTGAAAAAGCAACACCACGTATCGCGCAAACTGCAAAATTCTTGTGGATACTCTACATGTCATTAACGGCAATATTTACAATATTAATAATGTTTGCTGGCTTAGATATTATCGAAGCTTTTTGCTTAGCATCATCAGCGATATCTACGGGTGGCTTCGCACCGAAAGATGCAAGCGTTGGCTACTATGGCTCAGCTTATATCGACTGGGTGCTTATCGTTGCGATGATTATCGGCGCAATCAACTTCATATTATTGATAAGGTTTGCACGTGGCAACTTCAAGGTGATGTTTAAGGATACGGAATTTAAAGCATATTTAACAATCATTGTGGTGACAAGCCTATTTGCTACACTATCGCTATATCTCGACCACGACTATAGCTCACTGCTAGAGTCGTTTCGCTATGCAGTGTTCCAAGTGGTGTCTATCCTCACAACAACAGGGTTTGCAACGGCAGACTATGAGCTATGGCCACAAGCTGTTCAGGCTATCCTTTTCATGTTGCTATTCTTTGGTGGTAGTTCTGGCTCTACTAGTGGCGGTGTAAAGGTTGTTAGGCACGTTATCATGATTAAGCAAGCAGTTAACGAGTTTAAATCGTTAGTGCACCCACAAGGTGTTTTCCTAGTTAGGCTAAACGGAAAAGTTTTAGATAACCCAGTTATACGTGGTGTTATGGGCTTTTTCATATTATACATTGCGCTTGTGCTTGTTAGCACCTATGTGTTGACGCTATCTGACTTGACAGTTATGACGTCGTTCTCAGCGTCTATATCTACATTAGGTACTGTTGGGCCAGGCTTCGGGCAAGTTGGTCCGTCACAAAACTATGGCTTCATGCCTGAATATGTGAAGTATATACTCTGCATAAACATGTTGCTAGGCAGGCTTGAGATGTACACATTGCTAGTTATCTTCACGCCGTGGTTTTGGAAACGTTAATGCAAACATATCGCCTCCACATACAAGGTATAGTTCAAGGTGTAGGCTTTAGGCCGTTCATAAAAAACTTAGCCGACGAAATGCAACTAATGGGCGAAGTCTGCAACACATCTGATGGTGTAGTCATACTCGTTAGTTGCGATAGCGCTACGCTAGATAAATTCATATCAAACATACACTCAAAACACCCACCACTAGCGCAAATATTAGATATCGCAGTATCTACAAATGCGAGCGTGCAAACATACGAAAACTTTTCAATATCAAAGTCGCAAGGAAGCCAAGGCGTTACAGCTGTATCGCCTGATATGGCAATGTGCGATGACTGCAAAGCAGAGATATCCTCTAGTGAGGAAAGGCGATATCAATATGCGTTTACGAATTGTACAAACTGTGGCTCAAGGTATTCCATTATAGAGAAATTACCATACGATAGGCCACACACAGTAATGTGTGAGTTTGAAATGTGCGACTACTGCAAAGCACAATACGAAAACCAAGCAGACAGACGCTACCACGCACAACCGATAGCATGCCCTCATTGCGGGCCAGAGGTTTATATATCGCATGGTGGCACAACCTTGAAAGGTGTTAATGCTATCAAATATGTAGCAGATAAAATCAACGCTGGCGAAATCGTCGCAATCAAAGGGCTAGGTGGCTACCATATTGTGTGTGATGCTACCAATAGCATAGCAGTATCACGTTTACGCACGCTTAAAAATAGAGGCACAAAGCCGTTTGCGATAATGTGTAGAGATATTGCAAGCATTAGCGAACACGTGGAAACGAGTGAAACATTTCAGCAATTAATCACATCGAAAGAAAGCCCGATAGTTATATTCGATTGGGCAAATAATCCGCTAGCAAGCGAAGTAAACACAACATCAAACAAGATAGGCATAATGCGTGCATATACACCGCTGCATTATATTTTGTTTAGCTACTTAGATACTAAGTTTATCGTGGCGACAAGTGGCAACGCAAAAGACGAACCAATAGCAAAAGATGAACAAACAGCCGAGCAAACACTCAGCATGTATACAGATATTTTTCTGCACCACAATAGGCGCATACATACAGCGATTGACGATAGCGTAGTAGCCATGACAGATAAATCGTATATGGTGCTTAGGCGTGCAAGGGGTTACGCACCAAGCCCAGTTTTGATAAAAGGCGACTGCGATAAACAACTATATGCAGCAGGTGCAAACTTAAAAAGTAGCATAGCGCTTTATAAACAAGGGTTTGCGTTTTTAAGCCAATATATTGGCGACCTAGATAATATCGAAACAGAACAGTTCTATAGCGAAATATACGGCAAAATGTGTGACATGTTCGCAATATCGCCAGATGTTGCCTTGCGTGATGTTCACCCAACTTATCGCTCAAGCATGTTTGCAGATAGCTTAGCTTTACACACGCATGAATACCAACACCACAAGGCGCATTTTATGTCATGCTTGGCAGAAAACATGTATTATAGTGATGCAATAGGTGTAGTGCTTGACGGCTTTGGCATTGGCGATGATGGCAAGGCATGGGGTGGCGAGTTTTTTACGAAAGTGGGCAACGCTATTGAGCGAGTAGCACACTTGAAAAACTATGTGCAAGCAGGGCTAGATAGCTCCACAAAACACCCTGTGCGTATGGCGTTTTCATACATATATAGCATGGGGTTACTTGATGAGGCGTGCGAGTTGTTGCAAGGTAGGCTAGCCATGTCAGAGCAAGAGCAATCGCTATTGAAATATGCAATAGATAACCGTGTAAACTCTATCGAAACAAGCTCCGCTGGTAGACTATTTGAAGCTGTTGGTAGCTTAGTTTTAGGCGAGCGAAGCAACAACTACGAAGGCGAACTAGCAATAAACTTGGAAAACATAGCCGATAAAAATATCACATCATCATACGAGTTCACGTATGATAACGGCGAGATCGACTTTAGGGAAGTAATCAAATCAATACTCATAGATATAAAGCAAGGTGAAGCTATCGGTGCAATCTCTGCTAAGTTCCATAACGGCATGGTTAATATAATTGTGCATGTATGCGAGCAGTTGCGTAGGGAGCATGGCATAAGTACTGTTGCGCTTTCTGGTGGCGTTTTTCAGAATATCATGTTGCTAAACGGCGTTACTGAAAAGCTGGAACAACAAGGCTTTACGGTGCTTGTTCATAAAAATATCCCATCTAACGATGCATGCATTGCGCTAGGCCAAATATATGGCTACGTGGCTGGCATTGCAACACCTGGCGAATAGATTCAACTAATAATATATACAATACGATAAACCGTTGTAATTTATTAGCAAATATATTATAATAAGAAATGAAGCAGTATAACAAATAAAAGACGAGGCTAATTATGTGGCTCAATATCGGGGTATTTCTGTTAGTTGCGATCTTAGTTGGGTTATACTTTTTCCCTTATCGCAAGGTGAAGGATAAGATATTTAAGAAAGTGCTCAGCTATGTTGAGCGCATTAATATCATTGAGTATACTCACGGCAAGCAACAAGTTACACTTGTGCGCAAACGTGTAGATAAACGTGCTAAGAGCGAGTGGTTTGTTGCATCGCATATCGAGTGGCCGGCAGATATATCAAAGGTTAACAGGTTGCTTATGCGCCTGCGTGATATGGTGCTTGAAGAGCGCATTACAGACTATGAGGAAAACGAACTCTCCGACAAGTACGACATGGGGCGCAACGGCACACTTGCGCTCACTTATAAAAACGGTAAGCAAATCACGCTAACGCTTGGTGACAGAGTAGCAAACCGCGATGACGCAATATACGCAATGACTAGCGACAGCAAAGGCGTGGTTGTAGCTAATAATGCTATAGTTAGTGCGTTGCCTAAGAGTGTTGACGAGTTTAAGTCACTCTATTTATTCATGGGCAAGTTTTCACAAGTGACATTGCTATCTGTCCAATCTGATGCTTATAACTATACGCTCATGCGCACTGGCGGTGGTTGGGCTATGCACGATAGAAACATTTTCGATGACAGGGTACGCCCACTCATCACAGAAATATTAGATATGGAAGCTGGAGGGTTTATCGAGCGCTCAACAAAGTTGCCTGCTAAGCCAGCCGTCACCATAACAATAAAATTAGGTGGAAAAATGCAGAACTGTTACTTCTTCGACAACGAAGACGATAACAGTGTATATCTAGTACCACACCAAGGCGAAATATTAGTTATGAATAGAACGCTGGTGCAAGATATAGTACAATTCAAATAACTTTTATATTATCTAGGAGATGATATCATGGCAGAAACAATCGCAGTAGTAGGGGGCGGAAGCTTTGGCACAGCGCTAGCAGTCCTTGCGGCAGAAAACGGCAGGGATGTTATTATCTATGCACGTGAAGAAGAGATTGTTAAATCTATCAATGAAATACACGAAAATTCTACGTTCTTACCTGGCTTAAAGTTGCCAGAAAATGTTAGAGCAGAACAATTTAATGAACTACACAACTGCACAGCAGGATATTTCATATGGACAGTACCGTCACAGTTCACAAGGGCTACGGCTGGCGAGTTTTCAAAAACTTTTGAAGGCAAGCACATCATCATTGCCTCTAAAGGTGTTGAGATAGCTACTGGTAAATTATTAATCAGCGTATTGTCTGAAGTAGTCACAGCGAAATATGCAGTGCTATCTGGCCCATCATTTGCAAAAGAGCTTGCACAAAGGCAACCAACTATGGTTACAATAGCTGCATACTCGATGACTATTGCAGAGTGGTGGCAAGAGGCGCTATCAACCGACTATTTAAGAGCATACACATCTGAAGATATGATAGGCTTAGAAGTTGGCGGCTCTATCAAAAACATTATCGCAATCGCAGCAGGGTTAAGCAACGGCATGGGGCTTGACAATAACGCACGTGCAGGGCTTATCACCAGAGGGCTTGCAGAGGTTACTCGTTTTGGGCTAGCATACGGCGCAAAGCGTGAAACATTTGTCGGGTTATCAGGGTTAGGCGACCTTGTTTTAACGTGCACTGGCGAACTCAGCCGCAACCATAAAGTAGGTGGGCTACTTGCACAAGGCAAAACGATAGAAGAAATATCGGAAAGCATGAACATGGTTGCAGAAGGTGTACCAACAGCAAAAGCTGTTTACTTAGCGGCGCAAGCACGTGGCGTTGAGATGCCTATCTGTGAAGAAGTTTATAAGATAATCTACGAGCGTAAATCGCCTTGGGACTCTATAAACGACCTAATGCGTAGGCCACTAAAAGAAGAAAAACCTCACTAAAATAACATAAGGGCATGAGCAACAAGAAATGGACAAAAGAAACACAACAGTAATAATTGACGGCAACTCGGTAGCATACAGGATATTTTATAAAGCACCACCACTCAGTGCAAACGGGATGCAGACAGGCGTTGTTCATGCGTTTTTATCTGTAATTAACAGCTTCCAGAAGCGTGCGAACGTATCTGAAATATTGATAACATTCGACCCTAAAGGCAAAACATTTAGGCACGAAATGCATGATGAATATAAAGCCACTAGGGACGCGACACCAGAGGAGCTCGTTAAGCAGATTTTGTTATTGCAAGAGATCATCCCATACATGGGCATACCAATCTACATGGTGCCAGGCTATGAAGCTGATGACGCTATCAATACGCTTGCGCAAAATTCTCAGTCTGAAAAGGTGTGGATAGTCACGAAAGATAAAGACCTATACCAACTAGTATCAGACAAAATCGCAATTTATGACTACCAAAAAAATATCGAGTTCGACAGGGCTGGCGTGCATGAGAAGTTTGGCGTATATCCTGAGCAAATCATGGATATGCTATCACTCATGGGCGACTCGTCCGATAATATCCCAGGTGTAAAAGGCGTTGGCGAAAAAACAGCCGTCACACTAATCAACAAATATGGCGACCTCGACAACTTATACGCACACGTAGATGA
>CAYJDR010000003.1:78677-85980 GCA_964368965.1 uncultured Deferribacteraceae bacterium
TCTACTAAACAGTTAGGTAAATATCTGTTTGATAAACTAGGCATGGAGCCACCAAAGAAAAATAAGAGCGGATACTCAACCGATGAAGAAACATTGCAGTCGTTGCTTGAGAAATATCCAGAACATAGCGAACTGTTGGAAAATATTTTAAAGTACCGTGAATTAAACAAAATATTATCGACATATACGTCAAGTTTATTAGAGTATGCTGATGGGCATGGCTATATCCATACCGATTTCAAGCAAACAGGCACGGCAACGGGTAGGCTTTCATCTGCTAACCCTAACTTGCAAAATATTCCACAGCGTAGCAAACTTGCAGACCGCATACGCTCAGCGTTTGAGGCTAGTGAGGGCTACACATTTGTATCGTTCGACTATTCGCAAATTGAGCTTAGGGTTCTGGCGCATTTATCAGGCGATGCAAACCTTGTGTATGCGTTCAACCATGATGTAGATATCCATGATATGACTGCAAAACGTATATTCGGCGTGGAAGAAGTCGACGCCGATCACAGAAGGATTGCAAAAGCTGTAAACTTTGGTATATTATACGGGTTGTCATCATTCGGCTTAGCGCGCGATGTGAAGATAAGCAACGCAGAGGGCAAGCGCTTCATCGAAAGCTATTTTGAGCTATACCCAAGCGTTCGCTCATATATCGACACAGCGATAGAGGAAGCTAAGAAAGTTGGCTACTCAACAACAGTCATGGGGCGCAAGCGCTTTATACCAGAGCTAAACTCTAGGAACGGCGCAATACGCAACCGTGCAGAGCGCATCGCATCAAACGCACCTATGCAGGGTAGTGCAGCTGATATAATAAAGGTTGCAATGATTGAGTGCGACAGATATATTAAAGATAACAACGTAAATGCAAGGCTCATATTGCAAATACATGATGAACTTGTTTTTGAAGTGGCTGACGATATTGTCGAAAGCTTTATGGTTGATATAAAACGTATTATGGAAACATCTTTCGAGCTAGCCGTACCGCTCACGGTGAACGGATTTAGTGCGAAAAACTGGGGAGAGTTGTAGTCGTGTCAAAGGTAGATAATTTTATCAGAGATAGTTATAAGCTACGTGAAGACTTTGAAAAAACCGTTATGCTCATTCAAGATAACGAAACGAAGTACCAAGGCTTTAAAGTTGTGCAATATGCCATGCTCCTTAGCGAAAACTTAAAAGAGATATCAGACAAAGCGCTAAAATATTGTGAAGATATTTTTGGCATTGATAAGGTTATGCTGTTTGTCAAGAAAGGCGTGTACGCAATCTGCCAAGACCTTGAAAGTTTTGAGCGCGTTACAGTTGCACCTGTTGAGTCTTTCAAGTTTACATTTTTAGAAAAGCGCACATATTTCGGTAGCAACGAGATGGTGTCTATCATACATAAAGAGTTCAGGCATTATGGGCAATCAGACGTTCATTCGTTTGCACTTGTGCCAGTTATCGACGGTGAGGAAATCGTCGGCGCAGTTGGCTTCTACAGTAGCGATGTTGCAAAGTTTACATCAGATAGCAATTATGATTTTTTATCAGAACTTGCAATCGTTACATCTATCGTGATGCGCAAGATGGATAGCGTATATCGTTTAGCATTAAGCGCAAAAACTGACTACCTAACACAGCTACCAAACAAAGCCGCAATGGACGAAACCGCTATAAAGTGGCTAGCAAGGCTTGTTGAGAGCGATAGGCAGTTCGCATTTATCATTGTTGATTTTGACAACTTCAAGGAAATTAACGATAAACTAGGCCACGTAATTGGCGATGAAGTTCTACGCAAATACGCAGCCATGATGAAGCGCCACTTAGGGCGCAAAGATGTACTTGGTAGGTTCGGTGGCGATGAGTTTTACCTCTTCACTGAAACAACTAACCCAGCAACATTAAAAGATATAGTCCAAAAGATAAATAATGATTTTAGCTTAATCGCAGTTGAAAAGTCGCTTAACTGTAATGTTGGTGCATCTGTTGGTGGTGTGCTGGTTACACGTGAAAAGGCTGAGCAACAAACATTCATTGAGATATTTAAGGAAGCAGACGAGCTGCTATATAAAGCAAAAAACGAGGGTGGTAAAAAGTTAGTATATGTTTAATTTGATAATTGATAAACACGATAAAAAGTTAGAAAAGATACACTCACGCGCAGAAAGCCACGATGGAGAATATCTGCAAGTCGTATCTAATATACTAAACGACGTCAGGAAGCGCGGCGATGAGGCGTTACTTGAGTATACCCAAAAGTTCGACGGCTTTGACATCACGCTTGGCAATATGCAAGTGAGCGAAAAAGAGATAGATGAAGCAATCGCAAGGGTTGATGCAAAACTTATCAACGCTATCGAAAAAGCTGCTGAAAATGTTTTTGACTTCCACAAACTACAGCTAGAGAAAACTTGGCTCATCAATAAAGGTGGCGCAATGCTAGGGCAAAAAGTTACCCCGCTTGATAGGGTGGGCGTATATGTGCCAGGTGGTAAAGCTGCCTATTTCTCTAGCGTACTTATGAACATATTGCCAGCAAAAGCGGCAGGTGTGCCAGAGATTATCATGGTGTCGCCAGCGCCTCGTGGGCAGATGAACGACGCTGTTATCGCAGCTGCAAAAATAGCTGGAGCAGATAAAATATTCAAAGTAGGTGGCGCACAAGCTGTCGCTGCACTAGCTTATGGCACAAACACAATCCCTAAGGTTGATAAAATCACAGGGCCAGGTAACATATATGTTGCTACGGCGAAAAAACTTGTTTTCGGACATGTTGATATTGATATGATAGCAGGACCTAGTGAAGTATTAATTATAGCTGATGAATCTGCTGATCCTGTTCATGTAGCAGCCGACATGCTTGCGCAATGCGAACATGACGAGCTTGCATCAGCAGTGTGCGTTACAACATGTAAATCACTTGCAGAGCAAATCGAGAAAGAATTATACATTCAGCTAGAAGTATTGCCGAAAAAAGATATCGCAGCGAAATCGTTGCAAGAGTTTTCAGCGATAATCGTTGTTGATAGCATTGATGAGGCGTGCGAAGTGTCGAACGGCATAGCGCCAGAGCATTTAGAATTAGCCGTAAAATCGCCGATGGAACTATTGCACAAAGTTAGGCATGCAGGCGCAATATTCATGGGTGAATATTCTCCAGAGGCACTTGGCGACTATTACGCTGGGCCAAACCATGTGTTGCCAACGGGCGGCACGGCGAGATTTTTCTCACCACTTGGCACATACGATTTCATTAAGCGCAGTAGCATAATTTATTATGACAAGCAAAGTTTTATAAACGACTCTGAAAACACAGCTATTATGGCTAGGGCAGAGGGATTAGAGGCGCATTGTCAATCTATTTTAAAGCGTATTTGAAATTTTAGTTGACTTTAGGTGATAACTTCTATAAAATCGCTAGTTCTAAAGAGCAGTATTTAGTTTGACAGGTGCTATTGTGAAAATATTTTACAACCAAATAGAAGAAGAAACGCTTAATATCGACCATTCCTTCCGCTTTGTCGAAGGCGAGGAAACGTTTGATGTTACAAAGTTTATCGGCACTGTCGAAAGAGCTGGCGATGCGTACGTATTAGATGGCAACATAGCTTGCACATACTCTTGCCCATGCGATAGATGCTTGGAAGAATTTAGCGAAGAGTATAAAGTCAGGGTTACTTTGACACTTTCACCGCTTGATGAATACCCAGTTGCTGGCACAGATGAAGAAGTTGGCCTATCAGACGAAGAAGCAGGCATGTTTGTTACTGCACACGATAGCTTTGACTTAGAAGATGTGCTACACGATGAAGTGCTTTTATTAGCACCAGTAAAACGCCTATGTGCAGAAGATTGCAAAGGCTTATGCGCAGATTGTGGCGCAGACTTAAATAAAGATAAATGTACTTGCACAGGCAACGCGGCTAGCCCGTTTGCTATGCTTGCGCAGTTAAAGAAAGATAAATAACAAATTAAAATTGCGGAGTTATCCGTAAATATTATTGGAGTGATACAATGGCCGGTCCAAAACACAAGAAAACAAAAAGCAAAGTTGGTATGAGAAGGTCTCACCACCACACATCACCACTACAAACTAACAAATGTGATAACTGTGGCGAATTAAAACAAGCTCACACAGTATGCCCATCATGTGGTATGTACAAAGGTCGTCAAGTTTTAGATAAAACTCAAGACGCGTAAGCTAAGAGATTTGCATGATAATTTGTGTTGATGCAATGGGCGGCGATTTTGCTCCTAAGACAGCAGTTTTAGGGGCGGTCAAAGCTGTCAACAATTACGAAAACCTGAAAGTAATACTTGTCGGTAAAGAAGATGCTATAATGAAGCAACTCAAAGGCGTGAAATATCCAAAAAAACGTCTTGAAATTATGCACGCCGAACAAGTTATCGAAATGGATGACCACGTCGCAGACGTAGTGCGTGGTAAGCGTAAGTCATCAATGCACGTGTGCATAAAATTAGTGAAAGATGGCAAAGCAGATGCGTTCTTCACAGCCGGCAACTCTGGTGTTGCAATGGCGGTATCTGCTTTAACACTTGGTATACTTCCGGGTGTTACTAGGCCAGCAATAGGTATAGTTCTGCCAGCTTCAAACGAGCGTGGTTGCTTCCTTATGCTAGATGTAGGCGCTAATGTCGATTGCCGCCCAGAGCATCTTGTTACGTTTGCAATCATGGGGCAAGCATATGCAAAGAAAGTTATGCATATCAATAAACCCGTTGTAGGCTTGTTAAGCAACGGCGAAGAAGAGGGCAAGGGTGACATGCTTACAAAGTCTGTATACCCTGTGCTTAAAGAGTGCGAAACTATCAACTTCATGGGCAATGTCGAAGCGAAAGCGTTGTTCAAAGGCGAAGCTGATGTCGTAGTTTGCGATGGTTTCGTTGGTAACATAGCACTCAAAACTAGTCAATCCGTTGCGAAACTCATTTCAGAAACAATGAAAGCTGCATTAAAGAAAAACATCTTCACAAAGATTGGTGCGTTACTTTCTCTGCCAGCGTTCAAGCAACTTAAATCAAAAACTGATAGCTCACAATATGGTGGCGCACCGCTATTAGGCGTTAAAGGTGTGTGTATTATTGGGCATGGCTCTACTGACGACGAAGGCGTTTGTAACGGTATCCGTGTCGCTATGGAAGCAGTTAAAGGCAAAATTAATGACGCAATCACTGACGATGTTGAAAACTCAATGACTAGTATTATCCAATTAAATCATTTTAATTAGTAGTACGTTTTTATTTCATTTTTATATTTCAAATCTAGTCAATAATCTTCAATATCTTGCAGTTAGTCATAATATTTGCTAATACATAAATAGAGGTATGTTATGTCAATAGCAGTAGTATTCCCAGGGCAAGGCTCTCAAAAAGTAGGCATGGGTAAAGACTTTTACGATAACTTTGACCAAGCAAAAGCATTTTTCCAAAAAGCAGATGAAAGCTTAGGTTACAGCTTATCAAGCATTATATTTGAAGGTCCAGAAGAAGATCTTAGATTAACACAAAATACACAACCAGCATTAGTTACAGTTAGTGCTGCTATCTGGTCTGTTATCGCAGATAAAGTTAAAGCAGATTACTTTGCAGGCCACTCACTAGGTGAGTATTCAGCAGTTTATGCTGGTGGCGGCATGAGTTTTGAAGATGCAGTTGTTGCAGTGCACAACCGTGGTAAATTTATGCAATCAGCAGTGCCTGTTGGCGTTGGCGCAATGGCAGCAGTTCTTGGCTTAAGCGATGAAGACGTTGTCGAAGTTTGCCAAGCACACTCAAAAGAAGGCGCAATTTGCGAGCCAGCAAACTTTAACTGTAACGGCCAAGTTGTTATCGCAGGCCATGCAGAAGCAGTAGCAGCGATCGCTGAGCCACTAAAAGCAAAAGGCGCTAAGCGTGTTGTACCTTTGCCAGTATCTGCACCGTTCCATTGTTCATTAATGGAGCCAGCAAAAGCTAACATGGCAGACTACTTAGCAAATATCACAATATCTGACTTGCAAACACCTATCTTCAACAACGTAGACGCAATAAAAGAAACAACAGCTGACGAAGTCCGCGATGCATTAATTAGGCAAGTTGCAGGCGCAGTTAAGTGGACTGAAAGCGTTAAAAACATGGTTGCAGCAGGCGTTGATACAATTATTGAAGTTGGCGCGGGCTCAGTATTAACAGGCTTAGTGAAGAAAATAGATGCAAATGTTAAGTGCATTAGCATATCTACTGTTGACGATTTAGAAAAATTATAATAAAACATAGAGATGATGAAAATGTTAAATGATAAAGTGGCACTTGTAACAGGTGCATCAAGAGGGATTGGCAAGTCGATAGCTATCGAGCTTGCAAAGTCAGGCGCAAATGTCGCTGTCAACTATGCTAGGTCGGAAGCAGAAGCACTAGCAGTTGTTGAAGAACTTAAAGGCTACGGCGTTAACGCGGTAGCAGTTAAAGCATCGGTTGATAACGAAGAAGAAGTTAATGCGATGTTCGCAACTGTTGAAAAAGAGCTTGGCTCAGTTGATATATTAGTTAACAACGCTGGTATCACAAAAGATACGTTGCTTATGCGTATGAAAAACGAAGACTGGGACAGAGTTATGGACGTAAACATGCGTGGCGTGTTCCTTTGCACTCGCCTAGCTATAAAGTCAATGATGAAAAAACGCTACGGCAAAATCATCAACATATCAAGCGTAGTAGGCTACAGCGGCAACGCAGGCCAGTTCAACTACAGTGCAGCTAAAGCAGGCTTAATAGGCATGACAAAATCAGCAGCACTAGAGCTTTCATCACGTGGCATCAGAGTTAACGCAGTTGCTCCAGGCTTTATCGAAACAGATATGACAGCATCACTATCTGACGAAGTGAAAGCTGAGTACGCAAAGAAAATACCTCTAGGTTACCTAGGCAAACCAGAAGATGTTGCAGCGGCTACACTATATTTAGCAAGCCCAGCAGCAGACTATATTACAGGGCAAACAATCCATATTAATGGTGGTATGTACTTGTAATTTTTTTCAGATAGTATATATTAGGTTAAGTAGTTGTTTTTATAATAATTATTTTTATTATTTTATTATTTTTTAGGAGGCATAAACATGTCAGTAGAAAACAAAATTAAAGAAATCATAGCTGAAGAGCTAAACGTAGCACTAGAAGATGTTAAACCAGAAGCGTCTTTCATCGACGACCTAGGTGCTGACTCACTAGACACAGTACAATTAATCATGAAGTTCGAAGAAGAGTTCGATATCGAAATTTCTGATGAAGACTCTGTTAAAATTAAAACTGT
>CAYJDR010000003.1:86080-91155 GCA_964368965.1 uncultured Deferribacteraceae bacterium
ATTTTACTTTCTTTTTCCCCAATACTTCGTTGTTTTTGTAATCGCTCTCTCATGTACCTTCGTTTGTGTACACTTCGATAGCGATTACTGCAAGCCGCCTAGTCTTGAGAAAAAATCTAAGTAAAATTAAAATTTAATAATCTTTTCAAGCAATACGTTGTTGCCTGCGTCCGCCCTTGCTCATTTACGTAAAAGTAAACTCGCATCGGTTGTTCTTGTGCGCCTAGTCTTGCTTAAAAATCTTTATTAAAACACATTTGTAATAACTTAACAAATCAAAGGGCAAGAGAAATCTTGCCCTTTTTGTCATTGCGAATGTGGTGAAGCAATCTAATCTTCTCTATTATCCCAGCATCTATTTAACATACCTAACAGCCCTGACGTAGTTATACACTGTGCGTATATCGCCTTGTGGTCCGTGTGCTGCTGGATAGTCTTTTGTGTTGCCTGTTTTAGGGTCGCTCCGTTGTGCGCCAGCTCCATGAACATCTAGCAACTTGTTATGCATGAAGCCTTGAGCATCACCAAATGCGACATATGCAGCGCTTGCCTCAGGTATTTTCCCATCTAGGTGTGTTGTGCTTGACCAAAAGTATGGGTAGTTTTTATTATCATCCATATCTTTTATTGCTGATGTGTTAAACATAGGGTTGATAGCAGCAGAGTTAGTCGTCTTAGGTGAGCGAGAGTAGTCAACTATTGACTGCAACTGTTTTACATCAGGCAATATCCAGTCGTCATGCCCAGCTAGTTCAAGTTCGTCAGCATATTTTATAGCATTATCCCATGTCATGCCTTTTTTGCTATCGTCTTTTTGCCACATAAGCCCTGTTGCAAGGTCTGTTATTGTGCCATCGCCGTTATCAACAAACTTATTTTTGCCATACTCAGTGTTGCCACGCACAAGTCGGAAGTACATTTTATTGACTTCCTTATTTGCTTTAGCTTGTGGGTATCCTTTAATGCGCCCATCAATAAAGTTTACACCGAAGATTGTTTCGTTATTGCGCATAGTTTTACTGACATATTTTGTAGAGCTCCATGTTTGTGCGTCAATTTCGCGTTCGCCTTTTGAAGTGTCACCTAGTGGTTGGATAAAATATTTATCATCAATAAAGAACTTCTGCCTTGAATTATTTTTACCTAACGTACCTGTGAAGATGATTAGCGAATAGAGCTCTTTGATAGTTGGGATACGCCAATCATCATAGCCAGCAATCTTTGCAGAGTTTGCATATGCTACAGCTTCATCATATGTCATTTTTTTATTCATCTCTTTTTGCCACATTAATCCTGTGACTTTGTCTGTAATTGTGCCATCGCCGTTATCGACATAGCTAGGGAAGTTTGCTTGGAAGTGGGCATCTTGCGGATAGAAGTCGTCGCCTTTATCGGGTTTTGCGATAGTTTTTGAGTTGCTATAGAACGAAGTAACCCCAGTATCTACAATAGGATACGTTAGCTTTGAGTCGCTCGCATATGCAGTAGAGCATGTGAGTAACGCCAGTAATGCAGTTGTAATTTTCTTCATAGTATTCCATACCTCCGAGTGTAATATTTTATAATTAAAAGTGTATAAATACAAGTCGCATTTATGCTGCCTTTAGTTACATGAAGTGCGTGAAAATACTGATTGAATTAATATTAGAAATGTGTTAGATTGAGCGTTAATAGTTTTATTTAATATTTTATTTTAAACTTTCTAGTTTTATTCGGAGGAAATGTGAAACATCGTGTAGTTGTCACAGGTATGGGCGCAGTTAGCCCAGTAGGAAACACAGTTCAAGAGAACTGGGAGAATTTAGTCGCAGGTAAAACAGGTGCGGGTTTCATTACGAAATTTGACGCATCAGATTTCCCTGTTAAAATTAGTGCAGAAGTTAAAGGCTTTAACGCTGAAGACTTCATGGATAAAAAAGACGTTAAGAAGTACGATTCTTTCGTACATTATGCAGTTGCAGCGACTGACGAAGCTATGGCTCAATCTGGATTAGTTGAAGCTGGTTTTGATAAAGAGCGTGCTGGTTGTTGCATTGGTGCTGGTATCGGTGGCTTTAAATTAATCGAAGACACTCAAACAGGCTACCTAGCATCTGGCCAACGTAAAGTATCGCCTTTCTTTATCCCTGGCGCTATTATCAACATGGCGAACGGCTTAGTTTCTATCCGCCACGAGTTGAAAGGTCCTAACGTAAGTATCGTTACTGCGTGTGCTACTGGTACTCACTCTATTGGTGATGCTGCTCGTATCATTGAGCGTGGTGATGCAGATGTTATGGTTGCAGGTGGTACAGAGGGTGCTATCACTCCTTTAGCTGTTGCTGGTTTCGGTAACATGCGCGCATTATCTCGTAACCCAGACCCAATGACTGCAAGCCGTCCATTTGATAAAAATCGTGATGGTTTCTTAATCGGCGAAGGCGCTGGCGTATTAGTTTTAGAGAGCTTAGAGCACGCACAAAAGCGTGGCGCAAAAATATATGGTGAAGTTGTTGGCTACGGCATGACAAGCGATGCATACCACGTTACTATGCCATCGGAAGATGCTAATGGCGCAAGACGTTGTATCGAAATGGCTGTTAAAGATGCAGGCATGAAAGTTGAAGAAATGGATTACATCAACGCTCACGGTACATCAACGCCACCTAACGACAAGTTAGAAACAATGGCTATCAAAGCAGTTTTCGGCGACCATGCTAAAAACGTTGCAATATCTTCAACTAAGTCTATGACAGGCCACTTACTTGGTGCTGCTGGTGCGGTTGAAGCTATCTACTCTATCATGGCTATCAACGAAGGTGTTATCCCACCTACAATCAACTATGAAACGCCTGATGAAGATTGCGACTTGAACTATACTCCAAACGTTGCAGCTAAACGTGATGTACGTTATGCGTTATCAAACTCTTTCGGTTTTGGTGGCACAAACGCTTCACTCGTGTTCAAAAAATACGAATAATAATGCAAATCGACTTATTAGAAAATAGTTTAGGTTATACATTTAAAAACAAGGGACTCTTAATCGAGTCCCTTACTCATAGCTCATATTCTTACGAGCATGAATCTAACGTAAACTATGAACGGCTAGAGTTTTTAGGCGATGCTGTCCTTGAGCTAGTCGTGTCAGAATATATAATCAACACTTTTGAAGATATGAACGAAGGCGACATGTCGAAGTTGCGCTCATACGTTGTAAACGAGGGCGAGCTTAGCGAAATCGCAAAGCGTTTAACATTGCATGAGCATATCCTTTTAGGCAAAGGCGAACGCACAGGCAATCCTATTGATAAGCGCTCGATACTTGCCGATTGTTTCGAGGCTATCTGTGCCGCAATATATATCGATGGTGGCTATGAGCATGCACGCACGTTTGCACTCAGGGAGATAAAACACGTGTTGCAACAAGCATTTAAAAATAAAAGCTACCGAGATGCCAAAAGTGAATTGCAAGAATATACTCAAAAATACCTAAAGTGCTTGCCGCAATACACAATCATTGAAGAAGTAGGCGAGCAACACAAAAAAACATTCACAGTAGAGGCTACTATCGGCACAAAATATCGTGCAGTGGCACAAGCAAGCACAAAGCGCGAAGCAAGCAAGATTGCAGCTGGCGTGTTGCTTGATATGATAGAAAAAGGGAAATAATGAGCAAAATTTTGCCAGTCTTTCTGCCGTTTGTGGGGTGTGGCAACAAGTGTACATATTGCAACCAATCAGCAATCACAAATACAAGCGAGCCAACCAACCTTTTACAATCAGCTATAGAGCAAATCACAACATATAAACAATATAGCGATACGTGGCAAGAGCTAGCATTTTATGGTGGTAACTTCGGTGCGATAAATAGCGATATACGCAAACAGTTATACTCACTCGCAAGCGAAAACAGCATAGAGAAAATACGCTACTCCACACGCCCTGATACGATAAACGATACACTATTGCATGAAGCAGAAAAACATAACGTATCACACATTGAACTAGGCATACAAAGCCTTGATGATGAAGTGTTGCGCATAAATAAGCGCCCATACTCAAGCGCAGATGTATTCAATGCAGTTAACGATATAAATAGTGTTGCGACATGTGGCGCGCAAGTTATGGTTGGTATGTATGGCGGCGATGTGTTCAGGGTTGTTGATGATAGCAAGCGTTTATCTGAGGCAGGTATCACGACAGCACGCATATATCCGACCATAGTTTTGAAAGATACCGAGCTTGAGCAACTATACAACCAAGGCAAATACAAGCCAATAGAATTAGATAAAGTGTTGCTAGTGACGGCGTTTTCATATATACATTATATATCGTCTGATATTGATGTAATACGCATAGGGCTACCTAACGATGTTTACACGAGCGACGCATATATAGCTGGTGCTTACCATAATTCGCTTGGTGACTTAGTTAAAACATTGGTAGCATTAATATATAGTGACTTAGGTGGCTGTGTGAAATTCTCAGGCCATTTAGGCGCTGTTAGGCGATTGTTCAGCGATAATTACGAGCGTGCAGAAGCACATGTAGATTTTATAAAGATATGCAAGTTTTTAAAGGAGAAAATGTATGAGGATAGTGAGCGGATCATTGAAAGCAAGGCAAATCATTTCGCCAAACAGCTCACAAGTTAGGCCGACAACAGATAAGTTGCGTAGCTCAATATTTTCGATACTTGATGATGCTGTTGTTGATGCAAAAGTGCTAGATGCTTTCTGTGGCACAGGTGCGCTAGGCATCGAGGCGTTCAGCAGGGGCGCAACAAGTGTAGACTTTTTAGACATAAGCACAAACGCAGTTGACGAAAACATACATATGCTACCTAAGGGCAAATATAGCGTGCTTAAAGGCAACTTTTTAGAGAAGGCTAAATCAATCGGCAAACAGTATGATATAATCTTTTTCGACCCGCCATATTCAAAGTTTGACTCATGCGAAGTGTTGCAAGTTGTGCTAGATAGCGACTTGCTTGCAGAGCGTGCGTTGATAGTATATGAGGAGTTTTACAAGGCTGAATTTTCATATCCAGAGGAATTGCAATTGTTAGATGAAAGACGCTATGGTGATACAATAGT
>CAYJDR010000003.1:91255-96295 GCA_964368965.1 uncultured Deferribacteraceae bacterium
CATATCCAGAGGAATTGCAATTGTTAGATGAAAGACGCTATGGTGATACAATAGTGCGATTTTTAAACAAAGGCGAATAGTAAACTTGATAAACAAAAGGGGGCGTTTGCCTCTAGATGAACGTAGGTACGGCGACACAATAGTTAGGTTTTTAAACAAGGGGTAACAGAAATGCATGCAATATATCCAGGGTCGTTTGATCCATTAACTTTAGGTCATGTTGATATTGTTGAGCGAGCATCACGCATGTGCGAAAAGCTTTATGTGACAATATCTGTCAACGGTTCAAAAACTCCGTTATTTACGGTTGAAGAGCGCTTAGAGATGGCAAGGGAAGCATTGTGCCACTTAGATAATGTTGAAGTTACAGCATTTTCAGGGTTGCTTGCGAACTATACAGAGGAGATGGATATCACACACATCGTACGTGGTTTGCGTGCTGTTTCCGACTTCGAGTATGAGTTCCAAATGGCGCTAATGAACAGGCGATTAAACAAATCACTCGATACAATCTTCTTGATACCTAGCCAAGCGTATATCTTTTTAAGCTCAAGCACTATCAAAGATGTAGCACGCCACGGTGGCGATATATCAGAGTTCGTGCCAAAGAATGTTGCGCCAAAATTAATCGAAAAGTTAAAAGCATAAAGTCGTATATTACCGTTCGGTAAAATTAACTTGCTTTTTATGTTCATCTGGTATAGAATATTCCCGAGTGGTAAAATTATTATCATAATAGGGTGGCACTATGGTTATCAATTCAGCTGAAGATATTGGCAGGCTCGTTCGTGAAACGAGGAAAGCACAAGGCTTGACACAAGCAGACTTAGCATTGGTGAGCAATGTTGGCGTACGCTTTATTGTTGACCTTGAGAATGGGAAGCAAACAACCCAGATTGGTAAGGCGCTGCATGTTATCAAAATGCTAGGGCTATCAATCGAGGTAGGTGCTTGATATGGCTGATAATTTTCTAGATGTATACCTGTATGGCAAGCAAGTCGGTGAAATATCTCAAGATAATAAAGGGCAGATTACCTTTCAATATTCAAGTGGCGCAACTCATGCACTTTCACTAAGTTTGCCTATCAATTCAGATAAAATCTATAACAATAACGAGTGTAACGGTTTTTTCAATGGACTATTACCAGAGGGTGAGAATGTTCGTAAAGCTGTCGGCAATAAATATGGCGTAAACCCAAAAAATGACTTTAGTTTATTAAAGGCAATAGGTTATGACTGTGCGGGTGCTGTATCATTTATAAGTGTTGATGAAATTAACAAACCTAGTAAAGAAATTGTACCGAACGGTAAAATTTTATCAAATGAAGAGCTAGCAACATTTATAACTGAACTACCTAAGAAGCCTTTAGCATTAGCAACTGATGGTTTAAGATTGTCGCTTGCTGGTGCTCAAGATAAATCAGCTGTCATCATGATTGGTGGCAATGTTGCAATACCAAGCAATAATGTGCCCACTAGTCATATTTTAAAGCCGAAGATATTAAACTTAAATGAAACAATAGAGAACGAGTATATATGCATGCAATCAGCAAAGGAGATTGGCATAAATGTTCCACATGTTGGGATTAGGGCAGCTAATGGGGTTAAATATTTACTTGTTGAAAGGTATGATAGGTGTATTGAACATGGTAAAATAGAGCGCATACATCAGGAAGATTTTTGCCAAGCATCAAATATTGCAAGTGCATACAAATATCAAGTTGAAGGTGGTGTAGGTTTCAAGACCTGTTTTGAAATATTGCAGAAAACCTATCAACCAGCAAAATCAATATTAATGTTTCTAAACATGATTGTGTATAACTATCTAATAGGTAATAATGATGCGCATGGTAAAAACTTTTCTATTATGCACTATGCAGATGGCAAAATATCGCTTGCGCCAGCATATGATATTTTATGCACCCAAGCATATCCTGAGCTAACATCAAGAATGGCGATGAAAATAGGCAGTAGGTATGAGCCATCAGAAGTTTTTGAAAGACATTTTCAAACACTTGCAACTGATGCTAATATAAACTATACATTATTGAAAAAAGTTATTAAACATCAGGTAGATATATTGCCAGATGTTGTTGATAAGGTGTCTAGCAGTATCAACAACACCATTGGCAGTAAAATTTTGGAAATAGTAACCAGTAACTGTAATACACTAAAATCCAGGTTGAATATATAAGTGTGTCACACGTGATGAGTTATTGATTTTTTACCCTTCGCTTGGTGGATATGCTTCGCTCTTTCTGTACATTGTCGCTTGTGCAAGTGCAATCAGTGTGCCTTCGCCGTCGTGCACTTTAACATCATATGTGCCAAGTCTTCTAGTGTTACTCACTTCGACAGCTTCTGCCGTGATTGGACCAACCCTACCAGCAGCGATGTATGAAATTGATGCAGCAGCCGTTAACGTCAACATACCATGTGTAGATGAAGCCGCCGCAAGTGCGAAATCGACTATAGCGAATATTGCGCCACCGTGTGCAACATCAGCACTGTTTTTGTGGTAAGATTCTAATGTCATTGATGTTTTTGCATAGCCAAGTTTAAGGTCGTCTATCCTGATGTCTAATTGCTTTGCAAATTTGTCGTGTTCGAGTATATACTCTTTTACTTTATCGAAATTTTGTTCCATATTTATGCTCCTATATTTGTGAAGTATGATTATATCACTTTTTTTGTATACGTAAACAGTTTTCTCTTGTTTTACTTGTATTTAGATATAAATTAAGATAAAGTAGCCGTTATGGAAATACATGTGTTAGCGTCGGGTAGTTCAGGCAACTGTATATGTATTGACGATAACGACCACTTAGTTATTGTTGATGCAGGCGTGTCGTATAAATGCTTGCAGCAATCCCTACCACAAAAAGATTATAAAAGCATCAGCATGTTTATCACACATGAACATACTGACCATATAAAAGGCATAAAACCTATATTTAATAAGCTGAAACCAAAAGTTTACGCTAGCGGTGGCACGGTTGAAATATTGTCTGATAAAGGCATTGATGATGAAAGTTTGTACATTTTACAACCCGATACATCATACGATATGGGTGTGTTTGGTGTGCGTGCGTTTGGGATAGAGCATGATGCTGTTGAGCCGTTCGGATATCGGTTTGAAATCGGCGGGAAAGATGTCGGCATCGCTACAGACTTAGGCATAGCGACTGATTATGTGCTTAAATCGCTTGAGGGTAGCGATACGCTTATACTTGAGTCAAATTACGAAGACGATTTATTAAAAGCATGCGATTACCCAGAGCAAACAAAGAAGCGCATAGCATCACGCAAAGGGCATTTATCTAATAAAGATGCTATGGCACTTGCTGGTGCGTTAGGTGCTAGAGGGCTTAAGCGTTGCTTTTTAGGGCATGTTTCTGAAAATTGTAACGACTATGAACTGCTAGAAAAATATGCAAAATATTATAACGAGTGTTACAATATTGAAACTTCTGTCTTGCATAAAACAAAATATAAATGCTATAGTTTATAGTTATGTATAAATAAAATTTATTTGGAGGAACATTAATGAGTTCAATTGGAATTAAGAATGCACTTGCTGCAAACTTTCTCGGTCATTCGCCTAAATGGTATAAGCTTACTATTATTGCGTTTTTGATCCTAAACCCAATACTGCTTTACACAGTTGGTCCGTTTGTGACTGGTTGGGTTTTAATCGGTGAATTTATCTTCACACTTGCTTTAGCATTAAAATGCTATCCGCTACCATCAGGTGGTCTACTAGCTATTCAGGCTGTTGTGCTTGGCATGACATCGCCGTACACTGTCTATAAAGAAGTGGCTATGAACTTGCCAGTTATCTTGTTATTAGTATTCATGGTTGCTGGTATCTACTTTATGAAAGGGTTTATCTTATTCATTTTCACAAGGTTGATTGTTAACGTTAAATCTAAAGTAGTTTTATCGTTACTGTTCTGTTTCTTAGGTGCTTTTTTATCAGCGTTCCTTGACGCGTTAACTGTTACAGCAGTTATCATCACTGTTGCATATGGCTTCTATGGCATTTTCCACAGATACGCTTCAAAAGCTGGCATCGACAAATCTCACCTACTATCAGACGATAGCAAAATAAGCGCTGAAGATAAAGTTATCCTTGATGACTATCGTGGCTTCTTAAGAAACATCATGATGCACGGTGTTGTTGGTACTGCACTTGGTGGCGCTATGACACTTGTTGGTGAGCCTCAAAACTTACTTATCGGTACTATCATGGAGTGGGATTTCATCGAGTTCTTCAAGCAATGTGTTGTTGTATCGTTCCCAGTTTTAATTGCTGGTTTATGTACATGTGTAATGTTAGAGAAAACACGCATCATGGGCTATGGCCGTCAATTACCTGATGCAGTACGTAAAGTTTTAGAAGATGATGTTGCAGAATCAGCAGCTCAACTTACTCCTGCTGTTAAAGCATCTTACATCGTTCAAGGTGTTGTTGGTATTATCTTAATCCTTGCACTTGCTATGCACTGGGCAGAAGTTGGCTTAATCGGTATCATGATCATGATCCTATTAACAGCTTTCAACGGCGTTATCGAAGAGCATGATTTCGGCCACGCATTCACAGAGTCACTACCATTCACAGCGTTATTAGTAGTGTTCTTTGCAATCGTTGCAGTTATCCACGACCAACACTTATTCTCACCAGTTATCGAATATGTTTTAACATTCGACGGTAAAGCACAATTATTAGCATTCTTCGCTGCAAACGGTATCTTATCAGCTATCAGTGATAACGTATTCGTTGCAACTGTATATATCTCAGAAGTTAAGAAAGTTTTTGATGCTGGCGGTTTAGACCCAGCTCAGTATGAAAAACTAGCAGTAGCTATCAACATGGGTACAAACGTACCATCGGTTGCTACACCTAATGGCCAAGCAGCGTTCTTATTCTTATTAACGTCTGCACTAGCTCCACTAATCAGGTTGTCATACATGGAAATGGTTAAACTTGCGTTCCCATATATGGTTATTATGAGTACGGCGGCTATGATTGCTACTTA
>CAYJDR010000003.1:96395-109007 GCA_964368965.1 uncultured Deferribacteraceae bacterium
GAGCGTATGTGAAGCAATCCAGAGTTAATGTGTTAAACGAATAAAAAATTAGGGTGGTTAGCCACCCTTTGTTATTGCCTTTTCTAAAGTTATCTATATAATATCCACCATGACTAACAACACAACTTTATCAACACTTCTTGCTGGGTTCAAGTTTGGCTTCACATTGCAATTTGCGATAGGGCCTGTCGGTTTATTCTTATTCCAAACGGCAGCTGCGGTCGGCTTCCTTAAAGTGTTCCCAAGCATATTTGGCGTCATGATTGTTGATGGAATTTGTATACTGCTTGCAGTTGTTGGTGTAGGTGCGCTCATGCAGAAAAGCTATACATTTAGAACGTTTATGAAATACTTCGGCACACTCGTCTTGCTAGCTTTTGCAGGCTTCGTCATCATGACGGCATTTTCAGATAAAGCTTCAAGTGCATTCAACGTATCAAACATTAGCGCACTAAAGTTAGCCATACTCGTATTCTTTATGACACTTTCAAGCCCAGTAACCATTCTGTTTTGGACAGGGTTATTCTCACTAAAAATTACTGAAAACCCAGACATCAAATATAACTTAACATACGGCGCTGGCGCGTTGTTATCGGTGTTAGCGTTTCTATCATGTTTAACTGCTTTTGCATCATTTGCAGGTGCGCTTTTATCACCTTTTATGCTTTCGTGCTTAAATGTAGCCGTTGGTTGCTACCTTATCCACATAGCGATTAAAACATTGCGTAGAAAAGATAGCTTATGAACAACTCATCAGCATTATCAACAATTTTTTCTGGCTTCAAGTTTGGCATGACGCTACAATTTGCAATAGGGCCTGTGAGCCTGTTTTTATTCCAAGCGGCTGCAATGCTAGGGTTTGTGAAAATATTTCCAAGCGTATTTGCTGTTGTTTTAGTTGACGGTGTGTGCATAATGCTTGCAATATTAGGCATCGGCGCACTCATGCAAAAGAGCGCTAGGTTTAGGCACGGTATGAAATATGTCGGAGCGTTCGTTTTAGTTGTGTTCGCTATCTTCATGATAATGACAGCCTTTTCAGAAAAAGCCTCAAACGCACTCAATATTGACAACCTTAGCGCATTTAGATTATTCATGCTAACTGTCATCATGACGGCATCAAGCCCTGTAACGCTCATCTTTTGGGCGGGTGTATTCTCGTTGAAAGTGGCAGAAAACCCAAGCATAACATATAACCTTATGTTTGGCGCTGGAGCGTTGATATCGACAGTTGTATTCCTATCTGCATTCATAGGCGCAAGCTCGTTCGCTGGCAAATTCCTATCGCCAGCAGTCTTGACATACCTAAACGTAGCAGTCGGGTGCTACCTCATCTACGTTGCGCTAAAAACTGTCACAAGGAAAGATTAACACCGTATATCAGCTCTTGTTTCTTGAGTCGCTCAATATATCCTTTCAACTGTTCAGTTGTGAGTGTTTGTTCGTTGCCGTTTATCAATATATTGTCTTGAAACTTTAAATTTACCAATATGTTGCCGTCTTTATCATACTCAACAATGCTATTCAAACGTATAATTGCAGCTTCAAGCGTGGTAACTTTCGTATCGCTATTATATGTTTGCGGGTGCTCTGTTTCATACACAAGCTCAAACTGAACGTTGCCGTTGCTGAAATATTGTTTCCAAATGCCTGATGGATATGACATAGAGTTGAAAAACATCTCACGCCTAACTTTTTCATCAGGGTAGTAATACATTCGTGAGCGTTTATCTTTGTCGCTATACATCATATAAAACGGATCTTTCAGCTCAGGGTATTGAAATAAGATTATAGACGTTCTGATTTTGTCCCATAGGGTTGGTGGTAGCGTTATCCATGTTTTAGGTTCGTTGCTAGAGTCGCCTGTGTAGCCAATTATCTTGCCTTCTTCATCATGTTCGAAAAAGTGGTTATAGTCTACATCTTGGTGGGAGTGTGGCACAACTTTATCAGCGTTAGCGATGTATATAACCTTGCCTGTTTTATCTTTGATGACAATGGTTTTACCTTCGCCGTAAACATACTCGATAGTGTATTCATCACTTTCTGGCAACGCTTCAATTTTATATGCTTTACCGCCATAAAAATTTTCTACAGATAGAACATCAAGTGCTTTGTCAGTAGAGATAAAAGCAAGTGTGATGATTATAATAATTAGTGATATCTTTTTAATAGTTTTCATAGCTACGATTATACATATTTTTGGGCAAAAATCAACCCATGCAAACGCACGGGCTGACTTTTAACTTGTAACATATACTATTAGGAAGGAGGTAGTATATAACAGCTATCTTTTTGCGCCTCTGCGTATGGGTTACACAAAAGCAAAATAGCCTTTACATAAATTACTATAACGCTTTTTGTGAATAAATCAATAGAAAATTCATATTTTACATAATTTTTATATGTAAAATTAATGTATAAACAAAAACTAGCCCACGAAAACGTGGGCTAGCCTAATTCTTTTTTGCTTAATATACTCTTAGGAAGGAGGTAGTATATGAAGCGAAACTTATCAACTGTGTATGGAGTTACACGGTGTATCATTGCTTTGTAATGTAAAGATAGTATAAAATATGCACTTCTGCAACACACCAACCACAATTCTACACATTCTCTACAAACAAAAAACACATTTTGCACATAATTTTATGCATAAACAATGTAACTTGTTGATAATAAAGAAAACATATAAATTTGACATGCATATATAACTATGCCATAATTATGGTGAAAAATATGTAGGGGTGCACAATGTTTACAAAATATTTGGAAAAAGAAGGCGAGTTCGGCAAAGGCTACTTTACAAGAAAATTAGAAGAAATGACTGACGAACAAAAACAAGAGCTATTAACACTAATCGAAAAAATGGAAGTCGCTGGTTGTGAAAAACCGTTAAGCTGGGCATATAGCGAAGTGAAAGAAGGCATACCACAATTTGCTAGATTCAAAGTGCTAAACGAATTGATGGTAATCTCTGATGATGTCGAGGGCGCACGATATGGTGCAGAAGACTACTTTGATTGTATCGAAAACAGCGATGTCGACTTTAATGCCATGCACGAAGAAATGGTTGAAACAATCGGCAAAGATAAACTAGAAGCATATCTCAAAGCATATGGCAAAGGTATCATAAGTAGCGTAATCACAACGCTTGATGAAGGCAACGTCCATGTGGAGCGTGACGGGTTTAGCTGGGTACTTGTGAAAATGGACGAAGATGGGAAGATACGTCCAGATAAGGTGATCGGTGGCCTACACGAAAGCCTCTACGAGTAATTATTTGTCTTTTTCCCCAATACTTTGTTGTTCCTCGTAGACCTCTTGTCACTTACGTTTAAGTAAACTCACTAAGGGTTACGATAATGTTTTATACAGTTCTTCATATAGCAACTTAGTTGGTTTTTTAAACACATATTTTATACTATTAGCAGCTTAGGCATATAATTATTAATTCAGAAAGTGAATGAAGCTCGGCGTGTACGTGCGAAATGAACACATTGTCAGGGGAGAGGTAGAGAGGGGACTGGTCCCCTTTCTAAACACTTAGTTAGCCCCTCTATCATTTATGCATCTTGTTTTGTATCTGCTATTTGTATCTCACGTAGGTTTACGCCTTGTGGTAACTCGTATGCAAATTTAATTGTTTTTGCAACATCTTCAGCCGTGATTGCGCCTACGCCTAAAGAGTTTTTCCACTCGTGGTAGCCAGCTTTGATTTCATCGCTAGTTGTGTGGCTTAATAGTTCTGTATCAACAGCACCTGGGCAAACACGCATAACCCTTACATTGTATGGAGAAAGCTCGCCACGAACAACCTCAGACATACCAACAACACCATATTTTGATGCGCAATATGCAGCATGGTTGCCGAACGGTTTCACACCAGCGATTGATGAAATATTGATGATTGTTCCGCACTTCATCTCCTTCATGTCGTTCATAACGATTTGCATACCGTGCATCACGCCCATAACGTTTACATCAAGCATTTGTTGCCATTGTTTTGTGTCTTGTGTATCTAGTCCGCCAAGTAACATAACGCCAGCGTTGTTTATCATCAAATCAGTTTTGCCGTAAACAGCTTCTGCTTTGCGCACAGCTTTTTCAAAACCTTCTCTATCAGTTACGTCGACTTGTTCGCACATTGTGTTTTCAAGCCCTAGTTCGTTTAATAATTCAATCCTTCTAGCTAATAATAATAAAGGGTAGCCCGCCTTGTTGAACTCTAACGCTAACGCTTTACCAAAACCAGAACTAGCGCCTGTAATAACTACTAATTTTTTCATATCAATTCTCCTAGTTGACTTTTTTATTGTCATAGTATATTTTACTGTAAAGGGAAAAATTACTATTGTCAATAAGGCACATTTTTTTCGCTTAGTGAAGTTGAGGTAACTAATGGATAAAATACAAGTAAATTCAGAGATAGAAATAACATTAAAAATGATAGGTGGCAAATGTAAACCTATGATACTTTATATGCTGATTGAAGATGGCGCTATGCGTTTTAAAGATTTAATGGCAGAAGTAACGCAGATATCGCAAAAGACGTTGACGAACCAACTTCGTGAGCTTGAGGCTGACGGGCTGATAACTCGCCAAGCGTTTAATGAAATCCCGCCACGTGTGGAATATTCAATCACTGAAAAAGGGAAGACGTTATTCCCTATCCTAGAGCTCATGTGTGATTGGGGCTTAAAAAATAACGACGGGCGCTTTGAGATAATCAACCCGCAATGCGTTTAAGCTTTTGAATATTCTTTAACAACTGATGTGACGGAAATCTTATAGCTTACAAACAGTTGCGACATTCCCTCTTGTTGCGCTAGCTTATGCTCCACATTGTTTCGCCAAGTGGTTACGCTCTCCATATCTTCCCATACGCTCATGGATAGCAGTTTATCGCCGTTTGCGAGGCTTTGAAAACGCTCAGCAGATATAAAACCCTCAACATTATCAACTAGTTTACGCAACTCGGCAGCTATTTCCAAGTAGCGTGCTTTGCCTTCTTTCGTAGGTGTCACTTCGAATAGAACTACAACTTTGCTCATTTCGCACCGCCTTCGATATCAAGTAGATATTGCTTCATATCAAGTCCACCGCCGTAGCCTGTAAGCGAACCATCATGCCCAACGACTCTATGGCATGGTATTATGATAAATATCTGGTTTCTATTATTTGCTAGCCCGACAGCTCGGCATGCTTTTTCGTTGCCTACTGATATGGCTATATCTTTGTATGACTTTGTTTCGCCGTATGGAATATCACACAATGCTTGCCATACCTTTTGCTGAAATTCCGTGCCAATAGGGTTTATGGGTAAGTCAAACTGTGTGCGTTTGCCTTGAAAATATTCATCAAATTGCTTAAATGCGTTTTCGCTCAACTCAGATGTTGTATTTTCGCAGTCGATAGTGTCAGTTGGCTTTAAATATACAATGCTATCATCTGTATAACCTAGTTTTAAATATCCAAATTGAAATGGGTAAAAAGCGTAACGTGTCATATTGTAACTCTCCCTATATTGTGTGGGTGAAATAGCCGTGTAAATTTTAAAATGCCTATAAAATGCCGAAAGTGAGTCGTAACCGACGTCGTAAGCGATATCAATAACGGCTTCATCAGTTTCCCTCAGTGATAGCATTGCTTTTTCAATGCGTACTGTGTTCATATATAGTGTAGGTGTTGTGTTGTACATTTGCTTAAATAGTTCTGTAATGCGATGTGTTGATAGTTGTAAATTTTTGATATCGTTGTCAATTTGCAATTTATCATTAAAATGTTCATCAATTATTTCTTTAGTTTTTAGCACTATATCATATGCTGGTTCGTGTACAGGTTGGTTGCTTTTGCACCGTTTGCATATGCGATATCCAGCTTTTTCAGCGTCTGAAATGTTTGAAAAGAACTCAACATTTTTCTTAAGTGGAGTTTTCGATTTGCACGAAGGTCTGCAGTAAATTCTAGTAGTTTTTACAGCGTAATAAAACTTGCCATCATAATTTTTATCATTATTTACAACGGCTTGCCACATTTCCTCGTTAGTCATACTCACCCCTTTTGCTAAACATAGTATTATAACGCTTTGATTATGTCTACCCATTTTTGTATATGCAATTATGGTTGACAATATGATAGGTATATGTGATAAATTGAATATACAAAACAAGGAAGACGTTTACAAAAACATGGTTATAATAGCATAGATGAAGGTTGATTTAAAGTTTTACTAGGATCTAAACCTAGTAATACAAATATAATATTCGGGAGGGAATAATGGGAAGTATTGATAACATAATTGATAAGTTATCTACGTCAAGGCGTTCGTTTCTTAAAGGCATGACAGCTATTGCTGGTGGTGCTGTTATTGGTTGTTCGTCAAAGTCGGCAACTATGGACGCTAGCGACGCAATCACAAAAGCTGAGCTACCTAACCAACATTTGAATGATGCTGTTGTTTACACGGCAGCTTGTTCGCAAAACTGTGGCGTTGGTGTTCGTTGTGTATCTAAAGTGCATGTGGTTAATGGCCGTATCGTCCGTGTGACAACTGATGATAGCGAAAAAGACTACAAAGGCAACCTACGTGACAGAAATATATTGAACGATGCAAGATATATGAACTGCGTTAAGGGTAAGGCTCAAAAATATAGAGCGCACCACCCAGGCCGTTTAAAGTATCCACTAAAGCAAACTAAAGAGCGTGGCGATATCACAGGTTTCGTGCGTGTGTCATCAGAAGAAGCGCTTGAACACGTTGCTAAAAAATATAGATATTTTGAAACTAAATATGGTCCAAACTCAATCCTTGATACATATGCTACGGCTGTTGCAAGGTCTGGCACATATAACAACACAGAAATTTCTAGGCGCGCGCTTACAACATTTCTAGGTGGCGCGAGGAAACGTTATGCAACATATAGCTACCACCAATGGTACTACATGCAAGATTTAGTTGGCCTACCACTAAAGTCTGCTGCAGAAGGCTTTAGGCAAGGTAAAGAGATTTATCACCTTGCTGGTTGTTCTAAGAATGCAGTTGCGTTTGGCACAAACATTTTATCTACTAACAACTCATTTGCATGGCCATACATCAGAGCAATGGAGATGTTGAAAGAGCGTGGTGGTAAGGTTTACTTCTTAGGGCCTGAATTTGTAGATACAGGTGTTACTTGTGCAACAGATTGGGTACAAGTTAGGAACTATACAGACACAGCATTAATCATGGCGATGATGTACCACATGATCGACCTAACGTTTGATAAAAACGGCAATGTACGTAAAGGCACAGGCAAACCTCAACTAGACTTAGACTATCTTGATACGTTTGTTTACGGCTTCTTTGATTCTCCAGGCTTCTATTTAAATGATAAAACTGGTGAAATGAAATTCACTAAACCTAAGAAAATGGAAGGGCACAGGAAAGTAAACGCTGTTCCTGCTGGCCAATCACTATCTGCATACATCATGGGTAGCGACGACAGGCTTACAAAGGCTAAGTATGGCACAAAGAACTATACTGCTAAAATGTATACTGAACACGGCTCGAAAACTAGAAACTTAGCAACATGCTCATATGACGTTAAAACTGGTAACGATACAAAATATCTCTATAAAAAAGATATGAACGTTCCAAAAACTCCAGAATGGGCAGAGCAAATCACAGGTACACCAGCTGACACAATCAGAGAGCTTGCAGAGCTTTACCTAAACCCAGCTAACCACCCAATTTATACAGAGTGGAGCGGCGGCTTACAAAAGCAAGATGCTGGAACAATAGCGCTATATGCACTACAATCTATGCTTGCAGTATCTAAAACTTTCGGCTTAAACGGCGAAGCTATTCTTCAAGTTTGGGGCTCGAGGTTTGACCGTAAATATGAGAAAACTGACGACAGCTTATACTTATCGCCACCAGCTAAGTTTGAAACAACACTAGCTAAGGTTGATAAGAAAATACCTATCCAATCTGTTAAAGACTGGTACAACGGCATCAGATATGCATACAACGATGATATCGTGAAAAACTTCAAGGACCAAACAGGCAAGAAAGTTCCAGGTAACTACTACCTACCTGATTGGGACATGCAAGACCCATTCCTACACGATGACGCATGTGCAAAAGCGGGCGCTACTTATGATTATGAAGGCGGCGTTGATGGCTTCCCAGCGGTTGCAGAAGATGGCACATACAAATTCAAACGCAGCAAAAATGGCGACCCAATGATCGCGGGTATCCGTCTGTTAGTAAACCATGGTGGCGGTAACACAGTTAACCAACACATGAACTCTAACGACCTTGCAGCAATGTATAAAGCTATGCCATTATCAATTTCGTCTGACGAAGCGTTCTGTATGGCTACATTTGATCCGTTCTTGTCGCCATCAGCTAAATATTCTGATTTCGTATTGCCAACAACTATCGCATTAGAAGTTAGTGACTGGACAAAAGTGGGCGAGCAACTAGTTTATCACCCACCTATCGTGAAATCACCTGGTGATGCAAAAGATGCATGGCGCTACACTTATGAAGCATTGAAAATCCAAGAAAAACTTGGACCTCATGGCAACATAACTATGGACCACATCAAGAAAGAACTATCAAAATATGAAGATGAGAACGGCAACTACAAAACTCCTGAAGTTGACTCGCTCAAAATCGTTGATGACGCTAGGAAAAATCCAGAGTCAAGATTTTACAAAATGACACGTGAAGAAGTTTATGAAAAGCAATACCTACCACGTGCAAACGTTAAAGAATACGCTACTGACCCTAACGACCTAAACTCTCAAGCAGCTGGGCGTGACTTGCGTGTCAACCTAGATAACTACTTGAAAGGCGACATGTCTAAACCATTCGTAAGGTTTGTTGATAACTACCACACTAAAGCATTCCCAGCAAAAGGGCAAGGTGCAGAAGTTAAGGATATCATCGGCGGACATGCAGCACTTCAACCAGGGCAATTTGGCTTTGAGAACGGTAGAGATGCTAGGCCTAAACAAACAGGACGCCTACAAGTATTTAACGATATCCTAGTTTGGGATTATGAAAACAAACACTCAAAATGGCATGGACACCTACCACCTGAAAGACGTGGGCAAGCAAACAAAGATGCTGAAGGCGACCAATTAGTGTTCCCAATTGCGCTACACATTAACTTCCAAGATGGATTTAACGAAGCGTATGGCACATTTAACGGCAAGCCTGAAAACGATGTAAACAAATACAACGGCTTAACTTTAAGTACTACTCACGATAGGTATAGAGTTCACTCAACACATACTGAAAATCCGTTATTGAAAGAGTTCAACCACCGTGTTGCTGGTGGCGGATATTTCTCTGGTAACGACTACAAAGAGTATGTAACAATGCCTGAAACTCAAGAAATGGGCAAAACGAGCAAAATTCCACCAATGTACTCAAACGCAGTAGCAAAGGCTGATCCTAAAACGGCATCATGGCATGAAATCTGGATCAACACAGAAGACGCAGCTGAACGTGGCATTGGCGAGAATGACCTCGTACTAGTAGAAAACCCTATTGGTAAAGTAAGATGTGTCGCTAGGTTAACTGACAGATGTATGCGCGGACATGCAAACCTACACCAAGGCGCATGGTATGACCCTAACCCAACAGATGGCGTAGATGATGGCGGTAACGCTAACACATTGATGGCGATGAAGCCATCAAGAATTGACCACGGTAATGCACAACAATTCGCATACGTGAAGATCAGCAAAACTACACCACCTAAAGCGATTATTTAGGTTATTAAATTTAGGGAGCTTATATAATGAGTAAAGTACAATTAGGATTTTATTATGACCAGACTAGATGCATGACATGTAACGCTTGTAGTGTAGCATGCAAAGACTGGAACCAAGTAGAGCCAGGCGCTGTCCGCTACCGCGAGGCTGTTACATATGAAACGAAAGATGGTTTTTTCCCTCTATCTATGGGTTGCAACCACTGTGAAGAGCCTGCATGCGAGGCTATGTGCCCAGAAGGCGCAATCACTAAAGATGAAAGAGGCGTTGTAACTATCCACCGCAACCAATGTGTTGAGGCTGGTGGTTGTGCTATCGGTTGTCCGTTTGGGAAGCCGATGTTCGCAGAGGATAAACAAGAGCCAGTGAAGAAAAGCACATGGCAAGTTGCTCATCCAGCGCAAAAATGTACATTCTGCATAGATAGGATAGCACAAGGCGAAAGACCAGCATGCGTTGCTGCATGTGTTGGCCGTGCGCTTGATTGTGGAGATATGAAAGTGTTAGCTGAAAAATATCCTGATGCGGTTAGGCTAAATCCAACAGATTTTCCATATGCATACACAAACAACACTGATGACACGAAACCGTCATTGTTGATTAAGAAGAAACCAGCTACATTAAGAGTACACAAAGCTAAAAACTATACTGGGCGTATAGTGTAACATTCAAGGGGGGCATTTGCTCCCCTCCATATTTCACAACGGGAGTACTAATTTATATGGCTAGTAATAACTTCGCAAGTATCCACAATGTACGCAGCCAAGTGTACAACTTTCTATACAAAGTATTTGTAAGCTATCCTGCGGCGCAAGGGTTTTATGAAAACATAAGCTCATCGCTTGATGGATTAAGCACAATTAGCTCACAATCAGACAATGCAGATATGCAAGAGGGCGTAGACGGGCTTGCAACATTTATGAACGAGCTAAACTCGCTAAAAGGTAAAGAAAAAGATGATGCGCTACTAAAAGTGCAACAAAACCATGCAATGCTATTATGCCTTGAAACATCTGTTTACGCTGATGAATCATACTATACATCGAAAGACAAAAAGTTTAGGCAAGAATCATACGATAAAATCTTGCAAGTATACTCTAAATATGGGTTCGCACTAAGCGAAGACATTACGGAGAGTGAAGAGCACATATCTATCGAGCTTGCATTCATGAGTAAGCTAGCAGACATGGCAAGCACGGCAGAAGATGGCTATGATGAACTATTAAAGGAACAGATTGACTTTCACAGCAACCATATTGATGTGTGGGTGTATGAGTTTATTGACAAGGTGGTCTCATTCCCAATCGCCGATGAAAACTTGTATAAAAATATCGCGAAGTTCATGAAAGGCTTCTTACAAGAAGATAAACAACTACTAACAGAGCTTGTTGCTCAATAGTTCAATTTTAAAGGGTATGCAAAAAAAACGGATAGCTTTCACTATCCGTTTTTTATATTTCAATTATTTATCGTCTTCGATTGGTAGTAAGATATCTTCAAAGTTGATATCTGCATCATCGCCAGTGAAGCCGTCTTTCTTCATCTCAGCGTCGATTATGCCACCAAGTGAATCCATTGCGTCAGGGCAAAGCGTTACAACAACCCTGATATACTCAATCATTTTATCACGGCCGTGTTTCTCTTCGATAGCACGTGCAGTGTTTACAGCTATTTGTGTTGCTTCAATCTCTAATGAGATAAGCCTTGCATGCGCCATGCCACCCTCAGTGATTTCGCCAAGTTTAATATGTGCATTACCTTTGATTTCGTAAACTTTAATTTGGTTTAGTGCGTCGTTTTGTAATATTTTATCACAAACTTCTATACATACTCTAGGGTCGCCATTATCAGACATAAGCTCGCCTATTGCATAGCCTCTCATGCTATCGTTGTGTTTGAAGTCTGATAGTTCAGACGCACGCTTGAAGTGTTTACGTGCAGTTTCAGCATCTTTCATGTATAGCGAACATTCGCCAGCCCAGAAGTTTGCACCGATAGAGTTTTCGTCAATTTCTGCCACCTTGATGAAGAATGGTAGCGCCTCTTCAGGTTTACCAGCACTAGAAAGCGAAAGCGCTTTTAGGTAAATTGCTGGAGCGTTTTTATCGTCAATAGCGATAATTTTATCACACCATTCAACAGCATCTTCAAACTTATTAAGCGAGAATAAAACATTCGCAAGGTTAAACATTGTAAGGTTGTTTTCGGCGTTGTATTCAAGAGATTTTTTGAAGCTTTCTTCAGCATCTTCATAGTTTTCGCCAATCATAGATGCAGAGCCAAACTCGTTGAATATTCTGCTCAAGAACGATGTAGCAAGGCAACTAACAGGCTTACCAAAACAAGTAACTTCGATAAGGTTAGGTGCATCAACATCTGATTTAGTTTCAACAGCTTTAAGGTATGCTTCCTCAGCTGATTTACACGCTTGCTCAATATACTCGATAAAGTCGATGTAAACTTTCGCAGCTTTTAGGTCGACAATTTTAGTAACAGCTTCCTCAACAAATTGGTTGTTGAAATAGTAGTCGCTGTCGTGTTTGTATACGGATATGTCGAAAGTGATTTCTTTTGAAGACATTATTACGTTACCCCTCTCATAATTTAGACAATGTTAAATATATACCCCTTTTTTTAATTTTGCAACACTTTCAAGCATAATAAAATAAAAAAAGATGCCTATTGGAAATAGACATCTTTTGTATGATTGTAATTTGTTTAGTTTTCTGTTCTAGACCGCCACAACTCACTTGTGTTCGTTTTGCAAAGGCACACGGATGGTCATTGCATAGCAACGTGAAATAGAAACGCATGTCGTTTCCACGTGGCGTACCCGATGTG
>CAYJDR010000004.1:0-53052 GCA_964368965.1 uncultured Deferribacteraceae bacterium
CTAATTAGCATACTTGATAGATTTATTATCGTTAAATAAATATAAAAGCCATAACTGTAAAAGGTTATGGCTTTTTCATGTGCTTATTTCTTCTTCCTTCTATGCATGAACTTTGCGATAACTGTAAATGCAAACCTCATAAACACGTTATCGAGTTCTGCGTGTGCTTCTTTTAGTTTCACGGGTATATCAATATGTTGAGGGCAGTGTTTAACGCACTTTTTGCAATTCGTACATAAATCTGCACCAGATTTTTTGCCAGATAATAACCCCGCGCTTGCACTTAGATATTGTTTGCGCGCCATAGAGCTATTGAAGAAGTATTTACTATTGTAGCAGTTAAAAGCACTAGGAATATCCACCCCAAACGGACAAGGCATACAATAATTGCAACCCGTGCATGGCACTTTCATAAGTTCGTTATATGTAGCTTTCACTTTATCAATCATAGCTAGTTCATCAGCTGACATGGAGTTTATCTCAGTGTCGCACGCTACTAGGATATTTTCTTTGATGTGGTCAAAGTCGTTCATGCCACTAAGTACGATGCCCACTTCTTGCTGGTTCATTATCCAACGCAATGCCCAATAAGCAGGTGAGCGTTTTTCTGGATAGCTATCAAATATTTGCTTAACTTTAGTTGGCGCTTTTATAGCTAAACTTCCGCCACGTAATGGCTCCATGATAACAACACCAACACCACGCTCATAAGCTTTCTTGAGGCCTGCAACGCCTGCTTGGTAGTGCTCATCTAGGTAGTTGTATTGTATTTGGCAGAAGTCCCACTCATAGTCTTCCAATATCTTGACAAACTCCTCAGGCATGCCGTGAAATGAGAAGCCTATATATCTAATCTGCCCTGTTTCTTTCTTTTGTTTGATAAAGTTTATAATGCCTAGCGATTTTAGTTTTTCCCACGCTGTGAAGCTATCTAGCGTGTGCATAAGGTAGTAATCTATGCAATTAACAGATAACCGTTCACATTGGGTTGTGAAAAATTTTTCGATATGTTCTGGCTTGTTCACAAGGTATGCTGGCAATTTATCGGCGATGTATACTTTATCACGAATATTATACTTTTGTATAAACTCGCCTAAAATAACTTCGCTTTTGCCAGCGTGGTAGATATATGCAGTATCGAAATAGTTTACGCCGTTTTGATATGCGTAATACATTTGCTCAAATGCAAGCTCTTTGTTGACACGCCCACCACTTTTTGTTGGGAAACGCATACAACCGTACGATAGTAGCGATATATCGTCGCCACCTTTTACAAGCTTTCTATACTGCATAACTATCTGCCCCCTATTTTGAGCTTGTTCTATACCTTGTGCCAGTAGGTGTATCAATAAGTTCTATGCCTTTTGCAGAGAGTTCTGCACGGATAGAGTCTGATAGTTCAAAGTTTTTATCTGCCCTTGCTTGCACACGTTTTTCGATAGCTTCTTGAAGCTCTGCTTCCGATATTGGTAAGTTTGCTCTGAACCATTCATCAGGGGTGTGGTTGATAACGCCTAGCACGTTTGTTACACGCTCCATGATTTTTGCAGTAGCGTCTTTCAGCATGTCATAGCTTTCTGCGTTTGGTTTTGCTGCAAGCACAGTGTTACCCATGCGCACAACTTCAAACAATGCTGCAACAGCTTTTGGTGTGTTGAAGTCGTCGAGCATAGCTGCAGTGAAATCCGTGTCGAACTTTTCAACCATAGCTTTTATGTCTGCTGTTAGATCTTGGCTCTTTTTAACAACAACTGTATTGTTTAGCTCGTCTAGGTAGATATATATTCTGCCTAGTGCTGTAGTTGCTTCTTGTAGTTTATCTTCAGCGTATTCTAGCGGTTGCCTGTAGTGCGTCATAAGGAATAGGAAACGCATAGCCTCAGGGTGGCACAGCTTCAACACATCCCTGATAGTGAAGAAGTTGTTGAGTGATTTCGACATTTTCTCTTTGTTTATGTTTACAAATCCGTTATGTATCCAATAGTTAGCAAACGGCGCACATGTGATAGCCTCAGATTGTGCAATTTCGTTTTCGTGGTGTGGGAATATAAGGTCTTGCCCGCCACCGTGTATATCAATTTGTGTGCCTAAAATGGACTCACTCATTACGCTACACTCGATATGCCAGCCTGGCCTTCCCTCGCCCCAAGGTGACGGCCATGAAGGCTCACCAGCTTTCGCTGACTTCCATAATGCGAAGTCAAGCGGGTTCTCTTTTTTGTCGTTGATATCAACCCTTGCGCCAGCCATAAGGTCATCAAGGTTTCTGCCAGATAGCTTGCCATACTCTTCAAACGAGTTTACCCTGAAATATACATCGCCATCGACTGAATATGCGTTACCTTGTGCAATCAGCTGTTCGCAATACTTTATCATGCCTGCGATATAATCTGTTGCTTTAGGTGTTTTATCTGGGCGTAAGATATATAGGCTATCCATGTCTTTATCGTGCTCTTCGATAAACCTATCGGCTAGGTCGCGCCAGTTTTCGCCGTTTTCGTTAGCTCGGTTTATGATTTTATCGTCGATATCAGTATAGTTTTTAACGAACGTCATATCGTAGCCAGCATCAACAAATGCACGCCTAACAACGTCAAACACAACAGAGCTTCTAGCATGCCCGATATGTGTGTAGTCGTATACAGTAACGCCACAAACATAAAGCGTAACTTTGCCTTCGTTGATTGGTTTAAACTCTTCTTTTGAAGATGTCATAGTGTTATATAATGTAACCTTATTCATAGTTTTGCTCCCTATATTGCCTGAAATTCAACAGACGCTTCGATAAGTTTTTTAGTATAATCAGATTGTGGGTTAGCCAGTATCTCTGCTGTTTTGCCATATTCCACAAGTTTGCCTTTGTACATCACGGCAACGTACTCACACAAGTAAGATACAACTGCCAAGTTGTGCGATATCAATACAAACGTCGTGCCTTGTGTGCTTAACTGCTTCATGAGGTTTAATATCTGCGCTTGGACAGACACATCAAGCGATGAAACAGGCTCATCAGCGATGATAAGTTCAGGCTCGAGTGATAGCGCCCTCGCAATAGATATACGTTGCCTTTGCCCACCTGAAAACTCGTGAGGATATCGGTTAAGGTGCTCATAGTTTAGCCCCACCATATCCATAAGCGATTTTAAACGTGCATTTATTTCGCTAGCATCTTTCGTGATGTGTTGCTTAATGCCGTCTGCTAATGCGCTTTTGATTGTTAGCTTTGGGTTAAGGCTGTTGAACGGATCTTGGTAGACCATTTGCACATTTTTTCTGTATGTTTGTGTGTCACTTTTGCTGATGTCTGTGAGGTTGCAACCTTTATAATATATCTGCCCTTCTTCTGGCTTGTGTATGTTGCAAATCATTCTAGCTATTGTAGTTTTACCACTGCCAGACTCGCCAACAATACCTAAGTTACACCCCTTGATAACATCAAGCGATACACTATCAACAGCTCTAAACTCTGCACCTTGCTTAAACATACCACCAGATGCATGAAATAGTTTTGTAACGTTTTCTAATTTTACTAGATTATCCATAATCTTAATAGCTTAAAGCACCATAAAAAAAAGTCAATAGTTAATACAGCACTTTTCTATATTTTTATTTACGAACTTATTAAATTAATATATACTCAAGCTATCATGAAAGGGATATCAATGTACATCATCTTACTTACTGGCTTGCGCATTTCTATAGTTATAGCAAGTATATACATGTTTTTCTACTTAAGAAAGCTTGCGCCTATAACTATGCCAAAAACTAGGTTTGTTCTGCCATTTGCGATATCTGCAACAATGGTTACACTTGGGTTTGAGGACGCTACAAGCACTATCACAATTTCTTTCATGTATATTTTTATTGCGTGCTTTATCTATGATGTTTTCCTGCGCACTTTATCACGACAACGATATTTTTATATTAAATTTCACCACATTTTCCCCATACTTATTGCAGGTTGCTACATTTCATTCGGTGTGTACAACGCACAAAACATCCAACGAACAGACTATACGATAGAAACAAACAAACTACCAAAAGGCGAAACAATAACTATGGTCGCACTTGCAGACACTCACCTAAACTCAGTGTTTGGCTCATCACAATACATCGGCGCATTAAAAGAGATAGAAAGTTTAAAGCCTGATATGTTGCTACTCGTAGGCGACATCTATGAAGAGGCAACAATATTTAATGACATGCAAACACTTGGCAAAGCTATCGGTGCTCTTGAGTTTAAGTATGGCACATACTACGTCTATGGCAACCACGACACAAGCATATATAGGCGCAACCCTCGCAAGATTACGGAAGTGAGCGTTCGTGAGTCGCTAGAATCTAACGGAATAACTGTATTAAAAGATGAAGTTTTATTGATTGATGATAAACTCTATCTAGCTGGCAGAATGGATAAAACTGTTGATAAAGAACGTGCCGATATCGCAGATATTTTAGCTGACGTCGATAAAACTAAGCCGATAATCGTGTTAGACCATCAACCTATCTCACTTAGGGAAACAGTTGAAGCTGGTGGCGACTTAGTGCTATCAGGTCATACGCATGATGGGCAAGTGTTCCCATTGGGGTTGATAACTAGGTTGCGTGGCCACTATGACATTGTTTATGGTGCAATGACAGTTGGCGACACAACCATGATAGTTACGAGCGGTATGGGAGTTTCAGAAACAATACTCAGGACAGATGGCATCTCTGAGTATATATTCGTAACGCTGGTCGGAGTTTAGGCACAAGGCGTGCCGTTACTCGTCATATATTGATATCTTTTCGCCTGCTAAAATCTTGTTCATGTTTTTCACTGCACAGAAGTTGCCACACATGCTGCATGTGTCTTCCTTTTCAGGTGGTGCAGATTGTCTGTATCTTCTAGGTTTTTCGCTATCTATCGCTAGTGAGAACATTTGCTCCCAATCTAAGTTTTTACGCGCTTCACTCATTTTATAATCTATATCGCTTGCGCCTTTGATGCCTTTCGCAATATCTGCTGCGTGTGCTGCAATCTTAGCTGCGATAATGCCCTCTTTAACGTCGTCAATGCTTGGCAAACATAAATGCTCGGCTGGTGTAACATAACATAAGAACGAAGCACCAGAAGCAGCCGCAATAGCGCCACCGATAGCCGATGTGATATGGTCGTAACCAGGTGCAATATCTGTAACGATAGGGCCAAGCACATAGAACGGTGCACCATGGCAAAGTGTTTTCTGTATTTCCATATTAGCTGCGATTTGGTTTATAGGCATGTGCCCTGGGCCCTCAATCATAACTTGAACATCTCTAGCCCATGCACGTTTTGTAAGCTCGCCCAATACGATAAGCTCCTCAATTTGCGAAGCGTCTGTCGCATCTGCAATGCTTCCGGGCCTACATGCATCGCCTAGGCTAAGTGTAACGTCATATTGCCTACATATTTCAAGCACTTCATCAAAACGTTCGTAAAATGGGTTTTCTTTGCCAGTCATTTCCATCCATGCGAAAATGATTGAGCCACCACGTGATACAATATTAGTCAAGCGTTCGTTATGTTTGAATTTGTGAGCAGTAGATTTGTTTATGCCACAATGGATTGTCATAAAGTCAACGCCGTCTTCTGCGTGCATTTTGACAATATCAATCCACTCGTCAGTTGTGATGTCTGCAAGTGGTTTATGATAGTAGACAACGGCGTCATATATCGGCACTGTGCCTATCATTGCGCTGCACTCTGTTGTTAGCATGCGCCTAAATTTTCTGGTGTCGCCATGTGAGCTTAAGTCCATGATGGCTTCTGCACCCATGTTGACAGATGATTGCACTTTTTCAAGCTCTAGCTCTAGGCTTGAGAAGTCCCTCGATGTACCAAGGTTGACATTGATTTTAGTGCGCAAATTGCTACCAATGCCATTTGGTTTAAGTGAAGTGTGATTTATATTGCAGGGGATAATAACTTTCCCCTCTGCAATAAGTTCCCTAAGTAAATTAATGTCAATCTGTTCCACTTCAGCAACACATTGCATTTGTGGCGTAGTTATGCCTTGTTTGGCAGCGTCCATTTGTGTGGTATATTTCATTGCTAGTCCTTTTAATTGATTTGCTATTGATAGGCTATTAGATTTTACTAAAAAGTCAATAACTTATTTCAATCAAGCTCAATTTAAAGACAGCAACTCAATACATTAGTGCCTAGTTGATAGTTGTTGCATGTTATACATATCGTTGTAGTACCGATTAGGCGTTTGCCACCTGGCAGAGCGAATTAACTTCGCTTCGCTACTGCTTGATGCTCTTGACATCAATAAGGCAGTATCTTCATCAATATGGTATTCTTGTTCAACTAGCAACTTGACGTTTTCGTCAAGTATGTCTGACACCCATTTAGGGTAATGAAATTTTAGGCTATCGTTATCTGTACGTTTCTTTTGCATTGCCTCTCGGCACTCGTTACAAAATGCTCTTTTTACGCTTTTTGCCTTGGGGACAAACTCCTTAGAGCATTTGAGGCATTTAATCATGTTAGGTTTTAACACTTTTGCAAATGCAACAAACTCCACCATATCTTCGAGCCTAAATCCGTAAATCTTATACCTGTTGTAAAACGCAACGGTTTGTATGCCGCGTTTTGTTGCGAACTGTGCATACGATATGCGCTTTTCAGATAGTATCGTATCCAATTCTCTCATTAACTTGTCGTACTCCTTAATGTTCTTCTGCTTGTTCATAGCCATTGCCGCACCTTCGGTTATTTTTTAACAAACATTACCAAACATCCTCTTGATTGACAATTTAACTTACAGAGAACAATTCGTCAACAACTTTTTTTACATTTAACAAAAAAAATATATTTTTATAACATGATTTTTCGCTTTTTTAATGTCAAATACGCAAAAAACATTCAATTATTAGCCACTAACCATGTGTGAATTTCGTTATAATATAACAAAACGTTGAAATGTTTTAAGACTGATTATATCTTATTTAACAATAAGATAACATAGCTATTTTTTCAAATTATCTACGATTTGGGTAGTCTTTTCCAGCTCTATTTGATTGTTGATATTTATGAATTTTCGAATATTTAAACATTTATCAACAAATTTAACATTTTTTAATGGTAAAATGTTAAAATCATTCAGTGCTGTCACTAATTTATAGTGCCCTCTTTCATAATACGTTAATAAATTTAGAAGGGTTGACTTTTTATAGCAAGCTGCCAAATTCCAAAATTTGTCGTCAATGTCGGGGATAACTGCATCATATTCATTGATATGTGAGCAAATGAAGTTGACAATATCTTTATCAAGCAGTGGAGTATCGGCAGATAGTGCAAATATGACATCATGCTTTGCATGCCTTGCAGCAGTGATTAAGCCTGCCATTGGGCATTGGTTCTCTAGTTCGTCTTCTAGGTAGGTTACACCGTCAATAAACGGCGCATACTTTGCACTATCACGCGAAACAAGCATAACATCATCGCTAATTGACATGCCAAGCTCTACACCGTAGCGATATAGTTCCTTGCCGTTAAGCATTGCACGAGTTTTATCGCTGCCAAAGCGCCTGCCCTCGCCACCTGATATTACAGCAAATGATATCATACGTTTGCTTTTATGTCGTTGTATAGGTAAATTTCAATTTCTGTGCCCACTTCAAGTTCGCCAACCATTTCGTTAGTTAGCTTACCGAAAGCGTTTGATGACACTAGCGATTCAATGATGTGTGAATCTTGCGAATTGTAAGGATATGCCATCAGTACTCCGTTTTCAGACACTATATTAAACCTGTTGAACTCTACCCTATCTTTCTTTTTGACTATCTTTTTAGCTAGTTTTGCTGTCATTGCTACGTTTCTGTGTTCTTTCTCGCCTAGCAATTTAGATATTGCAGGTTTGATATAGTAGTATGAGCAAAACATTGCGCTAACAGGGTTACCTGGGCATGCGAACACGTGTGTGTTGCCATAAGTGCCGTAAGACATGTGTTTGCCTGGTTTTTGGTTGATTACATCAAACTTCCACTTAATGCCAAGCTCGTCTGCAACTTCGTTCATGAAGTCGAAGTCACCAACAGATATACCAGCAGATGTAACAATAATATCGTACATTACGAGTGATTTAAACGTATCAAGTAGCGCTTCTTTGCTATCCTTAATAACGCCGATATATGCAGCTTCTGCGCCGTGAGTTTCAAAGAATGCTTTCAGCATTGGTCCGTTTGCATCAAACACTTTGTTTACATCATCTTGTACAGATGGGTCTGCGATTTCGTCGCCAGTTGAGATTACAGCAACTTTTGGACGCCTGTAAACAGAGATATAAAACACACCAGCCGATGCAAAACGTGCGATATGGTATGGTGTAATTTTCTCACCCACTCTGTCCATAACGTCACCAATTTTTAAATCTTCGCCTTGTTTGCGTATGCAGAAGCCTTCTTTAACTGTTTGGTTGATAACAACATTTTGCATGTCGTTATTCGTCCACTCGTGTTGGATAACAGTATCAGCGCCGTTTGGAACAAATGCACCAGTCATTATGCGATAACATGTGCCAGCCTCAACGTTTAGCCCAGTCACATCATCACCAGCAGCAATCACACCCATAACTTTAAGGGTTGTATCAGGCTTTGTAACGTCGCCACATTTAAATGCGTAACCGTCCATAGCAGAGTTGTCGTGCGGAGGTAGGTTGCGCCTAGATGTAACAGGCTCTGCGATTATACGCCCCAACGCTTCAAATATGGATATACGCTCAATGTTCAACGGTTTTATATGCTCTAATACCAGTTCGATTGCTTCAGTTGATTCTATCATCATAAATAACTCTCTCAATTAATATATTATGTTATATATCGTATTCGTCCTGTTCGTCAACAAGATATTTTTCAACCAGCTTCCTAAACCCTTGAAACTCATGGCCATAAACACCGTCTTTATCTTTAGAGAATGAGCGATACTCAGCAGTACCTCTAGCAAAATAAGGCTTTGTTAAAACTTTATGATTGATTAATTTATCTTTCTTAGTTGTCCACACGCGTACATCTTCAGGATTATATGAGCTATACGCTTCTAAGCTTAGCTTTTGTACAAAAGTCATTTGCTCTAGGTCTAAGTCTTTCTTTTTAACTATCAATGGCATAACGAGGTGCGGTGTCATGCATGGGTTTAGCAATATGCACTTAGCGCCTGCACGTGCAGCAACGTATAACGCATAAAGCCCACCTAACGAACTACCTATAATCACAGGATTTTCTTCACTTTTAACAGCACGTATTAGATACGATAAATAACCGTGAAGCTCTTTGATACTATCTTTATTGAAGTCTGGCGCAATAACGTTTTCTTCACCAAATATTGACTTCAATATTTTACATTTCTTAGCCTCTGGGCTGCTTCCGTAACCGTGAAAATAGAAATACTTCATAATTACTCCTTAAAATAAAAAAGGCGTGATACATAGTACCACGCCATATAAATTACCTACCAATAACCTTTATAACACAACCACAAGCCAGCTCAACAGCAGGTGCAAGCCCTGCCTCATCGAAATCAAACTTATTGTTGTGGTGACCAGCAGTTTTATCAATACCTACCTGAACATAAGTACCTTTACCGCCGTTGGCTTGAACTTCGCTCATCATGTGTGCATAGTCCTCGCCAGCTCCGAAGTCTTTCATCTTTGTAATCTCTTGATAGTAAGGAATATCCTTCGCTACCTCAGCTACGATATCAATGACTTCATCATCACTTTTGCCACTTTTTGTACCGCCCATCACTTCAATAGAGTGAGTGCAACCATACATATCAGCAGCTGCTTTTACAATGCGTGCAGACTCTTCAACCATATAGTCGTTAAGCTCACTAGTAACGCCCCTTGTTTCCATAACAAGTAGTGCGTTAGGTGGCAACACGTTTCTACCTTCGCCAGCAACCAGTTTACCAACATTGATCCTTGTAACGCCGTCTGCATGTCTGCTGATAGCGTGCAAGTTTAATGCTGCAACTGCGCCAGCAAGTAGTGCATTTTTACCCTCTTGAGGTGCTGCACCAGCGTGTGAAGCAAGCCCTGTGAATGTAACATCCCACTTAGTAGATGCAAGAAAGCCTTGCGCACCACAAACAAGCTCGTTTGCTTTAGCAGCTTGGAAGCCAACATGCATACCAATGATATAGTCGACACCTTCAACAGCGCCAGCCGATACCATAGGGCCAGCACCACGTAAACCTTCTTCTGCTGGTTGGAATATAAACCTGATTGAGCCTTTCAACTCGTCTTTCATGCCAGCAACAATCTCAGCCACAGCAAGACCGATAGATGTGTGTGCATCATGGCCACATGCGTGCATAGCGCCTTTGTTAACTGATGCGAAGCCCTCTTTAAAAGGCCTGTGGCAATCGTCTAACAATTCGTTTGCATCGTTTGCATCCATATCGAAACGTAATGCAAGCTTGATATCATCATCTGTGAACTTCATATCAGCCCAGAAGCCTGTGAGACCGCCTGTCATTGCTTCGATAAGTGCTTTATCGCCACCTTGCTCGATTGCTCTAGCTTGGTGTTCTGCTAGGATAGCTTCTGATGGTACGCCCATCATATCTTCTTTTTTAACTGCTTTTTCACCCATAGTGATAGCGTAGCCAAGCTCTTGCATACGCTTGATAGCGATAGATGCAGTGCGAAACTCTGTCCAGCCACTTTCTGGGTATTTGTGAAAATCGCGCCTTTTTGCAATAAGTTCAGACTCGACCGACTTCACCTTCTCTTTAATTGATGCTGCCATAATATCACCTATATTGTAGGTATTATAAAAGTATGAACATTGCCGCGATTGCTGCTAATACCATACCAATACCGTTACGTTTTGTAATTTCTATTGGGTTAACCCTAGCTAAAGATGCACAAACGATTGCCGCACCAGCGATAGGCGACATTGTACGACCTAACGCACCAGCTAAAGCTGCGATAGAACCCATGCTAACTTTCTCAACACCGAACTGCTCCGCATGTGGAGTAACTGCTTCGTTGAATGCTATTGCAGCAGCATCACCAGAACCACTAACTACACCTAAGAAAAACGGACCGAAAGTAGCAGCGATGCTAACAATGCTATCTGTACCTTTTAACATAGCAAGGAATGCGTCAATCATGCCTAAAGATTTCATACCTGCAACAAATACTGCTGCTGCGATAATGATACCCATAACGTCGCCATATGCCTTACCCATGCCACCAAAGAACTCGTTAGAAGCTTTCGCTGGACTTGTTCTTGTAGCGATCATACATATCATAGCGCCAAGTAACATTGCATGTGGAACTTTAACTCTGCTTGCCCACTCTAATGATGCACGCACATCACCCATGCTCAACACTAATAGTAAAGCAACCGGTAATAATGGTAACACTGCAAAAAACGGGTTAACTTTGAAGTTTGTTAAAGTGCTATCGTCATACTCTGGGTCGTGGTAACCTTTATGCTCTTTTAAGTAGTAAGCAATAATAGTTAAAGATATTGCACCGATTAAAACAGCTGCGATATCTGCAACCATGTGAACTTTAATAACGTCGATAACTTCCATGCCAGCAATTTTAGCAATGATAGGCTGGTGAGATAAACCAGGGCTAAGCATTGAACCAAATGTACCAAGCATAACAGCCGAAGCCGCTGTCGCAGGGTGAACACCTAAAGACATTAATAATGGAATAAGTACAGCACCAACCGCAGATGCAACACCAGCCGCACTAGTTAATGAAATATTAACTAAGAACGTGACAATAGCAGCACCAGGAATTAATGCAAACCTAACTTTTGTTAAACCTTTCGCTAAAGCGTGAATTAAGTGCTTGTCACACTCAGTCAGCTTCATAACAAAAGCAAAACCCATAACAGAACAAATGTTCTGTATTAAACCACCTGAAGTCATTTGTTTTGAAAATGCTTCAAATGCAAGCAATGGCTGTAATGATACCACACACATCAACAAGCCAGCACCCAATAAAACCATGCGTGTTTCATATTGCTTGATAAGTAAATAAACAACCACAGCAACAACCAAAACACCGATAATGATAGCTAATGTTCCACTCATTTTGGATCCTCCTAAACTTTATGTTTATATTTATACATAAAAATCAGAATAAGTCTAGCAGAACTTTATAAAAAATATAAAACAATGCTTTACATTTATTTCACAGCAATATAACAAGTACTGAAACTATACTAGAAGCATCACAAAAAAGGTGCGATAACCTAGCATCCCTTTAGCGCTAAAGTTATTTTCTAAAAATTCGTAAATACAACTATATATTATTTCAACTGCTGGAGTAATTTTTAATTCATTAAAATCAAACAAATTCGCGTGTTGTCTTACTTTTCCTTCAACACTTACTCAAATATAAGTATCTGTGTCACCATATTCTAAGTATCACAAGAGTATAAACATTGCCGCAATTGCTGCTAATACCATACCAATACCATTACGTTTTGTAATTTCTATTGGGTTAACCCTAGCTAAAGATGCACAAATGATTGTCGTACCAGCAATAGGTGACATCGTACGACCTAACGCACTGGCTAACGCCGCAATAGAGCCCATCCTAACTTTCTCAATACCGAACTGCTCAGCATGTGGAGTGACTGCTTCGTTGAATGCGATTGCTGCAGCATCACTCGAACCACTAACTGCACCTAATAAAAACGGGCCAAAAGTTGCAGCGATATTAACAATGCTACCACTATCTTTCAACATGATTAAGAATGCATCAATCATACCTAAAGATTTCATACCTGCAACAAATACACCTGCTGCAATAATGATACCCATAATGTCACCATAAGCTTTACCCATGCCGTTAAAGAACTCGTTAGATGCTCTCGCTGGGTTTGTTCTTGTAGCAATCATGCACACCATAGCACCAAGCAACATTGCATGCGGAACTTTAACCCTACTTGACCACTCTAATGATGCACGAACATCGCCTATACTTAACACTAACAATATTGTAACGGGCAACAATGGCAACACTGCATAAAACGGGTTAACTTTAAAACCTACTAATGCAGTATTGTCATACTCAGGGTCATGATAACCTTTATGCTCTTTTAAGTAGTAAGCAATAATAGTTAAAGATATTGCACCGATTAAAACAGCTGCGATATCTGCAACCATGTGAACTTTAATAACGTCGATAACTTCCATGCCAGCAATTTTAGCAATGATAGGCTGGTGAGATAAACCAGGGCTAAGCATTGAACCAAATGTACCAAGCATAACAGCCGAAGCCGCTGTCGCAGGGTGAACACCTAAAGACATTAATAATGGAATAAGTACAGCACCAACCGCAGATGCAACACCAGCCGCACTAGTTAATGAAATATTAACTAAGAACGTGACAATAGCAGCACCAGGAATTAATGCAAACCTAACTTTTGTTAAACCTTTCGCTAAAGCGTGAATTAAGTGCTTGTCACACTCAGTCAGCTTCATAACAAAAGCAAAACCCATAACAGAACAAATGTTCTGTATTAAACCACCTGAAGTCATTTGTTTTGAAAATGCTTCAAATGCAAGCAACGGCTGCATTGATAATATACTCATCAACAAGCCAGCACCCAATAAAACCATGCGTGTTTCGTACTGCTTGATAAGTAAATAAACAACTACAGCAACAACTAAAACACCAATAATAACAGCTAATGTTCCACTCATTTTGGGTCCGCCTAAACATTACGCTTATATTTATAAGCATTAAAACTACATACAAGCATAATAAAAAAGGTGCGATAGTCTATCACACCTTTAACATTCAAATTATTTTCCAAGAATTTTATAAATACAACCACATGCTAGCTCCACTGCTGGCGCAAGTCCTGATTCATCAAAATCAAACCTATTCATGTGGTGACCTGCTTTTTTATCAATACCTACTTGGATATAAGTGCCCATGCCACCGTTTTTTTGCACAGTGCTCATCATATACGCATAGTCTTCAGCTGCGCCAAAATCTTTCATCAGCATAACTTTTTCATAATATGGTATATCTTTAGCAATCTCAGCAACAAGCTCTGCCATTTGTTTATCGCTATCGCCACTAATTGTTGAGCCCATTATCTCAACTTTGCTAGTGCAACCATACATATCTGCAGCTGCTTTAACAATGCGGTTTACTTCATCAAGCATATATTTATCAAGCTCGTCTGTTATGCCACGTGTTTCTGCAACCATGTGTGCATAAGGCGGTAAAACATTCCTACCTTCACCAGCTGTAAGCTTGCCTACATTGACCCTTGTAATGCCGTCTGCGTGCCTACTAATTGCGTGCATATTTAATGCAGCAACGGCGCTTGCAAGTAGCGCATTTCTACCCTCTTGTGGTGCAGCACCAGCGTGAGATGCAAGGCCATAAAAATGAGCATCAAGTTTGGTGTTTGCAAGTAAACCTGTTGTGCCACACACCAGTTGACCAGCCTTTTCAGCCTTAAAGCCAACATGCATGCCAATGATATAATCAACACCATCGACAGCACCAGCAGCAACCATTGGGCCACCGCCACGCAAACTTTCTTCAGATGGTTGAAATATGAACCTTATAGTTCCTTTCAACTTATCTTTCATGCTTGCAACAACATCAGCAATAGCAAGCCCCATCGCCGTGTGGCCATCATGCCCACATGCATGCATTAAACCTTTATTCACTGATGCGAACCCTTCTTTATAAGGCCTGTGAGAGTCGCACATTACTTCGTTTGTATCGTTTGAGTCCATATCAAAGCGCAACGCCATAGTGACAGCATCGTCAGTAAACTTCATATCGGCCCAAAAGCCTGTGAAGCCACCTGTCATTGCATCAATAAGTTCTTTATCGCCACCTTGTTCGATTGCTCTTGCTTGGTGCATGGCTAAGTGCTCAGCAGAAGGTACGCCTACCCTTGCTTCCTCTTTAACAGCTTCTTTACCCATAGTGATAGTGTAGCCAAGCTCTTGCATACGTTTGATAGCTATAGATGCTGTGCGGAACTCTGCCCAATCGCTCTCAGGGTATTTATGAAAATCACGCCTTCTAGCAATCATTTCAGATTCTATTGAACATACTTTTTCTCTAATAAATTCAACCATATACATCACCTATAATTACACATTTTATGCACACATATATACATGTCACACTATAATGTTTATACAAAATTTTAACAAATTTGTCTAGGATTATCAGATAAAAATCAATTATTTTTGGTTAGGTTTGCCATAGATTGTAAGTTTATTTATCATATCTGCTTGATATGCCGCGCCAAAACCGTTGTTGATATTGACAACACTTACACCTGCTGCGCATGAGTTAATCATTGATAATAAAGCAGAAACTCCACCAAAATTAGCACCATAACCTACAGATGTAGGCACACCTATAACTGGCACAGAGGATACACCACCTATAACAGAGGCTAGAGCACCTTCCATACCTGCGACAGCGATGATTGCATTTGCCTCATCTAGCACAGATTTATTATCAAGTAAACGGTGAATTCCAGCGACGCCAACATCATATAACCTCTCCACGTTAGAACCAAACACTTCAAGTATGAGTGATGCTTCTTCCGCAATGCCATAATCAGCCGTGCCAGCTGCTGCAACGACGACACAACCTACTTTTTCAGGTTGTTCTTTTTGGTATATTACAAGCGTTGAGCTTTCATAATATATTGCTTCAGGGACAAGCGCAATGATTGCACTTGCAATTTCTTTTGATGCTTTTGTGCATACAGCAACGCCCTCGCGTTTTGCTATCTCCACAAAGATTTTAGATGCATGCTCAGGGCTTTTGCCTAGTCCGAATATAACTTCAGGATAGCCGTTGCGTGCTTTCCTATCTGTGTCTATTTTTGCAAAGCCAATATCTTGGTAACCTTTTTTATCGCAAGACATGGCAAACTATTCCGCCTCTGTTTCTGTGTGCATAGCGTCTATCAAGTGGTTCATGCTGTTTACAAGCGCCCATACGCTATCAGTCTTAACGCCTGGCAAGTCTTCGCCAACGCCACTACCTAAAAGCTCTGTAAGCTCCCTAACAGTAGTTGAGAAATGTGCTATATTCTTCTGGTTATTCACTAATGCTTCTGTAGCTTCTAGCATTTTATCAATGCTATCTGTTTCAAGGCTATCTAGTGCGCTTAGGTCATCAATATTTAAGTGTTTATCCATAATGTCACCTGTATTAATATTATTCTAAAATATACCAAGCAAGTTATGTGCCAAAAATATAGGCAATAAAAAACCCACACCTAGTAAATCGGCTAGATGTGGGCAAAACATTAGGAAACAATTTCCTTATAATATCTTAGCAAGTGTTTCTACGATGTAGTCTTGGTCGTCTGCTTTTAAGAATGCGCTCATTGGCAAGCTCATAATTTCAGATGCAACCTTTTCAGAAATCTCTAGTGATGCACGCACGTCAGCATTGCCAGCGAAGCACTCTTGCATGTGTAGAGGTATCGGGTAGTGAACAGCCGTAGGGATACCCTCAGCATTGAGCTTTTGCGCAACGCTATCTCTATCTTTAACACGGATAGAATACTGAGCGAAAACAGATGTTTTACCAGCTGGAGTATATGGCGTGATGATTTTATCTGCGCTGATTGCTGCATTAAGTTTCTCTGTGTATGCGTTACCAATAGCGATGCGTTGTTCAATTTCTTCTTGGAAGTATTTCAACTTCACGTTTAATATCGCTGCTTGCATAGCATCAAGCCTGCCGTTTACGCCAACGTATTTATGTTTGTAGCGCTCTAGTTGTCCGTGGTTACGTATGCTGGCAACTTTTTTCGCTAATTCGTCATCGCTAGTGAAGAATGCGCCACCATCACCAAAGCAACCGAGTGGTTTCGATGGGAAGAAGCTAGTGCATGCTGCTGAATATAGGTTGCAACTTTTTAAGCCGTTATCTTCTGCGCCGAAGCTTTGGCAAGCATCTTCAAGCAATAAAATATCAGGCCTATCTTTAACGATTTCGCTAAACGCTTTCATATCTGCTGGCAAGCCATATAGTGATACTGGTATGATAGCTTTAGTTTTAGGCGTGATAGCTGCTGCTGTTTTTTCAACATCTAGGTTGTACGTTTTTTCATCAATATCAACGAAAACCGACTTAGCACCCAACAAAGCAACAACTTCAGCAGTGGCGATAAATGTGAACGGAGTAGTGATAACCTCATCACCAGCACCAACACCATGTGCCATAAGTGCGATAAGTAGCGCATCTGTACCTGATGATATAGATAAAGCATGCTTAGCGCCTGTGTAGTTTGCAAGACCTTGCTCAAGTTTTTCAATCTCTGGGCCCATAATATATTGTGTTGACTCCATAACGCTGATAACAGCTTGGTCAAACTCTGATTTGTGTAATAAATATTGTGACTTTAAATCTGCAAATGGAATATTTCTCATAAATTTTTCCCCTGTTTTTGTACATCAATAACGGAGATGATAGCATATATCAGCATAAATATCAACCAAGATAATTATTATTAACAATATTAACAAACTGCTAGAAAAATTCACAAAATTATTATAGAATACTAATATGATAAGTAAGATTTCCAAATTAATTGGCTTTAGTGAAGATGGCATAAAAAGGTATTCTATCAATACAATGTGGTTGTTTATAGAACGTTTTATCACGCTTGCTATCAGCTTCTTTGTTGGCGTCGCACTTATCAGATATCTTGGACCCCACAACTATGGCATATTTGCTTATGCTACATCAATTTACGCAATTATACTAAATGTTGCTAACATGAACTTTAACGACGTTATCACTCGTGAAAGTATAAACAAGCCTGAGCAAGCACATGAACTCTTTGGTACTGTTGTCGCCATGCGTGCGTTTATGTCTATGTTGCTACTGATTATTGCCACTATATTTGTATACTACACTAACGAGCGCTCTGACATTCTAACTATGTTCTTAATCATGGCGTCAGTAATCCATAGCCCATTTTCAACAATCACAACATATTTTAATGCTATTGTTAAAAGCAAGTTTGTATCTGGCGCTGTGCTTCTTGCGCACATCGCTACAAGCGTGATGAAAGTTGCACTAATCATGCTAGAAGCACCACTTATTGCATTCGCCTTCGTTGCGCTATTAAATGCTGTTATTTTATCGGCTGCTTTATTTTATCTATTGAAAGTGAAAAACGATACTGGCAAGCGTTGGACATTCAAATTTAACACAATGACTTACTTATTACGCACATATTGGGTTTTATTAGTTGTTGTGTTGTTATCTAGCATTTCAAACAAGCTTGACATACTTGTGTTAAAAGATGTTGCATCAGTTGATATTGTCGGCATATACAACTCTGCCCATAGGATAATCGAAGTATTGCAAGCATTCCCAATGTTGCTTTTAACGTCGCTATTCCCTGCTATCATTTCATCAAAGCAAACTTGTGAAATTGAGTATACTAACCGCATATCAAAAATACTCAGGCTTTTAATAATCACTATGTTCATCATAGCGCTTACGCTAACATTGTTATCTGATTTTATAATAGGGTTGCTATACACTGATGAATACAACGATGCGGCTACCGTGCTTGCTATCACTTCGTGGATGATACTTTTCTCATCTATGCAATACGTCACGAGTAAGTGGCTAGTGGCTGAAGACCATGTGCACCTTTCACTCATAAGGATAGCTTCGTTCTCAGTGATAAAAATACCTTTAATATATTTCGCTGCAAAAATGTATGGCTTACTTGGCGTATCTGTCGCAATGCTAATTACATCGATGATAAGTGGATATTTTATTGATTTGTTGATCCCGAAAACTCGTGAGATATTTGTGCTTAAAACAAAAGCTATCGTTTATCCGATAGCCTTTATATTTTCGTTATTTAAAAGTCGTGCTTAGTTAGCGTCTGTGATTAGCTCAGTAACAGCAATCTTTAGCTCAAAAGGAAGCTGGTTTGAAAACGCTGTGAACGCCTCCAACTCCTTCTTCATGTTCTTCTCAAGTAAATAACCTGTAACATACGCTGGTGAAATATCACCTGTGATTTTAATCAAGCAACCAAAAATTGCCCAGTAATGTGTGCTATCTGGCGAAATATCAGCACTGATAATACTAGGCGATATAACGATAGCTTGCTCTAGTGAGCCGTTTACCAGGTCATCAAAGTCTACAACTATTTTAGTGTAACTTTTAACAGCACTACCTGTTAATATAACCTCTGTATGCATAGGAGAGTATGGAGATAAACGCCTGTGCCCTTTGATATCTATAGCATAGTCAGACTCTTTCGCACTTTGGTGCAACAGCTGCATGCATGTTTTGATATCATCAAACTTATTACCAACAATTTCTATATGAAAATTCATTATCTACCTCAACCCTATAACAAACTGCTAGATACAATCGCTTTGCTATTGCATTTAGTTTTACAAGCTAGGCAACCTGTGCAAAGATTATTATCTATGGCAAGTATGTTGCCTGATATGTACATTGCTGGACATTTTGTATAATCCATTATAGAGCGAATTTCGTCCATAGCATCAACGCATAACTTAGGCTTAACCTTTGCTACTGCAAAGCGTTTAATATTGTTGCATGAGTATGCAAACAGTGTATTTTTATCAGCTGTAAGCTTTTTCGGGTGTTTAACAGTTGTGAAACCATCTAGCGATGAAACATTTGTGTTGTTTAAAAACACTACAGGGCTTTTAATATTATCCACCAATGATTTATTATAGCTTGAAACATTGCCAATAAATAATGTTTTCATGCTTGAAGCGCTATTTGCGATGCCTGCATATTTATCGAGCAGCATCTCTGTAACGCCAAAATATTTCCTAACACCGCTACATGCAGAGTTTGAAAACACAAGTGTCTCGCTTGGGTTGATATTCGAGTTAGCAAATATCGAAACAAACGGGCAACCAGGGCATAAGAAATCGTTTATATCAAGCTTTTCAACAGTAACACTAGCCTCTAGCGTAACTTTTGTATAGTAGCTTGCGAAATATTTTTCTAAAATACCTATCTCTTCTTGTGATGTAGCTATCTTTTTGTTAGCAACAGATTTCAACTGTGGCGTGATGATGTTTGGAAGCAGATACTCAAAAAATTGTGAGTCAGTATCGTAGAACGATAGCTGGTCGCTAATAGCATCATTAGTTAGCTCGTTTTTTAGAATTTCATATGCATTGTCAATAGCTTTATTGTAGTTATCGACGTGGAACACGCTCTCCACAACTGCATGGCTGATGTATGAGTTCGCCCTACCAGTATCAAGCGCAGGGAAGTCATGCAAGCACATGTTATTGACAGCATTGCCAGATATAACAACAACAACAGGCATACCGACATTTTGTGACACTTTGCCAGCAAGCAACAGCTTAGCGTATAAATCGCTTGGTTGTTTGCAAAATATGGTTGGCAACACAATGTTTGTTGGTAGTTCGCCTGTGATAAGCAAACACTCGCCACGTAACACATTGCCAACGTTGATAGTTGGTATACGCTCGAAAAAGCCTATAGATTTCCTGCCAGTGATTGACACCCCTTGCAAGTATTCAACAGCCATCTTCGCATTAGGCAAAGCTTCACTGTTTTCAATATCCATAAACATTTGTGTGTTTGCGTATAGAACGCTAAATCCATAACGCTCTACAAAAGAAGAAATAATTTGTTTACAATCGATCATATTCATAACTTCTACTTATAAGGTCATATCTATTTTTTTTCAACACATATTTTATATATTGCAAACTTTTTTCACATCACCAAAATTTCCCTTGATCACAAGGCGCATAAAACTATAAATTTTAAACACAAAAACCATTGGTTTATAAAACCAATATCCCATGGGTATCAAAAAAATAAAGCTAATGATAATGTAAATGTAAATGATAATGTAAATGTAAATGAGAATGTAAATGCTAATGACACACAGATAGTAAAAGCAAATTGCTTTTACGTATCTTTTTGCGCGAAAATAAAACAAGTTAAAGTTTATTATATGTTTAGAATTGATTTTACAATTTATATATGCTACAATCCTAGGATTGACTTGCACAGGAGGGTCAAACATGTCAGCAATCATGAATACTTACGGTAGATACGATATCACATTTGTCAAAGGTGAAGGCTCGTACCTATTCGACGACAAAGATAACAAATACATAGATTTCAGCTGCGGTATCGCTGTTACTAACCTTGGGCATTGCAACAAGGCTGTTAGTGAGGCTATCGCTTCGCAAGCGCATACGCTTATGCACGTTTCAAACCTATTTCACATTCCACAACAAGCAGAACTTGCAAACATGCTTACGGAACACTCGTTTGCTGGTAAAGTTATGTTTTGTAACTCTGGTGCAGAAGCTAACGAAGGCGCTATCAAAATCGCTAGAAAATACGGCTTGAAAAAGCACGGTGGCGATAAATATAAAATCATCTCTATGCTTAACTCGTTCCATGGCAGAACATATGCTACACTCTCTGTCACTGGCCAGCATAAAATCCAAAAAGGGTTTACACCTGTTGCTAGTTTTGCAGACTATGCACCTTTCAACGACATTAGCGCTATCAAGCAACTACTTGAGTTTGGCGATGTTGCTGCCGTTATGCTTGAACTATACCAAGGCGAAGGCGGCATTTGCCCAGCCGAGAAAGAATACATCAAGCAACTAAGGCAACTATGCGACGAGCACGACGCACTACTCATCTTCGACGAAGTGCAAACAGGGTTCGGCAGAACAGGCAAACTGTTCGCATACGAGCATTACGGCGTTAAACCTGATATCATGACACTTGCAAAAGGCATAGCAAACGGTTTACCTATGGGCGCTATCGTTGCTACTGAAAACGCCTGCCAGTTCATGGACCCAGGCTCACACGGAACTACTTTCGGTGGTAACCCTCTAGCATGTGCTGCTGGGCTTGCCGTTATGAAAGAGATGACTAAACCAGGCTTCATGTACGACGTAAACGCTAAAGGTGAATTACTTGTTAAAACTATCAAAAGCATTGTTGACACTTGCATTATCAATGGCGACGGCTTAATGATTGGCATATCATCTAACCACACTACTAACGATATTGTAAACGCATGCCTAGCGAAAGGGCTTGTGATATTACCTGCTGCTAACAACAAAATCAGGCTATACCCAGCACTTAACGCTAGCGATGAAGTTATCATCGAAGGCGCTAAAATATTCGCAAACGTAATTAAGGAAATGGATAACAAGTAACATGGCAAACGATTTTTTAACACTGTTAGGCAGAACGCCTGAGCAACTCAGCAACATCATCGACAACGCTATTAAGCTTAAACACGAGCGTAAAAATGGCATAGAACATAAACACTTAGCTGGCAAAAGCATAGCTATGATATTTGAAAAATCATCTACAAGAACTCGCGTATCGTTTGAAGTAGGCATATCTGAACTTGGCGCAAACCCATTGTTTCTGAGTTCTAGCGATATCCAACTCAGCAGAGGCGAACCTATCAAAGATACTGCTAGGGTTCTATCTGGCTATGTTCACGCTATCATGATACGCACTTTCGGCCATGAGCGAGTTGAAGAGCTTGCAAAATATTCATCTGTGCCTATCATAAACGGCTTAACTGATGAATATCACCCGTGTCAAATCATGGCTGACATCATGACTATGAAAGAAGTTTTCGGCGACTATAAAGGCTTAAAAGTAGCATACGTTGGCGATGGCAACAACATGGCACACTCATGGCTAAACGGTTGCGCTCAACTAGGTATCGACCTTGCAATAGCGTCACCGACTGACTACACTGTTGATAAAAACATATATGAAAACGCTTGCAACATAGCAAGTAAAAACGGCTGTAAGCTAGAACTCACAACTAGCCCAGAAGTTGCCGTTGCTGGTGCTAACGTCGTCTATACAGACGTATGGACTAGCATGGGACAAGAGGCAGAAACTGCAAAGCGCTTAAAAGATTTTCAAGGCTACTTGATAGATAGCGACCTCATGGCAAAGGCTGATAACTCAGCTATCTTTATGCACTGCCTACCTGCACACAGAGGCGAAGAAGTTACTGACGAAGTTATGGAAAGCAAAGCATCGGTAGTGTTCCAAGAGGCTGAAAATAGACTACACGTACAAAAATCAATTATGATAGATTGCATACTAGGAGATTGTTAAAATGGCTAAATCAAAAAAAGAAAAAGTTGTTCTTGCGTATTCAGGCGGTTTAGATACGTCTGTTATCTTAAAATGGTTAGAGTTGAAAGGCTTTGATGTTATCGCTTTCGTTGCAGACGTTGGACAAGGTGGCGACTGGAAAGCTGTTGAAGAAAAAGCTATGGCATCTGGCGCTAGTGAATTCTATGTTGCTGATTTAAAAGAAGATTTCGTTAACGATTTCGTTTTCACTTCTGTTAAATTCAACGCATTATATGAAGGTCGCTACTACTTAGGCACATCACTAGCTCGCCCTATTATTGCAAAAGGTATCGTAGATGTTGCGAAAAAAGTTGGCGCAAAATACTACGCACACGGCGCTACTGGCAAAGGTAACGACCAAGTACGTTTCGAGCTTACTGCTGCTGCACTTGCTCCAGACTTAAAAGTTATCGCACCTTGGCGTGATGAAGAGTTCTTCAGCGTCATCAAAGGCAGACAAGAAGCGATGGACTTCGCTGAAAAATATAACATCCCTGTAAAAGCTACAGCTGCTAAACCATGGAGTAGCGACGAAAACGCTATGCATATCAGCTTCGAAGCTGGCATACTCGAAGACCCATTCACAGCACCACCTGTTGACATGTTCGAGTACACTACTAGCCCGAAAGACGCTCCAGATGAAGCAGAAGAAATAACTATCAAGTTTAAAAAAGGCGTGCCTGTTAAACTTAACGATAAAGCACTAGCACCTTTAGCAATGCTTGAGGCACTTAACAAACTTGGCTCTAAACACGGTATCGGACGCGTGGATATGGTTGAAAGCAGATACGTTGGCATGAAATCTCGTGGCGTTTATGAAACACCTGGCGCAACTATCCTTATGGCTGCACACAGAGATCTTGAAGGCCTAACACTTGATGGTAGCGTTATCAACCTTAAAGAAACTCTTATGCCACGCTTTGCAACACTTGCATATAACGGCTACTGGTACTCTGCTGAGATGGATTGCTTACTTGCACTGCTTGAAAAATCGCAAGAAAGCGTTACTGGCACAGTTAAACTTGAGCTATATAAAGGCAACGTTACATGCATGGCGCGTGAGTCTAAATATTCGCTATATGACATGGCTGTTGTATCTATGGAAGACGACGGCGGCGCTTACGACCAAAGCGATGCTAGTGGGTTCATCAAACTACACTCACTACCATTGATCGCTAACGCTAAACGCAACAAGAAAAAATAACTGGAGCTTAATACATGTATTTTCAAGACGTCATAATGAAGCTACAAAGCTACTGGGCTAAGCAAGGCTGTGTAGTTTACCAACCATGCGATAACGAAGTAGGCGCAGGCACATTCAACCCTGCAACATTTTTAATGTGCTTAGGGCCAGAGCCTTGGAAAGTAGCTTATGTCGAGCCTAGCCGCAGACCAACTGACGGCAGGTACGGCGAAAACCCTAACCGCTTGCAACACTATTACCAATTTCAAGTGCTGTTAAAACCATCACCTGATAACATACAAGAGCTTTACCTTGAAAGCTTGAAAGAACTAGGCATCAACCCACTCGAACACGACATTAGATTTGTCGAAGACGACTGGGAATCGCCAACATTAGGCGCATGGGGCTTAGGTTGGGAAGTTTGGCTTGACGGTATGGAGATTACACAATTTACATACTTCCAACAAGCTGGAGGTATCGACCTTAAACCAGTATCTGGCGAGATTACTTACGGCTTAGAGCGTATCTGTATGTATTTGCAACAAGTTGAGTCGGTATATGATCTAAAATGGAACGAAAACGTAACATACGGGCAAGTATACCACCAAAACGAAGTGCAGTTCTCTAAGTTCAACTTTGAGCTTGCAGACGTGCCAACACTATTCAACTTGTTTGACACTTACGAAAAAGAGTGCTTACGACTAGCTGAGGAGAATTTGCCACTACCTGCATACGACTATTGCTTGAAGTGTAGCCACACTTTCAACTTGCTTGATGCAAGGAGCGCAATCTCTGTTACAGAGCGTACAGGGTATATCGCTAGAGTAAGAGCGTTAGCTAAGGCTTGTGCTGAAAAATTCCTAGCAAACAGAGAAGAACTAGGATTTCCACTGTTAAATAAATAACAACATAAAAAACCTCGTAATTGTTAGTTACGAGGTTTTTTTATCTATATACCTAAAGGTAATTTTTGCTTATGCGCTTGCTTTCTTACTTTCGCCTTATTCTTGTGGCTCTCGAGAAAACATATGTAATGCACAGATGTTTCACGAGTATGACAAAGTCAACGGAGTAAAAACAAACGTATTCGTAACTTCACTTCGTGAAGAACGACTAGATGCTTTACGTTCGCTTTGTTCCGAGAAACAATTTATTATCTCTAAAGCTCACTTATTCGCTAAGAGCTAACTGAATTGTTTTGTTTTTTAAATACGAATAAACGTAAGAAAAGAGCAAATGCTAAAATGTGTGGCACACCTAGGAAACCTATGAAGTACCAACCAGCTTGCGATTCATACTCACCAGCTAGTGTGAAACCACCACCGATTACTAGTAAAAATGATGCAAATGTGCCGTATAATATAGCCATCTGCCACGGCTTAACTGATTTATTAGCCGATTTCAACCAAGCATAACCGCCTGCGATTATTAATATTTGTGCTATACCGAAAATCATCCAGTATAGGCTGTTTATCATTACTACTCCTGGAAACATAATCCCCTCCGCTTCTTGCCAATCTTTTCGCCGATAGCTGTGTTGCTTCTCACAACCCTCAAGTCACATACTTAATAGCGTATGCTCAATCGTGTTGTTCCGAGGCGCCTTGCTCTAGGCGAAAATTTTCGACAAAAATATTTTAATTTGTTTTTTTCTTCTTCTATATGGTTAAACTACATTAACCGTGACATTGCCACCAGTTCTTATCCAATTTTAACCGACATGTGCGGGTAAAATTGTCATATAAAGTATGGGGAGGCTGGGAAGGGGAACGACGCTTGAGTTCCCCTCACAATATATATGTTTAATGCATTCCCTCGTATTCCCAAGTCTTAACAACATTTTCAAACCACTCCTCTGTCTTCAACCACTCCGGTGGGTTGTGGTAAACTGCCTCTTGGCCACCCTCGAAAGGAGCTCTAAACTCTTCGCTAGTAGGATACTTGAAGAAGTTTAACTGCATTGTTAATAATGTTGAGCCAACGACACCAAACGAGTCACGCGCATCAAGCTCACGAGAGATTGCGTGTATCCAAGTGTTTTTACGAGTGAACGGACAAACACCGATACATACTGAACAACCACCGTTTACAGTCATGCTCCAACCTTGGAAACATTTTTCAGAGTCTAATACCCAACGCTTAAAGCCACGTACTATTTGTGTTGGTTCATCAGTTGTTTCGATAGCACCACTTGGGCAAGTGTCTGCACAAATTTTACATTTCTTACAGAATTTAGCCATACCGATGTTGATTGGTTTATCATATTCAAACTCTAAGTCTGTGATAACTGCACCAACACGGAAGTTTGAGCCAATCTCAGGAATCATAGCATAACCAGCACGTGCATATTCGCCTAAGCCAGATGACATTACGAACGGAGTTGCCATAATTTCAAAGTTGTTTTCAGGTGTTTGTGCCCTTCCAGAATAACCAAGCTCCTGCATGAAACGCTCTAACAAACCAGCTGTAGAACATACCCTGTAGTAGCCATCAGCAGCCGATGTAAACGAAGGAGTAGCTTGTGCTTTATCCCACTCAGACGGGATAGCAAACACAATAACACTCTTCCAGTGTGCTGGAACTTTATCGCCATATTCTACACCTAAGTTAGGGTATCCACGCATCATATTTTTAAACATAAAGCGCTCGTCAAACTTAGCAATACCAACACATGATGCACCAAAACGATGAGTCATTGTCTTGATCAATTCAGTAGCATGTTTTGGAGATTTAAATTCCATCTTCTTTGCTTTTTTATTAACATAGCGATAGTCCCACTTCTCTGGTGGTTGGATTTCGCCAGTTCTTTTCAAAGCATCATTAGGTTGCTCTGGTAACGCCATGCCAAATATTGGGTTACGCATATGCTTATAAGATTGTTTGTATGCTTCAGCTAATTTGTATTTATCATAGCCTTCGCCTCTGATATATGCCGTGCGTCTGCCTAATATCTCCATCATTTTAGTAAACCCAGCGTACTCATCAGGGTTAGCTCTATAAAAGTCGCCTAAATAACCAGGCATAGCATCTACGCCTTGTTTAGGGTTCCATTGTTTAGTGGCAATTAATGCAAAAACAGATGTGATACGACGTAGGTAAAACTGGTGCCAATCAGCGCGCTCAGATGTATCACCAACAGGTTCCATCATAGCAGCATATTCTGAGCGGAACGGCTCACGATTAAAGAACTGGTCTTTACCCAAATATTGACGGCCCCAACCAGTGTAGCCATCTGCTGATGCGCCTGTTTCATAGCCTGTAACAGCTGATGTCGCAACTGATGCCGCTGCTGCAATCATACCGCCGTACTTCAACAAGTTACGACGTGATACGCCAGCTTTAGCTTCTTGTGCTTCACGTTCTTCAGTGTTAATGTTTAAGTTGTTTTTTGGGTCGTTAATAATGCTTAATGCATCTTGCTCGACGTTTACATCTTTTTTGTTATCGTCCATTTATATCTCCCTTTTCACTTGTTTTTTTATAACTTATACAGATAGAAAAAGGCTGTCAACACCTATGTTTACTAGCTTTTATAGTATAACAAAGTTACCAAATGGGACACACTGTCCGATGAAAATAGCTTAGAAATTACGCACATAGCATTTTATAGATTTGTAGAGGTAGTTTAAACAGGACACACTGTCCCATTGTTGTAGGAAACAACGTAATTTAGGGAAAAATTAATTAAATTTCTTTAATATTATAACATGATTTTATTTTTGCTCACTATTAAAAAACATCATATATTTCAAATTTTCAACAGCTGTATTCCTAGCAACGTCACCCTTCTTTATGCTTTCAACAGTAGCATAGAATATGTGTTTCATTGTTGTAATGAACCACTCTTCTGATAGGTTTGGGTGTACACTGCCTTCTGCTTTCATTTCGTTTAGCAGTTTGCCTAGTATCACGGATTTTTCTTGAAAGTTATTTTTTATAGTGTCAGTTTTTCTATAGCCTGTATTATGGATAAGTATTTCTGAATAGGCAGTATTTTTTACAAACTTTTGCATAAACTTTATAAACTTATCTTTTGCGGGGATATCTTCAGCCATGATTGGAACCATGCTTTCGATAAAGAATTGGTGATCTTTCATAGATACGGCTAATATCAGCGCATCTCGTGTTTCAAAGTGCCTATATAGTGTAGAGCGAGCGATACCTATGCTTTCAGCTATCATCTCCATAGATGCGTGCGGGTCATCATACAAAACCTTTGTAGCCTTGTTTAGCAAAGTATCGCTCATTTTACACCTATTGTTTTAGTCAATCATTATGATTTCATCTACGCCGACAACATTATCGTTAGTTGTCTTTAGGTCGATACCTACGATTTCTGAGTTGATATACGTTAATCGCTTGCTGCATTGCTCTTTGCGGTTATTATCAACAGCTAATGTGATAGCTTGTTGCATTGTAATAGCCGCGTTTTCAAAGTTTGATAGCTTGATGTAGTTTTCAGCTTGCAATGCGTATAATATCGAGAGCACATCATCATCGCCTATTTTTTTAGCAACTACAATAGCTTGCTTAATGTATAAATCAGCATCTACATAGTTCTCTAAGTAGTATGATGAATTAGCTTTGCCGTACAGCCCTTTCAACATGTCAGCATCGGAGCCAACGTATGTGGAGTAGTTGTATATTTTGTCAGATATTGTAAACATCTTGTTATAGTTCTTATCAGCTTTATAGTATTCTGTCGCTAAGTACCAAAGCACCATGCTTGTATCATCTTCAGCTAACATTAACGTATCGCCATAGCTGATGATATCATTTTCAATATTTTTATGAGCTCCACGAGATGAACTAATCAATGGCATTAATGACGATGAAATCTTCTTAATATTCTCATAGTTTTCGCTTTCAAGTGCAACTAAAAGCGCCTGCTCAAAGCTGTGCCTTGCAGCATCTGTAAAATTTAAAGTTTCAGATGTTGAGCCTAAGCCGATTAACGCATTTACTTCAATTTGAGAATAACCTCTCGCCATTGCGATATCATGCACATGGCCGTAAACTTTTAACGCTTCAGAAAAATTTGACTCCGACACTAATAAATCAGCCCTAACAATATCACACGCTAGGTCAACTTTTTCAAGGCCTGCTAGATTGCCGCTACCTATTGCATTATCGCACATTTTAGATGCTAAAGCGTTGCTTCCGACTTGGCGATAACTATCAGCTAAACCGTAGTATACTACTGATAAATCAGTGCTTTTTAGTTTATTCATGCTTAATGCCTTTTCATAATGAGTGATAGCAGATGTAGCTTCGTTTGATTGGCGCTCTGCATCGGCTAAGTACGAATATACTTTTACAAAAGCTTCATCGTTATAGCCAAGTTTTTCGCCCAGTTCTACTGCTTTGTTTAGCCATTCGCTAGCCTTAACGTTATCGCCATCGGCTTTGTATGACAGCCCAGAATATAGCGATAGTTTGTAGCTACCAACATAATCTTTAGGGTGCATTGTAGTTAAAAGCCCGTATGCTTCAACAAATAGTGGCGCTGCTTCGGAATAGCCACCGACACTATAGTGTTCAAACGCTTCCTCAATCGTCAAATTTAAAGCATCTTGTGCGTATACTGCTAGTGAAAACGCAAGTATAGTTACAAGCATTAAAATCTTTTTCATCATAATAAAACTAATATCCTTTTTCTATTTCAAATTTTACATTTTTTGTAATGCTTTCTAAGTACTCTAACTTTAAGCTTGATAATAATTCGCTCAATGTATAAGTGACTTGAACACTGCCATCACCAGGGTAGCACACGATCATACTATCAATATTATGCACGTTGTTAAATACAGCGCCAATTTTGTATGTGTCGCACTTTGCACTACTTTCTACCAATGGTGCACCCATTGATGGCAGCAACGCTTTTATCTCTGGTTTATGTTCAATATTCATGCCATCTATCATGAGCATAAAGTTTTCAAACTCTTTTTCCTGCATGTGCTCTATTGCAAGTTGATAGCCACCGAGAGCCGCCATCCTCACAAACGAGTTACCTTTACCAATCAACTTATCAACACCTAAGCCACTTAAGTGCATCATGCCCATATAGTAATAAGCTTCTGCATCGCCTGCTTCTGCCGCTTGTTCAAACAAACTGTATGCTGACATATAATCACGTGGCAAGCCTATCCCAAGCAATAAACATTCTGCATAAGCTGTTTTTGCTGGCACAAGTCCAGCGTCCATTGAACGCTTGAAGCACTCAACGCCAAACTCAGCATTGTAAACTACATTATCTGTGATAACTACGCTACCAATGCGGTAAAGAAGCTCTGCATCAGATGTTTGCGACGCCATTCTCAGCCATATCATGCCGTTATCTACATTGCCCCTTGAGAGCAGTATAGTGCCAAGCATATATGCGGCTTCGTGGTTGCCCTTTTCAGCTTGCTCTACTAAATATTTGGTAGTAGCGTCATAGTCGCCAGCTTGCACATATTCGTTGAGTTTGTTAAGCCATTCAGGTTTATTATCAACCGTCATGTTGCCAACCCTTGCGCCTCTATCATCAGTGATAATTGCAAAGTTTGGCTCGCTATCGCTCAAATATTCATCAACAGTGAAAAAACCTAGCACTCGCAAATACATAAGCGGAGTAGTGCCATATATATTCTCTTTTTCTATATCTGCACCAGCGCGTATCAGCATACGCCCTATTTCGCGCTGTCCGTTAGTTAGTGCGATTAATAACGCCGTGTAGCCATGCTTATTTACAGCATTGATATCAGCTTCGCTATCTACCAACAGTTTAGCAATATCGTAGTTGCCGAGATCAGTTGCTATGATTAGTGGAGTATCTCCGTATTCGTTCATAACATTAATATCAGCACCTTTTGCAACAGCTTCAACCGCTGCTTCAGTATCTGAAAACATTGCAGACTTCATCAACTGGCTATCCCAAAACTCATTAGCATAACCAACTGATAAACAACTAAAAAATAATACAGCTACTAGTAAAAATGAACGCATAAACGCCTCACAATTTTTATCTTAACTCTGCTGCGAACTGCTCTTTTAAACCTGTAAGTGCTTTCTCTAATATCGGGTTGATTTCTTCGTCGCTCAACGTTTTTGTGATATCGGAGAATACTATCCTAAAAGCAATACTCTTATGACCATCTTCGATACCCTTACCTGCGTAATCGTCGAAAAGGACAACATCTTGGACTAATGCGTCGATATTTCTAACATAGTCAAGCACATCTTTCGATGCGATGTCTGATTTTATGATAACTGCTAAATCACGCTCAACATAAGGGAAACGTGAAAATTTTGCGTACTTAAATTTGCTAGCATCTGATAGGCTTGAAAGTTTTTCAAAGTCAAGCTCTGCGATATATACAGGCGCTTTCATATCAAGTGTTTCCATGTACTCTGGGTGCAATGAACCTAAAAAGCCAATACACTCGCCACCAACGCTAATGCTAGCAGATTTACCAGGGTGTAGGTATGGAACGTCAAGCCTAGCATAGTCAGCTTTTACATTTAAGTATGCGCAGACATTATCAACGATACCTTTCACATAGTAGAACGTGTCTACCTTAGTTTCGCCGATCCATGAAAGTGGCATAAAGTCGCCCATAACGCCAATACATAGCTTAGGTGTTTCAGTAGCTAACTTGTCTGCACCGTTCGATTTATAAGCAAACGCAAGCTCAAACAACCTAATGTTTGTGTGACCTTGGTTTCTGTTTGTTTGTAAGTTTTTCAACACTGATGGGAACACTGATGTCCTCATCCATGCCATATCAGTCGAGATTGGGTTTAACAGCTTCACGTAGTTATCTTCGTTTGAGTCAAACATTTTCAAGTAGTCTACACCCATGAATGAGTAGTTAACAACCTCAGAAAAGCCTAAATCTGCTAATATGTTACGCACTGCCCTAGTATTTGCAAGCTCTTTATTTAGAGGCTCTGCATCTATCCTAGGTGCTGGCACAGTAATTTCAATATTGTCATAGCCATACATTCTTGCAACTTCTTCTGCAACATCTTGCATGCGATATATATCTGAGCGGAATGATGGAATTTCACAAGTCAACACATCACCATTAACAGACGTTTTAACTTGCAAACGGTTCATATATTCAGCCATAGTTTCAGCTGTGATGCTTGTACCTAATAAGTTATTGATATCAGTTGCGTTAGTAGTTACTGTAGCTGTTTCAAACGCTTTAAATGCGCCGCCAACTCTACCATTTACAACTTCGCCACCACATATTTCTGCTATCATATTAGCTGCATATTCTGCTAGCTGCTCTGTTGCGCCGTAATCAATACCACGCTCAAAACGATAAGATGAGTCTGATGATAAACCTAATTGCTTAGACGTTCTGCGCACTGTGCTTGGTTGGAAGTATGCACACTCTAAAACAACTGTATCAGTATCATCTGCAACGCCAGAATGTTCACCACCCATAACACCAGCAATAGCAAGCGCCTTAGATTTATCAGCAATTACTAGCATCTCGCTAGTGAGTTCATATTCTTTCTCATCAAGTGCTACGACTTTTTCGCCAGCATTAGCGTTACGAACAACTATGCCTGAGTCGATAGTTTTGATATCGAACGCATGTAACGGTTGGCCGTACTCCATCAACACATAGTTTGTAACGTCAACTACGTTATTGATAGCCCTAACGCCCATTGAGCGCAACCTTGCTTGCAGCCAAAAAGGTGATGGAGCAACTTTAATACCTTTGATTACTTTTGCGATGTATATTGGGCATTTTTCAGCGTCTTCAACTTCAACAGTGATTTCGCTAAGTGTACCGTTGCTAACGCTTGGTAATGCGCATTTATCAGATAATTCCCTACCTAGCACAGCTGCAACTTCCCTAGCAACGCCGATAGCTGAAAGCCAGTCTGGTCTGTTAGGTGTTACGTTTAGTTCAAATATAGTGTCGCCTAGTCCTAGCACTTCGTTTATGTCGAGCCCTAGTTCAGTGCCTTCAGGGAAAATCATAATACCTGATGCGTCACTTTGGATACCAAGTTCCGACTCAGAACAAATCATACCGAACGATGCTACGTCCCTGATTTTTGCTTCCTTGATTGTGATAGCTGGTAGCACTGCCCCAACTTTTGCAAACGCTATCGTAAGCCCTGCATCAATATTTGGTGCGCCACAAACCACTTGGAAAGTTTCTGTGCCGTCAGTAACTGTGCATAAGCTAAGTTTATCTGCGTTTGGGTGTTTCTCTCTCGTTAAACATTTTGCAGTGACAACATTGTTCACACGTGGTGTAACTTGTTTGCCCTCAACTTCTAACCCTGCTAATGTGATAGCAGACGCTAGCTCGTCAACTGAGATATCGTTTATATCAACGTATTGTTTTAACCAATTTATACTAATATTCATTCAAGTTGCTCCTAGAATTGTTTAAGAAATTTCAAGCTGTTTTCGTACATCAGGCGGATATCGTCGATACCGTATTTCAATAACGCAATACGCTCAATACCCATGCCGAACGCAAACCCTGAGTACTCGTTAGGGTCTATGCCTACGAACTTAAACACTTCTGGGTCAACCATGCCACAGCCAGCAATCTCTAGCCAGCCCGTGCCTTTACACATCCTGCAACCTTTACCACGGCATTGCACACAGCCCATATCAACCTCTGCTGATGGCTCTGTAAACGGGAAAAAACTTGGACGCAAACGCACATCTAAATCATCGCCAAACATGCGTGATACGAACAACCTTAACGCGCCTTTTAAGTCGCCCATAGTGATGCCTTTATCAATAACTAGGCCTTCAACTTGGTGGAACATTGGCGTGTGTGTCATGTCATAGTCGCAACGGTAAACAGTACCCGGAGATATGATTTTTAAAGGTGGTTTCTTGTTTTCCATAGTGCGCACTTGCACAGGAGATGTGTGCGTACGCAATACGATGTTGTTATGCACATAGAATGTATCTTGCATATCTCTTGCTGGGTGGTCTTTTGGCAAGTTTAGGGCTTCAAAGTTGTGGTAGTCGTCCTCAACTTCTGGGCCAGTTGTAACTTCATAGCCAACTGATGTGAATATGTCGACTATTTCATCATATATTCTGTTAGATGGGTGCAATGAACCACGCTCGAATGCGAACCCGTCTTTAGTGATATCTATAAACTCGTTCGATAACGCTTCGTTTAGCTCTTTACGCTTGATGATTGAAAATTTCTCGTCGAAAATTTCTTCAAAACGGTTACGAACTTTTTGGATTTCTTCGCCTGCTTTAGGGCGCTCCTCGTGTGGGAGTGAGCCTAATTGCTTATTTAGTGAACTAATAAGCCCTTTTTTACCAAGATATTTAACCTTGATATCGTTTAATTCGCCGATAGCTGAAGCAGAGGCAATCTCTGACTCAAAGCTATTAACTACGCTTAAATCTAATTCCATGATTTTCCCTTTTGTACAAAATAATTTGAGATAATTATACTACAAACTTCGATGTTTTGCAATGATTAAATAAGAATTAAAAGGATTGCTGACACTAGTTAGCAAATGTGAAAACTAGTGTCGCATAATATTTGAAATAGCCAGCAGAGTTTACGCTATACAGCTTTATATCCTCTGTGCCTAGTAGGTTTACTGAGCCATTATAGTTTATACCAGCCTTTACGCCCAAGCCAATGCCGTTATCTAGCTTATATATATAGCTACCTTCGAGAACAGCCTTATATGAAACCAACCCATATAGGTTGCCAAACTTAACATCAGGGATAGTAAACGTATCTGTAACACTAATATCGCCATAACCTAACTGAATTAGCACACCTAGATTAAATCCGTCTGCTATCATATTCTTCTTGATATCGTAAAATAGACCACCAGAGTGAATTTCTGTGCCAACAATAAGCTTTCGAGTGTACGGAGCCTCACCCCCTGAAACAGCTGCAGGCCTAGAAGTATATGAATAAAATGCACCAAAATAAGAATGCTCAAAAAGCGACGATTCTGGCACAACAGGAGTATCAACATACAACCTAGCTGTTATAGTTGAATAATTGCCTGAAAAAACTGTACCACTAGCACGCAAAACACCATCCACATAAGAACCATCAGTCAATGAAAATTCTGTGGTTAAGCTGTCATACTCTACATCTAGCAATATCTCAGTAGGGTATGAGAAAAAATTTAGCGGAATTGCTGTAGGTATCTTCAAGTATGCATTAGTGTAGCTTACGCCTTTTGAGTTGATATCAAGTGGCGATGCTGAACCATTAAACGAGAATGAGTTCTTCACGCTCAACTCAGGGCAATAATCACCTAAACAAGCCCTAACACCCACGCCAACATATGGCACAACATAGCCAGCATGCGTGACATCTGCACTCATGACAGACTCAGGAGTATATGATAACACACCAACGTTCGCAAACGCTTCAAAATCGCTAGCGTTATCATTTGCATATGCGCAAACTGATGTTAACAAAAGAGCTATAACTAATACTATTTGTTTCATTGGTCTGCAAGCACCCTATCCCTAGTTTCTATCATGACGCCATGAACTGTTGGCTCTATGCTTGAGTCGCTAGACCACACGCCATCAATTGTCTGAAAAAAGCCTTTCCTGACATTGATTTCTGCATCAGGGTACCTTGACATCAAAGCTACGTTAACAGCTTCGATAACTACTGGCAACATGTCTTCGCCACCTGATTTTTCTATAGATAAGTTTACATCAATTTTTAAAGTGTCGCTCATTACTCCCCCTCCGAAACGATTGCAGAATATATTGCAAATTGCTTTGCTAGCCTACCGCTTCTGCCACCTCTGTCAATGGCATAATTCTCTGCTAAGCGTTGCCAATCTTCATTATAGCACACATTGTATTTTTTTAAATACATTTCTACGATTTCTAAATACTCAACTTTCGATATAATACCAAATCGAACAACTATACCAAACCGTGCTTCAAGTGAAGTCCTCTCGTTTACGTCATCTCGCGCGTAAATGTCTGATGTATCAAGCGCTCTATCACTCATAATGTGGCGCTTGTTGCTTGTGATTGTGAATATGATATTCTGAGGCTTCTCTTCAAGCCCGCCTTCGATAGATGACTTAAATTGCCTGTAAAATTCTGAAGTGTCATCAAACGAAATATCATCAATATACAGTAGTAAACGCTTATCGCAATTCTCTCTAGCTGTTTTGTATAGCTCATATATTGCAGTGTTAGAGTAATCTAGAACCTCGATAGTAACAAGCCCACTATCAGCATATTTCAACGCCATCTGCCTAAGCAAAGTAGATTTACCGCTACCTTTTTCGCCCCAAAATAACATATTGAGCGCAAAACCATGCTTTATGAAAAATTTCACATTACTATCAACAAGTTTTATATTTTCATCAATCGAAAGAAGCACATCTTGTTGTTTACCAGCAAAGATAATTTCTTCAAACTTACCGTTAATAAACCTATAAGCATAATTTTTCAACTGCATACGGCAACCCCCACACTGTATAACTTTACTCTATATAACTGGGTTTGCATAGTCAAGTGATTTATACAGTTATAAAAAATTATTCACATACTTAATAATGATTATTGATTTTATATATAATATGTGGTTAAATGTTAGTTAGATTATTATATTCAAGAGGCGAAATATGGCAAACGACACATATACCCTATCAAACAGCATAGTTGCGAAACTTAAATCACAAGCTTTATTTGCTAATATTCCTGAAGAGGATATTAAATCATCTATCACAAACTTTGAGGAACTACACATCCTTAAAGGTGAGCCTGTGTTCAGAAAAGGTGAACGCTACCACAAAGGTATCTACTTCGTTATTAACGGAACAGTCTCTCTTGAAAATTATGACACACACAAGCAAATCTACTGCGAAAATGAGCCTGTAGGCCTTTCTACATTCCTTGGCAAAACTAGATACACTAGCGACGCTATAGCTACTGTCGATTCTGACCTCGTATTCGTGCATGAGATTTGCATCTACAACATCATGGCATCTTTTGAGCATTTTCGCTACAAACTGACAGACGACATAAACGCAAGGCTTGCAAGCCTTAGCAACTCACTCGCAGCTAGGAAGCGCACAGCATTCTCTACTGTTGCTAGCCATATGTCATCGCCTGTTATGACCATACAAACAAACAAAACAGTTATCGACGCTGCTAGATTAATGGCCGATGCTCACGTTGAGAGCTTGCTTATCGTCAACCGTAAGCAAATCATCAAAGGGCTTATCACATCATCAAACATCATGAACAAGTTTGTTTGCAACGTGCAAGAAAATATCGACGCACTCGAAGTTGAAAGATATGGCGACACAGAACCACTATTTTTCCCACCTGAGTTGCCTATAAACGAAGCAGCTACAGAACTCCAAATTGCAGGAAAATCACACGCCATAGTTATACAACACGGCAAACCGATAGGTATTTTATCAAGCAACAACATCGCACTGAAATTATACAGAAACTATAACCTCTTCACTACGCACATCGAAGGACTTAAAACAATAGACGAACTTAAAGTCGCATACGGAAACATTTTAAACATAGCAAGCACACTTTCTACATCAGCTAGGATATCTAGGGAAACACTAACAACCCTTTCACACATATACTACGCTATCGAGAAAGCTACGTTTAACATCACTATCGACGAAGTGAACAAAAAGCATGGCTTCGATATCACAACTCAACACCATGCATACTTAGTGCTTGGCTCGGCAGCTAGAAGGGAGATGAACCTACAACCGTACATCAACCACGCAATCATACTGCACGACAACACAGATGATAAAACATATAACCAATTTGTCGAGTTTGCAAAATGCTTCAACAAAAATCTGGAAATGGTCGGCTTTAGGTTCGACCAACTTGACGACACAGACACTAGCCCAGATATCGGGCTTATTAAACGCATGTCAGAATGGCTTGAATTTATTGACAATTGGAGCACAAAAGATGGCGACTACAGCGGCAACTCATGCTTCTCATGCATCATGGATATCGCAATTTTTGACGGTGATGTCGCATCTGCATGGAAACTTCGCAACCACCTCATAACAAAAGTTATAAATAAACCATCTACTATCCGTAAGATATTAAAACTGTATCCAACAATCAAGATACCTATATCACAATTCGGCAGCTTCATCACAGAAAAAGATGGCGACTACGAAAACATGATAGACTTACACGGCAATGCACTCTCCTACCTAGTTAATATCACTAGGCTTTTAGCGCTACATGCCGGCATCAACGACACAAGCACAATTAGCAGAATTGAACACCTAGCAAGAAAAGGCATAGTGCCTGAAAAAATGGCCGCGAACACAATCATGGCGTTTGATACTATCCTTGAAACACTACTTAGTGAACAAATAAACCAGCATGAAAACGGGCAACCTATCACAACATATGTTACCCCTTCAAAAATGTCGCTATTCTATCAAGAAAAACTGAAACGCGCACTACAGTTTTTAACGATATACACTAGCCACGGTATGAACCACTTAATGAACTTATAAGGTTTAAAATTAAATGAATATCGAAAAACAAAACAAACTAGTAGTTTTAATTGATGCTGATAATGCATCACCAGCAAACATAGACGGACTCATGGAAGAGATTGCAAAATACGGTATCGCTATCGTTAAACGTATTTACGGCGACTGGACTAGCCCTAACCTTAAAGGCTGGAAAGAAATGCTACCGCTACACGCAATCCAACCTATGCAACAATTTGGCTACACTACGGGTAAAAACTCGACTGATAGCGCAATGATTATCGACGCTATGGATATTTTATATACATCAAAAGCCGATGGGTTTTGCATTGTATCAAGCGATAGCGATTTCACAAGGCTAGCTTCACGCATACGCGAGGCTGGGTTAATCGTTTATGGGTTTGGAGAGCGCAAAACACCAGAAGCGTTCATCAAAGCATGTAACAAGTTCATATATGTAGAAAACTTAAAATGCGATGATGAAGAAATCGAAGCAAAACCTAAAAAATATTCATCAAACGAACTAAAAGCAGACACAACGCTCGTAAACCTATTACGTGCTGCTGTTAATGCATCAGAAGACGACGATGGGTGGGCATACCTTGCAACTGTTGGGCAATATATCAACAACAAAGCATCAGAGTTCGACCCACGCTCATATGGCTACACAAAACTACATGAACTAATTAAAGCAATAAAACTATTTGATATAGACCCACGCAAAGACCCACGTGCACCTAATATCAAACAAATTTATATCAAAGACAACCGCAAAAAAAGAAGTAATGGCGATGAGCCACATATAATAAAAGAGGAAAGTAATGAAGTTTAAAATTGCACACACAAATTTTAATGTGAAAAACTTGAAAGAAAGCCTTGAGTTCTACAACAAAGCACTAGGCATGGAAGAAAAAAGAAGATACAACGGCGAAGGCTTCACACTAGCATATATTGGCGACGAAACTGGTACTCACCTACTCGAACTAACTGAACTAGATAAGCACCCACAACCATACGACTTAGGCGAAAACGAAATCCACTTCGCATTCACTGTAGACGATTTCGACGCAGCTTACGAGCACCACAAAGCTATGGATTGCATCTGCTACGAAAACAAAGGCATGGGCATCTACTTCATCAAAGATCCAGACGGATACTGGTTAGAAATTATGCCAACTAAAATGGAAAACTTAGGAGAGTAACATGTCAACAGTATGTCCAAAATGTGCTTATGACCCAATGTACGAAGATAACGGCATGATGGTTTGCCCTATCTGCGCTTATGAAGAGGAAATCAATAAAGAAGAAGTTGACAACTCTATCAAAGACGCTAACGGCAACGTCCTACAAGACGGCGACAGCGTAAGCGTTATAAAAGACCTTAAAGTAAAAGGCAGCTCTAGTGGCATTAAAGTTGGCACTAAAGTAAAAAATATCAAATTGATATACGATAGCAGCGACGGCCACAATATTGACTGCAAAGTCGATGGAATTGGCGCTATGAAGCTGAAATCAGAGTTCGTAAAAAAACTGAAATAACAATAACTTACCCTACTTAACCGTAGGGTATTTTTTTTGAGAGATACCATGAAACACCAAAAACACCACGCATATTTAATTGTAGATATGAGCCAAGAAATAGATTTTTCTTACGTCGCTAATGAATATTATCAAATGGCGTCTAAAGATAAGTTCCTGAAATTTGCAGAGTTGATACAGCCAATTGTGGATCTATCTGAGCCAAAGAAAAACCGCGTACATACCGAGATGTATTTAAGAGATAGTGAAACTAACAAAGCTACAAAACTAAAACTAGGCACACTCAAATGGAACGACACAAGCTTTACAAAAATCTTTGACACAATAGACAGTTATAACGGCGAACAAATTTCAATGCTACCGATTAAAGCAGAGTTTCCAAGTATCATATCTGCATATAAAGCAAGCGATTGCCCAAAACTATTGATTGATTTCATAAACTGTGGCGCAAGTGTATCAATTAGGGAAGATATATTTGAGAAACTCGGGAAAGAGCATGTAGAGCGTATTATAAAAGATATCGCAACCTTGTTCACTGATACAGAGATATTATACCGTAAAGCGCCGATATTTTCAGAATTAATGGTGGACACAGATAATGAACGCATACAAGACTATATCGCCTTAATACATAAGATGAATTTAAAAAGAAATCATCAGCCAAAGAAATGGCAAAAGATAACGATATAATCGACTATACATAGCGGACTACCCACAACATGAAGCTAACCCACGAAGGTAGCCCTACCTTAAGTAACAACACAATATCAAAGTTTCAAGTAATATAAGTTAAGATAACATGATATATTGGGCACAAAAAAAGCTGTGAGGAAATACCCCACAGCCTAAATTGTATAATTTGTTTGATTAGCTATTTACTTCTTCAGCAACCGCAATGCGAGCTAACTGAGTATCTATGATAGCTTGAGCTTCTTTTTCCCTTTCAGGAGTTAAGCTTTTATCAGCTAAGATAGCACTAGTTTTTTCAACGAGCTCTTTTGCATGCTTAACGTCGATTTCATGCGCTTTAGTAGCCGACTCAGCAAGCACGACGATTTTATCGTCTGTAACTTCTAAAAAGCCTTTACTAACAAACACATGGTGCCTAACGTTATCAACTAAGTAAGTAAATCCACCAGCAACAAGTGAAGTAAAGAATGGTGCATGCCCAGCTAAAACGCCGAACTGCCCTTCGCTACCTTGTGCTATTATTTCATCAACTTCCCCAGAAACAAGCACTTGTTCAGGTGATACTAACTCAAGAAAAAGTTTCTCAGCCATATCTTAGTTTCCTTGCTTTGATTTTTCAAAAGCCTCTAGTACTTCTTCAATTCCGCCACGCATGTAGAAGAACTGCTCAGGTATCTCATCACATTTACCATCAAGGATCATTTTGAAACCTTTGATAGAATCTTTTAGTGATACGTAAGTACCAGGTGTACCAGTGAACTGCTCAGCAACGTGGAACGGTTGAGATAGGAATCTTTGGATCTTTCTTGCGCGTGCAACAGTATCCTTATCTTCCTCTGAAAGCTCTTCCATACCTAAGATTGCAATGATATCTTGAAGTTCTTTATAACGCTGTAGAATAGCTTGAACGCCACGAGCAGTGTTATAGTGCTCGTCACCAACGTATTCTGGAGCTAAAATTCTTGAAGTAGAATCTAATGGGTCAACCGCAGGGTAGATACCCATCTCTGAGATCGCACGAGATAAAACTGTTTTTGCATCTAAGTGAGCAAATGTTGTAGCTGGTGCAGGGTCTGTTAAGTCATCGGCTGGTACGTATACCGCTTGAACTGAAGTAATAGAACCTTTCTTAGTAGATGTAATACGCTCTTGTAGTGCGCCCATCTCTGTAGCAAGTGTTGGCTGGTAACCAACCGCAGATGGCATACGGCCAAGTAGAGCCGAAACCTCTGAACCTGCTTGAGAGAAACGGAAGATGTTATCTACGAATAGAAGAACGTCTTGCCCTTGATCTCTGAAGTGCTCAGCAACTGAAAGAGCTGATAAAGCAACCCTCATACGTGCACCAGGTGATTCGTTCATCTGGCCGTATACAAGAGAAACTTTGTCGATAACGCCTGACTCTGTCATTTCTAACAATAAGTCGTTACCTTCACGAGTACGCTCACCAACACCAGCGAAAACTGAGTAACCACCGTGCTCTTGCGCGATGTTGTTGATTAATTCCATGATAACAACCGTTTTACCAACGCCCGCACCACCGAATAGACCAGTTTTACCACCTTTTGTGTATGGTTCTAGCAAGTCGATAACTTTGATACCTGTTTCAAGGATTTCAACGCCTGTGTCTTGGTCTTCAAGTAATGGAGTTGGTTGGTGGATTGCTCTTCTGCTTTCTTCAGCAACAGGGCCTTTACCATCAACTGGCTCGCCGATTACGTTTAAGATACGTCCAAGAACGCCTTTACCAACTGGTACAGATATAGGTGCACCAGTATCAGTTGCTTCCATACCTCTAACTAAACCGTCAGTAGAAGCCATACAAACCGCACGAACTGTGTCTTCACCTAGGTGTTGAGCAACTTCAGCGATAACTGATTCGTTTGTATCTTTATTTTCAATTTTTATTGCGTTATAGATTTTCGGTAGCTTACCTGTGTCGAACTTAACGTCAACAACAGGACCGATAATCTGAGTAATTTTACCTTTACTTCCCGCCATGTACTTTCTCCTAATTAAATTATAATGCTTCGGCACCGTTTACGATGTCGAGGAGTTCTGTTGTAATAGCAGCTTGTCTTGCCTTGTTGTAGTTTAAAACAAGCTTTTTAATCATTTCACCTGCATTCGTAGTTGCACTATCCATTGCAACCATTCTTGCACCGTGTTCGCCTGCTGCCGATTCCATCATACCTTGGTATATAATTGTGTTAATATACTGTGGTAAGATTTGCTCTAAAACGCTTTCCACGCTAGGCTCGTATTCGAAATCTGGGAATACTTCGCTTTCGCCTGCTGCTTCTGTTTCGATAGCAACTGGAAGAACTTTAGTAGCTTTTACTTGCTGTGATGATGTCGAAACAAACTCATTATATACGATACGTAGTTCGTCGATAACGCCATCTTCAAAATCTTTGATACCAAGTTGACCAACTTCTAAGGCTTTCTCAAAAGTGTACTTGCCACCAAGATCTATCCATTGGTGAGCTATCGGGAAAGGACGACGCTTAAAAAAGTCGTAAACCCTTTTACCAACAACGTATAACCTAACTTTGTCAGCACCAAGTGCTAAACATTGAGCATACGCTTCTTTGATAACGTTTGAGTTAAACGCACCGCATAGACCTTTGTCAGATGCGATAACTAATAAACCAACCGTTTTCACTTCTTCGCGTACATCCATATACATGTTAGATTGGCTGCCTTGTGAGCGAGCCGATATATCTTTAATAACTTCAGACATCTTCGCAGAGTAAGGACGTGCAGACTGCATAGCTTCAATCGCTTTACGCATCTTAGCTGCCGAAACCATTTTCATAGCTTTCGTAATTTTTTGCGTATTTTCTACCGACTGAATTTGACGTTTTATATCGCGTGCACTTGCCATTAACTGCTCCTAATTTTTAACAACAGCACATGCCCCTAAAGGCACGTGCTATAATGGTTTTCTTAACCGTTAAATTGTTTTTTAAACGTTTCTATAGTTGATTTCATCTTAGCTGTAAGCTCATCAGAAATAGCTTTCTTTTCAGAAATCTCTTCTAGGATGCCAGAGCCAGATGTTTTTAAGTATGCTAAGTATTCTTGTTCGAACTTATCAACTTGTTTTAAATCAAGATCGTCTAGGTAGCCGTTAACCGCAGCGAAAATAGATGCAACTTGCTCTTCAACAGCAAATGGTTTGTTTTGCTTTTGTTTAAGGAGTTCCATCATTCTGCTACCACGTGTAAGCTGAGCAACAGTAGCAGCATCTAAGTCACTACCGAACTGAGCAAACGCAGCCAATGAACGATATTGTGCAAGGTCAAGACGTAAACGTCCAGCAACTTGTTTCATCGCTTTAATTTGAGCAGCACCACCAACACGAGAAACCGAAATACCAGCGTTAACCGCAGGACGGAAACCAGAGTTGAATAAATCTGTCTCAAGGAATATCTGACCATCTGTAATAGAAATTACGTTAGTCGGGATATATGCAGAAACGTCACCAGCTTGTGTTTCAATGATTGGAAGTGCAGTTAATGAACCAGCACCTTGCTCATCACTAAGCTTAGCAGCACGCTCTAATAATCTTGAGTGGAGATAGAATACGTCACCTGGGAATGCTTCACGTCCTGGTGGGCGGCGAAGCAATAATGACATCTCTCTGTATGCTGTAGCATGTTTAGATAAATCATCATAAACTAGAAGCGCGTGTTGGCCTCTGTCTCTGAAGTATTCACCCATAGTACAACCTGCCATTGGAGCTAAATACTGTAATGGTGCAGAATCAGATGCTGTAGCAGCTACAACAATTGTGTATTCCATAGCACCGTGTGCTTCAAGTGTTTGAACAACTTGAGCAACAGTAGAACGCTTTTGACCAATCGCAACGTAAACACAAATCATGTTTTGACCTTTTTGGTTAATGATTGTGTCTAACGCAACAGCTGTTTTACCAGTTTGTCTGTCACCAATGATAAGCTCACGCTGACCACGACCAACAGGAATCATAGAGTCAATCGCTTTGATACCAGTTTGAACTGGCTCATGTACTGGTTTACGTAAAACGATACCAGGAGCTACTTTCTCAATAACGTCTGTTTCTTTTGCGTTAATTGGACCTTTACCATCAATCGGTTGACCTAGTGAGTTAACTACACGCCCAACTAGTTCTGGACCAACTGGAACAGACATAATGCGACCTGTACGTTTAACAACGTCGCCTTCTTTAATTCCAGTGTAATCACCCATAACAACCGCACCAATGTTATCTTCTTCAAGGTTTAAAACTAATCCATAAACCTCGTTAGGGAACTCAATAAGTTCGCCCGCCATAACATTGTCTAACCCGTAGATTTTTGCAATCCCGTCGCCTGCACTGATAACAGTGCCCACTTCTTCCATAGTAACCGTTTTATCAAAATTTTTGATCTGGTCACGGATAATCTGGCTTATCTCATCCGCTTTAATTTGCATAAAGCCATACTCCTTGAATGATATTCTTTACACTAACGATACTTTCAGTTTCTCAAGTTGCCCTTTAACTGAAGCATCGTACAACATACTACCTAATTTCACTTTCACGCCGCCAATAATTTGCGGGTCGATTTCTTCTCTCAAGTTTACTTTCTTACCAATAACTTTAGTAAGTTTCGCCTCGAGTTCATCTTTAACTCCTTTATCAACAGGGGCTGCGAATGTTGCAACAGCATCAATCTCGCCTTTTTCTGCTAGGAGTTTGTGTTTTATTTCGTCATTTACTGACTCTAATAAAACTAAACGCCCTTTTTTGATTAACAATGAGATATACTTAAATAACACATCACTAATCTTACCTTCTTTATGCAGGGCAGTGAATACAGCCATTTTATCTTCTGTATTAACTAAAGGATTTTTTATAACAGCTTCAAAGTCTGCACTTGTGTTTTGCAACTTAGTTAGCTCGTCTAGTTCTTGCCAGATAGGCAATTTTTCGCCTGACGCTTTATAGTCATCATAAAACGCATCAGCATATCGCTTTGCTATTGAACGTATATTCACTGTTACTCTCCAATGCGCGAGATATAGCCGTTTAATACAGCTTTAGCTTCAGCGCCTTTCATTTCGTTAGTAATCAATTTTTCAGCCTCTGCGAATACATCAGCTACGATTTCACGTTTAATAGCTAGTTTTGCTTGCACAGTTTCGTTGTTGATTTTAGCGATAGCGCTTTCTTTCAAACGATCAACAGCACGTGTAGCGTCAGCCATAATGAGTTCACGCTCTTTTTCAGCAGCTGCAAGAACATTAGCTTTCATTTCTTCAAGCTCTTTCTCAAGTTGGCGCGATTTTTCTTCATATTCACGAACTTTCTCTTGTGCTTCTTGCTTAGCTTTTTCAGCTGAGTTTAGAGCTTGCTCAATATTTGCTGTGCGGTTAACTAGCGCATCAAGTATTGGCTTACGTAAAAACTTGTATAATATACCAAGAAAAACAGCGAACACAAGAACCCTATAGAAAAAATTTGCTATAAGTTCAGGTGTGATAGCGCCTGCTGCAAATGCATAACTAGGAACAAGCATCAGTAACGCAATTAATAATTTCTTCACTTCTACTCTCCTTACGCCACTTTGCCAACAACAGCGTCACGAACAACTTGTGCTAAACCAGCAACTTCACCTTTAAGTGAAGCTCTTGCTTGCTCACAAGATTTGTTTAAGTCAGCTAGTGCATCTTTAGTGCTAGAAGTTATTTCTTCTGTAGCTTTTTGAACAATATTGTTCGCAGCTGCATCAGCTTCTTCTTTAACTTTTCTGCGGTACTCGTTGATAGTAGCGCGTGCTTCTTGAAGCTTAGTGTTGTAAGCTTCTTCGCTAGCGTTTATGCTATCGAGGTTATCCGCAGCACTTTTGACAAGGCTATCTATCTTTGCATTACGAGCATTGATAGTTGACATAATAGGATTAACTATGAGTTTGTTAGCGATAAAAACGATTAACAAAAACTGGAAAATCTGGATAAACAGTGTGTGGTCCAAACCGACTGATATCATCAAAAGCACTCCTTAGATCTATTTTGTATACTCTATTTTTAAGCAGATTTGTAGGGGATACTCATGATTACCCCCATAATCTAAAATTGAGCAACAGATATTTTTAACAATTATTAACGCGTTCGTCAAGCAAAATAGCTAAATAGAACAAAATTCTTTTTTGATTTTTCACATTGTCAACCTATAGTTAATAAATAAACATCTGCTACACAAGAAATATTGCCTAAACTTACACCAATATCTCAACACCTGGCAATGTTCCAAACTCGATATACTCAAGCGATGCGCCGCCGCCAGTTGAAATATGCGAAACTTTGTCAGCAACACCTGCTTTATTAATCGCAGCGACAGAATCACCACCACCGATAATAACAGTAGCATCTAGCTTAGCCAATGCATTCGCTATTGAAAATGTTCCGTTTGCATATGCTGGTTGCTCAAACACACCCATTGGGCCGTTCCACAAAACAGTTTTACACTTTGATAGAGCGTTTTCATAGTGGATCGTAGTTTTCAAACCGATGTCTAAGCCCATGTAACCATCTGGGATATCTAAATCAGGGCAATCTTTCGGTTCACCGCCGAATTTATCAGATATTACGTGGTCGTAAGGCAGATAGATATCAACATTTTTCTCTTTAGCTTTTGCGATGATATTTGCAACTGTATCCATTTGTTCATGTTCAACTAACGATGTGCCAACTTCAAACCCCTGATATTTCAAGAATGTGTAAGCCATTGCGCCACCTATCAAGATAACATCAGCAGTATCTAGCAAGCTAGAGATAACGCCAATTTTATCAGACACTTTTGCGCCACCTAAAATTGCAGCAAGTGGGCGATCTGGGTTTTTAACGATTGCGTTGAAATACTTAACTTCTTTACCAACTAGAAAACCAGCAGCTTTATCTTCTATCAAGCAAGGTACGCCATAAACTGAAGCATGTTTTCTGTGGCAAGTGCCGAACGCATCATTCACATAGGCATTGAAAGGCTTAGCGAGTTCTTTTGCAAACTCTGGATCGTTCTTTTCTTCGCCTTTATAAAACCTTACGTTTTCAAGTAGTAAAACTGTACCTTCTGCAAGGTTATCCATTGCTTTTTCAACAACTTCGCCTACGCAATCTGATACGTATTGAACTTTAAAAAGTCCTTTTTCATTTATATATTTAGCAACAGGTTCGAGTGAATACTCAAGATTTTTTTCGCCTTTAGGTCTGCCTAGGTGGCTAACTAATGCAACCTTTGCACCTTGTGAAAGTGCATATTCTATTGTAGGCATTGCCTTAACAATCCTTGTATCGTCGCCAACTATGCCATCTTTGATAGGTACGTTAAAATCTACACGAATGAGCAAACGTTTCCCTTTAAGGTTTAAGTCCTCAATGCTTTTAACCATTACAATCTCCTCGTAGAAATAAAAAAAGGGGCAATACGCCCCTTATGATTTGAATAATTATAGAACTTTTGTGAGTAACTCAGCAGCACGAGTTGAGTAGCCCCACTCGTTGTCATACCAAGAGAATATCTTAATAGTGCTACCTTCCATAACTTTAGTAAGTTTAGAATCGAAGATAGATGAATGTGGGTTGCCATTGAAATCGATAGAAACAAGTGGCTCATCACAATATTGTAGAATGCCTTTCATTGGGCCTTCAGCAGCAGCTTTGATAGCAGCGTTTACTTCTTCAATAGTAGTGTTTTTCTTAACTTTACATACTAAGTCAACAACTGATACGTTAGGTGTAGGAACACGCACAGATAAACCGTCTAACTTGCCGTTTAGTTCTGGTAAAACTAAGCCAACAGCTTTAGCAGCACCAGTTGATGTAGGTATCATAGATACTGCACCAGCTCTAGCTCTACGTAGGTCGCTGTGAGGTAAGTCAAGGATACGTTGGTCGTTAGTGTATGAGTGGATTGTAGTCATTAAACCATGTTCGATACCGAAAGTGTCGTTTAAAACTTTAGCAACAGGAGCTAAGCAGTTAGTAGTACAAGATGCGTTCGAGATGATGTTATGAATGTTTTTGTCATATTTATCAAAGTTAACGCCTTGAACAACAGTGATATCTTCATCAGTTGCAGGTGCAGAGATAACAACTTTTTTAGCGCCAGCTTTGATGTGTTTTTCAGCATCTGCGCGCTTAGTGAAGAAGCCAGTTGACTCAAGAACAACTTCAACACCTAGCTCACCCCAAGGTAATGCTTGTGGGTCTCTTTCTTTAAGGATTTTGATTTTTTTACCGTCGATAGCGATATAATCTTCGCCAGCAGTAACTTCGTGTTTTAAAACACTGTGAACTGAATCGTACTTAAGTAAGTGTGCAAGTGTTTTTGCATCTGTTAAATCATTAATAGCAACTACATCTATATCGATGTTGTTTTCAAGTGCTGAGCGTAGTACGCATCTACCAATGCGCCCAAATCCGTTAATTCCAACTTTAACTGCCATTACAGCCTCCAAAATAAATATATTGTATTGTAGCACAAACCATATATACCTTTATATGTTAGCTTGTTGGTGATATTAAATCAAGCAAAAAGAGTAACTATATGAAAATTTTTCTATAAACATTGAATTTACATACTTTAGGAGCATTTTACACATAAAAAAATCGGCTAGTTTTTCAACCAGCCGACGTATAAATTTCATATTAATTTTAGTGGCAACAATATTGTAATTGCCGTTAAGTTTTACACAAAAAACGAATTACCCTTTCATAGAAAGAGTTTATTACATTTTAATTAGGCCTTTTCTTTCGAGTTCGCTTTTACACTCAGTGCAATACCTTGCAAACGGAACGTACTCGAGCCTTGTGTCGTTGATATCCTCTTCACACTCGATACACACACCATATGTGCTTTTAGCGATCCTTTCAAGCGCTTGGTCAACAAGGCGAAGTTTTAAAGCATCAGTTTCAACCCTGCCTAGCATAATATTTTTGTTGTAGATATTGTATGCTTCATCTGCAGTATCTTGTATGCCGTCTTGACCTAAATCAATAGCTTCGTTATATTTCTTATTGAGCGTTGTGATAAGGTTTTCTCGCATTTCAAGAAGCTTGCCCCTAAAATAGTCTGATTTAACTTTATCCATAACAGCCTCCTATTTGTGGTAAGGGTGACCTGTAATAATTGTCATTGCCCTATATATCTGCTCTGATAAAACAACCAAGCTAACGCGATATGAAAAAGTCATATCTGATAGCGAGATATATTCAGTAACAATTTTTCTAGCACTGTCAGTAAGCCCTTCTGCCTCGCCGATAATGAACGTAACGCTCCTAGCGTCTTGGCGCTTGTTATCGAACCACGCAGCAAACTTATGACTATCCACCCGCTTGCCTAAAACATCTAAACCAATGTAGATATCCTTTGCATTCGAGTTTCTGTAAAACTTTTCAAACTGCTTTGAGTCACACGACATTTCAAGCAACTCAAAATCAAAATATGGCTTTAAACGTTTTGCATATTCAGCAATGAACGCTTCCACCGATTTATCTCTAACTTTACCTTCTAGTAAAAATCTAACAATCATTTTTTATCTGTTACAACTTAATATTTAAAACGCTCGATAAGTCTTATAATAATTTTTTATGTATTTTGTCAAGTAAACATTTATCAATTATGCAAAAAACTCGTAAAAAATTACAGCAGCACTCATAGATGCGTTCAAAGAATCAATATCAGACTGCATTGGTATAGAAACCACATTGTCTGCACGCTCTAATATACTTGAACGTATGCCCTTGCCTTCTGAACCGATGATAATGCCTAGAGGTTGCTCATTTTTAGCGACATCTGGCAACCTTTCGCCGTCCATATCAGCAGCAACTATTCTAAAGCCGTTATCTTTCAGTGAGTCGACAGCTTGCCCTAAGTTGACAACTTCTATCACGTTCATATAAAGTAGCGCACCAGCACTCGTTTTATAAACAACTGGGCTAACTTTTGCTTGGTCGTGACGTGGGACGATAATATCTTTTATGCCAAAACAATGTGCAGCTCTGATAATTGCACCAAAGTTGTGTGGGTCTTGGATTTTATCAAGCAACACGACGCCCTTCTCTTTCGATAAATCTTTTAACCTTGTTTTTAGCTCAGTATATTCAAAATCATCAATGATAGCTGCAACGCCTTGAGTTTCCTCGCCGTATTGTTCTTCAAATACAGAACGCCCTAACACTTCAAAAGGAACTGTTATGTTCTCAAAATGCACAGATGCACCGTGCCTAACTATTACTTTTTTTGCTTTGCCTGATTTTACAGCTTCAAATACTGCATTTCTTCCAGTGATTATCACTTAGCAACCTCGTTAGCAATTTTGTTTGCTATAGACGCTGGGTCTAATTCCATTAATTCAAAAACCTCTTCAACCGCACCAGAATATGCAAGTGAGTTCACGCCATATGGGTAAACTTTGCAAGCAACACCTTTTTCAACAGCTTTCATAGCTACTGTAGAATATAGGCCTGAGAACGAGTGATGATCTTCATAAACAAATATTTTATCGCTTGAGAAAATAACATCTGCATATTTATCTGCAATATATATAGGTGATGAAACGTTCACAACCGCGATAGAAATTCCTTTTTCTGCTAAAATATCTCTAACTTTCAATGCACGTGCAAGTGTAGAACCATAAGCAAGCAGAGTGTACTCACCGTCTCTAACAAGCGTTGGTTTACCGTATTCAAACACATAGTCGTGTGCGAAAACTTCTTTGCCGTTCTCGTCAGTGATTACAGCAGTTTTTGAACGCCCCATAGCTATGTGTACGTTGCCTTTTTCAGCAACTGCATATCTAACAGCTCTGTCAACTTCGTTAGGGTCTGCTGGTGCGATTGCCTTCATGCCGAAGATGTTGCGCACAAGCCCTAAGTAATCTATACACATGTGAGTTTTGCCATCTTCACCAACGTCAATACCTACGTGTGTAGTAACAACTTTCAAGTTAGCTTCGTTTAAGCCGTTTAAGCGTTGCTGGTTGTAAACTTCATCAATACCAAACATGCCGAAACCAGCAAAAAACGTTAAAACGCCATCGCTAGATGTAGCGCCAGCTGCAACTGCTGTGTGGTGCTCTGATATACCTGCTTGGAAGAAGTTTTTAGCAAAGTTTTTCTCAATGCCGTTTGTTTTAACTGAGCCAGCTAAGTCGCAATCGTAAACAGCTAAGTTTTCACCGTTGTTTGCAGCTGCTATATCGTCTAATGCGTTACCGAACGCACTTCTATTATCAGTAGAGATGTCTTTTGTGTATGTTCTAGCATCGCCTAAGTTCATCTTAGGGTACTTTGTATTTATATCGCCGTGGTTTAAATCAGCAACGAATTTTGAACGTAAATCTTTGTAGTAGTCTAGTTTTGCTTCTAGGTTGAGCTCTTTCATCGCCTCAACATATTTTTCAGCAGATAGAGTTGAGCCATGGAAGCCTTTTTCATTTTCCATGAAAGAAATACCTTTGCCCATAACAGTATGTGCAATGATAGCAACAGGTGTTTCAGCAGATTTTGCTTTTAATAAAGCGCCTAGGATATCTGGAATGCTGTGGCCGTCAACTTCGATAACTTCCCAACCGTCAGATTTGAAAGAAGCGATAACATCCATAGATGGCATAACCTCTTCAATGCTGCCAGAGATTTGTAATTTATTATAGTCTATAATTGCAGTAACGTTGTTTAGGTTATATTTCTTGATAAAGCGCCTTGCTTCAGTAATTTGGCCTTTTTGTTGTTCGCCGTCACCCATTAAAACATAAACATCAAAGTCGTTGTTTTTAACTTTACCAGCAACAGCAAAGCCTGCACCAACAGATAAACCTTGACCAAGGTTACCAGTAGTCCACTCGACACCTTTAACGTATCTTTCGATGTGTCCTTCATATATGCTACCAGCTTTTCTGAAAGTTGATATTGCATCATCTTTAGAGATGAAAC
>CAYJDR010000004.1:53152-68559 GCA_964368965.1 uncultured Deferribacteraceae bacterium
TATATGCTACCAGCTTTTCTGAAAGTTGATATTGCATCATCTTTAGAGATGAAACCATACTCAGATAAACAAGAGTAAACAGCAGGCGAAATATGCCCGTGAGATACAACTACTCTATCTCTGTTATCGTCGTTCACGTTTTCAGGGTTAATGTTTGCAACAGCGTAGATACAGCTAAGCAAATCAATAGATGACATAGAGCCACCTGGGTGTCCACTAGCAGAAAGCGTTGTCATAGTCAATATGTCGCCCCTAGCGTTGTGTGCCTTTTCTGAAATAGACGCTTTGTCTGCCTCAGCTATTCTTCTTGCAAATTCATTTAATAACATATACTTCTCCAACTACAATTATATGGTTGTGAAGATAACTTTTCACGGTGATAATGTCAACAAATTATTTCATAACTTCACAATATTATGGCAAAAGAAAAGCCTAACTCAATGTTAGGCTTCTATATTTTACTAATACACTAGGTAAGTGTAGCTGTATATTTCCTCTGCTTCTGCGCAGTTGTCAAAGTTGTAGTCTGGGTCAGGTGTGCCTATGCCTGCACCTGTGCTTAAGTTTTTATCATCAAGCATAGTTTCAACATAACACGCAAACTCTGCAACATCTGGCAAGCCTACACCACTAGTGCCATCGTTTGCCCTTGGGTCATCAAGCGACACAACTAAACAAACGTGTGGATATTGTGTAAAGTCCATCGATGCTGGCCTTATGCCTGTTACTCCACCAGCTAATGTCATTGGAGCTTTATCACATGCTAAAAATTGAAGATACTGCGTGTAGCCTTCAACAGAGATAGTGAAATCACTTTCATTAATAATGCCATTAGATAAAAGCTCGTCAAAAGCCTCTGCCATTGTAAACTCGCCGTTGCCGTCTTCGTCACCAGGCAACCTGTTATACTTTGAAATGAATGTAACTATTGCTGCAGTCATTTTGTTAACATTGTTGATATCTGACTTGATTTCAGCCGTTTCAACAAGTGTCCTACCTTTCATCGCCATTGCAAGAATTAAACCGATAACCATTAAAGCTATCGCTAACTCGATCAATGTGAAACCTTTTCTCATACTCTATACACCTCTTTTTGCTCCATCTTTCCAATGGAGTCAATTAATTAACATTGTTAATGATTTGTTTATATTGCACTAACACACAATAATACAAATAAGACCTTTTTACACTTTGTAATATGGATATCAATCAATCCATAGTTAAGGATTACCAACCTTGCAACTAGTTCAAAAGATTGATATCTTTTATTGCTACTCAAAAATTAGGGCTAAGCCTAACTGTTGAAAATATGGAATTGAACGAAACTGCCCATGTGGGTTAATACCAGTATATACATGTAACCCTAAACCAACTTTAGTGTAATATAACGCACTATTATTTTCTGGCAAGCTATATCTTAAACCTGCAAAATAGTTAAAATTGTAGCTTAGGTACTCTTCTACATATACTTCATACCAATTTCCACTCAAATCTTTTTCATAATATGGATAGCCATATTTTGGACGTACTCTCATCTCAGCTGAAAGCATTAACTGTAAACCGCCCCAAAATTCATCTGATTGGTATTGGTACTGAAAATATGCTTCATAAGGATAATCAGACGGCTTCAATACATTATTATTTGCATCGCCTTTAGCGTAAGAGTACCAACCAGAGCCTTTATCAAGCGTAGCAAGCATGCCCACCCTAAAAGCGTGGTTTGCCCCTCTTCTGCCGTCTGGGTCGTTTATTGTAATTTGTAACTCATTATAATTGTATGACACATTCACACGCTTTATCGCAAGTTCTGCATCTGCATTCCTAAGTGCTATTTCATCGCCAATGTGTGTACACTCGTGTTTAAATGGCACAAGCCTTACAGTAAAGTTTTTGAAAAAGCCAGCGTTATCAAACCTGTAGATAAAGTTAAACTCTGGTGCACCAAAACGATATGACGTGTTGATAACGGGTGCTGTTTCTCGCTCGAACATATCAAGCCACACTTCAATAAAAAATGGCATAGTAACACTTAAACCATACTTACCGTTAGAGAAATTACCACTCCATACTGGAAAATCTGTGCCTAAGTTAGCAAAAATATATGGGCGATAAACTTCGCCAGTTTCGCCCCAATCATAAGTTGGAACGTTAGTTGCGACGGCTAGTTCGGCTTTAGATATCGTAGAGTGAGTATCTGCCCAAAAAGGTTTACCCCATGTGCCTGTTTGGATAAGGCCGTCTAAAAATGATGTGTTTTCGCTATCGGTTGTGCTAGCAAATGAGTGTGTCGATGTGCATAATAATGCAATAAATAACAATATATACTTCATGCAGATAAATTTACTCACAAATTTAATTTTGTCAATAGTTTTAGCTCTGCATGAAGCTATATTATATATTAATTATTCAAAGATAACTGCAAAGCCGATTTGCTCATAGTTATCTATGTTCCTGAACTGTCCTTGTTGGTTCATACCATTATAATAGTGTAGTGCAAAACCGATTTTTGAGAAAAGCAAGTCGCTTTCCTCTGGTATGATATATCTGATACCTGTATAAATATTTGTGTTGAAAGTCAACTTCTCTTCAACATTAACTGTTACAATGTTGCCACTTGCATCTTTATAGTAGTATGGGTAGCCATATAACGGGCGCAAACGAAACTCTGTAGAGAAAATAAACTGCCATCTATCCCAAAATAAATCAGACTGATATTGATATTGAAAATATGCTTCAAAAAAGTATTTAGCATCTGGCAACAACTTAGCTGTCGCATCAATCGAACTATATCCATACCAGCTATCGACTGTGTCATCAGAGATTAAGCCACCTATTTTAAATGTGTGGTTCTCATCTACTCTGCCATCTGGGTCGTTTAGTGTTAATTCTAACTCGTGATAGTTGTATGAAATGTTTACACGCTTTATAGGGAAGCCAGCTTCAGCATTTTTAATAGAAATTTCATCGCCTAAGTGAGTGCTCTCGTGCATATGCACAACTAATCTGACAGTATAGTTCCTGAAAAATGTATCGCCGTCTAAACGGTGTATAAATGTAACCTCTGGCACACCGAAACGGTATGATGCGTTTATGACAGGTGCTGTCGAATAGTCGAACAAGTCAAGCCATACTTCAGAGATTAATGGTAAATTAACACCTATTCCAAACTTACCATCTGAGAAGTTGTTGCTCCACAATGGTACATCAACACTAAGGCTAGGGAAAATAAACGGGCGATTATCTTTACCGCTGTCGCTAAAGTCATATGACGGATTATTTGTTGCATATGCAATTTCAGTTCGAATAATTGTTGAGTGGCTTTCTGCCCACAATGGTTTGCCCCAAGAGGCTGTCTGCATGAATCCATCGAAAAATAAGTTGCTAGACTCACTAGCGATTGCTTGTGTAGACGCACACAAGAGCGTTAAAACAATTAGTATCTTTTTCATGGTGGCTAGTCTATTATTTTTTACGATTTTGTCAACAAAAAAAATCCTCTATAGTTTTCTATAGAGGATTGATCACCTTACGGCGTTGGTTTCATCCAAGTGCTAACATCATGACAAATTGAACAATAATTTATCGATGTTTCATGCTCTTTATGGCAGCTGTAGCACTCTAAGTTTAGATCTGTGTGAAATCCGTTATGTGGGTTCTCACGTTTTGCATCTAGGTGCTTAGTTAGCTCAGCAACTTCTGCTTTAGTGCCATGACAGTTCATGCAAGATTCTGACTTCACTAAGTAATATCTTTCTGCGCTTGTTTCATCATGACAATCAGCGCAATCTAAATCAACGTGCACTTCTTTTAGCGTGCGCCCTTTTGATAGCTCTGCTAGTTCTTTTTCACTCATTGGAGTATTTGCAAATGTTACCACCGCAGTTAGCGTTAGTAAGCATATTAATATTATAGACTTTTTCATATTTTACACCTTTGACATTTTATCAGCATTTTCTGCAGCGATTAGACCGAATGAGCCACACTCAGGCGAAGAGCCCGCAGTAAGCCTAGCTTTACCGTGTATGCCACCCGTCACTTCACCACAAGCGAATAAACCTTTAATTGGCTCAGCATCAATAATTGACAACACTTCACCTTTAAGAGATATCCTTATGCCACCAGGAGTATATGTCAAGTTAGGGCTTAAGAATGTTGCATAGAAAGGCGCTTTTTTCATAGCAGAACCTTTTAATCCAGCGATATCTTTACCGAACTCTTTATCTACACCAGAGTCAATCATTTTGTTGTAATCAGCAGCTGCTTTCTTCAACAACTTAACGTCCATATTTGCGTACGCCGCAACTTCTTCAAGTGTATCAAACTTAGGTATTCTTTTTGTAGCGTTTCTATTCTTATCAAAGAAGTTGTTAGCGCCTTCAGCGTCCCATACTATTAATGGTGTAACGCTACCGTTAGTAACTTTCTTATTTAAAACGCCAAGCCCTAGCTCGTTTCTGCCATCCCATTCGTTCATGAAGCGCTTGCCAGAAGGTATATCAACTAACATACCCCATCTAACATCTTCAGTTGGGAAGCTAAACGAAAACCTAAATAGCGATAAATGAACAGGGTGAGCGCTATTTTTAGCCAACATTTTTAACGTGCCACCAAGTGCGCCAGGGTTAGCTACAGAGCCAGTTTCCCCAAGCATTTTAATTTCAGCACCTTGTAACAGTTTATCACGGCAATATCCGCCAGATGCGAATATAACACCTTTACGAGCTTTATAATAAGCAGTAATGCCACTTTTATTTTGAGCGTCATCATCAGCTAATGCTTGGTCAAATCTATAGCCTTCACGAACTTGAACACCGATAACTCTGCCTTCGTCGTTATAAACAAGGTCATCAACTTTAACTTCTTTACGCATTGTGCAGTTAGGTAAATTATCGCTTATGTGCTTACGCAATGCTGTTAAAATGCCTATGCCACCACGTTCAGTTGTCAATACACGCGGAACAGAGTGCCCACCAAGCCTAATAAGGCTGATAAACTCAACACCACGCTCAGACCAGAAATCATGAACCCTACGAGTAGTTTGACCAACTAATAACGCATGCTCAGGGCTAGCATACATGCCACCAACTTTCACAACGTCTTTAACGTATAATTCAGGTGAATCTTTAACGCCTGCTTTCTCTTGAAATGGCGAGTTGATGCATGAAAATGCTAACTCACTAACAGATGATGAACCACCTAACATAGACATCTTCTCAACAACTAACACATTGTTGCCTAGTTCTGCTGCTCTGATTGCTGCAGTTGTACCAGAGATACCACTACCTACTACGATGATATCGTAAGTTTCGCTAAATTTAACGCTGTTTTCATCTTTTGCATAAGCGATATTGTTGCCCATAGCAAAAGCAGATAGCGTTGCAGCACCAATACCTGCGTGCTTCATAAAGCTACGCCTAGTAAAATCCTTCTCCATAATCCCCCTCCATTGTTTTTTGGAAATCTATCTATGTTTGATATAGTAAACAAATAAACCAATAAGGCAATGACAAACATTGACAATTTGAACGGACACTTTTATAATACTTGCAAAACAATGTTATTTTTATTATTTTATGATATGTATATATTTCATATATTATGGAGAAATATGGATACTAAACACTTACAATTGTTTTCAACACTAGTTGTCAACAAGCAATCTGAGCAACCTTTATATATGCAACTTGTAGCTTTCATTAAAGATAATATTGAAAATGGCACCATTATTGAGGGGTACTTATTCCCATCATTCAGGTCACTTGCAGAATATTTTAATGTGTCGCGCATGAGTGTCGCAGAATGTTTCGATACGTTGCTTGCAGAAGGATATGTTGCACAAAATAAATCAAAGCGCTATGTAGCCTCCAGAGAGTTTTCGAAAAATAGAAATATAAACTGGAAGCACTTTATATCAAGAGCAAACCACGCCAATAGTGACCGCAACAGCGTGTTAAGTTCTGGCGACTTCTACATTATCAATAGTGATGAGTTTGGGTTTAGAAACATGTACGCTGATGCTATCAAAAAAGTTGCCGATAGCACATCTTTTATATACGCAGGGCATGAAAGCGGATTTTATGAACTACGTGAACAAATAGCACTATTCCTTAAACAACGTGATATTCATGTAAAACCATCGCAAATACTTGTCACACAAAACGAGCATGTTGGGCTATATGTGATATGCGTTGGGTTATTAAACTCAAACTCTACCATCGTGACAACTCGCCCTAGTAGGTTTTTGAGTTTTTCAGCGTTGCAAGTTATTGGGACACCTACTATTTATTTAAAAACTGATGATGAAGGCCCTATTATAAGCGACCTCTATTCAAAATTAAAACATGCTATCAACCCTACTGTATGTTTAGAGCCAAACTACGCATATGCTACAAACAACCACATGAGCAATGCAAGAAAAAAGGAAATCTATGAGCTGTGCTCTCATCTATCTGTGCCACTAATAGAGATAGACAACTTGCGTGACTATATACACAACTACAATTCAGCACCGATAAAATCACTTGATACTTCAAACAGCTCAATATATCTATCAAACCTTGGGCAAGCACTCAACTACCACAATAGCATAGGCTTTATTGTCGGTGATGAAGCTATCATCAATCATTTTACAAATATTTACCGAGAAGTTGGGCACCAATGCTCCAACTTGACACAAGCAATATATCTGGAACTGCTAAAAAGTGGCGCATATGAACAATGCATAAATGAGCTAAAACCGAAAATACATCAGCGATGTATTCAGGCATCAAACATGTTTGAGCGTTACTTATCAAAATATGCATCGTTTGATAGCTCAATGGTTAACACATCTGTGCCAATCACATTTAACCATCCAATTAGCGTAGTTAGGATGAATATAAAGCCTGGCAAATGCAGTTGGATTTACAATGCTAAAATAAAAAACTCTATACGCATAATGATTGCTTCATGCTCCATCCAAGAGCTTGAACAATTCATAGCAATTTTAGCAAAAGAATGTGAAAAGCAACTCGAGAACAAAACGAATTCACTAAAAGAAACAGATTGACATTAAAATTTTCTTGTGCAATATTTCGCTTGAAGGTGAAAACATGGCAAGCGTCAACAGCTCAAACGATATTGTTCACGGCAATATTCTAAAAACATTCTTAAAGTACTCAATACCAAATATACTTAGCTTCACGGTGATGATGTCATCTGGCTTGATAGACTCCATATTTGTTGGCAACTATGTTAACCAAAACAGCCTCGGCGCTATCAATATCGTTTCGCCGTTTTTCAGCTATCTATTTGGTGCAGCGCTTATGTTCTCTACCGGTGGCGCTGTTAGAACTGGAAAATATATCGGCGAAGATAAACTAGATGATGCACGAAAAATGTTTACAAAAACTTTTATCGCACTCACAATTATATCTGTATTGCTATCTGCTGTTGCGTTCCTCTTCACAGAAGACGTTGCTAGGCTCATGGGCGCAAACGACGAGCTTGTGCCGATATCTGTGGAATATTTAAGCATAGTTTCATTATTTGGCCCTATCATGACGGCTGCATATGCATTCACCGTGTTTATTAGGATAGACGGCAACCCACTCTTCGCCTCATCGTCTATCATCATATTTGCTATACTTAAAGTGTTATTCAGCGCTTTGTTTGTGATTGCTTTAGACTACGGCGTAGCTGGTGCGGCTTATAGCAATGCGGTTGCAAATATTATATTTTTCATGATTGTCATATACCACTTTTTAGCAAAAAAAGGTAAGCTTTGGTTCGTAAAGCCAGGTGGAAACTATAAGGAAATATTCTTATCAGCATACAATGGTATCTCTGAGTTCATATCAGAGATATCAGCAGGCATTATCATGATGACTTTTAACATCATCATGGTGAAAAACTTTGATACAGACGGCGTAACAGCGTTCACTGCTACAAACTATATGTTATTCCTCGTTGCTATGATAGGCTATGCTGGTGCAGATGCAGCCTCATCGCTGATATCTGTAAACTATGGCGCAAAACGATTTGACAGGATAAATAAATTCCTGCGCTTAACAAACGGCTTCTTGCTTTGCACAGGCGTTATTGCGTTCGTTATATTAACGCTTATTCCGTTCTATTTAATACGATTATTTCTACCTGACACATCGTCAGATGCGTTTGCAATCGCACTAGAGTTCACTAGCTATATTCGTTGGGCGTTCCTATTTATCGGCATAAACATGGTTTTCTCAGCGTTCTTCACGGCGCTTCATCGCCCGTTAGAGTCAGGCATTATATCAATATTACGTGGCTTAGTATTGCCAATATCATTATTGTTTTTACTGCCAAAACTTATTGGCGATATTGGGATTTTTCTTGCGATACCTATTGCAGAAGTTATAACTCTTACAGTTGCACTATATTTATATAATTTAAATAAAAAGCATTTCAAAATTGATTAATATATGATACCATAGATATGTAGTTTATCAATATAAAGGTAGGTACTTATTTATGGTTGAATTATTAATCAAAAACATTCATGTAGTAGACCCTATTAACAATATAGATAGCATCAACTCTATAGCGTGTGAAAATGGGCAAATTTCTGAAATCACAAGCAATCAAACAAACATCCAAGCTAAACAAGTTATTGACTTAGACGATAGCGACCTCGTTGCTATACCAGGCTTGATCGACTCACACGTACATTTAGGCAGCATATGGGGTGGCTACACAGGCTATAATATGCTTGCAAAAGCTGGCGTTACGACTTGCTTAGATATGGCTGGCCCTATTGACAACATCATAGACGCTATACACACTCATGGCACAGGCATAAACATAGCTATGCTAGAATATGCGAGCCCTCCATACTCATTTAAAAATAGCACCCCTAGCGACAGCGAAATAGATGAGTTTTTAAACGATAGAATGTCAAAGGGCGCATTCGGCATAAAGCTACTCGGTGGTCATTATCCACTTACACCTGACGTATCTGCAAACCTAATAAACAAAGCACGCAACAATGATGCATACATCGCATGGCATGCTGGCACTACTGAAAACGGCTCTAACATACTAGGCATGAAAGAGGCTATCGAAATTGCGAAAGGTGGCTTCCTGCATTTAGCACACATCAACAGCTACTGCCGTGGCAACATCATGCCAGAAATAGAAGAAACACAGCTAGCTATCGAACTGCTTGAAGATAACCCTGAAATTTTTTCAGAATCATACCTATCTCCAATGAACGGAACAAGGCTAAACTGCATAGATGGCAGACCATCCAGCAACGTTACATGCACATGCATAGAGAAACAAGGCTTCCCAGCTACTGAAAAAGGCGTTGGAGATTGCATACTCGCTGGCAAAGCATCTGTAGTTCTTGAAAACGGCAATATTAGCGAACTTGTTACAGGTGCTGAGGGACATAAACTATGGCTTGAAGCAGGCACCGATATTGGTGGCTCTTTTGCTGCAAACCCTCCACTACCTCGCATAATGCTTGCTACATCAAAGCGTAAAAACGGTAAATTCACAGTGGACTGTATTTCAACTGACGGCGGCTGTATACCTAGGAATGTAATATTACCAATGGGGCTTTCGCTAGTTGAACTTGGCGCAATGTCGCTAACTGAGTTAATTATAAAAACAAGCTACAACCCTGCAAACCTATTAAGGCTTGATAAAAAAGGTAGCTTAGCTATTGGCAACGATGCTGACATCACTATTTTCAGCAAATCTAGGAAAGAAGCTGTTTGCACTATCGCTAACGGTAAAATCATTATGTATAAAGGTATTGTCATGGGTAGCGGCGGCAAGGTCATAACAACTGAGCGCGGCAAAAACTACCTAGAGCAACAAGGCATAGAAACTATTGTTACAGACTCAACAAGAGCAATTACTAGATAAATATACATTTAGGTGGAAAATGACAAATTTAAACGTACTATTCTTAGCAAGCGAAATTGAACCATATGCAAAATCTGGTGGACTTGCTGACGTATCCTCAGCACTACCAAAAGCATTAAAAGAAAACGGCGTGAAAGTGAAATCTATCATGCCGCTATATTCAAGCATCAACCGTAAAAAATATAAACTGAAAGAAGTTCTTTCAACATCATGCGTGCACATGGGCAACTGCGAGGAGTGGTACAAAGTTTTTCATACTACCGAGCCTTATGGCAACGATATATATTTTATCGAGTTCAGCAAATATTTCGACAGGGACGGGCTCTACCACAACAAAGCTGGCGAATTTGAAGATAACGCTTTTCGCTTCGCATTCTTTTGCCGTGCAGCTCTACAAGTGGCAAAAGATTTAAACTTTAAGCCAAATATTGTTCATTGTAACGATTGGCAAACATCTTTCGTGCCATACTTTATCAAAACATCTGGTGATTTATTCTTTGCTGAAACAAAGTCTGTGCTAACTATCCATAACATCGCATATCAAGGCAGCTTCGATACATCTGTGCTGCCTTATGCATGTGTTTATGGCGACGACTTCAACGCTGATACGTTTGAATCGTTCGGTGGCTTAAACTTGCTCAAAGGTGGCATAGCATACGCTGATAAAATCACAACGGTTAGCCCTACTTACGCAAAAGAAATCTTGGGCCCTATAGGCTCTGGTGGCTTGCACGATATTCTACGCTCTAGGTCAAGCGACCTATCAGGCATTATAAACGGCATAGACACAAACGTATGGAACCCTAGTGTAGATCCACTAATAGCTAAAAATTACAACATAAAAACATACAAGTCAGGCAAAAAAGCAAACAAGAAAGCCGTGCAAGAGATGTTCTCGCTAAGCGTATCGCCTAACATCCCACTATTCGCATTCATTGGGCGCTTCGCATCACAAAAAGGCTTAGGGCTACTTGCTGGCGCTATCGAAAAAGCTGTAAACGATATGGTATGCCAAATTGTCATATTAGGGTCAGGCGATGAAGACGCACAATGGTACTTCGGTGGCCTACCTGTGACTTACCCTGGCAGAGTTGGCGCATTTATCGGCTATAGCGAAGATAAATCTCATTTAATTGAAGCTGGTGCCGATTTCTTTATTATGCCTTCACTATATGAACCATGCGGACTTAACCAAATGTATAGCCAAGTTTATGGCACATTGCCAGTTGTTCGTGCTACTGGTGGGCTTGATGACACCGTCATACAATATGATGAAACACACGGCGACGGCACAGGCTTCAAGTTCTATGATATAGATGATAAAGCGCTATATAACACAATGGGCTGGGCTGTTTCTACGTATTTTGACAGGCCAAAACATATGGAAAAAATGATCAAAACAAGCATGGCGCAAGACTTCAGCTGGAAAAGCTCTGCACTAAAGTATATTGACATTTATAACGATGCGATTAATAAATAGCCTATTAGGAGATTGAACGGCTCATGATTTTTAACGACGCTAACGCTAGGTTTGTGGAAGAAGTTACTAACGGATTATCAAAGTTTGGTATAAACAGTGAAAAATCGTCCGTTGGCTCATCAAAAGATACAACTATATTCCACATGCACAACACCGTGAACGATAGCGAATATATCGCAATCGGAAAGCGTAAAAAAGGCGGCAACGGCGCTGAAAAATCATGGAAAGAAATTATTGATAATGACCTAATATCAACCGCAACAAGCTATCTCGAAAACGGGCAAGCACCTGCTGGGGCGTTGATCGTTCCCTCTGTAGATGCCTCAACCGTTATCGCGTTGCTTGAAGAGCGTGGCGCAGAACCTACTGTCTACCAACTGTTTGATGGCTACGTTGTTGTTGGGCTAACTAAGCAAGATATTAGGCTTGTATCAAAACCTCAAGAAGCCAATATTGATGAGCCTACAGAGCCTGCAAAAGTTGAACAAAAACCAACACAACCAAATACAGAACAACCACCTATAGACACACCTACCAGCGAGCCTAAAAGCCTTGCAGATGAACTGAGCGCTGTTGCAAATAACGAGCCAGTCACTAAAGAAGTGATACTCGAGAAAGCTAAATCTACCCCAATGGGCAAGAAGATTATTGCAGCTGCAATGCTGGGTGTTGCACTTGGTGCTGTGCCGTTCGTGGCAGAATATTTGCAAGATGGCGTTGATACCCATGTCCCTATAACTAATGCACCAACTAATCCTACAGCAAGCCAACAGTTTTTTTCAGATGTTACTGAGGGAACTGCTGATGATATGGAACTATTGAAAATACTAGCAAACAACCCAGAAGCAACTGAGGACTTCTTGCGCTCTATTGCAGATAGTCCTGTTGCAACTGAAGTGCTGAAAAACCCAAATACTCCAAAAGATATTATAGAAAAAGCATATAACAGCAACGACTTAGAGAAACTTAAAGCGATAGCACAAAACCCCAACACATCGCTAGGTGAATTGGAAAAGTTAAGCAAAAACGTAAACTCAGATGTGCGTGCAAGTGTTGCAAAAAACCCTAGCATACCAAAAGATATGATGGATAAACTAGCAAACGATGTGCCTAAAGTGCGTAACGCATTGCTAGATAACCAAAAACTCACACCAGATATACACGATATAATTGCAAAGCAAGGTAGCGACGATTGTGAGTTTCTAGAAAAACTCATGGCGAACCCTTGCGTTTCTCCTGATGTGCTAAACTATAATGGCCGCAACACAAACAGTTGCACAAGGCTTGGCGTTGCAAGTAACCCTAACACATCGCCAGAAGCGCTTGAAAAATTAGCTACTGATGAAAACGAAGATGTAAGGCATGCTGCATTGAAAAACCCAAACATACCTGAACATATACTTAAAAATATACTAACTGGCGACTTAAAACCAACGACAGATGCTGAACGCTTAAAAGATATTAAAGCGTCGCTACAAAATAGTGCAATACACCCAGACGTTATGAAAAAAGCGCTCGCAACGTCACCGATGTTTTATGCAGATGATATTGCTAGCAACCCATCTATCGATAAACCTTTAATGGAACACATGCAAAGTTTAGCTAAAGGTAAGAAAGGGTTACAAAGTTTTATTGATGACTCTATTGCTATTAAAGATAGCCCTAACATGCAAGCAGATATTAAAAATAGCGCCGATAGGTCATTCAATGGCGACGTTGAAAAAGCACTCAGAAGTAAACTAAATAAAGACTTCGCAAATGACGTGTTTGACCCATATAAATTAGCCTCCCTAAGTGAAGGAACATTCGATAAAGATAAAAAACTAAGCAACTTCAAAGCACCTGAAAAGTTTGGTGCCGAAGGCCCTGAAAATATAGCATACTCAATGGCAGATATGGCTGACACAGCAACCACGTTTAGCAACGCTACAAACACAAGCGCTTTAGGAGCTGGTGGCAATAGTGGCGGTAGCATAAACCAATCTCCACTACACGTTGCTGATAGCATTGTAAACAACGTCATGGGTAATGTAATGCCTTCACTTTCTGGTGGCAGTGCAGGTGGCACAAGTGGTGCTAATGGTGATGGCAGTGGCGAGGGGCTAGGTGAATTTTCTGATGGTGCTTCGGGTGATAGTTCAATTGGTGGCGAAAGCTTAGGTGGCAAAGGTAGCGACGTTGCAACAGCTGCGATGCATAATGGGTTTAACTTTAGCCCTGTTCCACAAAATTTGAACGATAAAGAAGTTTCCGACTGGATATTTAAAAACTCTTGTGATAATATAGACACGTTGACAAATATATTATAGTAGACTTATAGGCATGACAAAAAATAACAGAGCAAATTTTCCAAAACTAGTTACGAAAATGTTTGAAGCAATGGGCTTAAAGTTACTTGAGAGTAGCACACACTATCAAACCGAAAAGCCTGACCTTGTTGCAATCTACCTTGATAAACGTAAGTATTATGTTGTTGAGATAGTTTGTGAAGAGTGTGTTTCAATTAATTCGCCACGACTAAGCGCCGAAGGGTTGCTTGAAAATCACCGTGAATATTGCAAAAAGCTGTTCCCTAACAACAATATATCAGCTGCACTACTAGCTACCGTAATATGTGATTTAATCTCAGGTGTTGAAGCGTTTTCATTCAAAACTTTACAAGGCTACAAATTTAACGACATGACAATGTATGCAGCCGTTGCTATACCTACTAGGTATTTAGCCGACCTGCAACACGTGCTAGACTTTCTGCAAGTGGAGCATGGCTCGCTTGATATACTTGATAAGTTTACGCTTGTATTGATATCTAAGGAAGATTCTGAAAAGCTGATAGAAAAACGCAAATTTATCAAATTTCTAATAGACAATAAATAAGGGCTAGTTTTTACGCTAGCCCTTTTGTTTTATTTACTTTCATTTAGTTCAAGTTTTAGTGCTTCCATTTGCTCGATGTATTCATCTTCAGTCAATAAGCAATTGAAAAAATCTGTCAATGAACCAAACTCTTCGCACTCTATCAGAAACTGCTCGTGGTCTGATGTGTATACGGTTGGATCATCACTATCTTCATTTAAGTTAATTAAATATGTATCTGGCCATCCGTTAGATGTTGCAAATATTAAAAACTCTGGGTTTTCATCACCAAAAGTTTCAATTATTTGCTCCACTTGCTCTTCGTCAAATGTGCCGTCCCACTCATCATGGCTATCTGTGCCAACTGTGAACGGTGTAAAACGAGTTGCTTCAAACTCTAACATCGGCTTTGCATTTATATTATCATAGCTGATTATGCCTTCCATGTTAGCAATCGCTTCATATTCTTCGTCTTCAAAATAATCTGTCCAAGGAGTTTCCTCTTCATTCAATATCAACTTTCTATCAAACGATAATGACTCTAAAAACTGTACCGCATTTGTGCAATCAACAGCATAGTTGCCGCCTAAGTCTTCAACTCTATCTTCTAGATGTTTCATAAGTTCCTCTTATATTAAATCAGTTGTTTTATATTCGTTATAGCCTTCGTAGTAATAACTGGCATCAATCCCTTTGATATATATTTCCCTATCATTGACTTTATCTGTCAAAGCAGATTTTAGAAGATGTTTAATCTCAATATCTTTCACAGGGCTTCGCTCCATCGCAAGCAGGTAATCGTTTTTATCAACAACATTCCAATCAACCACCATACTTAAGCTATGCTTCAAGATTAAGTCAAGCCATATCCTTGTAGCCCTGCCATTGCCTTCACGAAAAGGGTGTGCGATATTCATCTCTACATATTTTTCAACGATTTCATCAAATGTTGATTGAGGCATTTTATCAATATTATCTAGCGATGCTTGCAAATACATCAACGGCGCAAAGCGAAAGTTACCTTTTGCAATATTGACTGTGCGAAGCGTACCTGCAAAGTCGTATATTTCATCAAAAAGATATTTATGTATGCTTGAGAGTGATTGAAAAGTGCCTACTTCTAGTGTTTCAAGGATACCTTTTTCAAAAAGTTCATATGCTTTTTTCTTGCTGATTTTTTCTT
>CAYJDR010000004.1:68659-92796 GCA_964368965.1 uncultured Deferribacteraceae bacterium
TCAAGGATACCTTTTTCAAAAAGTTCATATGCTTTTTTCTTGCTGATTTTTTCTTCTGCAAGTGCAAGTTCTGCCGCAGATGTTATGCCTAATTTATTTTCAAGCACTATTCACCCCAGATTTTCCCTTTATCTAATATCGCTGTCATGATTTCATCAATGTTGCCAATAAAATCGTTCCACTCGCCACTATAGTGTGTTACACCATGTTCCAAGTCAACTACTATCACGTTCTTATCTTTAACAACCCACACAATCATAACAGAGTCTACATAGCCATCAACATCTAACGCAAGCGCTATTACTTTTTTACGCATATATTTCATAACCGCAGTATCTGTAAGTGATAAAAACTTCACATATTTTGAGGTTTTTGCAGACAAATTATGGCATAGGTCACCTGACCTTAAAAAACTTAGTAAACTACTATCAACTTTCAACTTTTCATACTGGTTATATCTAAGTTCAGCGTCATGTAGCTCTATAGGTTCCCTGACCTTTATCATGTCTGCAATTTCTGGCAGATTTCTGACTAATGCTTCTGTGTATGCTCTAGTGCCATCTTTTTCTGTGTAGCTAACGTCTGCGCCATTTTCTATCAACAATTTTGCGATATTAGCTTGATTATATCTAATTGAGCGAATTAATAAAGATGTATGTTCACAGTAGTTTACATCAGCACTTTCCGCAATTAACTTTGCAGGTAGTGCATCATCATACTTATCCATACCCAATGAAATATCCCACAGTTTTTCTGTAGCACTTGCATTGCTCATAAAATACCCTTACTATCAATAACTTGCTTTACTATGGTGCACAATAAATGCAGATGTTGTATACTCTGGCACCATCTCATAAATTTCGCTAACTTCCACGCCGATTTTATCAGCTGATAATAGCTTTGCAATCACTTCGTTATATTCTAAATCTGGCGCTAATGGATAGCCGAAACTATACCTTGTGCCACGTTGGTTATCTATCTTCAACTCGCGCCTTATTCTTGCGTGCATATATTCTGCAAGTGCTTCTGTAAGCTCCGTAAACATGCCATGCACCATGAAGTAATCTTTAAAATTACCTGCTTTAAACAGCTTTTTGCAATAGTCGGCACACTTATCGCCTAAAGTCACGATTTGTATAGGCAGAATATCGAATTCGCCCTCGTCACCAATGAAGTAATCTGCAATCGTATTATGTGGCTTCGCACGACGTTTTGGGAAGCTGATTACGTTTTTAGGGTATTCGCCCTCGCCGTATACTTCAAGCGTGCGGTACGCCCTGCGCACATTGAAATAGCCGTAAACAACTTTAGCATCAACAACATTTGCTTGAATGATGCTTTCCTTCAATGAGCGGAACTCTGGCTCTGCGACTTTTTTAATCATCGAGTCGTATTCGTCCATGTTGCCATCTTTTGGTTTGTAGCCCCATGCGTTAGAGAAAAGCGACTTCTTATCAATATACTTGAACACGTCATTTACGTTGATGTTGCTAAGCACTTTTACGCCACTGAACGGTTTTTCAGGTATATTTTTCTCACGCTCGATAGGGTTTATATCTTGGTTTTCTATCGCTTCTTCCATCATGTCAATAACTAGCTTATCACGTGATTGGCTAGCCAACATGTCGCCTTTCATAACCTTTATATTGTCGAACGCATCACGGCAATGGAAAACTTTGCCAGGCATTAATGGAACACAGCTCTCCTCAACAAACTTAGCCGTCAATGCAGCGCCACCGAGCATGATTTTAACATCAGGTAGCTCTTTTGATATCTTCTCAATATTGTCACGCATGATGTGTGTAGACTTAACAAGCAAACCACTCATACCTATAGCATCAGCGTTCACTTCCCTAGCCTTTGCGATCATGTCTTCAACTGGCACTTTTATGCCTAAATTATGGATTTCGTAACCGTTGTTAGACATCATAATATCTACCAAGTTTTTACCGATATCATGCACATCGCCAGCGACTGTCGCAATAACAACTTTGCCCGCTTTTTCACCTGACGCTTTTTCAAACTTAGGCTCAAGAATAGCTACGGCTGTTTTCATCGTTTCAGCCGATTGCAACACGAATGGCAACAACATTTTGCCACTTCCAAACAACTCACCAACATGCGCCATCGCTGGAAATAAGATATCGTTTAAAATATCTTCCGCTTTGATTTCTTTTATAACTTCATCAATCAGCGCATTCATATCTGACTTATCGCCTTTGATGATTTTATTGCGTAGTCGCTCACTAGGTGTCAATGCGCTTAAATCTTCTTTAGTAGCAGACACTTCAAAGTTTTCAAAGTGATTAATAAACTCTGTCAACGCATCGCCTTTGTTGTATATTAAGTTCATACATGCGTCGATATCAGCTTTATCAAGTGCAGATACGCTAGTAAGCTTCGATGCATGTACGATAGCCATATCAAGCCCAGCTTTCACGGCCTCACCTAAGAATACAGAGTTTAATATCGGGCGAGATTTTGCCGATAAACCAAACGACACATTGCTAACACCTAGAACAGTCTTAGCACCTTTCAAGTTTTGCTTAATTAGTTTAATGGCATCAATAGTTTCAATAGCTGCTGTCTTAAGGGTTTCATCGCCAGAACCAACAGAGAAAGTGAGCGTATCAAATATTAAATCTTCTGGAGAAAACTTATATTCGTTCACCCAAACATCATAAATCCTTTTAGCGATATTGTATTTAGTATCAGCAGTTTGCGCCATACCTTTTTCATCAATAGTCAGTGCGACTACGCAAGCTGGGTGCGCTTTTACAGTTTTTAATATGTTATGTAGTTTTGCGCCACCATCTTCAAAGTTGATTGAGTTGACGATTGGCTTCCCTGCATACTTTTCGAGTGATGATTTTATGCACTCAGTATCAGTGGTATCTATAACGATCGGTGCTCTTAATGATGTGTTTAACATCGGCACGATTTTGTTGTAATCTTCAATTTCACTACGTCCAGCGTATGCTGTTGATAAGTCGATAAAATGTGCGCCTTCGTCTTCTTGTTGTGCGCATATTGCTACAACTTTATCATAATCTTCTGCTAGTAAAACTTCACGGAACGCTTTTGAACCTGTAGCGTTTGCACGCTCGCCAATTAATGCTGGCGCTGGCTCTTGTATAAGCTGAGTTGATGTATATAGGCTTGACGCTTCTCCTTTGTAGTCATAAGTGTTTTTAGTAACAGTAGTATTTTTGAGCCTAGCAATCTTTTTGATATGCTCTTGTGTGGTGCCACAACAGCCGCCAACTATATTCACATTGTAGCGCTCTACAATGTTTGTGACGATTTCTGAGAATTTGTCTGCACTCATCGGATAAACAGTTTTGCCGTTCACAGTTTCTGGCATACCAGCATTTGCAGAAAGATATAAGTTGCCGCCCCATAGTTTTGCAAGTTGTGATATCGGCTTTTCCATAAAGTCTGGGCCGAATGCACAGTTAAAGCCTAGTATGTCGACATTTAAGCCCCTTGCAAGTGCTGCAACTGCTGAAATATCTGTGCCTGTTAAGAGCGTGCCGTTTTCCTCGATAGTGACAGACATATTGATAACTAAGTCTTTGCCTGCTTTATCTGCAACATCACGTGCTGCGTTTACGGCAGCTTTAACTTGCAATAGGTCTTGGCATGTTTCGATATTAACGGCGTCGATATCGTTTATTACTGATGATATTTGCTCGACATATTGGTCATAGAGTGCACTATAAGTAGTGTGCCCTAGTGTTGCAAGCTTAGTGCCTGGCCCAACGGAGAGCGATATAAACGTGTTATCAATGCCTTCTTTCGCACGCTTTGCGCACTCAACGGCTGCTTTGTTTATCTCTGCTACTCTATCTTCTAGCCCATATTCTGCAAGTACTGATGCCATTGCGCCAAAAGTGTTTGTAACTGCAACGTTTGCACCAGCCATGAAATAGTTTCTGTGGATCTCTTCGACAAGTTCAGGATATGTAACGCTCAAGTACTCATTACACCCGTTTTTGCCTTCCCAATATTTATCTTCAACGTCAGCACTTTGGATACTTGTACCCATTGCGCCATCGAAAATTATCACATTATTTTTATTTATAAATTCTCTAAACATTATTCACCAATTTACTTCTTTTTTTAGTGCTTAGACAATATCATATATAATAAACTATATCAAGCACAAACAAAAAAGGAGTGCCGAAGCACTCCTTGTAAAGTTTTAGATATCCATCTCTGATTGCCACAATCCGTGGATGTTGCAATAACTGACTGCAATTAACTTGCCAGGTTTAGTAGCTTTAATTTTGAACACGCCAACAGCCTCTGTAAATAGCGGGCCTTCGTTTGCGCCAGCAGCGCTTTCGCCGTGTGCTGAAAATTCAACCTTACCAACTTGCCTAACCATGCTTTCGCCTTCAGCAACATAGAATAGTGAAATGTAAGATATAAAGTGCTCTGTAGTGTTTGGGTGAGCGATCTCCTTACCAACAGTAACGCCTACTGTGATAAATTCGCCCTCTTTGTTAACAACGTCCATAACTGGAACGTGCTTTTCTGATTTAAAATCAGCCGTTTTGATTAAGTTTGTAAGCATGTTTGCTTCCTCCTTTATATAAGTGCTGTTAATTATACTCATTTAGTATTTTTAAATCATACAATATTTATCCGATTTAATCAACATAAATTTACGCTATATATATTATAAGATTTATTTTGAATATTGCAATATAATTATACGCTATATTACACAATAGTTTTTTGCATAAAAAAGCCACTGATAGAATTTACCAGTGGCTTTATATTTTAGATATTTAATAACTTACTAAGCTTTAGGAGCGCCTTTAAGGATCTCTTCTAGCATTTCGTTTTCTGGGTATTTCTTGAAGTTTTCAATGAATTGGTTAGCTAGTGATTGTCTAGCAGATTCAAATTCACCTTGGTTAGCCCAACCTTTAACAGGGTTTAGGATCTCTGGTGTTACGCCAGGGATTTCGTTCGGTATAGAGAAACCGAATACTGGGCATGCATTGTAGCCACCAGCGTCAACTTTACCTTCTAGAATAGCGTTAACGATAGCACGTGTATCTTTGATAGAGAAACGTTTACCAACGCCAAACTTACCACCGAATAAGCCAGTGTTAACTAAGTATGCGTTAGCGCCGTGTGCTTGCATTTTTTCAGCAAGGATTTTCGCGTATACGAATGGGTGGAAAACCATGAACGGTTCGCCAAAACAAGTTGAGAATACTGCTGTAGGGTCAGTAACACCTTTCTCAGTACCAGCAACTTTAGCAGTGTAACCAGAGATAAAGTGGTACATAGCTTGGTTTAGATCTAGCTTAGCAACAGGAGGTAATACGCCAAATGCATCATAAGTTAAGAAGATGATGTTTTTAGGGTGGCCACCTTTGTTGTCTTTAGATGTGCGTGGCATTTGAGTAAGTGGGTAAGATGAGCGAGTGTTCTCAGTTAATGAGCCGTCATCTAGGTCGATTACTCTAGTGTTTTCATCGAAAACTACGTTTTCTAAAATTGTGCCATAGTTGCTTGTAGTAGCGTAAATTTCAGGTTCCATCTCTTTAGATAGGTTGATAACTTTAGCGTAGCAACCGCCTTCGATATTGAATATGCCTTTATCGTTCCAGCCGTGCTCGTCGTCGCCGATGAGGTAGCGTTTAGGGTCTGATGATAGTGTAGTTTTACCAGTACCAGATAGGCCGAAGAATAGTGCTGTGTCGCCCTCTTCGCCAATGTTTGCAGAACAGTGCATAGACATCATGTTTTGCTTTGGTAAGTAATAGTTCATAACTGTGAATACAGATTTTTTCATCTCGCCTGCGTACCAAGTGCCACCGATAAGAACAACTTTCTTAGCGAAGTTTAACATGATAACTGTAGATGAACGTGTGCCATCAACTTCAGGATCAGCTTGGAAATGAGGAAGGTAGATAACTGTAAAGTCTTCTGTGAAGCCTTTTAATTTTGCAGCGTCTTCTTCACAGATAAACATGTTTCTTGCGAACATATTATGCCATGCGAATTGGCCGATAACTCTAACTTTCAAACGGCAGCTTTCGTCTGCGCCTGCGTATAGTTCTTGAACGAATAGTTCTTTATCAGCGCAAAATGCCATCATTTTGTCATATAGTTTGTTGAACTGCTCTTCTGATGCTTCCATAGCAGCAGAGCTTGCCCAGTTAACATCGTTTTCAGATGTAGCTTCTCTAACAACATATTTATCTTTAGCAGAGCGACCTGTGTGTTGCCCTGTTTTAAATACCATTGCGCCGCCTTTAACGATAGAACCTTCACCGCGTTTAACAGCTTCTTCGTATAGTGCTTCTGTAGGCATATTTAAGTAAATAGCCTTTGGATCTTTGATACCGTACTGCTTTAAATAGTCAGTTGAAACATTATAATTTCCCATTGCAAGCTCCTTAAAATTTAAATTATTAACAAATATTAATAAATATTAATCTATATTACCAATATACTATACAAAAAAAAATTATGTTCGTCAACTATCTAAATAATCAATTGTTATCATTTATAATCTTTTTTACTTCACAAGCACACATAAATGCACTATATTAGTTGAAGTATTAAGGGAGTCACATGGATAATTATTTTATTATAACAGTCACAGATCAAGAAATAGCTAGAGAAAAAGCAAAAGCTAGAGAACTCAGAAAAAAACAATGGTGGACATCACTCGTAGCAAAAGGCGTGTGCCACTATTGCGAACAGAAAGTTGACTCTAGTGAAATCACAATGGACCACGTGGTGCCTATCATACGCGGAGGCAAATCCACAAAAGGTAACATTGTGCCAGCATGTAAAACATGCAACAGCGAGAAAAAACACATGCTACCAATAGAATGGGCTGAATATTTAGACAAACTAAAAAAATAAAATATTTTATCTATTGACTTGTGTTTATCAAGAAATATGTTATAGTCATACTTTATTGTTTTATTTTAGATTAATTCCATAGGTTGAGGAGATTTGTTTTCACATGAAAGGTAGTGATATAAGAACAGCATTTTTAAATTATTTTGCAGAGCATGGGCATTCTATTGTTTCATCGTCTAGCCTTGTGCCACACGACGACCCTACTCTATTATTCACTAATGCTGGTATGAATCAATTTAAAGATATTTTCCTTGGCAAAGAGACACGCTCATATAATAGAGCTACAACTTGCCAAAAAGTTGTGCGTGCTGGTGGCAAACACAACGATCTCGAAAACGTTGGGCGCACAGCTAGGCACCACACATTCTTTGAAATGCTTGGCAACTTCTCATTCGGCGACTACTTTAAAAAAGACGCTATCAAATTCGGCTGGGAATTTCTAACCGTTACACTTAACATACCTGCTGACAGACTTTTTGTCACAGTTTACGAACAAGACGACGAAGCATACGATATCTGGCATAAAGATATGGGGTTACCTGAGTCAAAAATATTCAGAATGGGCGAAAAAGACAACTTCTGGCAAATGGGCGATACAGGCCCTTGCGGTCCATGTTCTGAAATCCACTTCGACCAAGGCCCTGACGTTGGCTGTAAACGCCCAGAATGTGACCCATACTGCGATTGCGACAGACACCTTGAAATATGGAACTTAGTTTTCATGCAATACAACCGTGACGAAAGCGGAACATTGCACCCATTACCAAAACCATCTATTGATACTGGTGCTGGGCTTGAGCGTGTTGCCGCTGTTGTACAAGGCGTCGAAAGCAACTACGACACAGACTTAATTAAACCAATCATCGAACATATAGCAAAACTTGCTGGCAAAACTTATGGCGAAAACGAACTTGCCGACGTTTCAATGCGAGTTATTGCAGACCATTCTAGAAGCACTACGTTCCTTGTTGCTGATGGTGTTATCCCTAGCAACGAAGGCAGAGGCTATGTTTTACGCCGTATCATGCGTCGTGCGATGCGTCACGGCAAAATGCTTGGCTTCGATAAAGAGTTCTTCTATGACGTTTGCAACTATGTTGTAGACTTCATGAAAGGTCATTACGTTGAACTTGTTGATAAAAAAGAATTTATCGTTAAAATAGTTAAAACGGAAGAGCAAGCATTCGGCAAAACTCTTTCATCTGGTATGAAGCTTATATCTGAGGAAATCTTACCAAAATATGCCTCATCAAAAGTTGTTGAAGGTGTTGATATCTTTAGACTTTATGACACTTATGGCTTCCCTGTTGATTTATTTACAGACATCGCTGAAGATGCTGGCTATTCGCTTGACATGGCTGGGTTTGAAACACACATGAAGGAACAACAAGAGCGCGCAAAACGCTCTAGCCTTGGTGTTGCAAGCAGCGGCACATCTGACACACTAATTAAACTTGGTGCAGAAACAGCTACTAAATTTGTAGGCTATGAAAACTCTAGCGTACAATCAACTATCTTTGCAATTATTAAAGATGGCAACGAAGTTGAAAACATACAAGCAGGCGACAATGCTGAAATTATTTTAACCACTACACCGTTCTACGCTGAGGGTGGCGGACAAGTTGGCGATAAAGGCACTATTGAAGTAAACGGCGCAACTTTTGATGTTGAAAACACTATCAAAATAGGTGGTGCGTTTATCCATAAAGGTACGCTTACAAACGGTGAAATAAAGAAATCAGACACAGTTACAGCTACTATTAATAAAGAGCGCCGTTCGTTTATCGAGCAAAACCACACTGCTACACACTTGCTACACAAAGCGTTGCAAAATGTTGTTGGTGGACATGCTAGGCAAGCTGGCTCTATGGTTAGCGACGATAAATTGCGTTTTGACTATACTCACTCATCAGCACTTACAGCTGACGAAATAGCTAAGATCGAGCAAGAAGTTAATAACGCTATCTTTAGCAACCTACCATTGACTAAAGCTATCATGAACATACAAGACGCTATGACATCTGGCGCTACTGCCCTATTCGGTGAGAAATATGACGACGATGTACGCGTTGTATCTATCGATGCATACTCAAAAGAGCTATGCGGTGGTTGCCATGTTGAAAACACAAGCAATATCGGACTATTTAAAATAATTGAAGAAACAAGCGTTGCATCAGGCATCAGGCGTATCGAAGCTGTCACTGGCGCAAATGCTTTCAACTTTTTAAACGGCCAAGATTTTATCGTTAAACAACTTTCAGCACTGTTCAAATGTACACCTGCTGACATAGTCAATCGTGTTACTTCGCTACAAGAAAGCGTTAAAGAACGCGACAGGCAACTAAAAGCTATTGAAGAAAAATCGGCAGCAAAACAAGCTGAACAACTACTTGATAACGCTAAAGAAATTAATGGCGTAAAAGTTTTATCAGTTAGGCTTAACAGTAGCGTTGATGGCATGCGTAACTTTATCGACACTGCAAAAGCTAAGTTGCAATCATGCGTTGTGCTTGTCGGCGGCGAAGTTGATGGCAAAGTTACATTCATATGTGGCGTTACTAAAGATTTAACTGATAAATATAAAGCAGGCAAACTAATCAAAGAAGTTGCAGGTATTGCTGGTGGCTCTGGTGGCGGTAAAGACGATATGGCACAAGCAGGCGCAAAAGACGCTTCTAAAATAGATATCGCACTTGAAAGTATTTACAATTTAATAAAATAAAAAAACACAAAACAAGAGGTTTAGTAATGAACATTGAAATGATTAACCCATTCGTATCAGCAACATTGAACGTGCTCTCAACTATGGCAGGCATCGAAGCTAAAAAAGGTACCATCTACATCAAGCAAGATGACAAAATGATATACGACATCTCAGGCGTTATCGGTATCGTTGGCAAAATGTCTGGCTTCGTTGCAATCAGCTTCCCTGAGTCGCTAGCACTTAAAATAGTTTCTGGCTTCATCGGCGAAGACAAAACAGAAATGTCACGTGACGTGATTGATGCTATCGGCGAATTTGTAAACATGATCGCAGGCAGTGCTAAGCGTGTATTTGCTGACAAAGGGCAAAAATACGAAATCGGCATACCAAATGTTATTACTGGCAAAGGCCACATCATCAACCGCCCAAGCAACGTTGTTTGTGTTGGTGTTACATTTGAAGTAGACGGCGAAATGTTCGTTGTTGAAGTTGCTGTTAAAGAAGTTCCTGAATATTAATATCTAAAATATATTTTTTAACCAGTCCACTTTTCAAGCACGTGTTTATCACGTGCTTAATATTTATACAAAGGATTCATAACTATGGCAAAACCTATAGAGTTTAAGCTTGACAACGGGCTTACAGTTATCTTTGAATATGTTCCAGGTGTTAAGGTTGTTTCTGTCCAGTCGTGGATACAAACAGGCTCTGTAAACGAAACTCCTGAAATATCAGGTATTTCTCACTTCCTAGAGCACATACTATTCAAAGGCACTAAGAAGTTCAAACCAGGTGAAATAGACACATACCTCGATGCAAAAGGCGCATACAATAACGCGTTCACTAGTTTTGATGTTACAAACTACTACGTAACTATACCTACTGATGAAGCAGAAGCAGCTTTTGAAGTTGTCAGCCAAATGGTTTTTGAAGCGTTATTTATTGAAGAAGAAATTGAGAAAGAAAAACCTGTTGTTTTACAAGAAATTAAGCGTAGTTATGACGACCCTAACTATAACTTGTGGCATGATGCACAAAAAAAACTACTCGGTGGCACACCTTATGAACGCAAAATCATAGGCACACCTGAAACTGTTACAGCGCTCACGCGCGAAACACTTCTTGATTATTATAACAAATATTACCACCCTGAAAATATGACGCTTGTTGTAGTTGGTGATATCGCTACAGAACAAGTTGAAATGCTTGCTAAAAAATACTTCTCACACACTCGCGATGTCGCAGCTGGCAAAATGTATGATGGCACAAATAAAAACACATACTTGAGCGAAGCTAATGGCGTATTCCAAGCTGATATCGCAACAGAGTATGTCTTCTTTGGCTACCCTACTGGCGAACAATCAGTTGAGGAAATGCATGCAGATAACGTGATGATGGAAATACTCTCAGGTGGTGAATATTCACTACTGAATGAACACTTAAAGCTTGATAACGACATAGTTATATCTGTAAACGACGTAGGCATGTTCAATAGATATCATGGCTTTTTTGGCGTAGTGGCGGAAGTTGTTACAGGTAATGCTGATTTGTTCATAACTGAAGCAAAAAAAGTGCTCGCAAAAGTAGCTAACGGGGACATTGAAGAAACACGTATTGAAAAAGCAAAAAACAGGCTAAAAAGCAGAGTGCTATTCCAAGCACAAGATGTATCTACACTTGCTAATGAATTAGGCTTCTCGTATGTATTAGGCGCAAAAGACTTCTACCTAAACTACCACGAAGGTGTGAACGCTATCACACTTGATGACATAAAAGCATCAATCAAACGCTTAACAAGCTCTACAGAATATATTGGTAAAACAATACCAGCACAATAAGCACTAAAAAAAGCCCCGTAAAAGGGGCTCTTTTTAAGCGTTCTCTCTTGATAACGAGATATCGAAATCATTAATAATTTTATGTAGTTCAATTTTTAATGTCATAGTATTCTTAAAGTTGATACTATACTCGTCATCTTGCAGCTTAGCGTGATTAATGCTGCTTTCATCACCATCTTGCAATGAGATAAACTTAGCGTGTGCTAGTTTCTTATCGCTAGACATATTGCACTCCTGTTGTGTTTATCACAACGCATTTATTGCACGTCAGTACATATTAAAATCAAAATATCACAATTTGAATATTATTGCAATACATATATTATGCAAAATCATTATTCTTTAATATATAATACGCTAAGTGTGTTGCAAAAATTAACCACAAAATGTAAGGAATTTGTAAAATTGCAGAAATCTTTGAAATTTTCGCAAACACAATCACCATTGCAACCACGACAAAAAACAATATAATCATCTCTAATACTGCAAATTTCACTTCATGGTGCGAAAAGAAGATAAAACTCCATGCAATATTCAGTAAAAATTGCGTTGCAAACAAAATCATCGCTAACATAAAAATTGGTGTATCTCTGTTGCTAATCACTAAAAACAGTGAAACACCCATCAACACATAAAGCACCGTCCACGCAGCCCCAAACACCCAACTTGGGGGTGTCAATGGCGACTTTATAAGTACAGAATACCACTCCATATCCATCGCAAGTGAACCTAAAAAACCTGCAGCTAAACATGAGCTTATGCACGCTGCTAACATTAACCATTCAACGCTCTTCATTTTCCACCCCGCATTTTTTGCTATTGATATAATTGTTAAATTAGCATAACATTTGATATGCGTTTATTTTATTTTATAATTATATTTAACTTCTTTGTTTTTCAATCAGTTAGCCATGCAAACATATTTAGTGCAAACTATAATCAGCAAGGTAATGTGCTGCATATTTTGTCTAAATTTAGCAAAACATCACGTGTGGATACTGTATCGCTTGCTAATTGTGCACGTACAAAATCGTTTGAAATTGATGCGAATACGTCGATTTTCACTATGTCAAAATATTTTGAAACTCTCGCACTCACTGGCACAAATTCACTAAAAGTTTATAATGTTGTCACAGGTAAATTGTTTCAAGAAGTATCAGAATTTGAAAAACCTATAAAATCAATATCACAATCTTATGACGGCGCATACATCGCCGCAACAGACGGACAAAGCATTGAACTATTCACATTTGGCAAAAATGATATTAAATCACTATCACGTATAGAATTACTAGGCGGCATAACAAGCGTCTACCCAGATTTCGAAAACAAAAAAATATATGTTGTCGAGCAAAACAATACCATATCAACGTGGGACTTCACTGGCAAAATGCTGAAAAGCTTCAAATCGCCTATCGTTGTGAACGACATCATGCCTTATGACAAAATGAACGAAATCATACTTGTTGCATCTAATGGGTTATACAAGCTAGATAAACAATCCTTTACAATCACACCAATTGTAAAAACGAAAATCGCGAACGTAGTGATAGACTCAAAAACTGACTTGGCAGTTATATCAAACGGTAGTAACATCATCGTATATAACATGTTGCACAGAAAACTTGTCAAGAATATCCAAAACACAGGGAACCCTATCACAACGACTGGCGCTAATTTTGTAGGCATAATTAATCGCAACGATATAAAACTATATGACCTGAAAGTTGGTGCTCACATTGCCTCTATCAACGTATCTGATAAAGGTGTGCTTATGCTTGAGCCTGATAGCGGAATTTATAGCAAAGGCATAGCTGGCGCGATGGAGCAACTCTCAGGCATGCGCAACTTTGAAGGCAACAACGAACAGTTTGCATGTGCGGCAATAAATGCTATGATATCAGGCGTTTATATGCCTACAACCACCAATGTTTATAACACACGTGTAAATGATGTAAAAAGTAGAGATGTTAGCGGTATCAGTGGTGTCAAGTCGCCTGATGCACCTAACGTGCCAGATATTGAGAATAATGTGCAAGTGCCTGATGTAGCACAGCCCTCTTTTAATAGTGGTGTTTTAATGCCTAGCAATCCTAACTTTATTGATACAACAATGAGCCCAAGTGGACCAAATGTGCCAAATGTAGGGTTTGATGACCCCTCTAAGCAAATGGCGGAAGGTAGTGTTCCTGCTTGGTTTGCGAATAGAAAAAACCTGCCGGTGTATAATGTGGTTAGCAACTCAAACACGCAAACGGTTGCCGTAAAGTCAGCTAAAACTCAAATAAAAAATGACTTAATTAGGAATGCTTTAACTGGCTATGTGAAAAAAAATGAAATAAAAACATTTAAAGATACTGATGTTATGAAACGTTTTTTATGGCAAGCTGCTTCACGTGCTGCAAATAGTTTAGACAAGCAAATGACATTGAAAGAAGTTTGGATATCGCCAGCTAGTCAGCAATATGTTCTTGTTGGCATTGATGATGTTGATAGTGTGCAACGCACATTTGATAACGCTTTTGCAGAAGAGTTGAAACTGTTTAACTCAACACCTGAACCAGACTATATGGCAATGAAAGTGAATGTGATTGAATAAAAAAGCTATGCAAATGATGCATAGCCTTTAATGTGTTATATTGATTCTAAATACTCTTTATCTGCTTGCAAAAAGTTTAACATAAACAAACCTAGTGGTGTGTACAGTTGCTTTGCTTCGTCATAGTCTTCGATTTGTTTTACAAATAATCCTACCCAATTTAGTAAATGTTTTTCTAAAAATTCTTTGCTTGTTTCAAGTGCTTTATTAGCAATATCAACATCAGTTTCAGCATTATTTCTAACTTTTCTAGCTAGATATGACATAAACATAAGTTCATATGCAATGTGGTCTTCCGGCTCGTTTACTTCATTTGGCATTTCATAACCCCATGCTCTGTAATATTTTAGAGCATCATCACGTGAATCATCCATGACTAGGTTATGGACTGAAGTGAATGGTGATTCTGAAACAGTAGCAACAGTACCTAAGCAAAAAAAGCGTGTATAGCCACGCAAAATATCTAGGTCATGTTCTTTTTTTTCTTCATCTGTTAATGAATTGCGATTATCTATAAAATCTACTAATACCTTCCCCTCATCCCCTATTTCAAGAAGATAAGGCTTAACAGTGTTTAGCAGCTCATATATACTTTCATTTGGTGTTTCAATATACATTCTTGATAAGAATGAATAATAAACTTCTCTACCAGCATTAATTGCGATGGTTTCTTGTGACATTTCTTTACTCCAAAAAAGTTTTGTAGTTAAAAAAGTAGGTGGCATATAGCCACCTACATAGATTTACTAAGGAGTTACCACCAACTTAGTAATTGCTGCAGTTTTTGCTTTCTTGATGAAAAGCGATGGGAAAGTTTTTGTATTAATCTTTCCTTCTTTGTCAGCTTTATATGCTTGAGGGAAATCATCATAAGAAATCCTCTCAGCACCTTCGATTTGAGAAATTGCAGTAATATCATCTACTCTTAAAGCATGTCCAGGGCAAGAAGCAACGCATATTGGTTGTTCGCCTCTGTCTATACGCTCAAAGCACATTGTACATTTCTGCATAGGGTGTCTGAAAGACCATGTAGATTTTGTAGTAGGTTCTTGTGCATCTTCAGCGATATGTGGTGCGCTGAACGGGCAAGCATCTATACATAATTTTAAGCCTATACATTTATTACGGTCAACAAGCACAAGCCCGTCATCACGTTTAACGATAGCACCTGCTGAGCATACGCTTTTACAAGCTGGCTCTGCGCAGTGGTTACATGACATAACTAAGCTAAATAGTTTGCTACCACCGTTTGGTTCATAAGTTTCTTGCCTTCTCCAACGAACTGGACCAGGGTTAACTTGGTTCCAGTCTTTACATGCAACTGTACAAGCATTACAGCCCATACATCTAGTTTGATCAAAATAAAATGCTAATTGCATAATCTGTTCTCCTGTTTACTTAGCTATTAAGCTTGTACTGCTATTTTTTTAATTTGCACCATAGCAGACTGTTGAGCATTACCATGGTCAGCACGAGATGGTTTAGTAGCCATTAATGTGTTACAGTTACCACCAACATCGACAGTTTTGCTATCGATTTCACGTGGGTCATACCAGCAACCTTGGTGTAGGCCTAAGAAACCAGGAACACAACGGTAAGAAGTTCTTGCAACGCAACGAACCGCACCAATTTCGTTCCAAACTTCAACTAAATCGCCATCTTTAATTTGCTCAGTATTATCTGGGTTAATCCAGATTTCAGAGTAAGATGCAACATTTTCTTTACCAGCAACAGGCAAGCCATTTGCGCCGATTGTGCGGTTTAGAGTATCAAGAGCTTTATTATCAGCTTGGCCATCAATCATTGCATAGTTTTGATAGTCATTACCAGAATATAAACCTTTACCAACAGTTCTGTGAGTAAGCTCACGTAGGTATGGGTTTTCTGATTGCGATGAGTGTGCACGATGCCTATCATGAGTAGTAGTTAATAAGTATCTACCATTCAACGCAGCTGTATCAGCTAAGTTGTACGCCTCACGGAAGTAATCTTGGTAGCTGTAATACATTGGGATTTCCCAAACAACTGGTTGATTTTCGCTATCACCAGTTTTATATTGCCCGCGTTGGTTAGCATCAGTTATAAAGCCGTGGAATTTATCATAACGGTTTTCATAACGCCATCTCAACGCACCAGAGAATACATGGAAACGACCAGATTGAGCAGGGCAAGCACTAGGATCAACAAAGTTATTACCACCTAAGTGACCATAGCCTGTAGAATAACCATCTGCTGTTGCAACGAAATGCAGTACCGGTTTAGTACTTAGATCTGCACTTTTCAAATATGCGTCTACAGCTTTTCTTAGAGTAGAGTCACCATTGATTGCCTCATCGGCAGCAGTAGGCTTATCTGGCAGATATGCATTATCAAGGAAATATTCCCAAGTTTTATTATAGTATGGACTAGTTGGATTAGCTTTAGCTGTTTCAAAATTTGCCTTAACTAAATCTTCGATTTGTTGGTCAGCTTTACCACCAGTAAAAATAGTAGCTATACCAGCTTTAGATGTGTCAACTTTTTCATAAGCTTTCAAGAACTCGTTAGTAAAATTCCAAGTAGATTTAGATTCACCAGGAGGTGCGCTAACAACAGGAATATATAAATTACCACCTGACCACATATTAATGTAATCTTCTTGCTCCCAAGTTGTTGCAGCTGGAAGAACATAGTCACTCCAACGTGCAGATGGTGCTAAAAAGTTATCAAATGTAACCAAACAGAAAGTTTCTGCATCATCAGCATTACCAAATGCAATAGGTAATTTTTCATACATTTCTCTTGAGTCATTACAGTTCATATGTTGGTTTATAGGTATGTTACCAGCTGAGTTAATGATGAAACGGAAACCAGAGTAAATTGGATTACCGCTTCCATCAGTTTCCCACTGATAATACCCATCAGGTCTAACTTCAATTTTACCAGTATCATCACGTTTCCACTTAACAAGGGCTTTCGCACCACCATCATCATGGTAAACTTTACCATTACCAATGTTAGCTTCACCCCAATCTGGGATATATTTGCCTGTGTAACCAGCTGCTTTTAGTTGGTCACCAAATGCCATTTTAATAGCGTTATGCCACTGTGTAACAGAAGGAACAACATTTTGAATATTATTTGGAATAACACGAGTATCACTTGGACCAACAGATGAACCAGCAGCAGTTGAACTTACATTAAAGCCTCTTCTAGAATATCCATTTGCTGCCTGTCCCCAACATTTTGTAACAATCATTAGTGTATCCATAGAGAACTTAGTGATAACACCTTCAGATTGTTTCATTTGCCCACCAGACCACTCACTCCAAATTGGGTGGTTATTAGTATCAGAATACAATCTAGCTAACTCTTTAATTTTTGCCTCTGTCATACCTGATATTGCAGAAGCCCATGCAGCTGTTTTAGGAACATTAAACTGCTTTTTATATTCAAACTTAGTGTTTGCAGGAGTATTATATTGTGATGTTTGAGCACGTGCAGCTATAGCCGAATTAGTTGCAAATCTCTTAGCTACATATGCCTTAGCATCTGTATCATTGTATAGCGCTTTTGTAAGCCTATCATCACTACCCATGATGTATGTAGCAAGTGATTTGCCCTCAGTAGACTCAACTTTTTTAATAGTAGTAAATGGTTGAGAATATGCATAAATTGAAGGATCTGCAACATTTTGCCACCTAGTGTATGTGCGATTGTGAGTAGAACTTCTATAAGCATTAGAATCTGTGCTGATTGCACCTAGGTTGTCTTTATCCCAATGCCAATAACCACTTTTAGCATTCCATTCACTAGCTTTACTATCACCTAACGCTGCTTCAGAAAACTCAATTTGACCTGTATCTTGAGTTAATCCAGTAGCCACTTCTTTATCCGTAATTGTTGAGTCAGTACCTTTTATATAATTCACTGGTGCATTATATGCAACCCAATACTCAGGGTTATCAAAGAAGCCATAAACCATTGTATCAAGATAGTCTACATCTAACCATGCATCAGTTTTTATCGAACCATCTTCATTGAATGTATTAATAATCATTTCATGCAACATAGCCATGATGATTGCATTATCTGTGTATGGCCTAATTTGTAGCCACTCATCAGCAAGTGTAACACCCATATCAGAAAACTCAGGCCCTATGAAGTAAACTTTACCACTGTCAGAGCGCTTTTTGAAATCTTCTACACCTTTAATCCAAGAATATGCAACAGGATTAACTGTAGATAAAATATTAGAACCCCAAAGTACAACATTTTTACCAACTGTAGCTGCCGCATTTGCACTAGTGTCAGTTGCTCCTGGATAACCAGTATAACCACCGAAGAAAGATGATTGGTGGAAAGAGTAGTCATTTGTATATGCTGTAAAACCGCCCATTAATCTAGATGGTATAGAGCTAAAGCCATTCCAGATACCTGTATAACCGCCACCTTGCCAACCACTTGCAATATTGCCACAAGCGTAAATTGAGTGAACAGTTTCAGGACCATACTTATCAGTGATCGCTTTATACTTTCTAGAAAGTTCATTTAAAGCAGTTTCCCATGAAACTCTAACGAAACCTGATAAATCACCACGTGTTTTAGTTTGTTTTAAAGGATATTTTAAACGACCTGGATGATATAATCTCATCTTATATGAACGACATTTTGAACATGCACGAGATTGTGTACAGTTTCTGTTTTCCATTTCGATAACGTCATTATTTGCAGTAGCAACTGACTCATCAGTTAAGAAACGTACAATTTTACCATCAACAACTTGCGCCCTGATGATACATCTACCACCACAGTTATGTGCGCTTGTGCCATAACGATAAGTAGATTTTGCATTAGCAAATTCGTCTTGCGATGAAACCGTAGCACCACCAGTGCCAGACGATATTGTTACACCACTGCCATCATCACTGCTACAACCAGCAACAGTAACAAGAGCACCAGCAGCTGCCATACCTTTCACAAAAGTACGGCGAGTAAGACTAGATTTTAATAAATCTTTAGAACCCATAAGCTTCCTCCATTTGTAGTAATATAACATTGTCAATATTTGTCAACATTATACTCACATTCAACCTAATATACACGCTAAAACATAGCATGTCAAGAATATTCAAATCACATCAATATCACAGATATAACAGAAACTACTTCTTTCATTTTATCAAATAGTTACAACAAAACATTTAAATGATAATGCTTGTAAACAACGTTATATTCAACACTCCTTCTAAAGATATCAATAATTTGACAATCAAAAATAAAAAGGTCATATAACGCTTTTACATTATATGACCTATAAAATTAATTAATTCTAATAAAAATTTAAGCTTATGCTAATTCCGATAATAAAATTTTATCTTCTTTTATAAACAACAACAATAAAACTGTTATTGATTTATACAACTGTTCATCAATTGGGAAATTGATAATTCTATCACAAACAGTATCTATCCATTTGTCAAACCTATTGATATGAAAGCTATTTTGCTCAGATATTAATAATTTATATTCTTCATGTTTTTCATTACCTATAGCATCTACAGTTGCAAATGCCATACTTGACATAAAAAATAATTGCGAAACAAGGTTATCTTCATGTACTTTTAAATGCTCTGGTAATTTATAATCAAATTTTGCAAATAGCATCACCATTTCTTCATATGGTTGTTGCATAACCATTTTGCTATCTAATGAATAATATGACTCTTCCAGCATTATAGCCTCAGGAATACAAAACATACTTGTATACTTGAGTAGTTGCTCTTCATTGTTTTTACTAGCTAAAAACTGTTTAACACTTTCAACTGCTGATTGCGCTTCTGCATTCTCGATTGAATTTACAAACATCTCTAGCGATGGAACCATATCATTAATTTGCTGATAAAACGCCTCATCAGGCATTGTTAAAAAAACGTTACTAAAAAATCTATATAATCTACCCCTACCTTCGTGTATGGATAGCTCTTGTTCGTTATTCATTTATTCCCCCATTTGGTAAAAAAGCGGGTAGCTTTTACACTACCCGCATAAGTTAACTATTTCTTATGAATAGTAATTTGTGCCGTTTTCTTTTTCACATAGTATGCTGGCTTAGTATCTTTTTTATTATTGATATAAGCATATGGGAAATCGTTAGCGTTCATTTGTACAGCATCAGGATATTTCGCTTTAATGCTATCAACTGTTCCAAAATCCAATGCACGACCAACGCAACCTAGAACACACGTTGGCTTTTCACCCTCATCTAACCTGTCCTTACACATTGTACATTTCTGCGCAGGATGTGCAATTTGCCAGCTAACTAGCGGATTAGGCTCTTGTTTATCTTTCGCGATTTGCGGTTTAGCAAACGGACATGCAGATATACATGCTTGTAAGTTTTGGCATTTATCACGATTGATTGTAACGATACCATCATCAGATTTTGTGATAGCCTTAAACGAACATGCTGTCATACATGCAGGCTCTTCACAGTGGTTACACCCCATAGCAAGTGGGAAAAACCCACCATTAACTTCATAAGTGTCTTGTTTGCGCCAGTTTACTGGCCCTGGGTTTAATTGGTTCCAGTCTTTACATGCAACTGTACATGCGTTACAACCCATGCAACGTGACTGGTCAAAATAGAATGCTAATTGTATTTTATTTGTCGCCATATTGTTCACCTATTAGAAACTAGTTTCTTTTGTAATTGTTACGTAGCACATTTGTTGAGCGTTACCATGGTCAATACGAGAAGGCATTGATGCAATCAACGTATTTGCACAACCGCCATCATCTACGCCATCTGTATTTGGATCATACCAACCGCCTTGGTGTAAGTTTACATGCCCACGCACACATCTGTCAGTAACTTTTGCAATAACACGCACTTTACCAATAGGGTTTTCAACACGAACTAAATCACCATGAGCAATGCCACGCTCTCTAGCATCTTCAGTATTCATCCAGATTTCATGCCATGAAGCAGTTGTCATATCTTTATTTTCAACAGCCTTGCTTATCATGTTGTTAAATGGAGCAGCAGCACCAACAACTTGCCTTTCTGGTACAATTGCATATTCTTGCCAGTCGTTAGCAGGCGCGCCACCTTTAACCCTGTGGTTTAGCTCACGTAAGAATGGGTTTTCGTTATGCGTAGAGTGTACACGGTAACGGTCGTGAGTTGTACCAAGCGTTAAGCCACCTTTCTTAGATAAGTCGTTTTCAGACTTACCTCTGAACACACCATATGCTTCATTGAAGTAGTCTTCAAAGTTGAAGTACATAGGGATTGGGTAAACTAGTGGATCGCCTTCAGCATCCACGTTTTCTTGCCCACGTTTTTCAGCAGGTAACCAACCATGATATTTAGAGAACGCGTTTCTATAGTCATGCACTAACATACCACTGTAAACTTGCATTCTACCTGCAGCATTAGGACGTGCACCACGTTTTTCATCAATAACTTGAGTGCCACCACCAGTAGAGCTACCCCAATATGTAGATGCAACAAAGTTATTTTGTACACCATCTGTTTCAACACTAATAAACGGTGTAATTTTTCTTATTGCCACATCAAGTTTTAAGTAAGCATCAAGGTTTTTCCTGATTTGCCCAGCAGTTGAAAGTTGCTCTCTATCAGCGGTAGCTTGGCTAACATCATAAATAGCAACAGCCGTCGCCTTTGTTTCGTATTTTGTGCCACTAGGAACAAAATAAACTTCGTTAGTTTTTGCAGGTGAGAATACACTTGCATGAACTTGATCTTTTGTCATGCCATAGAATTTTGAAGTAGAATTTGCAATTGCAGCATCAACTCTAGCTTCATAAATCTCTGCAACTGGTTTAAACGTTGAAGCATTAATATATGTAGTTGGGCTATTCACTAAACCTGTTGTAGTTTTTCCATTATCAATATATTCACCTAACTCTGAATGAGCTTTATATGCCATATAAGTCAATTCATAACTATCTACAACATCACCAACAGCTTTAACAACAGGTGGACGATACATTGCACGGCCATATACCTGTCGTAATGAGTTACTTGACGTAGCCCCAATTGTACCATTATCAACTACTTCGTAGTTCATCGCAACAGGTATAACATAGTCTGCAAACCTTGCACTTGGAGACATAAAGATATCCATCTGTACTAAGCATAAGTTATCTGGATTTGTTGGATCAGCGTTTTTGTCACCGCCTGATAGTGGTAGCAGTTTATACATTTCAGTAGTGTCATTAGTGTTCATGTGTTGGTTTACCATGATACCACCACCGTGGCTAATAATCATACGTGTACCAGCATAAATTGGGTTGCCTTGAGCATCTTTTACGTATTTATATGTTGTTTCGCCGTTAATAGTTTCTTCAATCAACTTGCCATCTGCATCACGCTCGTAAACAACACCTGTTTTTACACCACCATCATTGAAATAATAGCGAGTAGCATTCATATCCCAATCAGGTATGTGTGTAGCTTTATACTCTTTATTTTTCAACTCATCGTGGAAAGCTAATTTGATACCATTAAACCATTCTTTACAAGATATGCTAACTTTACGATTATCTGCAAGATTACCACTAACACTTTTTGCAGGACTTGCAGTATTAATAAAATTATCAGCATTTAAATCGCCTACAGGAGCAAATGAGTGCCTTGAACGCCATGGCCCAGAAAAAGTTTCACCAGGTAAGCCAAAAGTTTTTGTAACTGCCATAAGTACTGTGATAGCCCAGATGTTTACAACGCCGTTACCTTGCTTTTGTACGCCACCGCACCATTCGTTGAAGATTGGGTGCTGAGCAGGATCGCAATACATCTTCGCAAGCGCTTCGATTTGAGCAACAGGTGTGCCTGTAATGTCAGATGCCCACTGTGGAGTTTTTGCTTTATTAAAAGCTTGCTTGTATAAGTACTTTGTATTAGCACCTTCTTTAGCTGTGTATGAACATTTTGCAGCATTACGAGTTGAATGCCTAGCTGCAAATTGCTGTGCAGTGTAGTTGTTACCAGCACTATATTGTGCTTTTGTAAGCCTGTCATCATCACCCATAACATATGCAGATAATGACTTACCAGCAGGAACAGCTTCAATGTGTTCGACTGTTTCATAAGGAATAGAATAAGCATATAAAGATGGAGTACTGCGATTTTCCCACCTTGTTGTAACACTTGTTGTATTTCCCTTTGCTGTTGATGATAGTGCGTCGTATGCGTCTTTATCAGTACTAACTGCACCAGGATTGCTTTTATCCCAATACCAAAAACCTGTTTCCATATTCCAACTGCCACTCATTGTAGTTGGCTCGTTTTCAGAAATTGTACCTAATACTAAAGAAGATGCTGGAAGATTTACTTCACCAGTAATATCTGTATTGGTACCACCAAGATACTTAGTAGGTATTTGTTTTACCAACCAATATGCAGGTGAATCAAAGAAACCATAGACCATAGTATCTAAGTAATCAACATCTAACATAGGGTTATCCATAAGTGAGCCATCTGGGTTAAAAGTGTTCACGATCATATGGTAAATCATACCCATAATTAATGCAGTATCAGTATAGTTACGTAGTTGCACCCAATCAGTATGGCAAGTTACACCTGTATCTGAAAGCTCTGGCCCGATGAACCAAGCCTTACCACCTCTTTTGCGCAACTCTTCCATACCACGAATATAGCCATATGCCGCAGCATTGTTCGTAGATAAAATATTAGAGCCCCAAGAAACAACATTTTGTACAACACCAATAATTGCAGGTATTTGCCATAAAACGTTACTAGGGTTAGAATATGCCCCACCAGAACCTGGATGCCCAACTAATGGCTGACCATAGTGATATTGATGATAACTATAATCTGAATAAAAAGTTCTTGAACCTGCAGGTGCATACAATGCAGTTCTTGTATCACCATAGTTAGAAAAGCCACCTACACCATCATAACCACCAGATGTAGCATAAATACTATGGATGGCAGTTGAGCCATATTTTGCTTGAATTGCACGATATTTTTTTGCAATCTCATCCATAGCTTGTTGCATAGGAATGCGAATAAAGCCTGACATGTCGCCACGAGTTTTTGTTTGCTTTAAAGCATAACGTAGACGACCAG
>CAYJDR010000005.1:0-21273 GCA_964368965.1 uncultured Deferribacteraceae bacterium
AAGATATTGATAAGATTACCGTCAAAGGCGAATTTGTTGTAGTGGTTGATAACTCAAACATAACAACTAATAACGAAAGCGCTACTACTGTTGATTTTGAAAAGTTAACAAACGATTTAGTAAAAGATGGATTATCTCAAAAAGATATCACTAAAGTATTAAAATCACTGGGCATGAAAAGAAATGATGCTTACAAATTAATTTCAGATAAAATGGTGCTATAATTATCTTTATTGGCAATATTTTACACAATTTGTAAGTTTGACTTTATTTTATCTTCTTTATATATTATATTAGTATTACAATATAACTTGAGGGGATATATATATGAAAAAATTAGTCTTACTTTCACTAACTATGCTACTTGCTATGATGTTGAGTAGCTGTGCCTAGGCTCCAACACCTGTTGGTGCGGCTTATGTAACGATGGTTGAAGCACCAATTACAGCTACTAATAACAAAATTGGCAGCAAAACTGCATCTGGTACATGTACAAATATTTTAGGTGTAGTTGCTATGGGTGACTGTTCGATAGTTTCTATTGCTAAAGATGCAGGCATAACTTCAATATCTACAGTTGATTCATTTATCGTTAACTTATTAGGATTTTATTCAACCTACACTATTACAATCACTGGCGAATAAGCAATAAAAAAGGTAGCTATCATCAGCTACCTTACTCATTTTCAACTATCTAACTATTCCGTATAATACAATCACACATAACGCTATTAAAGCCGCATTATATGAGTATTTTTTACGGTTAATGCTCTTCTCGCTGAGTATCGACATTTTTTCTTTATCAACGTCGCTTGCATACGGTTTAATATCTTCAACTAACTCACTAAACCCTTCCCATTGTGAAGATACTACAACAATTGTTTTGCCATCGCTCAATATAATTACCCATCTACCAAAAGCAGCTAACACATACACGTAGTCAAGTGTGTTTAAGTCAATGCTTTTAGTGCGGATAATTTTTTTAACACTTAGCATGCTACCATTTAGCGTTGCTCCACCCATATACGAAGATAAAACGAACGATAACACTATTGCATCAATAATAATAAGTATAGGAAACGTGACCGCTTGAGATGTATTCTCTGGCAAAAACGTATAATACACCAACAGAATAAATAGCATTGTTAGCATTACTAAATGCGACTTGATTGTCTTAAAACTTTTCAAAATTAACCTCTATAAACATTTTATTAAATAGCTCAGGATCAGTATTTAACACCCTTTCCATAATCGAGTAAAATCCTGGTACATTTTTTATATTCAAACTAATCAACGCAGTGATGATAGATGCACGATAGTCTTCCTTGTATGTATCAATATATTGCGTCAGATAGCCTTGAAGGCGTTGTTCGTCATAATTTATTAAGAAGTATAGCATTTTATAGAACAACGTCAGCTGGTCCTCATATGAAAGCCTATCAAGTGAACCATACGATGCCTCGGCGTTGACAACGTCCCTAACCCATACAAAGTAGTACAACGAAACTTTATAAAGTTCAAGATATGTAAAGTCTAAATCAGATGCTCGTTGCAAATACTTCAAGCCTTCGGCTTTATTCTCTTCAAATATGCTCACATAAACCATATCTTTTAGATAAACTTTGTTATTAGCGAATTTTTGGTTCAGCTTAAGGTCAACATTTGCTGTATTCTTCATCATCACATACAATTTTGCAAGTTCGTAATAGTTGTCGCTATTCTGTATAGTATCAACCATGTTTGAATCTAAGTTCAACTTCATTAAACTAGCAACCGAAGGTGCACGATAAACTGGTGAACTGTCAAGCGCATTTAAAGCGTTAATATCCTTTGTTTCAAAATATACCATAAAGTTATCAATAGCTTGCACAAACGCATCTTCAGATTTTACTATCGCATGGGCTTCCATACGTTTTTGGAAACGATCACTAACCATTGTCGCCATGTAAAAATATCTAATGTCGTTCAAGTTTTCTTTTTTAGCGTTTTTCACAGCACCTTCAAGTAGTAGCCTTGATTTCTCAAGGTTAGTTTGAGCAAGGTCGCTATTGCCTATCCTTTCATATGTAAGCCCTAAGCCGAAATATGGATAAGGGTTTGCATCATCAAGTGTAATAGCTTGCTGGAACAACTTAATAGCATTTACATTATCACCTACGTTGAAATACGCTACACCAAGGTTAAATGCGGCCAGGGTGTTGCTAGGTAAGTGTGATATTGCTTCCTTAAACTTTGATATTGCTTTATCGAAACTATACGTATAGAACGCATCAAGTGCTTCATTATTACGCTTTGTGCCTTCAAGTTTATTAGTCGCATTTTCACGTTCAGAATCTTTCAACACAGAGCGCCCAACAACTAAGAATTGAACAACATCATCTGGCTCTAAAAATATTGGATACATCATCATTGCTGCAATATCTGTTTCATTTGCATCAAAGTTGAAAGTATAACTCATATCAGCAATCTGAGGAATTAAGTTATAGCTAAAGTCAGGTGTCTTTGTATAAATGAATGGGCTATCTTGAAATTCTTTAGTGATTGCAAGTAGTTCTGTAGTATTTTTTAAGTTCCAAGCTATAACAAGGCTATACCAAAACGTCTCATAGTGAGTCGGTTGCATATTTGCTGAATATAGCTCTGCCTCAGAGTATTTCCTATCAACTATTGCTAGGAATGTTTTATATGAGTAGTAATCATGCCCTGCGCTCTCGGAAACGCTTTCTAAGTATTTTTTTGCAGAGTTATAATCGCCTAAGCTAAGGCTGTATACTGTTTTTGCTAAGTTGAGCCAACTGTTTGAACGGTTAGTAAATATTAAGTTCTTCACAGGTGCGACAGAGTCGCTAAATAGTGCTAAATGTTTTGTGTAATAGTATAGTGGTATATCGCCTTTTAACCTGTCATAAGTTGCTTTAATAAACAAGCCTGCGTCAACAATCCTATCAGCCATAACCAGCACTTCATAGTTTAGCATATTGAGCGCAACGTCATTTGGGTAACGTTCGAGTAATATCGCAAGCTCGTCAAGTGCTTGAGAAAATTGGTAAGTATTTATGAATGCAGTAACAAGCCTAACTTTATAATCTCTAGAGTCATCAAAGCGTAATAGTGTTGTTAGCACGTCTATTTCGCTATGATAGTCGCCAATGTCTGAAAATAGGTAAGCAAGTTTATTATACCCTTCTTCAGTTGCACCAGATGAATAAAACGCATCAAGTGCTAACGTTGTTGCAACGGAATTATCTTTAAGCTTATAGTACGCATAAGCTAGGTTGTATAAGATAGAAAAGTCTTTATAGTCAATGCTTTCTAAAATTTCTATACCATCTAGATATTCACCAATGCTTATAAGGAAGTTTGCATAGTTTGCACGCACAAAATCTGACTCTGGTGCGACTTCGAGTGCCTTGTTATAATAAAATGATGCTTGTGATGGGTTGTTTAACTTCAATGATATGTTTGCCATATCAACATAAACTCTAGGTGATTTGTTTGTGTATATGATGCGTGAGATATATTTCTCTGCTTCTTCAACCTTTTCTTGTTGTGCGAGTACAGCAACTAAGTTCATGATAGCTTCATCAAACTTTGGATCTGTAGCGACGGCTTCACGGAAGTTTTCTTCAGCCTTAACTATATCGCCAAGTAAATAATAACTTACACCGATATTATATAGTGCCAGTGCTTTATTCTCAGTCATTGATTCTGCATAAAAATCAATAGCTGTGTTAAAGTTGCCTTGTGCGAATTGTATGTTACCTTCGTTAATATCGCCATCATCACTAATCGCAACAGATGCAATAGATAAATCAGCCGTCATGTTATCGTCAGATATTTGAGGCTTATTATCTTTGCAAGCTGTAAGTGTAAATAGTAAAAGCGTGCTAAGTAATAGTAGAATATGTTTATTCAACTCTCACCACCTTCAGTTTATTACCACTAGTTTACACGATTTTGATGCGATATTCAACACTTATTAGATATATAATAAAATATAGCTTTTAAGCTTCGTTCATGTCGGCGCCGATGTTCGATAGTGCATCAGCTAGTTTATTGTCGTTACGTGGCACGTGCTTGATTTCATAACTAAACGTGTTTAATATCTTTATTAATGATAAATATAACGGCTTAAGCTTTTCATCTTTCACACGGTATTCGCCCTTCACTTGCTTTACGATTAGTTCAGAGTCTAAAAAGAATGAAACATGCTCAGGCTTAAGCTCTGCAATATATTCAGCAGCTTTTAACACTGCAGTATATTCTGCTATGTTGTTTGTGACAACGCCTAATGGTATCGCTTTTTCAGCAACTATTTCACCTTGTTCATTAAACACAACAAACCCCGCACCTGCTGGCCCGGGGTTACCTCTAGAAGCTCCATCTGAATAAATGCTGTAACGCACTATTCAGCGCCTTCTGTTTGTTGTTCTTTATTAACGTAATATAAAATACGTTGACAGTGTGGGCAAGCATAAATTGCTTTATCTTTCTTAACGTCAACATATAGTTGTGGTGGGATGTGCATGTAGCAAGCGTGGCAAACTTCATCTTTAACTAGTGCGATACCGATATTGTTTCTGTGTGCACGAACACGCTCATATTTCATTAGTAAGCTTTTCTTGATAGTTGCTGCGATCTCATCGCGTTCAACTTTTAGCTTAACTAGTTCATCATTTAGGTCTTTATCTTCGTTTACTTTTGATGAGTTGATTTCATCTAGTTGGCTGTTAAGTCCGTCTTCAAGCTCTTTGATTGTAGCAAGCTCAGACTCATACTTAAAGTTGCTGTTAGTCATTTCTTTAAGTTGTTCATCGCCATCTGTGATATTTTTCTTAAGAGTTTCAAGTTCTCTGAGAACTGACTCATACTCTTTATTGTTTTGTACTGATGTTAGTTTAGTTTGAGAAGAAGCTAATAAGTCTTTCTTTTCATTAAGTTCGTTTTCAAGTGTAGCGTACGCTTTTTTATTTTCGCTGATTTCAGCAACGATAGCTTCCCTACCTGCTGTAGCCTTTGAAAGTTTTTCTTGAATGCCTTTTGTTTGTAAAGGAATATCAGTCACAACTGACTCAATTTGTCCTATACGAGAATCTGTCTTTTGCAAGTCTACGAGTAATTTTAAATCTTCTTGCATTATGCCCCCCAATTAAATATCTTCTGAGTAATATCTTCGTGTATTATTTCAACTTCAAAATTTTCTCTAAGTAATGCTTCTAGCTTTTTCATGTAGATTTGTTCTGTTGCTTGGTGCCCAGCGTCTATAATGCAAACACCTGCTTCTGCAGCGTCAACAGCGTCATGATATTTCATATCGCCTGTAACAAGCACGTTAACGCCCGCTTTTAAGCAATCTTTCCACACGCTAGCACCTGAACCTGTGCAAACTGCGTATTTACAAAATTTTTCTACATTGTTTATATTAGTTCTTACACTGTCAATATTCAAGTGTAATTTGATGTGTTCGATGAATGATTGTAAGTCATACTCTTTTTCAAGTGTCGCGACTTTGCCAAATCCATAGTTTTTAGAATTTTCTAGTTTGATAACTTCATATGCTGGCTCTTCGTAAGGGTGAGCCTTTATCATAGCGCTGATAGCCTTGTGCAAGTGTTTTGTATCTATAATGCACTCAAGTTTAACTTCATCAACAAGTGCTTTTGTGCCTATATCGCCAATATGTGGGTTTGCACCATCTAGTGGAGTAAACATGCCCACACCTTCTGACATATAGCCGCAATTTTCATAGTTTTTTGCTTTGCCAGCACCAGCTGTTGTGAGTGCTTCAAAAACTTCATCTCTATTGTCATAAGGTACGTATACTGCAATCTTATATAGTTGAATAGAGCCTTCTAAACTTAAAAAACCATCTTCAACCCTGCCACCTAGCAGCTCACAAATATATGCACTTGTGCCTTTATCTGCGATATCTAAGTTTGTATGGTAGCTGAGGATGTCTAAGCCGTTTTGGATAGCTTTGATAGCAATAGCATCTTGTTTCCTGTCGGCCAAAATACCTTTTGACTCTCGAAAAAAAAGGGGGTGATGAGTAATAAGTAACTCACACCCCATATCTATTGCTTTATTGATTATAGCTGTATTAACATCAAGACTAAGCGCAACTTTAGTTATTAATTTATCGCCAGTAAAAACTTGTTTGCCTGAAAAATCCCACTTTGATTGTGTTCTAATGTCAGTAAGTTCATGTTCCATAAAGTTAATAATATCGGTTGTGTTTGGTTTGATAGCCAATGAAAATGTACCCTTAAATGTTTCAGGGGAGTAAAAAACTCCCCTTTTAAAAATGATGGGCCAACTAGGACTTGAACCTAGGACCTACCGGTTATGAGCCGGTTGCTCTAACCAAGCTGAGCTATTGGCCCCGATGCTTGAAAACATGTTTGCTTCAAGTGAGATATGTTTATCTCAAATCTTTTATGTTTTGTCAAGCATTTTTTTTATAAATTAATCTGTAAATGTTCTCATAATTCTACTTCTAGTTGGGTGGCGTAGCTTTCTGAGCGCTTTTGCCTCGATCTGCCTAATCCTCTCACGAGTAACTGCAAACTTTTTACCAACCTCTTCTAATGTGTGGTCAGAGTCACAGTCGATACCAAACCTTAACCTCAATACACTAGCTTCTCTAGGGCTTAGCGTATCTAGGATTGAGCTTGTATGCTCTTTAAGTTTTAGGTATGTAACCTCATCAGATGGATTTTTAGCCGATTTATCTTCGATGAAGTCGCCTAAGTTTGAATCTTCATCTTCACCGATTGGTGTTTCAAGAGATACAGGTTCTTTTGCGATTTTCATAACTTTTTTAATTTTTTCAACTGGGATATCCATTTTTTCAGATATCTCTTCTGGTGTTGGTTCGCGCCCAAACTCTTGCTGTAGTTGGCGTGTAACTTTCATCATTTTGTTGATAGTTTCTATCATGTGTACAGGGATCCTGATTGTTCTAGCCTGGTCTGCGATAGCCCTTGTGATAGCCTGCCTAATCCACCATGTAGCATATGTAGAGAATTTATAGCCACGTCTATACTCAAACTTTTCAACAGCTTTCATTAAGCCGATGTTCCCTTCTTGGATTAAATCAAGGAACTGTAAGCCTCTGTTTGTGTATTTTTTAGCGATACTAACAACTAAGCGTAAGTTAGCTTCAATAAGCTTTGACTTTGCCTTATCCGTTTCTTGTTCGCCGTTTAATAGGTTGTTGTATATTTCTTCAAGCTCTAAACGGTCTACACCGAGTGTCGCGTATTGTTGTGTGAGGTTATCTGTAGCTTTATCGTATTTTACCGCGATTGTTTTGATATCGTTATCATTTAAACCTTGCGATTTACATACAGCTGCAAGTTGGTCGAATGATAAGAAATTATCAAAAGAGTTTGCAGGCACTTGTAACAATTTATTTAACCTTACAAGGTCTGACTGAGCTTCTGCGATAGCCACAAAGCACAACCTGATATCAGATGCGATTAGGCAAATTTTGTTATAGTTTACTTTTATTGATAAAAGTTTTTCAGTAACTTCATTAACAGTTTCTTCAGCTTTTTGTTTGAATGCTTTCATCTCTTCTTCAGAGTATGTGTTACCTATCCTTCTTGATTCAGTAAGTATAACATCTTCTTTTAGTTTGATAACTGCATCTTCAATAGTTTCTAGGAATTGTGCTTTTAATTGAGCTTCCCTAGTGTTATATTCTTCTATGATTTCATTTTTAGCTGCGATTTCTTCACTAAGTGTTTCATCGATTATAGGTTCTTTTTCTTTTGGCTCTTCAGTTTTCTCATCTTCAGGTGCGTCATCGCCGTAAGTTTCCTCTTCTTCTACTTCTTGCTCTTCAACCTCGTCAGTTAAATCCTCAAGGTCTGCAACTTGTTCGCCAAGTTCAAGGAGTTCTTCTTCAACGTCAATGATATCTTTAAGTCGCATGGTGTCGTTTTTAACACACTCAGCTATTTCGACAATTTTAGATGCAGTAGATGGAAACGATAAAACAGCGCGTAAAACTTTGCGTTGCCCTTCTTCAATTTCTTTTGCCACATCAATTTCTTCTTCACGGCTAAGTAGAGGTATATTGCCCATTTCCTTAAGATATAATCTAACTGGGTCGTCAGTGCTGAGCACTTCCTCAACGTCGTCTTGATAGTCGTTCTCGATGGTGCTGACAACTTCTTCATCTTCTTCATCTTCTACGATGACAGGCATACTCGTAAACATTGTGCTTTTTTTAGTTTTACTATCAATAACATCAATCTTTAACTGAGTAAGTAGCACCATAACTTCGTCAATAACTTCAGTTGTTGCTTGTTCCTCTGGTAAAGTGTCGTTGATTTCATCGAACGTCAGGAACCCTTTTTCCTTACCGATTGCAACTAACTGTTTAATCTCAGGCATTTTTAATCGTTTTGACATCACTATGATCATGCTCCTACAGATTATTTAATGCAACTCGCTGTTTTGCAAGCTGATCAATCTGCTCTATGTATTTTATTTTATCTTCAATTGTTGTTGCAGTTTCCTGCATTTTGATTAACTCTGCATGGCGTTTATCTAAGTAATTGTTTACAATGCGATGCTTGTTCGTCAATGCGAACTTATAGACATCTTCTGGTAAATCGCGCATAGAAATCTCTATGAAGTCTTCGCCTAGCTCGTGTACAAAGTTATCAATATAAGTCGCAGTTTTAGAAATATCAAGTATTTTTTTAAAAACTTCTCTTATATTATCGTTTTTAAACATCTCGTCACTCATGTCATGCATGAGCGAATCTATTGTATCTACTGGTAATTTTCGCAAACAAGCTATAAAATCAAGCTCGCAAGCGTAATCCGCATTTATGACACTTTGTTGCTTCTTTTGGTTCACAAAAGTGCTTTGTTTAGTTGCGGTGCTAAGTTCATCAAGAACATTTTGCTTACTCAGCCCAAATATCTCTGCCACCTTTTCAGAGTAATGTTCTTTCAAATGTACATCTTTCACAGACGATAACATACGTTTTATCGGCTGGTACTTCTCAAGCTTTTTGTTAAAGTCGCCCCTTGCTGAATTTGCAAGCCTGCGACTAATGTTTATAAACAAGTCTTCGCTCTTGTTTACAAGCTCGCTAAACCTTTTCACGCCGTGTTGCAAGATGAATGTGTCTGGGTCTTCGTTGTTGCCTAAAAACACAACTTTCGGGAACATATCCACCTGCACGAAGCTTGAAAGGCTCTTGTTTGCAGCTTTCTCACCTGCTGCATCACCATCGAACACTAAGATAACTTCAGATGCATAGCGCTTTATTAAGTTGATTTGTTCTATCGTTAATGCTGTACCCATTGGTGCAACAGTATTCTGATAGCCTGATTTATAAAGCCTCATTACATCAAAGTAACCTTCAACAACAAGGCATTTGCCCGATTTTTTCATCGCATCTTTAGCTTTGTCAATGTTGAACAATGTATAACGTTTATGAAAAAGCTCACTCTCTGCTGAGTTTAGGTACTTTGGTTCGCTACCGTCTAAGCTTCTGCCAGCAAAGGCTGCGATTGAGCCTGTAACGTTCTTTATTGGCAACATCAATCTATCGAAAAATCGTGGCGTTACGCCGTATTGCCCTTCTTTAAAATATCCAGAATTAAACAACACATCTTTTGAGTATTTCCTATATATTTCACTATAGTTGTACCTTGGTGGGATATACCCTAGCCCAAATGTGTTGAGGTCATCATCTGTGAACCCTCTATTGAGAATATATTCACGTGCTTTTGTGCCGTCATCAGTATACAGCGAGTTGCGCATAATAACTTGTAAGTCTTCATGCAATGCTAATATGTCTTTTCTATAGACGTTGTCTTCACCTTCATACTCTACATTTATACCATACTTTTCAGCTATATATATGATAGCATCTGGATATGAATACCCTAACTTATACCTAATAAATGAGATAGTGTCGCCCTTTGCATCACACCCAAAACATTTATAGAAATTTTTATCTGTATTAATCTTAAACGATGGGGTGTCCTCTGCATGAAACGGACAACAAGCCCATAAATCTGCACCCTTTTTAACGAAGTCAACATATGGCGATACGATACTTTCGATACTTATATGACGTATTTGCTCAAGTGTCTTTTCTGAAATTCGTGCCATTGTACCTCTTTTTGTTTGTGTAATACTTTTTATGTCTTACAAATAGTTAAGTATTAATGTATTACATCTATTTTTTTTTTCAAGTCTTTTTATAACAAATAATAATGCTAGACGAAACTAATATTTTGGAATAATATAAAATATGTTAAAAATTAAGAACTTAAACATCGAACTCAACTCTGCTTACGAGCAATTTTATATCTTAAAAAACTTCAACCTAGAGCTCCACAAAGGCGAAATATTAGGCCTTGCAGGTGAATCTGGGTCGGGTAAGAGCGTTCTAGCAAAAACTATACTTGGCATTATAGATAAACCTGTGACAAAAACTGGCGGAGATATCATCCTTGATGGTAAACCACTTGTTACAACTGATGATTTCAAAAGTATTAGAGGCACTAAAATCTCAATGATTTTTCAGAATCCTCTAGCATCGCTTAACCCAGTTATGACTATCGGCGCACAGCTTGTTGAAACTATAAAACTTTATAATAAAAACATATCGACAAAAGATGCATATACTCAAGCAGAACAATTACTTAAAGATGTAGAAATCGACAACGCACATGATAGACTCAAGGCATACCCTCACCAATTATCTGGTGGCATGAACCAAAGAGTAATGATAGCGCTTGCCCTTTCTGCAAACCCTGAAATATTGATAGCTGATGAGCCAACAACAGCACTTGATGTCACAACGCAAACGCAAATCATTGAACTAATTAAAAAACTTAATAAATCACGTAAATTAACTATCTTATTTATCTCACATGATTTATCATTACTATCAGCAATATGTGATAGAGTTGCCGTGCTATATTGCGCAGAGCTTATGGAAATAGTTGCAAACGGCACACTAGATGATGGCTCAATCGTCCATCCATACACTATTGCGCTAAATAGTTGCATACCTAAGATAAACGAACATAACGAACTAAACACTATACGTGGCACTATTGGAAGAAACACAGACTTAAACAATAATAGCTGCATATTTGTTGATAGGTGCGATAGCGCTACTGACTTATGCAAAAACACTAAACCGACATTCAATGGGAGCTATGCTTGCCATAACCCAGCCACTAATAAAGGAGCATAAATTGATGAACAACTACGAATTAATAAAAAACTCTATTATGATAGCTATGGAGCAACACTCTAAGATATATATACACGCTATTGATGCACCAGGGCTAGATATTGGCTCTCGCGGGCTCACTGAAGAAGAGCTTGAAAGAGGCATTATACTTGCATTCGGCGTTAGCTCTTGTGTTGATTTTGAACTAAATGATTTAGGCGTATGTGCAAAGTTAAAATTCTCTGGTGTGTGGGAAGATATTTTTATCCCATTCTACGCAATCATAGCGGTACTTGATGATTTAAAGTCGCCTTCATTCGTATTCAACTTCCGTATTAGCGAACTAGACGACTTTGAAGACGATGACGATGACGAAACAAACATAGAAGATAAAATTATTAAAATAAACTTTGATAGCTAATTGATACAAAAGGTGCAATCATGATATACCGTAAACTTGGGCGTACAAAATTAAACACTAGCGTTATTGGACTTGGTGGCGAGTGGCTAAACGATAAGCCACAAGAAACAGTCAATGAAATAATTGATACTGCGATAAATAATGGCGTTAACTTTATTGACGTATTTATGCCACAACCTGAAACTAGAAAAGCAATAGGAACTGCCCTTGCAGGAAAACGTGATAAAATGATTATACAAGGCCATGTATGCACAGTTATGCTTGATGGACAGTATGAACGCTCACGTGACATAGAAAAAGTGAAAGCATCGTTTGAAGCCCTATTAACAGACTTACAAACAGACTATGTTGACGTAGGCATGATACACTATGTCGACAGCTTTGATGACCTAGACTCAATAATGAACGGTGAAATAATTGAGTATGTGAAAGAGTTAAAACACAATGGTGCAATCAAGCACATTGGTTTAAGCTCGCACAACCCATTAGTTGCATTGAAAGCTATCGAAAGCGGCTTGATAGATGTGCTAATGTTCAGCATTAATCCAGCTTATGACCTTGAAAAACCTGAGATAGATATATTCGAGCTATGCGAGCACACTAACCTAAAAGATGGCAACGATTGGGAAATCGACGACGCACGTGTAAAACTATACTCAACTTGCGAAAGGCTAGGCGTTGGCATCACTGTTATGAAAGCACTTGGCGCTGGCACACTACTGCGTGATGAAAGCTCCCCTTTTGGAAAAGCTATGACTGTTACACAATGTTGCCACTACGCATTAACGAGGCCTGCTGTTGTAAGTATTTTAGTTGGCTGTAGCAATGTTGATGAATTAGTGAACGCACTAAAGTATTGCAATGCAAGTGAAGCTGAACGAGATTATACCGCAATATTATCAGGCAGTAAAAATGTGAAAATTAGTGGAAGATGCATGTATTGCAACCATTGCCTACCTTGCCCAGCTTCAATAGACATTGCAACAGTTACTAAGTTTTTAGACCTTGCCAAAGAACAAAGCGAAGTGCCTGAAACGGTAAAATCTCACTATGATAGCTTAGAAATTAACGCAAATGATTGCATAATGTGTGGTGCTTGTGAAAGTAACTGTCCATTCAATGTGCAAATACGTGAAAACATGAAGCAAGCACAAAATATCTTTGGTTAAAATAAATTACAAGTATTATTTAAAGTAAAAATGAAGCTTTTAAACGCTCGCAAGCATCACTTTCTATTTCGCCTAGTTTGTGAGCGTACTTATAAAATAGGGAAAGTCCCTCTATATGTTTTACAGATAATCTATAATCAATTACGTTCCAATAATCTACTATCTGCTCAGCCGTGTAGCCTAATGATGTATATTTTGATACGAGGTTGTTGCTATAGTCGTTTGTTTTAGCTGAGTATTTGCGTAACAACTCTGCAAACTCATGTAATTGTTCTATGTTACTATCTGTCGCCCTGCATATCCACAACGCAAACACAAATGGCAACCCCGTTTTTTTATACCATAAGTCACCTAAGTCATATACATATGGCATTGTTGGGTTATAATATCTATGTAATGCTTTATCGCCGATTAACAACTCAGCGTCGTAGTTTTCGCTATCGCTATAGACTGGCGATAAGTTGTGGAACTCTTCTAACACAATTCTGCATAAGATAGTTGACGTGTTTGACTCTTTAGTGAATTTTATTGTTTTGCCAGATAGCTCTTCGATTGGATAGTTTGAAAAGATGTTTACACTTTTAACAGCACCAATTGAAGATACTGATATATCAGGGAATATTTTATATAGTTCAGGATTTCGTGCAAACTCGATAGATGATGACGGCGAGATATCAATATCCCTATTACGTACTAGTTTATTCAATTCAGAAGGATAGCCTTTTATAAGTGAAATGTTACCTAAATTTAATAAGTGATAAAATATTGGGTATACGTTTGCATACTCCATGTATCCTACTTTTAGCATTTTGCCCCCTATTGCATTATACCAGGATATTGGAACAACGCATTCAGCGCCATATCAGCAGGTATATACGTTCTGCCATCTATAACTTTTTCAGAAATATCGTTAGGTATCAACCCGCCTTTATATACACTAGCATTGAACTTGTTGTCAGCATCGTGAGATACAAACACAAGTACACTATTAGCAGGCACTAAACATGTTTGGTTTACTGCTGTAGTGCTTGCTTTATTACATGTTTGTAGCATTATGCCATTATTGTTTGAGAAGTACCTGTTAACCTCTTCCATATTCGCAAACAAGCTCATATCGAACGGTTTATTTGATTTGACAACTATGTCAATAGACATGGGAATATTCAAGCCGTCGCTCAAATTTACAGCCCATATTTGATCTTCTTTCAACAGCAACTCACGTGATGCAAGCGGAGTCGACCTGATATCGTTCATGATTGTATCATAAAGTTTAACAGCATCTAAACCGCCAACATACACATAAGGTTTGCCATCTTCATATTCTATTCTTGCATCAATCTTAATATTAGCAAGCATTGAGGCATACAGCAGCGATAAATCTATCGCATCGCCTTGCCTTTCTGTTAGTGCGCCATAAGCTGAGTAGCCTGTCATTGCAGCTTCACCAAGTGCAACGTTCTCTTTGATATACCTATATGTTTTTACGGCTATACATTCTTTATCATCATTTGAGCAACCATTTGCAACCCTTGTGATTAAAGATTTCACGTTCATATCCTCGTTATCTATCAACGAGTTTATATCGCTTATTTCAATAATATCTCCCGATGTTTTTCTATTTGTAACATCAAGGAAAAAGAATGCAAACACACCAGCAGCCATCATGGAAAAGATAACCGCAATAAACATATATCTAACCAACTTATCTACCCTCTACTTTTTACTGTCGCCTTCAAGCACATTTAATATTGCTGAATCAGTTGTTAAATATAACTCTGTGTCAGGCGTTAATACATTTTTATAGGCTTCAAGAGTTCTATAGAACTCGAAGAACGATTCATCTTTTTTATAAGCATCAGAGTATATTTTAATAACTTTAGCATCTGCTTCACCTTTAGTTGTTTCAACTTCACGGTAAGCTTCAGCCATGATCAATTCACGCTCTTTATCTGTGCGTGCTTTGATTTTTTGTGCTTCTTCCATACCTTCTGAGCGATATTGTGTGGCGATACGTTGGCGCTCTGTAGCCATCCTTGCATATACTGCCATTTCGTTTTCAGTCGGTAGGTCTGCCCTTTTAACTCTGATATCTAATATATCAATGCCATATTCAAGCGCTTTCTCTTTAGCTTGAGATGTAACATTTGCCATAATCTCTTGCCTGTTTTGGTTGATAACGTCAATCAAATCATGTCTTGCAAGTTCGTTACGCATCTCTGAATAGATTATATCATCTAACCTTGAGAACGCACCTAATTCGTTTTTAACAGTTAGGAAGAACTTTAGTGGGTCAGCAATATACCATTTACAATAGTTATCAACAATCAAGTTTTTCTTATCACGTGTTAAGATTTCAGACGGTGCTGCATCGTAACCGAGTAGCTTTTTGCTGAAAAAATACGGACGCTCAACAAGTGGTATCATAAAGTTTAAGCCAGGTTCTGAAACCGTGCGAACAGGTTTACCAAGCCTTGTAACAATAGCTTGCTCTGTAATATCAACTTTAAATGTGCCAAGGAAGCCACCGACAATAACGACTACAAGCACAACTAGGATTTGTATAAATGTTGACTTCTTCATTATTTACCCCCTACTGAATTTAAACCAATAAATGGGTTAATATTGTCAATATTCTTATCAAACACTTTGATATCAGCATCTCTGAGGGTTTGCTCCATAGCGTCGATATACATACGTTTCCTAGTGATATTAGGTGCTTTTTTGTATTCCTCTAAGATTTGGTTAAACCTTGCAACATCACCTAGTGCTTGCTCAACAACTTTAGCATGGTATGCTTCTGCTTGTTGCAACATAGTTGCAGCTTCACCACGTGCTTGTGGTATGATTTGGTTTGCATAAGCATCAGCTTCGTTTATGAACCTGTTTTTATCTTCCCTAGCGCTTGCAACATCTTTAAACGCAGCACTTACTTCATCAGGTGGTGCTACATCTTGTAATTGAACAGCAACTATCCTAACACCAGCTTTGTAGACGTTCATCATATCTTGTAAGATAACCATAGTTTCAGTTTGTACCCTGTTCTTGCCAACTGTTAATAGCTCGTCGATTAACTCTTTACCAGCAACTTCTCTGATAGCTGATTGTGCAGCGTTCTTGATAGTGTCATCAACGTCTGCAACATTGTATAAGTATGCAACAACGTCGTTGATTTGGTATTGCACAATCAAGTCTAGGTTAACGATGTTTTCATCACCTGTGAGCATTAACGACTCATTTTTGATAGAATTTAAGTTACCATCATAACCGATCTCGATACGGTGTATTTGTGTAACTTTCGCTTTATCTACACTATCTATCGGGAATGGCAGATGATAGTGAGGGCCAGGCATTTTTACGTCTAACACGTTACCAAACCTTTTTACAACTGCTTGTTCATCAGCTGCTACAATATAGAAACCTGTCAACATCCATGCAACAAACAATACGCCTAATATAGCAACGTATGCTTTACCGCTTGGTTGCCTTGGGCTAATATCTGCAACTGCATCATCAGCAACAGGTGTTGCTTTCTTTTTCTTTTTACCAAATTTGAATGGAAATTCAAACCTAGTGTTACCCCATGGGTTATCACTCATGTGTGTATACTCCTTTTTATATTCGTACTAATTATTACCATACATGTTATAAACTGTAAAGAACATTAGATAAAATAATATGACACTTGCAAATTTTTTCATTTAAGGTTAAAGATAATATATTAAATGAATAAGGTTGTATAAATATGTCTTTAAAAATTTTTATTGTAACAAGGAATAGCCCACAACATTTTGCATTAATTGATGCAATCCAAGACACAAAAACTCTATGCGGTGGAGTTATCCAAACTGATGAAAACGACTGCATGAAACAATCGCATGTTGCAAAGCTTGTTGCAGCTACAAAAAAAAGCGTTGATAGATACTTCGGCGTAAAGTATTCACACATGTCTAATGTTAAAACAATCGCCATCAAAGGTAGCGAGATGAATAATGAAAACACTATCGACTTCATCAACAGCCAATCGCCTGACATTGTCCTCTTCTTTGATAACGAACGACTAAGCGATGAAAATATCGCAAAAATTAATGCAAAAAAATGGCAACTGTTCTTAGGCAACACAGAAGAAAACAAAGGATACTTCTCAAACATATTCACAAGCTTACAAGAAAAACCCGAAAGCACTTGCATCACATTACATGAAATGGTTGATAACAGTGACAATGGTAATATCATACACCAAACAAGCGCCTCATTAAGGGACTTCGACAGCGTACACGACCATGAAGCACGCAGCATAAGAGTTATGCTAAACGATATTGAAGAAATTGTTACCCACGAAAAAAACAATACACTACAAACAAAAACACAAAACAATGTTGGCAACTTCAACAATGCTAGCGACCTATCAGAAGATATGGTTAACACGTTGTTTGATAAATATAACAACAACATTTACAAATATAAACTTGATAATGCGCAAACTCATGAACAACCAATCACACAAATTGAGCTGTTTAAAGCTAACGCAAAGTGATAAATATTATAAAATGCTTGTATATTTGAAAAATAATTGATATAATCTATATAAATTAGATGTCATGTATTTTCAACCATCTATTACAGTGTCACAATTTTAGTATAATAGAGCACCTCTCAGGTGCAAATATAATAAAACAAGTTATTTGCAGTAACCATACAGCATTTAACGGGAGGCATTAGTCTATGGAAACAAGCATGATTAGAAACGTAGCCTTTATTTCGCATGGTGGTGCGGGTAAAACAAGTCTTATCGAAGCAGTTTTATACAACACTGGCGCTACCACGCGTATTGGCGACATCGAGAATGGTACTAGTTATATGGATTTCGACCCTGTCGAGATCGACCGTAAGTTTTCTATCAACACAAAAGTAGCCTCAGTTACATGGAACAAAAGTTCTTTAAACATTGTTGATACCCCAGGGTATGCTAACTTCCTTCATGAAACAAAGTGCGCAATATCAGCTGTCGATGGTGCCGTTATTATTGCATCAGCAATCACAGGCGTTAAGGCTGAAACATTGCGTGTTTGGGAATATGCTGAGGAATACAACTTATCAAAACTTATATTCATCAACAAGATGGATAAAGAAAACGCTGATTTCTTAAACGCACTTAGCGATATCGAAAAAGCGTTCGGTATTATCCCGCTTCCAATTTTTATACCTATCGGTAAAGAAGATTCATTCAAAGGTATCATCGACTTAGTGCGCATGAAAGCGCTTATGTACCCTGCAGAACCTACTGCACAATACACTATTGAAGATATCCCATCAGACCTCTTAGCAGAAGCAACAACTTTCAGAGAAAAACTTGTTGAAGCAGTTTCTGAAACTGATGATGACTATATAGAAAAATACCTTGAAACAGGCGACTTGTCAGAAGATGAAATACGCAAAGGACTCCGTGAAGGCGTTGTCACTAAGCGCTTTGTTCCTGTGTTATGTGGCTCAGCTGTTAAAAACATAGGCTCTAAGCTATTGCTTGAAGCTATTATCGACTATCTACCGTCACCATTGCAACGTGCACCAACATTCGCAATAGATAAGAAAAGTGGCGAACCTGTTGATGTTACAGCTAGCGATAAAGAGTTCTCAGCACAAGTGTTTAAAACTTTTATCGACCCATTCGCAGGCAAACTATCAATTTTCAGGGTATACTCTGGCTCTATCAAGAACGACTCAACAGTCTACAACGTAAACACTGATGAAGATGAACGTATATCTCAACTATACCTACTACAAGGCAAACAGCACGTTAAAGTTAATGAACTTACAGCTGGCCAAATTGGTATGGTAAACAAATTGAAAGCTACTCATACTTTTGATACACTTTCATCTAAGGCTGACCCTATCGAGTTCCCAAAAGCTGCGCTTAATGTTCCTGTTATTGCGTTCTCTATCGTGCCAAAATCTAAAGACGATGAAGACAAAGTATCAACAAGCCTACATAAGCTTATTGAAGAGGACATGGGCATCACAGTTAGGCGCGATGAACAAACAGGCGACTTACTCCTTGCTGGTATGGGGCAAATGCATATCGAAGTTGTTGTTGAAAAGCTACAACGCAAGTTCAACCTACAAGTTGACTTAAAAACACCTAAAGTACCATACATGGAAACTATACGCACTACTGCTTCTGGGCAAGGCAAATATAAGAAGCAATCTGGTGGCAAAGGCCAATATGGTGATGTTTGGTTAGAAATTTCACCACTTGAGCGTGGCTCTGGCTTCGAATTTGAAGATAAAATTGTTGGTGGTGTTGTACCTCGTAACTTTATACCAGCAGTTGAAAAAGGTATCAAAGAAGCTTGTGCAGAAGGCGTTTTAGCGGGCTATCCTATGGTTGATTTTAAAGTTTCATTATATGATGGATCATACCATTCTGTAGATTCTTCAGAAATGTCTTTCAAAATTGCTGCATCTATGGCATATAAGAAGGTTGCAATGGACGCAAAACCTGTTATACTAGAACCAATAATGAACATGGACGTATTCTGTCCTGAGCAACATGTTGGTGGAGTTATAGGCGACTTAAACTCTAGACGTGGTAAAATCAACAATGTTGAGCCTCAAACATCTGGCCAACATATCACAGCTAGCGTGCCTATGTCAGAAGTGTTGAAATATGCACCTGATTTAAGAAGTATGACGGGTGGGCATGGCATGTTCACTATGGATTTCAGCCATTATGAAGAGATGCCATCGCACTTGGCTGACAAATTGATAGCAGAAAATAAAAACAGAGAGTAACAGAATAAACTATGGCGCATAACCTAAACTTACTTGCAAATTACGAAAAATCGCTTGCAGATATTAATCGCGAGCTTGCAGAACGTATGAAAAAAGAAGCTGTTGTGGTTAAAAAGAAGAGCAACAAGGCACTTATTGTTGCCCTTCTTGCGCTCTTAACAATGGTCGGCGTGTTTGCCTACCTATTTTTCTATTATTTTATCAATATCAGTGGTCAATCAATAGAGTCTGAATTTGACGCACTAAATGAGAATATGCAATCTACTGAAGAAACACTCGGCTATGTTAGTGTTCAAATCTTCGAGTTTGCAGATGAAACTGACACACTAGCTGATAACAAAACACTTATCGCACCTATAAAAGATGTTGCGCCTGAAAAAGTTGCACAAGAAATTAAACGAGATAACGCATACACTGATAAAAAAGAAATGCTAAAAACAATAAACGGCTCAGAAGTGCAAGATGCTAAACCTGAACCTAAAAAAGAACCTGTTGTGGCGGCTAAACCTGTACCAAAGCCTACGCCGAAGCCTGCTCCAGCAGTTAAACCTGTTCCTGCTAAACCCGCAGAAAAGCAGTATTACTTGTTATTTGAAAATATAAATAGTGAAGAATATAATAGAATTAAAAAAATAAACTTGAATTTTAACTTAACTGATAATATTATAGATGTGTCTGGCGATGTTAGCGTCATGTGGCGTGTGTATGAAATCACACCTGATGGCGATATTACGCTTAGTGGAAACAAAGTAAAATATGTTAGCGAGTTCACAGACAAGAACGAAGCTGTTGACTATGCTAAACAAAATGATATACAATCAGTTATCAGAGCTGAAGATGTAGATAACAGGATATACACTATCAAGTTATCTCAAACAACCATAGAAAAAGCTAAAGAGTTTGCAGTATCTACAGATATAAAGGATAAGGTTATAAAGATAGTTCGCACTAAATAGTTGCGTACGTCATTGTTATGTTATCTAATAATAAGGAGAGAACTTATGACAAAAGCGAGCATGGTAGGAAGTATCCACGAAAGCATCGGCCTTACTAAAAAAGACATCTCTATGATCGTTGATGATGTTTTTGACAAAATGCGTGAAGACATCTTAAAAGGTGAGAATGTTAAAATTTCTGGCTTTGGTAACTTTGAAGTTAAAAAACGCGGCAAAAGAATTGGACGCAACCCAAAAACTGGCGTTGAAACTGAGATACCACCTAGAACGGTAGTAGTTTTCCGCCCTAGCCAGATTTTCAAAGATGAGGTTAATGGATAAATTTTACAAGATTAGTGACGCTGCCAAGATTGTAGGTGTTACTGCATCAACAATCAGGTACTGGGAAAAAGAATTTGAGCAACTAAAACCACACAAAACAGGCGGTGGCCAAAGGTTTTATTCTGCAAAAACGCTCGAATTACTCCACACACTTAAGAACATGCTTTATGTGCATAAGTTCACCATTGAAGGTGCGAAAAAACAGCTCCGTAGCAAAGAACCTCTACCAATAGAGCCTGAACAACCTACAGACACAATAGATAAAGAACACCTTAAAGCTGAACTTCTTGAGATAATACAGTTACTTAAACGATAAATTAACACAAGCTACCATATTTTATGTGGTAGCTTTTTTCGTACCCTGAATAGTTCCCTAAATACTTAGCAAATCCATTTAT
>CAYJDR010000005.1:21373-57682 GCA_964368965.1 uncultured Deferribacteraceae bacterium
TCCGTACAATTCCTATATTCTACACAAAAAAATGGCAACCTGTTTCCAGATTGCCACATTATCAAATGATTTTAAATTTACTTTGGTGTCACCATATTTTTTAAATTCAATTCCATTTCGTTGAACGACTCAAGTATTTCAGCATCATCATTTGGTTTCACCATGTTTATGATGATGATAGTTAAGAAGTTTACAATAAACCCTGGAACGATTTCATACATGAAACTGCCCCACCCTAGCAAGTACCAAGTTAGCATAACTATGCCACCAAGCACCATACCAGCAAGTGCTGAGAACCATGTAGTTTTCCTAGAATATAGCGCCATTATAACAACTGGGCCAAATACAGAACCAAAGCCACCCCATGCGAACGTCACAAGGCCAAATATGCTACTTGTTTTATCCATAGCAAGCACAAGTGCAACAATAGCGATGAGGATAACACACACCCTGCTAACTGTCATCAGTTCGTTACTTGTTGCGTTTTTGCGAACCATGCTTGCATAAATATCTTCTGTAAGAGTCGACGATGCAACAAGGAACTGCGAATCAATCGTAGACATAATCGCCGCAAGTATAGCTGCCAACAACACGCCTGCGAAAGCTGGTGTAACATAATCACGCACCATAAATATAAGCACTTTCTCAGCCTCTCCATCAGGAAGCCCTGGATATAGAGGTATAGCTAATAAACCAATAATTACTGAACACACAAGCGATATAACAACCCATATCATAGCAATACGCCTCGAAAATGGGAGTAGTTTAATTTCTTTAACGCTCATGAAGCGTACTAATATGTGCGGTTGCCCAAAATATCCAAGCCCCCATGCAGCAGTTGATATGATTGCTGTCATAGCTGTAATAGTTGTGCCAGATGGCATTATGTTGAAAATATTTTCTTTGTTAGCAATAGCTAGCTCAATTGCACCTGGCTCGATATTAAAGTATGCAATAATAGGCAACACGATGATAGCAAACACCATAAGTGACGCTTGGAATAAATCTGTCCAACAAACAGCAAGGAAGCCACCTAAGATAGTGTAGAATATCATGATGCCCGTACCAACGATAACCGCAAGCGTGTAGTCAATATTAAACATCGACTCAAACAACTTACCAGCACTCACAAGCCCTGCCGCAGCGTATACGGTGAAGAATAACAATATAAATAGTGATGAAAATATTCTAAGTAGTTTTGTAGGGTCTTTAAAGCGCCTATCAAAGAATGTCGATAAAGTCAACGAGTCTGTAGAGCCCGTGTATAAACGAAGCCTAGCAGAAACATACTTCCAGTTTAGGTATGTACCGATGATTAACCCGATAGCAATCCATGTTTGGTTCAACCCATACAGATAGACTGCACCAGGAAGCCCCATAAGCAACCAACCACTCATATCGCTTGCTTGTGCTGATAGTGCTGTAACCCAGCTACCCATACCCCTACCACCAAGTAGGTAGTCCTCTAGTTTTTTAGCACGTGTGTAAAAATATGTGCCAATGCCAACCATAACTATAAGGTATATAACAAACGTAATATACACTAAAATATTATCCATTCAACTCTCCTTAATTAAATTTTTAATGATAATGTTGAATATACTAAACTATTTTTGTATTTTTTGCAACGTGTTAGTTAAAAATAAATGACATATTTTATATTAGAATAAAATACATACTAATATAGAGCTACATCATTAATACTTGCTTGCAAAAAAATGCTAGATAAAGTATTATCTAAGTTGAGTAATAATTTATAGGTGTTAAATGATTAATACATTAGTATCAGAATTTAAGCTTTCACAAAAACATGTCGAAAATGTTATAAACATGCATTTAGATGGCAACACAGTCCCTTTTATCGCTAGATATCGTAAGGAAGAAACAGGCGCAATGGACGAGGTTGTTCTCCGCTCACTACTTGAGCGTTACGAATACCTTGTAAACCTTGATAAACGCAAAGGCGAAGTTTTAACAGCTATCGACGAGAAAGGTAAACTTACTGATGAGCTTAAAAAAGGTATCCTTGATGCTAAAACACTTGCAGAAGTTGAATCACTCTATGCTCCATATAAATCTAAAAAGAAAACTAAAGCAGATATCGCAATAGAAGCAGGTATCGAGCCACTCGCAATATACATAAAAGAACACAGCGACCTATCAAAACTTGAAGATGAAGCAAAAACATTCATATCTGAACAAGTTGCTGATACAGCTACAGCTATCACAATGGCTAGAGATATCTTAACTGAAAATATCGGCCACCACGTTAATGTAAAAAATAGAATACGCGAAATATACAAAGCTACAGCGCAACTATCTTCACAAAAAGCAGTTGATAATAATGAGCGCACACCGTATGAATCTTATTATGAATTTTCTGAAAGTGTTGCAACTTTGCCACCTCACAGAGCGCTTGCAATATTACGTGGCGAGCGTGAAAAAGTTCTAAAAGTTAAATTGGTTGTTGATGAAGACCAATGTATTAACGCTATCACGAATATAATCCTCTCCGAAGGTTGGGCAGATAATGATGTTGTTAAAAAGTGCATTACAAGGGCTTTCAAATCAATGATTTCATCGTCAATCGAACTTGAAATATATGCAGACCTTAAATCAATCGGCGAAGAACGTGCTATCAACGTCTTCTCTGACAATTTAAAAGGTTTACTACTCACACCACCTATCAAAAAGCGCTCTATACTTGGGCTAGACCCAGCGTTTAGAACAGGCTGTAAGTATGCAGCTGTCGATGATACAGGCAAATTGCTTACATATGGTGTTATCCACCCTACTATGCCACAAAACGACTATGAAGGCAGTAAAAAGAAAGTTTTAGAGATTATCGAAAAGCATAACATAAATGCAATCGCGATCGGTAACGGCACAGCAAGCAGAGAAACAGAAGAATTTGTATCTAAAGTTATCTCAGAGTCAAAAATCAACATAGAATACACTATAGTAAATGAAGCTGGCGCAAGTGTCTACTCTGCTAGTGACGTTGCTATAAAAGAGTTCCCTGACTTAGATGTTACTATACGTGGTGCAATATCTATCGCTAGGCGTGTTATAGACCCACTATCAGAACTAGTAAAAATTGAACCACGCTCGATAGGTGTTGGCATGTATCAACACGACATAAACAAAAAGAAGCTAGAAAACAGCTTACAAGGCGTTGTTGAAGATGTTGTTAACAACATTGGTGTTGATCTGAATACTGCTAGTGCTTCGCTACTGCAATATGTTGCTGGCTTGAACTACCAAGTTGCTGATAAAATTGTTAAATTTCGCGAAAAGAATGGTAAATTTCAAAATAGAAAAGAACTACTTAAAGTCGTTGGGCTTGGTGATGTAATCTATAAGCAATGTGCTGGCTTCTTAAAAATTTATGAAGGCAATGAGCCACTAGATAGAATGTTCATCCACCCAGAAACATATGAAGCTGTTTATGCACTGCTTGATAAATTAAGCATAACACCGGAGAAAGCGTCATTAATCAGGCTTGCAATTAAAGGCAACAATGCTGTAAAATACTCAAACGAGTTAGGCATTGGCGAATACACTTTTGAAGATATAGTCGAAAACCTAGAAAAACCAGATAGAGATATCCGTGATAAACTCGACCCTGTAATCTTTAAAAAAGGCGCTATAAATATAAACGATATTGAAGCAGGCATGATGCTTGACGGCAAAGTTACAAACGTTGTCGACTTTGGTGCTTTTGTTGATATCGGCTTGAAAAATGATGGCTTGATACACGTATCAGAACTATCTGAAAAGTTTGTTAAACACCCTAGAGAAATTGTTGCAGTTGGGCAAAAAGTTACAGTAATGGTTGTAGCCATTGATAAAGAGCGAGGCAGATTAAGCCTCTCAATGAGAGTATAAACTGAAAACTATTTCAGCTATATATAGGAGAAAATTATGAAAAAGATTTTATTAGCACTCGTTGCTTCTTTCATGTTTTTTAGCATGAACACAAACGCTCATGCACTTAGCGCTGGCGTTGGTGCTGGGGTATATATCCCACAAGGTACTTATGCAGATATGTTTGACACTGGCTACTATGTTAACGGCCAAGTTTCACAAGGTATTTTTCTATTCACTGATATCGTTGCTAGGTATCAATACACATCCGCAGATAAATCACCACGTACACTAGAAGGCCATACTGGCGAACTTTTACTAAAAGTTACACCACCTATCCCTTTAATAAACGTATTTGCGGCTGCTGGTGCTGGTTATACTCACAACACTATTAGCACTTCTTCGCACTCTTCATACAATGATAGCGGTTTTGGCTATGTTGTTGAAGCTGGTGCAGGTTTCTCGTTCTTAATACTTGATTTTGGACTTACTGCAAGCTACAGATATCACGACCTAGAGCATTTCCAAGGCCCTAGCTACGGTATTGGCGCACACGTAAACGTAAACATTCCGTTATTATAATCATAAAAAAAGGGTAACTTTTCAGTTACCCTTTTTCTTTATCAATCTTTCTTTTTACCGTTCTTTTCTTCCATATTATTAAACGCTACTGACATCATTAACTTAATCCTGTTCAATTGGTTCACTTCACTTGCACCTGGGTCATAGTCAACTGCGGCAATGTTCACATTGTCATACATTGAGCGCAAAGTTTTCATAACACCTTTACCTGTGATATGGTTTGGCAAGCAACCAAATGGTTGAACTAGTAGTATGTTATTAACATCGTCTTCAATTAATTCAAGCATTTCAGCCGTCAATAACCAACCCTCACCAGACTGGTTGCCTAGCGATACAACATGCTTAGCTAACTTTGCTAAATCTTCAATAATTGGCATAGGTGAAAAACGCTTGCTTTTCTTAAACGCTCTACGCATTATGTTACGCTTATATTCAATATACCTAACAAGTGCCCATGCACCTATCCTATGTACTCTTGAATTTTGAACGCCTCTGATTAAGTAATCACTAGCTGCACAATATAATATGAAGTCCATAAAGTCAGGCACAACAGCTTCGCCGCCCTCTTGCTCGATAACTCTTGCTGCCTCGTTGTTTGCATCGTGGTGGAATTTTATAAGGATTTCACCAACAATACCAACCCTTGGGCGAACTTCATCTTCACGTATTTCTAGTTCGTCAAACTCTTTTACTGCTTGTTTAACGTCTTTCTTAAATTTTTTCCAGTCGTATGCGTTTATGCTTTCTTTAGCGATTTGCTCCCACTTCTTATGAAGTGCATCGGCTGAGCCTTTCACCTTCTCATAAGGTCTAACGCGGTACAACATACGCATGAACAGATCACCGTATAGTATTGCCATAACAAGTCGTTTAATCATCTCAAAGTTGATGCTAAATCCTTCATGCTTCTCTAAACCATGTAAGTTGAACGACAATACAGGAACATGCCCTAAACCAGAACGCTCTAAACCTTGCTTTAACCAACTGATGTAGTTAGTCGCACGGCAACTACCAGATGTTTGGGAGATCAATAACGCAACACGCTCTGTATCTGTCATAGGGTCGAGAGCATGGTGCAATAATTGCCCAACAGCAACAATAGCTGGGAAGCATGCATCATTGTTTACGAACTTTAAGCCTGTGCTTATCTCTTCTTTATCACACTTTTCGAGTAGTAACGCTTTAAAGCCTTGTGAGCGTAATGCTTCCACCATTAAATCAGTATGGAAGTGAGATATTTGCGGGATAGCAATAGTATGCGTATGCTTCATCTCTGGTGTGAACTCAACACGTTGCTTTGCTGGTGTATGAGTACGTTCAACGCCACGTCGTTTCCTATCTTCGATTGCGGCCACAAGTGAGCGCACACGTATTCTAACTGCACCAAGGTTGCTACCTTCGTCGATCTTGATAACAGTATATAACTTATCGCTACGGTTTAAGATGTCGTAAACTTGTTCAGTAGTAACAGCATCAAGACCGCAACCAAACGAGTTTAGTTGTATCATTTCAATATTTTCGTGTTGTTTAACAAAGCTAGCTGCTTTATATAACCTTGAGTGATATGTCCACTGGTCAACAACTTTCAGTGGGCGCTCCACTTCTGCAAGGTGTACAATAGAATCTTCAGTTAATACAGCAAGCCCGCATGATGCGATAAGCTCTGGAATACCATGATTGATTTCATTATCAATATGATATGGCCTACCTGATAACACAACGCCTGTTTTATTGTTTTCTTCAAGGTATTTAAGTGTTTGCTCGCCTTTATCGCGCATATCTTGTTTAAAAATTTCCATCTCTGCAAATGCAATTTTTGCGGCTTTTCTAATATCCTTTTCAGATAGTTTTAAACTTGCTAGCTCCTTAACAAGTGCATCTTCGACTATCTTTTCATTATCTAGGTATAAGAACGGGCTAATAAACTCAACATTTTGTAGCTTGAGCGTATCCATGTTTAGCCTGATAAGCTCTGGATAACTTGCAACTACAGGACAGTTGAAGCTGTTATCTGCGCCTTCTTCCAATATTTCACGTTGTACACATGGGTAGAATATTTGCTTAATGCCTTTATCTACAAGGTTTACAATATGGCCATGCACTAGCTTTGCAGGGTAGCAAACTGTTTGTGATGGTATTGTATCAATACCAGTATTGTATAAATCTTTCGACGATTTATCAGATATTTGTACGCTGTAGCCGAGTTTAGTAAAGAACGTGAACCAATATGGATAGTTCTCATACATATTCAATACCCTAGGGATGCCAAGCACGCCTAAAGGTGCTTCTTCCTTTGGTGTTGGAACATAGTAATCAAACAAACGCTCTAATTTGTATGCGTACAAGTTTGGCAATGATTCAACAACTGTTTCATCTTTAACGCCTTTTTCACATCTGTTACCTGTTGTATATCTTCTTCCATCTGAGAACTTATTTACAGTTAGCAAGCAATGGTTGCTACACGCTTTACAGCGCCTGTTAGATGATTCAACTGCGAATTTGCTTAAATTCTCTGCGTCAATAATAGTAGATTTGCCATCAATATATGTGTTTCTAGCAATCAATGCAGAGCCAAAAGCACCCATCATGCCAGATATTTTAAAACGTTTTACGTTTCTACCAATATTTAATTCAAACGCACGTAACACAGCATTGTTATAGAATGCGCCACCTTGCACAACAACATGTTCGCCTAAATCTTCTACGCTTGCCATTTTGATAACTTTATATAAAGCGTTAAGCACGACAGAGTATGAAAGTCCCGCAGAGATATCGCCAACAGTAGCGCCCTCTTTTTGTGCTTGCTTAACTTTAGAGTTCATGAAAACTGTACATCTTGAGCCTAAGTCAACAGGGTGTTCAGCAGTTAATGCTAATTCTGCGAACTCTTGAACGCTTTTGTTTACTGACTTTGCAAATGTTTCGATAAACGAGCCACAACCAGATGAACATGCTTCGTTCAATATGATTTTATCAATAGTGTTGTTTTTGATGTACATACACTTCATATCTTGTCCGCCGATATCTAAGATGAAAGATACATCTGGCACAAAATATTTTGCAGCAGTGAAGTGGGCAACTGTTTCAACCTCGCCCTCATCAACACCCAGTGCTGCTTTGATTAAGCCTTCGCCATAACCTGTGATACAGCTCCTTGCGATATAAGCATCGCTTGGGATTTTTGTATATAAGTCTTCTAATACCTGCATAACAGATTTTAGTGGATTACCTAAGTTGCTATCATAGAACGAATAAACTAGGTTGTAATGTTCATCAAGCAATATAACTTTTGTAGTAGTTGAACCAACATCAAACCCTAAGAATAATCCACCTTTAGCATCTTTTATGTCAATTTCGTTTAATACACCCTCAGTAGAGTGGCGAGTTTGGAACTCTTGAAAATCTGCTTCAGTTTTGAAAAGCTGAGGCATTGGGTCAATTTCCATTTCTGCCTTTGTGTCCCTTAATGTTAGTGCATTTTTATGCAACTCGTTAAACTGAACTGGTTCAGAATATTTAGACAATAATGCAGCACCCATCGCTACAAATAGTTGTGGATTTTCAGGGAAGATTATGTGGTCATCATCAAGTTCTAATGTTTCAATGAAACGTTCCCTAAGCTCTGATATAAAGAACAACGGACCACCTAGGAATGCTACACTGCCTTTTATCTGCCTACCGCATGCAAGTCCGCCGATAGTTTGATCAACCACAGCTTGCAATATTGACGCAGCGATATCTTCCTTTGCAGCACCTTCGTTTATAAGTGGCAATACATCTGTTTTTGCGAAAACGCCACAACGCGCAGCGATTGGATAAATCGTCTTATGGTTTTTAGCAAGGTTGTTAAGTCCCTCGACATCTGTTTGTAAAACTGTTGCCATCTGGTCGATAAACGCACCTGTACCACCCGCACAAGTTTCGTTCATGCGTTGGTCGATACTGCTATCAAAGAACGTAAGTTTTGCGTCTTCGCCGCCTAGTTCGATAGCAACATCAGTCGCTGGAATATGGCGTTTAATACATTGAGTTGATGCAATAACCTCTTGAACAAACGGAATATTTAACCAACCAGAAACAGATATACCACCTGAGCCTGTAACGTTGATTGTGATTGTCTTATCTTTCAGCATATTGCTCGCTTCGTCAATTAAATCAACTAACGTATTGCGCATGTCTGACAAGTGTCTTTGGTACTTGCTATATAATATGTTATCTTCGTTGTCTGTAACAACTATCTTTATGGTTGTAGAACCGATATCTAAACCAATGTGTAAAATACTATCCAATTTAATCACCTTATCTTAAATATGAAGCTATATCTACTATGTTTGATCGTTGAGAGTTCATATCCCATTCAAACACTTCTATTTTTGCACTTATGCCAGTTTCTTTTGTTTCATAATCATAAAACATCATCACGGCTAATTTTTTCTTATCATCTGTTATTGCATATGTATCGTAGTCTAACTCTTGAATTTTGTTAGTATAAAAGTCAGATATTGTAATCATCTTTTGATTAACAAGTATAACAGCATTGTTATTAATTTCGCTAATGTAGTCAGCTTGTGACGAGATTGGCTCTGGATAAAAAGCATTTTGCTTGCCGTGCGCCCTGCCATCTGAAATTTGTGAGTACTCTAAGTACCCTGCTCTATCATAGATTGAAATGCCACCAAAATTTAAGAAATTATCATGCCCAACTGATACCCAAACTTTTTCACCACAAACAGCAACAGCGAAACAATTATAATCTAGATAACGTATGTTAGATACACTTGTAACCTTATCATAAATACACACACACGAGCGTGCGTCATCATCTAAGCTCAAAGGGTTATCTGCAACAATGGCAATAATATTGCCATCTTCCGACATTGATGTACTCACCCAGCTATAATCGCCCTTAACGTTTGAAATTGTTGTTATTAGATCAAAAGAAAGGTTGTAGACTTCCCACTCATCCCTTGTAACATTTATAACGTGATAATCACTAATAAACCATTTATCGCCGTACATCACTTCAATTTCAGTAAGCTTTTCGCCAACTGAAAACATGTGTATACGGTTGTGCCTAATAAGCAGAAAACGACACTCGCCGTTTACATCAATCAACTTATAATATGCCATATTGTGCCTATAGTTTTCACGTGGAAAAGTGATTATAGGCTTCATAGTGCCATCATTTTGTGATTTAAACAGTATAAGCAGTTGGTCAATTTCAGACAATTCTTGCGAGCATAAAAGATAAAGTTCATCATCAATTATTAATTTATTGACAATATCAAGTGGCTCATTAGAGAGAATTTTCCACTCTTTTTGTTTTGTGCCATCAATATTATATAAAATAACGCTCGAGAGTTTCTTTCCATCTTTAAGCAATAAGAAGCTATCATCAGACATAAACTCTATTTTAATATGTTGTAACTCTATCGCTAATATATCACGTTCTGTGTACATCTTTGGTATATCAATACTACATTTACTTTTAAACAACTAATACTCCAATGCAATCTTTAAACAAGTAGAATACACCATTAATACGCTTTTGACAACACTATTTATAGATTTCTTTTAAAAGAGTTAAAAAGTCTTTTTCTAACAATTTGTTAGTAGCGAACACATCATCAGTTTTCAAATCATGTTGCTCACCCTTAAAGTTCAATGTAACACCGCCAGCCTCACGCACAATGAGCATGCCTGCTGCTGCATCCCATGGGTTTAACGTTGTTTCATAATATACATCAAACACACCACGCGCAACATAGCATAAATCTAGTGCAGCCGCCCCTAAACGCCTGATATCACGGCCATTCAATAACGCACTATTAATCATCGGTATAATCTTTTCAAGCTTTTTATCATATGGAAACCCTGTTGCAATCAATGCTTTCACAACACTATCTGTTTTTGACACTGCAAGCGGTTTACCGTTTAAAAATGCTCCTTTGCCCTTTTCTGCATAATGCATTTCATTCAATATTGGGTTGTAAACAACACCATATTGGCACTCGCCACCAGTATAAACACCGATAGATGTAGCAACAAATGGTACACCATGCACAAAGTTTGTTGTGCCGTCGATTGGGTCGATATAAATAGCATCTTCGCTATGCTCCGCATATGCTTCGCTAGACTCTTCTGCAACAATTTCATGATTAGGAAATAGTTTTGACAATTCAGCAATCAAAAACTTCTCTGTCGCAACATCATACTCAGTTACTAAATCGACTTCACCTTTAAAATTTACGTTTTTTTCTGTATGAAACCCTTCTGAAATAATCTTGCCAGCTTCTTCAGCTATAGAAATAATATTTTTTAACATAGTTCACCCTTAAATTTACTTGATATTTATCTAAAACCATTTATACTCATCTACATGATAAACAATAAATTAAAAATAATCAACAACCTAAATTATGAAATCTCAGTTGAAGAGTGTATTAACGAGCTAAAACCACACCCAAAGTTTTCATCGTGCACGTTCGACAACTATAATTGTGACAGCAACTACCCTAGCCAACAACATTTGAAAGATACGTTGCAAAACATAGCTATCGTTAACAACAATCCCGTGATTACTAAAAAAGGATTTTTAAGCCGTTTCAAAAAACAAGAACCTATAAAACTACAGCACTACTATATCGATGGCACTTATGGTATTGGTAAAACTCACTTGCTATCAGCACTTTTCCATGCTTTTGAGGGCATTAAAGCGTTTGTTAGTTTTACTGAGCTTACATACTTTATGAACTACCTTGGCATTGAGAAAACGATTGAGGTGTTTTCTAATCATAAGCTCATGCTCATTGACGAGTTTGACTTAGACGACCCAGCAACAACACGTATGTTTGTAAGGCTCATTAACTCTATTAAGCACAAAACTACAATCGTTATGACATCAAACCGCCTACCTAAAGAACTTGGCGGTGGAAAGTTTGACACAGCACAATTTGCAAGAGAACTTGGAGTGATTGCTGACGAGTTTGAGCAAATATCAGTTGATGGGAAAAGTTTCAGATTGCAACTAACAGAGTGGAAAAAGCAATTTGACACAACAACTTATGCTGAAATATCTGCTAGCTATGAAGCTACACGTGGCATGATTTCAACAACATTTAATGAACTTATGAAAACATTGCAAAGCTATCACCCTTTCAAGTTTTTTGTGATACCTCAAAACGCAGATGCAATATTTGTAGAGGGTTTTACGACTATCACAAACTTAAATGATGCGTTACGTTTTACAATGCTTATTGACGTATGCTACTATTATGATGCAAAGGTTTTTATTTTGTCAGATGATGCAGAAACAATCTTCGCAGATGAAATAATGGAGACGACTTTTGAAAGGCAATTTTTACGTTGTAAATCTCGCTTAACTGAACTAGCACTTTTCTACAATTCATAAAAAAAGGCTTGCATTACGCAAGCCTTTAATCATTTACTTTTCAGTTTCCCAAAATCTCATTGTGCCGTTATTTTTTAGGCTCAAGTGCATGTTGTAGCACTCTTCAAGGAGTTGTGGTTCGTGTACATAGCCAGTTGCTTCACAAGCACGGTCAAGATAATCGTGTAGATATTCTTTGAACGCTGGGTGAGCACATTTATCAATAATTTCTCTAGCTCTATCTTTTGGAGCTAGGCCACGTAAATCTGCTAAACCTTGCTCTGTAACGATAACGTCAATGTCGTGTTCAGTATGGTCAACGTGTGGCGCTTTCGGAACGATTGAAGAAACGCCGAACTCATCAGTTTTACTTGGACGCATAGATGGCAAGTGCATGATAGAGATGTAAGCATTTCTACAGAAGTCGCCAGAGCCACCGATACCGTTAATCATTCTAGTTCCGCCAACTAGTGTAGAGTTAGCGTGTCCGAAGATATCAACCTCAACAGGTGTGTTCATAGCGATAACGCCTAAACGTCTGATAACTTCAGGGTTATTAGAAACTTGCATTGGGCGAAGTAAAACTTTTTCTTTATACTCGTCATATTTATCCCACCATTTTTCAAACGCTTCGTTCGATAATGATAATGATGTAGAGTTGATAAATTTACATTTGCCAGAATCTAGGAACGGTAGGAAAGCATCTTGCAATACTTCACTATAAACAACTAAGTTCTCGAATGGAGAGCTTGTTAAGCCCATAACAACAGCGTTTGCGATAGAGCCAACACCAGATTGTAATGGAAGTAAGTTTTCTGGTAATCTGCCACACTTCACTTCCTCTTGGAAGAATTTGATAATGTTTGCAGCAATAGCATCAGATACATCATCGCTACCACGAACCGCTCTACCGTTATCAGGTAGTTTAGATTCAATAATACCAACGATTTTGCTTTTATCAGTTGGAACATAAGTTGTACCTATGCGCTGAGTTGCTTCAGTGATAGGGATAATCTTTTTTGTAGGTGGAGCATCGCTCAACCAGATATCGTGCATACCCTCGAAAGAAGGTAGCGATGTATTTATTTCAACAATAATTTTTTCAGCAATTTGGATATGCTCAGGAGAACAACCAATTGAACCAGATAAAATAATATTACCATTTTCATCAATAGCAGAAGCTTCAACAACCATTATATCAAGCTTGCCGCCTTTATCTTTTGTATAAAAACCGTTAAACATATCTTGAGCATACATAGATAAGTGTTTGTCACCCATCCTAATTTTACCACAGTTGATACCTTTAGCGCACTCTTTACTTGTTTGGTATGGCCAACGTTTGTCGATCATATCAAGTGCTGCCCATCTATCCTCAACTTCCGCACCGATAGATGCACCAGTAAATAGATTGAAACGCCACTTGCCTTGTAGGTTGTTTTGTTCAACATAGTCAGCAATAGCAATAGGCATAACCTTTGCATAGCCAACCGGTGTAAAACCAGACATCCCTAAATCAATTGTACTTTTTTCAGTTTCAGCAAAATAATGCATTAGCTTATCTGGAGTAGTAATCTTTGATAATAGGCTCTTGTCCCTTATCCTTGACTCGATGTTACTCATGTAGTAATTCCTCCTCTTTTTATGAATTATTATTTTCTTAAACCTTCCGGTATATAATCACAAAATGGTTCTTCTGCCATGTATGAGCCTGTAACAGCATATGACCTAGCTCTACAGCCACCGCACACGCCTAAGTAGCGACACTTGCCACACTTGCCTTCATAGCTTTTAAAATCTCTCATGTCGTTCAGTAATTCAGATGTTTCCCATATCTCTTTAAGTGGTTTTTCAAAAACGTTGCCACCTGCAAGCGGGAAGTATGAACATGGAAGCACGTCACCTTCGCTATTAACAAAGCAAATTGTTTGCCCAGCGATACACCCTTTTCCACCACCTGTAGAAAAAGATAGTGAGCGGCGCTCTGCATCAAGGCCATCAAGCTTTGATTGCTCATGCCATACTCTATAGTATTGTGGCGCACAAGTTGGACGTACTAAGATTTCATCTTCGCTACGCTCAAGCTCATAGTGCCATTTTAAAATATCATCATAATCTTCTTTAGAAACAAGCTCTGCCATGATATCTTCGCCCCTGCCAGTTGGCACAATCAAGAACATGTACCAAGCATGAGCACCCATAGCTTTTGCTTTCCTAAATGTTTCACCAATATATTCTTGGTTACGCTTTGTAAATGCAGAGTTTATGATAAACTTAATGCCGTGCTTATTGAAAAGCTCAGCTGCATGAAGCGTGCCTTCAAACGCCCCTTCAACGCCACGAAAATCATCGTGAACTTCAGCATTTGGGCCATCTAAACTCATAGATACAATGCGAATGCCCGACTCTTTAATCTTTTCACATATTTCATCAGTAACTAGCGTGCCATTTGTAGCCATCGCCATACGAAGCCCTTTTTCAGTGCCGTATTTAGCGATTTCAAAAACATCTTCACGCATTAGTGGCTCGCCACCTGTCAAAACAACTACTGGTGAAGCAAAAGATGTTATCTCATCAATAAACTGCTTCGACTTCTCTAATGTGAACTTCCCAACAGATGCATACTCATCAGATGATGACCTACAATGTACACAGTGCAGATTACATGCAGCAGTCATTTCCCATGACATCCATTTTAGTTCCCATTTTTTTTCTGTGTTACTCATCCCGTTCTCCCTTAAAACGTAATTCTACTCTAACATATCTTTAAAAATTTGCAAGAGATTATTTGAATTTACCTTATATTTATTAGCTTCTTACTTCAAAACATTATTATAAAACTTGTGCATGATAAAATATCTCAAACTTATATCAAGCTCAATCAATTTAATTAAAACATATTAATATATGCCTCTCACCCTACCATCAAGTGTGTAGATAAAATATGCATCATCTACATTCAATTGCTCTAATTCGTAGGATTGAGGCAATGGAACAGTACCCATTGTTTTTAGCACACGTATGACCTCTCGGTCAAGTGCTGGATATCCACTAGTTTGTTTTAATTTGATATTCACAATACGTCCGTTTTTAAAAATTGAGAAACTAACATTTACTACACCAGACTCATTATTTTGTACAGACAAATCGGGATATTTCCATATTTGATACACATTTCTTTTAAATTTTGAGAAGTATGAAGCGTATCTTTCCTCAAAAATCGAATATGATGCCGAATCTTCACCTGGTTTCTCTGGTGGTTTTTGCCTTGCGATGCGCTCTATTATATCTGACACATCTGCCAGTGTTTTTTCATCTTCTTCTATCAGTTCCAGCGGTTTTTCAATATCATCCATGTCTACTAGGTCGCGTACGGTGTCGCCTGTTGGGGATTTTTCTTCATCTTCACCTTGCACATTTTTTTCATCATTGCTATCTGCTGGCTCGCTTATTGTGTTTTCAGCTATTTTTGGTGCAGTGTTGACGTCTTTATCCATTGTTGTTTCGGCGTCTGGCAATGGTTCAATATATTCATTAGGTGGGATAGGTGTCGGGCTCGGCGCTAAAGGCGGCGGTGTTGGCTCTTTTTCTTCTTTTGGCACAACAGATATCTCTATAGGCTTCTCTTCTGTAGGTGTTTCAGGCTTTTCAGGTATGGTGATGTATTTTATCGCACCTATATGGATAACAACGGATAAAATAACCCCAATAAAAATCAACTTGTTATCTATAATAAACTGCAACGCTTAACCTACCATAAACATACTTATCTATCTTAGACATTTATAATAGACGAAAGTATCAAAAAGTCATCATAAATATTTACCATATAATTTGATATAAAAAAACTTGACATGAACTAACTCAAGTTTTATACTGTCTATAGTGTAAATAATCATTATAAAGGAGCACTAATATGGGAATTGTTAGATGGACACCTGTTCGAGAACTATTTTCAATGCAAGAACGTATGCACAAAATATTTGATGAGTCATTCAAAAACTCTAGTGGCGATTGGTCACCAGCTGTTGATATCTTAGAAAACGACACTGAGATTATCATAATCTGTGAAGCACCTGGCGTATCAGAAGATGATATTGATATCCAAGTTGCTGAAGGTGTGCTTATATTATCTGGTGAAAAACGCTTCCGTGAAGAAGAAAAAGGCGATAAATATTTCAGGCTAGAGCGTGCATTCGGCAAGTTTACTCGCTCGTTCGCTATACCTAGCGCTGTTGATACTGCCACAATTAAGGCATCACTTAAAAATGGCATATTGAAAATTACACTTGCAAAACGCCCTGACATTGCACCAAAAACAATAAAAATAGAGAAAGAGTAGGATTTATTAAAATGGCAAAAACGTATTATGAGATTTTAGAGGTTACAAAATCAGCCTCTGCCGATGAAATTAAAAAAAGCTATAGAAAATTAGCACGCAAATATCACCCTGATGTCAATCCTGATAACAAGGAAGCTGAAGCAAAGTTTAAAGACATATCAGAAGCTTATGCCGTTTTATCTGATGCAGATAAACGTAAACAATATGACTCTGTAGGCCACGACGCTTTCACAAGTAGCGGACAAGGCTATAACTTCAACAACATGAACTTTGAAGACATGCGCAACTTCCGTTTTGGCGGTGGTGGTTCTTTTGAGGATATGTTTGGCGATATTTTTGGCGGTGCTAGGCGTGGTGGCGGTCGCTCAAGGCGCCCTACTGTCACAAAAGGTGACGATATCACATACTCAATAAAAGTTCCATTTGCAGACACTGTCACAGGCTCAAGCATTGAAGTAAACGTAAACCATTCTGTAACTTGCGATAAATGTGGGGGCACAGGCGGTAAAAAGTCGACATGTTCATCATGTCATGGTACTGGCGCAAGCTCGCAAGGTGGCGGTATGTTCCAAACTGCATGTGGCACTTGCGGTGGTACTGGCGAACAGTATACTGAAAAATGTAGCAAATGTAACACAAGTGGCTACACACTAACGACAGAGCGTATAAAAGTTAATATCCCAGCTGGCATATCGCATGAAGCAAAAATACGCATCGCTGGCAAAGGCAACGCTGGTAAAAACGGCGGACCTAGTGGCGACTTGTTCATAATTGCAGATGTTGTGCCTAGCACAGTTTACACACGTGAAGGCAACGACTTGATGGCGACTATACCTGTTGATATATTTGAAGCAACACTTGGTGCAAAAATAAGTGTACCAACTCCTTACGGTGCTGTTATGTTAAACATTCCTGCTGGTACTAAAGGCGGGCAAAAGTTCCGTTTAAAAGGCAGAGGCATGCCTATCATGCGTAAAGATACAAAAGGCGATTTATATATAATAGTTGAACTAGTTACACCAACTGAAATATCAAGTGATGTCGAGAATATGCTGAAATCAGCAATGGAACAAACAAAGCGACCTGATAGGCAAAGCATTATCGCACAAGGTACAATAAGTTAACGGTGAACTTATGAACAGAAATAAACCAATATATGCCATAAGTATTGTGTCTGAAATACTTGGTTTGCACCCTCAAACGCTCAGACAATACGAGCGCATGGGGTTGATAGTACCTTCAAGAACAATGGGCAACACTAGGCTGTATTCTGATGAAGATTTAGAAAGGCTTAGGTTTATCACAGAGTTAACAAAGGATATCGGTGTAAACCTTGCTGGTGTTGAAATTATCATGCAAATGCGTGATGAAATCGCATCGTTGAACGGCACAATCAATGCCCTACAACAACATATAAAGCTAACATATGGCGAAGAACTATCACAAAAACAAGAACAACTCACATATGGCATGCAATTTAGAAAAATACACATAGAAAGTGAATAAATTTTGATAGGTGTTATTTATGAACTATAATAAAATGACTATAAAATCACAAGAAATTATACAAAGTGCATTAAAACTGGCTGAGGAGTTACAAAACTCGTCAATCAACCCAGAACACATTTTTGCAGCACTAATCATGCAAAATGACGGACTTGTTAGGCCACTTCTTCAAAAGATTGGCGTAAACCCTGAGCTTTTACTAAGTGAAACAAACACTATCTTAAACTCCCTACCGAAAGTGTCAAGCGTTGAGCAAGTATTCTTCTCTAGCGATGCTAAAAAAGTTATTGACTATGCTTTTGATAGTGCAAAAAAAATGAATGATGAATACGTTTCAACTGAACACATCTTAATGGGTGTTATTGAGCATGCAGGCTACTCGCTACGCAAAGCAATAGGCAACGCTTCACTTACAGCAAAAGATGTTAAAAAAGCAGTTGAAGAACTTCGTGGTGGCTCTACAATCACAAGCCAAAACCCTGAAGATAAAATGAACACGCTTGAGAAATACACAATCAACCTCACGCAAGCAGCAAGGGACGGCAAACTCGACCCAGTAATCGGCAGAGATGAAGAAATTAGACGTGTCGTACACGTACTATCACGTAGAACAAAGAACAACCCTGTACTAATCGGCGAACCAGGTGTCGGTAAAACAGCTATCGCTGAAGGGCTTGCACAACGTATCGTAAATGGCGATGTACCTGAAAGTTTGAAAGATAAAATCATTGCTGTACTCGACATGGGAGCATTAATCGCTGGCACACAATACCGTGGCGAGTTTGAAGATAGACTTAAAGCTATACTTAAAGAAACAAGTGAAAGTAATGGTGGAATAATACTTTTTATTGATGAATTACACACATTAGTTGGTGCTGGCGCAACAAGTGGCGCAATGGATGCTGCAAACATTTTAAAGCCTTCACTTGCACGTGGAGAACTTCATTGTATCGGCGCAACAACGCTTGATGAATATAAAAAATATATCGAAAAAGATGCTGCACTTGAGCGCCGCTTTCAACCTGTAATAGTGAAAGAGCCATCTGTTGAAGATACGGTTTCTATCCTACGAGGGTTAAAAGAACGCTATGAACTGCACCATGGAGTACGCATAAAAGATACTGCACTTGTCGCAGCCGCACACCTTGCAAACAAATATATATCAGATAGATTTATGCCTGATAAAGCAATAGACTTGATAGATGAAGCTACAGCACGCTTACGCATGGAAATTGACAGCATGCCTGCTGAACTTGATGAACTTGAACGTAGACACAGGCAACTTGAAATTGAGAAACAAGCATTAAAACGTGAGTCAGACACCGCGTCTAAATCGAGGCTTGCAAAAATTGAAGAAGAAATTGCAGACCTACAAGAAAGTATCTCAACAATGTCTGCACAATGGAAAAATGAGAAAAACGTAATTAAATCTTCACGAGATATAAAACAAGAAATTGAAGATTGCAAGCAAGAAGCCATCATCGCTGAACGTCATGGCGATTTTGCAAAAGCTGGTGAGCTAAAGTATGGCAAACTTGTTGAACTTGAGAAAAAACAAGAAGAAATCTCTGAGCAACTAAAAGCTATCCAACATGGACAAGCTATGCTTAAAGAAGAAGTCGATGAAGAAGATGTTGCAGAAGTTGTTTCAAGGTGGACAGGTGTCCCTACTCGTAAACTATTAGAAGTGGAAGCAAATAAATTGCTCAAAATGGAAGAATGGCTTCACAAACGTGTCGTTGGGCAACATAAAGCTATCATGGCTATAAGCGAAGCTGTTAGGCGTAGCCGTGCTGGCCTGAACGACCCTAAGCGCCCTATGGGCTCATTCATCTTCTTAGGCCCTACTGGTGTCGGTAAAACAGAGCTTGCAAAAGCATTAGCCGAGTTCTTGTTTGATACTGAAGATGCAATGATAAGGATAGATATGAGCGAATACATGGAGAAGCATGCCGTTGCTAAGCTTATCGGAGCGCCTCCAGGATACGTTGGCTATGAGGAAGGCGGACAACTCACTGAAAAAGTACGCCGTCGCCCATACTCTGTGATACTGCTTGATGAAATCGAAAAAGCGCACCCTGATGTATTCAACATCTTGCTACAAGTGCTTGATGATGGCAGACTTTCAGACTCTAAGGGGCGAGTTGTAAACTTTAAAAATACGGTAATCATCATGACCTCAAATATTGGCTCGCCATTAATCATGGATGAGTTCGCAGGCGATGGCACACTTGATGAAAAGTATGAGCGCATAAATAAAACTGTTGCGAACGAATTATCGCACTATTTTAAACCTGAATTTTTGAACAGGGTTGATGATACAATAGTGTTCCACCCGTTGACAGATAGCGATATTAGAAGCATTGCAAAATTACTACTCAATAGCTTTAACAAACGTTTAGAAGACCTTGACATTAAAGCAACTTTTGATGAAAGCGTAATAGAAGCACTTGTCGAAAGTGGCTATGATATGAGCTTTGGTGCAAGACCTATGAAACGTGCAATACAAAAAATTATTGAAAATAAAATTGCAGAAAAGCTCATAAGTGGCGATATTATACCTAATACTGAAATAAAAATATCATATAATAATGGACAAATTGTGTTTTCTATTGTCTAATATATATAATATAAAATTATCATGTGCGGCAGGATGACCCTGCCACACTTTAATACGTTAGATGCGTTATATATCTGGGAGTAATTATGGAACACAAAGACTCCTCAAAAGATAACACTGAAATTGAAGTTTTTGAAGACTTTGAACTTGATGTTACCGAAATAATTGAGCCGATAAAATTAGAAGATACCGAGAATGCCTCGACAGATACCCTTTCGTTGTATTTTAAAAATATCTCTAATTACACACATTTACCGCAAGAAAAAGAATATGAACTCGGTAAAAAAATCCAGTCTGGTGACAAAGAAGCCCTGAAAGAACTTGTGCTTGCGAACTTGAAGTTTGTAGTTTCGCTAGCAAACAAGTATAAAAATTCAGGAATACCGCTTACAGACATCATCAACCAAGGAAATATTGGGTTGCTTGAAGCTGCAAAACGCTTTGATCCAGAGAAAAATGTTAAGTTTATCACATATGCAGTATGGTGGATTAGGCAAGCGATTATTCAAGGCATTACAGAGCAAACAGGCTCAGTACGCCTGCCTATAAAACAAGCGCATATATTATACAAAATAAACATGGCAAAGGAACGCCTCACTAAAGAGCTAAGCCATGAGCCAACTTTTGAGGATATATCTAAAGCTACCGGCATAGATATTAATGACATTGATACAGTTCTGCGCGTGTCTAGAAACGACCTATCACTCGACGCGCCTATCCGAAACAATGAAGATATCACGTTTCTAGATAACCTAGAAGCTGTTAATAATGTCGAAACAGACATAATTAACAAAACGCTTAGAAATTCGATTGAAGACATGATATCAGACCTTAGCGACCGTGAAATAGACATTATCACAAAACGCTATGGACTATACGGCGAAAAACCGCAAACACTAGGTGAAATTGGTGACGAGCTAGGCATATCTCGTGAACGTGTAAGGCAACTAGAGTTAAAAGCACTCGATAAATTACGCAAAAAAGCACTACGAAAAAAACTTAGAGATTACCTAAACTAATAATCAGGCGTTGGGACAGTTCCAACGCCTTTTCTATTCTAAAACTTTCCGTTATTATTCTTCCAGCTGCTTTTATCTGGAATAGGCGCTACAACATCCCAATGTTCTGCTATTTTGCCCTCTTCTATACGAAATAGGTCATAAAATGCAGTATGTTCTTCACCGAAGTAACCTTCCATAACACTTATTACAAAGTTACCTTCACCAAATAACATGTGTAAATTCTTAAACACCATATTTTTACCTATTTTGCCTAATTCTTCAAGCCCAACACCAAGCCCCGATAAGCCATCTGCAATCATTGGGTTGTGTTGGATATACCTATCACCATCAAAATAGTTACCCATTGCTCCATAATCGCCACCTATTAAGACGTTCTCTAAAAACTCTTTTACTAAGTCCTTATTTTGCAATGTTTGTTCAAAGTCTTTCAGTTCAACATCGCCATCTACTTGCGACCTGCCACTTGGATTTATGCCTGCGTATGGTTGAATATTATCCCAATGTTCAGCGATTTGGTCGCCTTCAAAGCGAAATATATCAAACGCTACAACATCGCCCGCACCAGCAAAGTTATAGATGCAGTGCAGCACTACATGGTTATGGTCGCTAAATCCACGCACAACTTCAACACTCGATTTTACACTTTGGTTTGCAAAATATTGAGTTGCATCTAAAAAAGCTTGCTTACCACTTGCATACTCTAGATTATGTTGGATATAGCTATCTGTGAGTGTTTGCTCGCCAACACTTGAGTCGCCCTCGACTAAACTACGTACTAGGGCTTTAGCCATCTCAACTTGGTATCCTGTTCCTGTAATTGACATAAAATTGCCTCCTTATTAGCTTAACATCATTTTATTAAACGTATTGGCAATTTTGTAGTTATTTTTATGGCCTATGAAAAAAAGAAAGGTAGCTAAAATAGATAGCTACCTGAAATGTGATTAATTGTTTGAATATTCTGCTGCTGAGTCGAAGTTTTCCCAAACTATGATTTTATCAACCTTTTCACCGTAGTGAACAGCCAGTTTATCATAGATATATTTTGCGATATTTTCACTAGTTGGGTTTACAACTTTGAAATACTCAAGCTCGTTTAGATACACATGATCTAATTCATCTAAGATTTCTTTCAAATGTTTTTTGAAATCTCTAAAATCTTCAACCATGCCTAAGCTGTTTAAAGTTTCGCTTTTCAAAAACGCTTCTACTTTCCAATTATGGCCGTGTAGGTTTTCACAATTGCCTTTATATTCGCGTAAATTGTGTGCTGATGAAAAATCCTTTACTATTTTAACCCTGTACATTTCTTTAACTCCCTTAACTCGTTCTTTGTCAGTTTTAAATGTTCGCCTGGGCGCATATCATCAAGTAATATTGGCCCTATGCGTATACGTACTAATCTTTTAACTCTAACGCCAAAGTATGCAAACATGTCACGAATTTGGCGCTTCTTACCTTGTTTTAATATGATTTTGTATTGTTTCCTACTCATGTATGCAATATAGCATGGGTCGTATGTTGCTTTAGATGTTTCAAGCCCTTTTGAGAACTCACGCATCTCGCCTTCAGTGAGCATTCTATCAACAGTTACTGTGTATTCTTTTTCGACCTTATGGTCTGGGCGTTGCATACGTTGGATAAGCTCACCATCGTTTGTGAATATTAATAGCCCTTCACTCTCATAGTCAAGCCTACCTGAATAAGGTATCTTTCTATTTGCAAATATCGAGAATTTCTCTAACGTATCTTTGCCTCTGCCGTCGCCATAAGCTGTTAATATTCCACGAGGTTTATAAAATTTAAAAACTTCTGGATCACTTACGAATAACGGCTCACCATCGATAAAAACGACGTCGTTTTCCTCATCTACTTTTACGCCTTGCTCTGTAACTTTTTCGCCGTTTAGCGAAACTCTGCCAGATGCAATCAATGCGTCTACTTCTCTTCTTGAATAACCGCTGCTTGAGGCGATATACTTGTTAATTCTTGTTAATGTCATTGGTTTTGTTTTAGCTCCTGCCACTCTCTAAATGTTGGTAGCTCTGATATATCGTTCAAGCCAAAATATTCAAGAAAATACTTCGTTGTAGCATATAGCAAAGGTTTACCCGGCACTTGTTTTCTGCCTATTACTTTTATTAAATTTTTATCCAGCAAGTAACGCATTGTACCTGATGAATTTACTTCACGCATTTCTTCAACTTCAGCTTTTGTAACTGGTTGACGATATGCGATAATTGCTGCTGTTTCTAGCGCTGCCTTTGATAGCGACTCTGTACGCTCGCCAAAGTATTTCTCTAAAAACATGGAAACATCAGAGTCTGTAACAATCTGATAACCGCCAGACACTGCCCTAATCTTTATACCGATACGCATATTGTTAAATTCTTCTGCGTATGTTATTAATCTATTCTCTAAGTTAAGAGGTTTCAACATCTTTTTGAAAGTTTTTATCTCTACAGGTTTTCCAGAGAGATACAAAGCTGCGTAAAACACTCTCTTTTCTCTATTTTCTGACAATTCCTCGTAAGACTCAATCTCTTCTATAGCTGTTGCTGTTTGTTCTGATTCAAGCTCACCCTTTTCAAACTTTTCAGCAAGCGCTTCTTCGTCTAGTTCTTGTGTTATGAGTTTATCAGCATCATACGTACCGCTTAGGTCTTCTAATATTTGCTTAACAGGGCTCTCTAATTTTGCGTGCTCATTCTTTTCATGCTCGGCTTCAGTTATCACGTCATCCATATAGTTTAAGAATGAATCAACAAGTTCGAGCATATCCTCGTTATCAGGTTTCTTTATATTATTTTCATCACTCATTCTGCACCCGTGTCTTCTGTCTGTTGCTCTTGCATTAGTTTCAGCAATATTTCAGTAAATGCACCCTCTTGGAACGCTGTTAAGCGCTTAGCTTTAACTAGCTCCAGCATAGTTCCAAAAGTTACTGTTGCTTCAATCTTCTCACTGCATTGTTTAAACAGCTCACTCCAAAGAGTTGTTTCCCTAGATAAAATGAACTCCTTAACGCGCCTTGCGACTTCTTCCGTAGCTATTTGTGAGTTTTTAACAACAAGCTTCTTTTCCTTTTTCTCACTGAGTGAAACGTCGTAAAATAGTGACGCTAGCTTGAACGAATCTTCTGTTAAAAGTTCCTCACGCAAGATAACTATTGAGTCGCCCCTAGATAGAAACCTTGAAGAGTTTTGCTCATGCTCACGCAACATTTGAGAGATATCTTTATAAAATGAATACTCGATAAGTAATTGTTTAAGTTTAAAGGTCGCTTCTTCAGGGTCGATATCGTCATCTGTGATCCCTTCACGTGGTAACAACATTCGTGATTTAAGATACACTAAGTAAGATGCCATGTTGATAAACTCAGCAGCTACTTCGATATCCATGTTCCGCATCTTCCTAATCTCTGCGATAAACTTAAACGTGATATCAGATATTGAAATGTCAAATATATTCATCTCATTTTTATAAACAAGGTGAATAAGTAAATCTAATGGACCTTCATAATCTGATATCTTTACTTCAAGTAGTTCGTTCATAATTTGATTGCGCTACGTACCTTCTCCATAGTTTCTGCTGCTACATCGTTTGCTCGCTTTTGTGAAACTGATAAAAACTCATCAATATCAATAATTTCTTGCTCTAACACTTTACGCTTATCCCTGATAGGTGCAATAAAGTTTTCAAGATGGTTAATAAGTATTTTCTTACACTCGATACAACCAATAGTTGCTTTAGTGCAACCATTTGTAACGAAATCGCGCTCGTCATCTGTTGAAAACACTTTATGGTAATCAAACACAGGGCAAACATTTGGGTCGCCAGCGTCAGTTTTGCGTTGTCTTTTTGTGTCGGTCATCATGCCTTTCACTTTCTTTTCAAGCGTGTCAGATTCTTCTGTAAGCATGATAGAGTTGTTGAAGCTTTTGCTCATTTTGCGACCGTCAAGCCCCATAAGTTTTGGGACATCTGTCAGTTTCGCTTCAGGTTCAACAAAAACGTTGCCATAGAAGTTGTTAAAGCGCCTAACTATCTCATGTGAAAGCTCGATATGTGGTACTTGGTCAACACCAACAGGTACATAGTTCGCGTTATACATGATGATGTCAGAAGTCATCAACACAGGATAGCCTAGAAAGCCATAGTTAGCGATATCCTTCGTAGATAGCGATTGAATCATGTCTTTATATGTTGGGCAACGCTCAAGCCATGAAACAGGCGTAACCATGCCTAACAATAAGTATAACTCAGCTGTATATAAGTTGTGCGATTGGATAAACATTGTACATTTTTCCATATCTAGCCCAACGCTTAGCCAGTCGATAATCATTTTACGACGCATTTCTTTTATGTTTTCTGGGTTATCATAGTTTGTAGTTAACGCATGCCAATCAGCAACAGCAAAGTAGCAATCGTATTCGTTTTGCAGAGAAACCCAATTTTTAATCGCACCAAAATAGTGTCCAATATGTAGCTCGCCCGTAGGACGCATTGCGCTATACACAACCTTAGACATCAAAAAACCTCACTAAAAAATTATATTATTAACTATTGAATAAATTACACTCAACACAGGTGACATAATATAGCCTATTGCGCCACTAATGAAAAGCAATAAAACGATAACAAAGCCATATCGTTCAGTTTGTTCATATTTATAAGCCATTTCACGCGGTAAAAAATTATTTACTATGCGACCGCCATCAAGTGGCAATATAGGCAATAAGTTAAATACAAACAACGCTATATTAATCTGGATAGAATAGTTTGTCATCAATATCAAGGGCTCCATGATGCTACTAGGCAATGAAAACTGTATCGTCAACGTCGCTAGCAACTTTATGAGGAGGACCGACAATATCGCTAACGCTAAGTTAGAAAGTGGACCTGCGGCAGCAACTAACGCCATGCCATATTTATGGCGAATATTATAGAAGTTTACAGGCACAGGCTTTGCCCAACCAAACATGCGAGTTATTAGTAGAAATAATAACCCCATAACATCAATATGCGCTATTGGGTTTAAAGTGAGTCTGCCCATCATCTTTGCTGTTGGGTCACCTAATCTATATGCTACGTAGCCGTGCATAACTTCATGCACAGTTATAGCAAACATAAACGGAACAACAGATAGAGCTGCTGTCCTTATGAAAGTATTTATATCTGTTATACCAAAAAAATCCATACATTATCCTTTAAAATATCTAATTTTCAACATGTTTACAGCAGATATATCGTCTTGCGTTGTTATTTTAATGTTATCTCTGCTCGACTCAACAACGGCGACGCTATGCCCAGCATATTCCATGACTGACGCTTCGTCCGTCACTGGTATTTTTTCATTAATCGCACGTTGTAATGCGCCGTGTAACAACTCTTTCTTAAACGCTTGTGGAGTATGCGCCATGTAGACATAATCTCTATCAATGGTGTGTTTTATAACGCCATCTTCAACATGCTTTATTGTATCAACAGCTTTCAATGCACAAATTGCACCACCGTGTTCTGTTGCTTTTTCGATAACATTGCTTACGACTTGGGCGCTTACAAACGGCCTAACTGCATCATGTATCACTAACATATCAGACTGGCAAGCATTAACACAGTTCAAAACTGTTTCAGCCCTTGTTGCACCGCTTTCAGCGTAAACTACTAATGTGTCAGCAAAAGGGTCTATTTCGCACATGATATCTTCAATATACTCAACATCATCTGGTGAGAAACCGATAACGATTTCATCAAACTTATACATTTTCAGCATGTTAGATATTGTATAGTACAGTATCGGCTTACCGTCTATCTCAAAAAACTGCTTCTTTACACCACTTGAAAACCTTGCGCCAATACCACCAGCGGCAATAATCAGAGCGACACTCATTAAGCCTTAACCTTTGTAAAAATTATCCTACCAGACTCTGTCTGTAGCAAGCTTGTTACTTCAACTTTTTGCCTAGAGCCTATATATTTCTTACCACTCTCTAGCACAACCATAGTGCCATCATCGAGGTAGCCAACGCCTTGTGACGGGTCTTTCCCTTCTTTTGCTACAAGGATAGATAGTTCCTCACCTGGAAGGATTGTTTGCCTCATTGCTATTGCTAAGTTGTTTAAGTTAAACGATTTAATTTTACGTATCTCTGCAACTTTCATCAAGTTGAAATCTGTAGTAATGATACCTGCACCTAACTTTTCAGCAAGTGCTATTAATTTTTCATCAACTGTGCCTATCGAGTCGAAAGTTGAGTTATCTATTTCTACAGTGACGTTTTTTTGCTCTTGCAAGCGTTTCATTACGTTCAAGCCACGTCTGCCCTTCTGCCTTCTTAGATGGTCGTGCGAGTCAGCAATGTTTTGTAACTCTTTCAACACAAACACAGGGATAACAAGTGAACCCTCGATGAAGTCAGTATCAACTATATTTGCAATACGGCCATCAATTAATGTAGATGTATCAAGCACTTTTGATATAGAGGCAAGCGACTTTGAGCGAGAAACTTTAACATCAATCTTCGCAAATAAGTTCTCGATAAATTTATAGTTGCGATAACCAGTTAATATACCAACATAAATACACAAGAAAATGACAATCAGCTTTAACGCTTCATTTTCAAAAACAGAACTAAGCGATTGAGTGAATATCATACCCATTATCATGAATATCATCGCGAAAATGAACGCTGATAACACCCTATAGCTTTTAATACCCCCAGAAACTAGGTCAATAATAACTGTACCTAAAATAACAACTGCAGAATAAATAAAAGCTTGGTAAATATCAATACCGATCGTTTCCCTAAAAGTAACGAATATCACGGTAATGATGGCCATGTAAAACGCTCTAAAAATTATTTTGGTTTTCATAAAACTCTCTTAAATATTATAATAAAAACATTGCACGTTTGAGTGCAGAACTAATAAAGAACAATAAAAATATCGCTACCATTGCAGATAAGTCAATTATACCTATTGGTGGAACTAACCTTCTAAAAGGTGCAAGGATTGGCTCAGTAAGGCCATAAATTAATTGCACAACAACATTCCTAGGGTCTGGACTAACCCAAGACATAAGCGCACGCACAACAATCAACCATGCTGCATAACTAAACAATGTAGATATGCCAATTATTGACACAATAAACGCTTGTTTAAATACTACAACTACTGTAAATGACGCACTCGTTAACGTATAACTGAGCAAAAGCAATAAAAACTGGAACGATAAAAACACTAGGAATATTATAGGAATTGTCGCAACAACTATAGCTCCAGAGCTAATAGGGATAAATGTCCTTGTCAGTTTCACCCAAGGCATCGCTATCCTAAAGAAATAAGTAACGTATAAACCTGCACTACCAATACTTACAAGGCTGCCAACCAATACAGACGCCATTATAAATATCATAAAGAACGCTACAAAGTTTGAAACCGACACAAAGAAAACATTGTATGCATTCTGATTGCCAGCTAAAAACACAACACTACTCAAACTACCTATCATCACAAGTGTGAATATCATTAAGATGATAAATGTTTTCTCTTGCGCTTTCTTTACTTTAACAGCGTTGATCAAAGGGTTGGTAAGTGTTGCTACCACTCGCCCGATAGGGTTGAACGTCAACTCTTGCTGCGTTGATATAAATCTAAACAATAAAACTATAATATAAAACTTAAACAAAAATAAAATAAGCTCCATGACGCTTCACTCCTATTATATTATTTACTAAAAATCGTTGAACCAATGCGCAAAAGAGTCGCCCCTTCTGCAATCGCTACTTCATAGTCATGGCTCATGCCCATTGATAGCGTATCCATGCTATTGAAAATAGCTCTATATTTATCAAACAGTGCCCTCGTATCGCTAAAATACGTAGCAGTTTTATTAACTGAGTCATCATAAGGTTGCATAGTCATAAAGCCACGCAAATTCAAATTTTTACACTCCGACACATACTCCAGCAAGCTATCTAGCGCATCAACATAAACTCCACCCTTTTGTTCCTCTTGAGCTAAATTTACTTGAATTAAAATATCTTGCACTTTGCCTAATGTGTTCGCTTCTTTTTCTATTGCTGTTACTGCGCTTTCTCTATCAACTGAGTGTATCATGTCAAAATAGCGCACAATTTTCTTTGCTTTATTAGTTTGAAAGTTGCCAATAAAGTGAAAACTAATGTCGCTATTATCCTCAAATGATAATATCTTTTGCTCTGCCTCTTGCAGCCTGCTTTCACCAAACATGCAGACACCGTAACTAGCAAGTGTTTGCATATCTTCTAAACTTTGAGTTTTTGATACTGTTAATAAGCTAACATCTGAGCTATCTCGCCCATATTTTTCAGCATAAGTTGCTATATTTTCTAACACTCTGTTATAGTTATCAATAACGCTCATTTTAACCATTTCTCATTATTACACTAAGCATACGGCCTGTGACGCCATTGTCACGCCTGTATGAATAAAAATCACTTGAACAACAACTACAAGTATCATCATAAGTATAGTTGTTTATACCTTGTTTGCAAAGCACATTCATTATCATCTGGCGTAAGTCAAACAAGTATGAACCATCGCCCATATCGTCAACACATGTTTCAGGGCTGTACGCTTTATTCAAGTTAGAGAACATATCCGCCTTTATTTCATAGCATGTTTTACAAATACCTGTGCCAATATGTGCGCCAATCACTTGATCGCCATGATTGTGGAATAGTTCTATTGCATTTTCAATAATACCAGAGTTCGCACTGCGCCACCCACAATGAAGCACACTAACGCACTTCTCACCCCACAGGTGCACAGGGTAGCAATCTGCCGTAAGCACACCTAGTGCGATATTTGGCTCTGTTGTGAATAAGCCATCAGCTTCGCTCATATATACACTGCCTAAGTTCTCTTTTGTAACTTCTAGCACAATATTGCTGTGTATTTGATAAAGTATTGTTAAATCTTTAACATCTGATGCAACTTCTAGTTGCCTATAGTTACGCAAGATATCTTTAGTTTCATCAGCAGACTTTAGCCCAAAGGTGTAGCCACCTATGTTAGTAGTCATAAATGATGTAACATTAGCAGGCACACTTTTAGTATACCTTAAGTTGTTACGCATAAAGAAAAACCTCAATAAAACTAGTTAGTTAAACACTGTTTAAACTTATTGTTATATAAGGTAGTAGGGATCTCTAGCACAGAGTCGCCGACGATGTCGACACGCTCTAAACCAGGAGGAGAATATTTAACCTTGTCATAAACGACATACTCACCACTACCTATTGTTTTAACACCCATGATCATTATATCCATTTTCATATTAATGGTGTGGTAATGATGTTGGCGCATCTTATTGCCCACAAACAACATACCATCTTGATCAAAAGTGTTATCATCAAAAACTAACATGCCTGTCATTTTTTGAAAATCTGTAGTAGCAGTATATACATCGAGAGTGCAACTACCAACTTTGATAGTCTTCACTTCGTGAAATACATTTTGTTTGGCGTAAACTGGATTAAAACTCATTAAAATCATAGTACTAACTAATAAAACTAAACGCATAACTCTACCAACCATAGCTATTTACTGCATATTCTACTACTTACTATATTATAATAACAGTAAAATCAACTATTATCAAGAAGTTATATTAGGTTTTTACATATTTTCTAATCATAGCATAACAAACGAAAAAGGGCTAAGCGGATAACCACCTAGCCCAAAAATTTTATATTTTTTTGTTTATTAAGTTTAGCTGTATGCAACAACTAATAACTAACTGACTAAACTTCACCGTTCAAAACTTGTTCTTTCAGTTGCCTTTTTAACACTTTACCAGTTGCTGTCATTGGCATTTCTTCAATGAATTTTATCTGCTTCGGCATTTTATAGCTTGCCAAGTGTTCTTTCATGTAAGCTTTGATTTCTTTTTCAGTTGATGTTGCACCTTCCGCCATTTTTACATATGCGACAATTGTTTCATCTTTATCAGCTGTAGGAATACCGATAACGGCAGTTGCTTCGACGCCTTCATATTGCATTAGTAGTTCTTCTAGCTCACGTGGGTATACGTTGATACCTTTTGTGATAATCAAATCTTTCTTTCTATCAACTATAGTGATAAAGTTATCTTCATCAAGTTTTGCAAAGTCGCCTGTAAAAAGCCAACCGTTGCGGATAGCTTCTTTCGTTTCTTTTTCCATATTCCAGTAGCCTTTCATGACGTTATTGCCTTTCACAATCAACTCACCTACTTCGCCGATAGGAACCTCACGCTCTTCATCGTCAACTATCTTAACCATTACGCCTGGCAATGGCACACCAACTGTACCTGCTTTCTGCACATCAAACGAGTTAAACGACACAACAGGAGATGCCTCAGATAAGCCATAACCTTCGATAACAGGTGCTTTGAACTTCTCTTTAAATACATTAAGCGTTTCTTCAGCAAGTGGAGCACCGCCAGAAACGTGTAGTTTTACAGGGTATAGGAATTTTAAAAACCACTTTGGCATGTTCGCTTTCGCAAGTGCTTGGTAAACCTGAGGAACACCTAACATAGCTCTAGGACGTTGGAAAATTAATGCTTTTCTAAATTTTTTCGTTTTTAAATCCATAACAGATTCAAATAATACAATACCGTTACCCAAGTATATAGGGAAAAACACACAAGCCATCAATGTGTATGAATGGAACATCGGCAAGAACAACAAGAACTTACGAGGGTTCCATTGTAAGTGGGTATCAATTGATTGTGCATTTGATAAAATGTTTTTATGTGTCAACATAGCGCCTTTTGGGAAACCTGTTGTACCTGATGTATAGATGAATACAGCTAAATCTTCGATATCAATTTCAACATCTAAAGGCGTGCTTGCTTGGTCTTCTGAAAGCTTTACAAGGCTAACACCGTTTATATATGATATCCTCGAATATGCTAGCACTTGCTCTAGTTTAGATGAATTATCTATCAAAAATTCAGCCATGTATGCATAACGCTCAGACGTGATGATCATTTTTGCGCCACTATCATTTAAGATATATGCAACTTCTGACTCAAGAAGCATATTGTTGATAGGTATAGCTATCGCACCTGCTTTGAAAATTGTAAACAATGCGATGAGATATTCTGGAGAGTTCTCCATAAGTATTGCAATTCTATCGCCCTTTTTAACGCCGATTTTTGCTAACGCTCGTGCACCTTTATTTGCTGTTTCTTCCACATTTTTATATGAATATTTTTTACCATCAAAATGTATTAAAGTTCTACCACGCAAAGCTTTCGCTTGTGTAGTTAATAAGTGACCTAAGTTTGAATATTCCATTATAAACTCCTAAACTAAGTTGCTATTTCTAACAACTTTTCTCAACATTGGCACAGACATAACTGCACCAATCATTTTCACAAAATCAAACAAGATAAACGGTGCAACACCCATCATAAAAGCGGCATGTAGTGATGTTGCCTTATCTTGCACAAGGTTTAAATTTCCGTATAGCCATAGCGCACCTAAGCCATCAACGATAAGCACAGATACGATACCTGCTAAAAGATAACCCATAATATTATTAAAACGGCTAGCAATCATACCTACAGGGATTGTAGATATCAAATAACCTAGCACATAACCAAATGTTGGCTTAAACACATAGCCTAGCCCGCCGCCGCTTGCAAATATTGGTAACCCTGTAATACCCAAAGTAATATAAATTAAAACTCCGTAAAAAGACCTTCTTGCGCCAAAAACCATTGGCATAAGTATAATAACATAATTCTGCATCGTAAAAGGTACTGGATACATAGGGATACGTACAAACGCACTTAAAGCTATAACTGCGGCTATCAAGCCAGCTATAATGCCAGTATAGCTAATGTTTTTCACTGCTCCTGCTTGAGCTGTCATCATTATTCTTCACCTCCAAATTGCTCAAATAAATTTGCATCTACGAATATTGGTACTTGTAGCCTTATCCCAACTGCTACTGCATCAGACGGGCGGCAATCAATAGCGACATCGCTCCCATCTATCTGCACAACCATCTTAGCATAGTATATACCATCATCATAGTTATCTATCAATACTTTATCTAACTTTAACTTGTCAGACAAACTAAAAACATCCTTCACCATATCATGAGTCATAGGTCTAGGTACTTCAATCTTTTCAAGCACGCACTCAAATGATTCATATTCGCTACGCCCTATGTTTATCTGCAAAAATTTATTGCGAGTTTTTTCACACTCTGCTTCCAATATCATCGAGTATCTACTAGTTATCGGCTCTTTGATAATATGCTTTAAATGAGCATTAACTAACATACTAACCCTCCTTTTTGCCAAATAGACTGTTGCGTTTCGCTTCCTCTATCCTAACTGTAACTTCTTCACCTGTAGCAATCTCTATATCAGATGTGAAGTTCACACTCCTTTGGTATACATTGCACCCTGTATACACATTTGCATCTTTTTTGCTACGGCCAGTGACAAGTACATCTGTTGTAGTGCCGATGAGTGTTGATAGCTTTTTATCTGTCACTTCATCTTTCACATCAAATAATGCAGCAAGTCTTCTGCTTTTATCAGCTTCGCTAACGTCGTCCTTCATATCCCACGATTTTGTAAGTGGTCGAGGCGAATATTTGAACGCAAAAATATGGTCAAAATTAACGTATCTTATAGCTTTTATAGTTTCTTCAAAATCTTGCTCTGTTTCTGTTGGAAACCCGATAATAAAATCTGACGAAAAACCAACATCAGGCATGATTTTTCTAGCATAATCTATCTTATTCATATATTCAGCGTACGTGTAGCCCCTGTTCATCAACTCAAGCACCCTGTCAGACCCTGATTGCATAGGTAGGTGAACATATCTGCAAATTTTTTCGCTGTCAGCTATAGTATGAATGAGCTTTTCAGAAAAATCTTTCGGATGAGATGTGATAAACCTTATGCGTTTTATTCCGTCAATCTTATCAACTTTCTTAAGCAACTCAGAAAAATCAATTTCTTCTGCGCTATTATATCCATATGAGTTCACGTTTTGCCCAAGTAGTGTAACTTCTTTTACACCGTTATCAACTAAGCGCTGAACTTCGCCAACTATCTCTATCGAGCTTCTAGAAATCTCTTTACCACGCACATAAGGAACGATACAGTATGAGCAGAAGTTCTCGCAACCACGCATGATAGTCACACTTGCTGAAACACTTGCGGCACGGTTAAAATCGCCTACTGTGAAAGTGTCTGATGACATATCAGTATCTGCAAATCGCTCACCGCGGAACGCTCTCTCAAGTGTTGTATCTATCCTTGATAGTGCTTCTGTACCCATGACAAATTGGACATCGCTAAACTGTTTTAGTAGGTTTTGCCCCTCTTGTTGCGCAACACAACCACATATGCCAATCATTGGCGGTGTCGCCCTTTTAAACTTTCTGATAACGCCTAGATAGCTCGCTATCTTCTTTTGCGGTTTTTCACGCACGCTACATGTATTAAATAAAATAACATCTGCTTGTGATGGCTCATTAGTTAAAAATAGGCCATGTTTTTCTAGTGCTGATGCTATGCGCTCTGAGTCGTATTCGTTCATTGCACAGCCGAACGTATATATAAAATAACTACCTGTATTCATGTTACTGCTTAGTATGCTCCTTCTCCCATTATTACCACTTTCGGTGTTTCCATCAATATCACAATATCTAACCATACTGACCAATTTAATACATACCACGTATCTTTCAAGATCCTATAGTCATAAGTTGTGTTACTTCTGCCGCTAATCTGCCACAACCCCGTTATACCAGGGCGTACCATTTTATAATATTCTGCATATTCTTTATAATATTCGTCAATCTCTTTTTGTACAACTGGTCTAGGGCCAACAAGGCTCATATCACCTTTAATCACGTTAAATAGTTGCGGTAATTCATCAAGCGATGTTTTGCGTAAAAATTTACCGACTTTTGTAACTCGTGGGTCGTTTTTCAGCTTGAATGTACGTTCCCATTCCATGCGCATTTCAAGGTTTTCAAGCAATGCTTTATTTAGCACGTCATCTGCATCTTTATACATGGAGCGAAACTTGTAGACATATATCTTTTTGCCCCCTCTACCAATGCGCTCTTGTTTATAAAATGCACTGCCTTTTGACGTTGCCCTAATCGCAACCACTATCACTACTGTAAACAGTAATATAGTTGGCAACGCAAGCAAACACAATAGCAAATCAAACGAACGCTTCAAAAGCCTATTTACAAACGAGCTAATGTTATTATCTACCTGTAAGATAGACACTTGCGATTTAAACGTCTGCATTGTACGCACATTTGAAAACGCTACACGTTGCTTAGGGCTTATAAAATATATGTTTGAAAGTTTAATTTGCAACCTGCTTGCTATTATATGGCTGTTTTCAACAGCTTCAAAACTAGGCAAAAAGATTGCAACATCAACATTATGCTCATCAATTACACTATCAACATCTTCAATATAGCCAAGTAGAGGATATTTTGCGTTGTCGATATCACTTTCATCAGTTGAAACAACACCTACAACACCAAAGCCCATATAACTTTCGGAGTTTAGTGTATCAATATATTCTTGCGCCTCATCGTACTTGCCGATGATAACTGTCTTTGCAACAAAAAATGGCGACATGCATAGCACACGCTTAACAACATACCTGATAACTATACTCAATGAAAACGTGTAAAACCATAAAAATAGTAACAATAGCCTTGATACATGATCAGACATCTTAACCATTGATACAAACGCAAATGCTAATATAAACACAATATTAATAGTTCTTGCCAGCTGCCTAGCTTCTAGCCAAAATGGCATGCGATTGTAATATAGCCCTGTTGCATAGTTCATGGCTATGTAGAATATAAGTATCCAAGCTGATTGAAAATAAAACTCGCCAAAGCTAATCGTTAGAGGCTGTATAATACTAAACCCGCTAACAAGCACACG
>CAYJDR010000005.1:57782-82230 GCA_964368965.1 uncultured Deferribacteraceae bacterium
ATATTGTTAGCCGTAGCGCTGTAAAACCTTGATGAAACAGGTGCATAACCAGCTGCGCTATTTGTGCCATATAAACATACTGCTGGCACGCCTAAATAGTTTGCAAGGTATGTAAGCTCATTATCTATGCCTATCACAAATGTAGATTGCTTAATTTCGTTACATAGTGCTTCAAAGTCAAGCCTGCCGACAAAATAGTCTACGTCAATCTTTGGGCCTAGCTCATCAACAAACTTTTCAGCGACTTCTGCATATTGTTTATCACCTATTATGCCAACTCTATAGCCTCGCTTTGATAGCACACTTATTATATATGCCCAGTTATCTTCGTGCCATACTCGGTTTGCATCGTTGCTATATTTTGGGAACATCTCCACAAGCACAACTTTACCTATAGATGCCGACGTCGTGCGATAAGTTGAGATACCATCATAGTTAGTGACTTTTATAAGTGATAGCAAATCTTTATAGTTGTCTGATATTGATTTTGTTTTATCATACTCTGTGACTTTGTTATATGGATAGTGCCTACCCTCGCCCTCTGACTTGAAGCCGATTTTATATGTTGCATTAATATAACATGAAAGTATAGCCTCAAACCTAGACCAGCGCCCAAAGTCGATAAGTATGTCGTATACATCGCCTTTTGTTATAGCTTTTCTAGTTTTATTCATGCTGTTTGGGTATACTTTTTTAACATCATCAACGCACGTCATTAGCTTTACAGCATTGTAGTTATCATCCGTTGTAAAAAAGACTATCTCAGCGTGTGGATATTTCTTTTTGATAGCTTGTAAGTAGTAAGATGTCGCAAAAATTTCGCTATATGGTGCAATAGATATAACCGCAACACGCGATACAAACTCAGGCAACACAGCTTCAGCTTGTTGCTTAAAGCCACTCAATGCAAAGAGTATCGGCGTGCCTAAGTTTCTATCTTTAAGTGTTGTATATCTAACGACCTTATCTTTTTTAGATAATATAGCCATCGCTCTCTTCTAAAACTTTTGCGTATGATTTTACGCCTGTTTTTAAGTCGATAAATGGTTTATTGTAGCCAGCTTTGTGCAGTTTATCCATATCTGCTTCCGTGAACGCTTGGTATTTACCTTTTAGCGTATCTGGGAACGGTACAGTATCTAGCTTTGCATCAGGATATATTTCTTGTAGCGCCTCAGCGATTTTGCAGAAGCTTTCAGCGTTGCCAGTGCCACAGTTGAATATGCCTGATACTTGTGGGTTTTGGTATAGGAATATGTTTACATTAACTACATCGTCAACGTGTATGAAGTCACGCCTGAACCCTTCGCTACCTTCAAACAATTTCATTGCTTCGCCTTGCTTAATTTGGTGGAACATGTGGTATGCTACAGATGCCATTTTCCCTTTATGGTTTTCTTGTGGCCCATATACGTTGAAATATCTTAACCCAGCTGCTTGGATTTTTAATGTTGGTAACATTTTCGCAAGGTATCTATCAAACTGATATTTTGAGAACGCATATACATTTAACGGGTATTCACACTCACGCTCTTCTCTAAACCCATCATCACCGTTACCGTAAACTGAAGCAGATGAAGCATAGATGAAGCGTACATTATGTTTGATACATGCATGTAGTAGCTCTTTTGAGAACTCATAGTTGTTACGCATCATGTATTTGCCATCTGGCTCTGTAGTACTTGAGCATGCGCCTTGGTGGAAAACTGCTTCAACATCATATTCCGTGAAGAATTCTTCAATGTTGAAATCTTCTTTATCAAAATAGTCATGAAATTCAAGCCTATTAAGGTTTTTATGTTTTGTGCCATTTAATAAATTGTCTGTGATGACAATATCTGTCTTGCCTAGTTTATTCAATCCGTAAACAATGTTTGAGCCGATAAATCCAGCGCCGCCAGTAACTAATATCATTTTTCCACCTATCCGTTTATTTTTTCAATAGTGCTTGTTGTTGAGTATCCGTCTACAAATTTTAGCAGAACTGTTTCCTTTGCAAACTCTCTTCCAACAACTTCTTCCAATTTATAATCGCCACCTTTAACGAGCACATCAGGCTTGATAAGCTTAATAAGTTCGTGCGGTGTATCTTCATCAAATATAACTACATAGTCGATAACTTCTAACGCTTCCAATATAAACGCCCTGTCCAGTTCGCTATTAATTGGGCGACCTTCACCTTTCAAGCGTTTAACAGAGTTATCGCTATTTAAGCCAAGTATTAGTATATCTCCTAAGTTTTTAGCTTGCTTTAGGTAAGTAACATGCCCTGTGTGAAGGATATCAAAACAACCGTTAGTAAACACGATTTTTTTATTGTTTGCGCGTTCTCTGTTTGCGATATGTTCAACATCAGCATACTTTGTGATTTTAGACGCAGTATAGTCGCTAATCTTTTTAGATAGTTCTGCAAAAGTGATAGGTGCTGTACCCATCTTACCAACTACAATACTTGCAGCAGTGTTCGCAACTGTAGCAGCGTCTACAAGTTCTCTGCCACAACCAAGCGATAGCGCCATTGTTGCAACAACAGTATCACCAGCGCCCGACACATCAAACACATCCCTAGCTTCTGCGACAAGTGTTGTGTGTGTGCCTTCTGATACGACTGTCATGCCTTTTTCTGAGCGTGTAACAACTAAGTTCGATATCTTATAGTGGTTGCGTATTTTATTAGCAACATCAATAACGTCTTTGTCTTCGTTAGCTACTTTGTTGCCATATGCTTCTGACAACTCTTTTACGTTTGGTGTAACGATTGTTGCGCCTGTATATTTTGTCCAGTCGCTACCTTTTGGGTCAACTATAGTCACTTTGCCTAACTTGTTAGCCTCTGATATAATGTATGAGCATATCTCTGGTGTGCAAACACCTTTGCCATAGTCTGATATAACTATAACATCGTATAATGCGATATTGCCTGCAATCATCTGCTTAAACTCAGCTACGTAGTCGCCAGCTATATCTTTTATTTCTTCGAAGTCCAATCTAACGATTTGCTGTTTGCTGCCTATTATCCTAAGCTTTGATGTTGTAGGTGTTCCAATGTTTAGGAACTCATACTTAACGCCGATATTTTCCAACATATTTTTTAAGAAGTTGCCGTTATCATCATTGCCCGCTATGCCTAATATTTTGCATGAGCCATTTAGTGAAGCTACGTTGTTTGCAACATTGCTAGCGCCACCTAAAGTTGATACGATTTTTTCAACATTTACAACAGGTACTGGCGCTTCAGGGGATATCCTTGATACGCCACCGTGATAATATTTATCTAGCATTGCATCACCAATGATTAAAACGCTAGAGTTTGAAAAGTTAATTTCCTGCATTTTATTTCCTTACTACTTTTTATTTAACATATTATTTAATACTCTAATTTGCTCTTGAGCATTAATATATTCTTGAGATTGCTCGCCTACGAGCGAATACCAATAAATTGCATCACGTATTTGTGATTGCCTTGAGCCGCTTGTTTCAATCTTGTTATATGAGCGGTTAGCTATCGTGTATGCAATTTGATATTTAAACAACAATGTGCGCTCATCAGGCTCTATGATATAGTCTATGATGTTATACGCCCTCTCATACTCGCCACTGCTGAAGTAGCCACGTGCTTGAGTATAGTAGCGTATAGGCGCTTCACGTTTTATGCGTGCGATATCTTCAATGAGTTGTTTATCTAGTTCTAACACTTCATCAAACTTTTTAAAGCTTGGCGATATATTTAATAATTTGTCAGACGCTTCAGATAGTTTATCGTTAGCTTCGCGATATTCTGCCCTATCAGTTAATTTAACAGCTTCTTGCCTAAGCACTTTTGCTTGTTCAAGTAGTTTATTATTTTCAACAACGAAGTTAAGTTCTGTGCGATATAGTTGAACCTTTCTGTTTTTTGGGTTCACTTCCATTGCTCGTTTGACTGTTGCAAACGCTTCATCTATCTTGCCTTCACTCTCTAGTTGTTTAGCTTCGTCATATAGTTTAAAGTCAAGCCCATTTTGGTATGAATATATACCATAGCCAACACCTGCAACCATAGCTGCAATAACTATATAACCAATAATTTTCGCCATTATATTAATTCGCCCCTGTGTACATCTGTACTAAGTCGATAAGCGTAGGTGATGATACTTCTGCCAAGTAGCCTCTTGACACTGTAACCTTGCCTAACTTATACGCCGCGATAGATAAGAATGCAGAATCTAACTCAGCTTTTGCTTGTGTGCCAGCAAGTGCTTCTATTGCTTCCCAGTCTTCATGTTGTACTAGTAGGTCATAAATTGCCCTTCTGTCTGAGCAACTAGAGAATTTATTTAAGTATGATTTATCATATAGTTTCTCAGATACAACATACTTGCCATATTCGCACAAGTTAGTACTTGCCTCTTTCTCAGATATTGTCGCCATGAAAGATGTGATACCTTTTGTATCGCTATTTTTCATATAGCAAGCTAGCTTAGTTTTGTTAAAGTCTACATTTGTAACGCCTAAACAACCATCGACATAATCACAATTAAAAGAGTTGCCAGTTTTGTTTGCAGACTCAATCATTCTGCAATATGCTGTAGAGCTTAGTTTATAATCAGCTTTCACATCAGTTGTGAATAAGTCATAATATCTTAAAAAATCGTTCTTAGCCCATATATCTTCAAGCGCTAGTGATACGATTTCAGGGTCTTTATATTCGTTATAGAGTGTCCAAAACTCTTTGCTGTTTTTAGTGAGTGCAAAGTAATGCCCGTAGAAGTTCAACACTTCTGGTGTACGTTTTTCAGGTGTAAGGTTTTGGAATATCCTAACAAGTGTATCGTCTTTATCTTTCGCTTGGTTGATTACATACATAGTTGTATCAGCTGAGAACTTATTCCTTGCGACAAACTCACCAACATCAGGCGTAATAGAACAACCAGCATATACATACGACTTGATAAGCGCGCTATCTATTGGAGAGTTCACCATCAAGGTAACAGCATCTTCACAGCTCATTTTTGATACGATATACATTTCATCGTTTTTAATTCTATCCATATCAAAGCGCTCATCATCATACATCTTAACGATATCAAGCTTATCTTTAGCAGCTGTGTAATTGCCCTCTTTCAAATAAGTTTGGTAAAGGATATATGTTGCAAACATAGCTTGCTCTGAGTTGCTATCACCCATAAGGAAATCTTCAAGGCTGATACGTGCAACATCGTAAAGCCCGTCTTCATATGCGCTAAGCCCTACAAAGTAGTTTTCGTTAAACTTGCTTTGTGGAACAGTTTTTCCAACAGAAGTATCAACAAGTGCACCGATGTTAGGCTCTTTATCAATGCTTGGGTCTGCTGGGTTAAGCGTTTTAGTCATCGTGTTTCCGATATCGCTACTCAAGTTATCTGCAACAGTATTTTGTGCAAACACAACACTAGGTACTACAAAAACAATTAGCAATATAAGTATTTTTTTCATAACCTATTCCTTTTCCTTTATCATATTATTTTTTAAACATCTATCTACTACTTCTATAGGGTGCAACACAGGCTTATCACCAAGGTGCACCATCTGCATAGCACAAGTTGGGCAATCTGTAACACCTATCTGAGCTTCACTTTTCACAAGTTTTTCAACCATAGGTTTGCCGATTGTTACTGATAAGTCATAGTTCTTAGCAGCCATACCAAAGCTGCCAGCCATACCGCAACAGTTGCTTTTTAAGTCTTCCACTTGCACCATTGGCAACTTCTTCATAACGTCTAAAGAGCTGTTAGAATCTTTAATACCACGCATATGGCATGGCATATGGTATGCAAGTTTAATATCTTGGCTTAGCAATTCTGCATCGTCAAGTAATGGCTTGATTAGCGATGTAACACTAACAGTTTTCTCTGCTACTTTTTTAGTGAACTCATCTTGCGTATAGTAGCCCCACTCTTTAGTGAGTGACATAACGCATGAAGTACACGCTGAAACAACATAATCAACACTATCGAGCAACTTGCCCCATTTAGCCTTGTTCTTAGCTATTTGTTTTCTAGTAGAGGCAGCCATACCTTTAGAGAGGTGTGGGATACCACAACAAGTTTGGTCAGGTGTGACAACTTTATAACCTAAGTGCTTTAACACGTTTACAGTACTAACACCTATCTCTGGTTTAATATAGCTTGTATAACAACCAGCAAAGAACAGTACTGTTTTGCCATTTTCAGTTTCAGGCTTCTCGTTTTTGTTTATTTGCTCAAAAAGAGATTGAGGTGAAAACTTTATAAACTCACGCTTAGCCGATAACCCAACAAACAACTCAGGCAACTTACGCATAAGCTTAGGCCCCATTGTTGCCGATATTACTGGAGATAGTTTTCTTATTGTTTTACCTGCTAGTTCAAAGTTAGTATATATCTTTTTGTTAAGTGGCACACCATGTTTTTCAGCGTATCTAGATTTTGCCTCTAGAGCAAGCTTAGGTATGTTCACCTTAGATGGGCACTCAATAGCGCAACTACCACAATTTATACACCTCTCCATTACATATTGGAAAGACTCTTCATAAATAGCATCTTTATCAATCACACCACTAAGCATAGTGCGCAATACATTTGCTTTAGCTTTTGGTGCTGCTGCTTCGTCCCTAGTGGCTTTATATACTGGGCACATTCTAGTAGCCGTTGTAACAGTAGTACACTTTGAACAACCATGGCATTTTTCAGCTTCTTCAATAAACGTAGCTGAGTCATCCCAGATAAGTTGTTTGTTATCATAATCTACAGCGCCATAATCTGCACCGTAGCGTAAGTGTTTCTTCATCTGATATTCATCAACTTTTGTTTTGATATCAGGGTTAAATAAGTTTTCAGGGTCAAACAACGCTTTAATATTGTTAAACAAGCCAAATATAGTGCTATACTGGCGAGGTATGTAGCAACTTCTAAGCCTGCCGTCACCATGTTCGCCAGAGATTGTTCCGTTAAGCTTCATAACAAGCTCAAACACTTCATCTGCAATAACTTTTAACAAGTCGATATCGTATGGGTCTTTCATGTCAAGCAATGGTCGGTTATGCAACAAGCCTTTCGCAATGTGGCCATATGTGACAAACCTTACATCGTGGCGTTCAAATATTTTATATAACCCTTCAAAGTAATCCGTTAAAGTGTCTGTAGGAACAGCTGCATCTTCAACAAGTGCAAGTATCTTCTTTTTACCTTTTAGTTGGTATAGGATAGGTACTGCCGCTTTTCTCACAGCCCAAAATTTACTTTTTTCATCTTCTGTAACGGCTACGAATATATTTTGTGTAAGCAACTCGCCAGTAATCTCTTTAACAAGTGTACTCGCAAGCTCTTTAACTTCTTCCACTGTGTCGCCGTCAAACTCTATCATTAATACGTTATCTATATCTGTGTGGAGTTTACCTTCAAGCGATGGTTCTTCCTTAACAGCTAGTTGTATCAACGATTTATCCATAATTTCGATACCAGCTGGGTTATACGTTAATGCAAGTTGTGAAGCCTTAGCTGATGAAATTTTATCGTTAAAATATGCGATAATTAAGCTATCAAATGGCTTTTTACGTATGATTTTAAATGTTAGCTTTGTAACAACAACAAACGTACCCTCTGAGCCACCAAGTACTTTATGTAGACGTAGCCTACCATCAGCAATAGCGTTCCTAAGTTCATAGCCACAAACATTACATGCGATCGGCGGATACGCTTTTTCTATCTCTGCTGCGTTTTCACTTAATAGTGTGTATATATTTTTTAGCGTAACGCTAAGCTCCTCAAACGGAGTTGCCTCAATAGCAGATAGCGTTGTAACTGTGCCGTCATGGAACACAATTTCAGCATCTTCTATGTAATCAGCTACGTTGCCATATTTAACAGAATAGCCACCACTAGCATTCGTACCATACATGCCACCAAATGTAGCATATTCACCACTAGATGGCGAAGGTGGGAAGAATAGCCCCGTACCTTTAAGTTTAGCTTCAAGTTCGCCGTATTTATAGCCTGGTTGGCATGTAAACACACCAGCTTCGTCTGACGTGCGCTCGATAGATATCAGCTTGTTCATGTACTTAGTAAAGTCTAACACAATCCCTTGCCCAATAGCAGAACCACAAAGCCCAGAGCCTGTACCCCTGCTGTGTATAGAAAAGTTATATTTATGCGCAAATTTACACACTGCTTGTACGTCTTTAACCGTTTTCGGATAAACAACGCAAAGTGGCTCAACTCTAAAGATACTACCATCTGTTGATAACATATTTCTTCTAAGTTTATCAGTATATATATCGCCTTCTAGTTCAATTTTTAATTCTTCAAAAACATTCTCAGTCAAATGACTCATATTTTCACCTGTATTCAATAACACTTGCTAACGCACCTTAGTACGCTAACTATTTACTGTATCATATTTTTGCAATTTCATCAATCAATATATCAAACTTTAACTTGAATATTGACAAATTCTCTTGCTTGTGTCAAAACTCATGTTATGACTAACGTAAATATTGCTATAACTATGGGTGACCCAGCTGGTATCGGCTATGAAATTGCATGTAAATACATTGCAAATAACAATAACTCAAACATAACACTCATAGGCTATAACCAACTTATCAATGACACTTTTAGCAACGTTCTAAAGCTAGACATGCCAAGCAATATAAAAGTTTTAGAACCAAGCTACAAAGCAGACTTAGCGCAAGTTAAACTAGGTGAAACTTCGGCAGAATGCGGGAAGCTAGCATACGAATGCATAAAAACTGCCGTTGAAGGTTGCCAAGCAGGCACATTTGATGCTATAGTCACTTGCCCTATTAATAAGAAATCGCTACAATTAGCAAATGTCAAACACACAGGACATACAGAAATATTAGCAGACCTTGCAAATATTGAAGAAGTCTCTATGTTATTAGTAGGCAAAACAGTTAAAACAATTATAGCAACAAGCCATACATCGATTGCAAACATACCAAAAGTGTTAGACGCATCGCTTGTATACAACGCTATACTAAATGCACATAACGCTGGTAAATATTTCGGCACTCTTACGCCCAAGATTGCTGTTTGCGGGCTCAACCCCCACGCTGGTGACATGGGCGCAATAGGCACAGAAGAAATAGATATAATACAACCCGCTATCGAAAAAGCTAGGAGCGAAAACATTGACGTTTACGGAACATTCCCAGCTGATACAATCTTTTTAAAAGCTCGCGAGTGGGATTTTATTATATCAATGATACATGACCAAGGCATGGTTGCAGTTAAGATGGACGCATTTGGCGAGGCAGTTAATGTTACGCTAAATTTACCTTTCATCAGGACATCTGTCGACCATGGCACAGCATTTGACATCACAGGAAAAGGGATTGCAAGTTGCTCAAGCTTAAACAAAGCTGTTGAACTTGCATACAATATGGTTAAATATGATAAATCTTTTAGACGCATTTAAAAACGAATCGAAATTCACTAAAAAAATATTTGGGCAGCATTTCTTAACTAACCAACATATTTTAGAAGAAATCAGGGACTCAGCAGAAATCACACCTAGCGATAAAGTTATTGAGATAGGGCCTGGTTGTGGTGTGCTTACACAACTGTTTGCAGACACTGGCGCAGAAGTGAGAGCTGTAGAAATTGATGGCGACTTAGCTGAATTCCTAAACAGATACCTCTTCTTTTACAACAACTTACAAATAATCAATCAAGATGCACTTAAAGTTGACTTTAATGAAATATTTGAAGGTGAGCGAGTTACATTTATAGGTAACCTACCCTACAATGTATCTGTCAAATTATTTGAAAGAGCAGCACTACGCGACAACGTGAAATGCCTTGTGTTTATGTTCCAGAAAGAAGTCGCTGATAGACTTTCTGCGAAGCCTAACTCAAAAGCTTACTCTTCGCTATCTGTGTTCACTTCATACTTCTTTAATGTTAAAAAAGTGCGTGATATCGGTGGTGGAAACTTTTGGCCTAACGCTGGTGTTATGTCTACTGTATTAAAGTTTATCCCTAAAGAGGAACGCTTGCTACCAAAAGAGCAAGAGCAACACTTTTTCGAATTTGCAAGGGTTGCATTCAAGCAAAAAAGAAAAACGCTTAGAAATAACTTAAAACACATAGATAACATCGAAGATATCATTAAATCTGTTGGTTTTAAAGAAAGCATACGCGCAGAGGAACTTTCGATAGAAGACTTCATCAAGCTATACGGAGCAATCGACCATGAACCAACGACTTGATGAAATATGCTTCTCCGTACTTGATATCGAAACTACTGGCACAGCTAACATTGATGAAATAGTCGAAATAGCAGTTGTACGTGTTGAGCCTAACTTATGCATCAACATGCGTGACACTTTTTGCACACTTATAAACCCTGAGCGCCCTATTGGTGCAGCGTCGTTCATACATGGCATTACTGATAATATGGTTATTGATGAACCTGTTATCTCTGAGGTACTACCAGAGCTTATGGAGTTTGTGCAAGATACTATCATTGTTGCGCATAATGCGCCGTTCGACATGCGCTTTATCAACAAAGCACTTAACAAACATAGTATCGAACCATTACATAAAGGCGTTATTGACACGGTCAAAATCGCTAGAAAAGTTTACCCAAATTTAGAGGGTAAACATGGGCTAGATAACCTTATAAATAAGCTAAACTTATGCATGGATGTTGACAGTTCATATCGCCACAGGGCGTTGTTTGATGCAGCACACACGGCTGAGCTACTTGTTAAACTAATCATGGAGCTTGGCAAACGTGGCACGCATTATATGAACGAACTATAAAAAAGTTGCATATTGCATAGTAGTTGTGATATATTCACAAGATAATATTATAATTAAAGAGTATCACTGTTTTGACAAAATACGAAGTATCATACATAAACAAACCAGAATTTAAAGACATGACGCTTACGCTTAACCGTATTGATAGCGCATTGAAGGCCGTCAACTTTAAAGCAAGCACACTTGGTAAAGTTGTGCATATTGCTGGCACTAACGGCAAAGGCACTACTACATACTTCCTAGCGCAAATGCTACGTGCTAACAATATCTCTGTTTGCACTTTCACATCTCCACATATACTTAAAGTAAACGAACGATTAACATCCAACCACGAGAACATAACTGATAGCAAACTGAACGAACTTTTCACTAGATATGAAGACGTTATAGACGAGCATCGTTTATCATACTTTGAGGGGTTATTATTCCTTGCTTTAATTTGGTTTAGCGAGCAAGCACCATTAGTCACAATATTGGAAACAGGACTCGGTGGCACGTTTGACGCTACAAACACTAACGCAATCACAAATAAACTATGCGTTGTAACAAAACTAGCACACGACCATGCCAACATCTTAGGCAAAAATATATATGATATAATTAACGAAAAGTTAGGCATCTTACGCCCTACGTCAACACTTATCCTTGCAGAAAATAAAGATTTTATAAAATCATACATATCATCTACTGTTAGCAATAACATCATACAAGTTAAGTTACTTGACTTTGCAAAAGATAACTACCCACACCCTTATGCTGAAAACTATTGCACAGCTAAGAAAATACTAGAAACTCTTTTGCATAAACCTACGCCAGATTTCCATAACCTTAAACTACTACCATGTAGGCAAGAGAAACTGAACGACAGAGTTATGCTTGACGGCTCACACAACGCATCTGGCATTATGAGCTTATTTAACTCTAACGCTGTAGGTAAAAACCCTGCAATATTGGCTTCATTTACAGTAGATAGAGATATACAATCACTCGTAAAAATATTAGAAAACTACTCTGATGACATCATCATCACAACTATACCAAACAATGAAAGGAGCATATCAGCTGAGCATATCAACAGATTTTCTGACAGGTTTATCGAATGCCCACTAGAAGCTATGAACCACCTTTTATCGAAAGAAAAAGAAGTACTTGTGCTTGGCTCGTTCTATCTTTGTGCATATGTTAAGCAACATTGCAAGGCTCTTTAACTATGAGGATATTATTAACTATTATACTAGTTATCTCAATGTTTTCTTTTGCATATGCTAACGATCAGTTTGTACTTGTTGCAGATAGCGTAGTGAAAAGTGATAACGACACACTTGAAGCAACAGGCAACGTAACGCTTAAAACTAAAGACACTGTTTTTAGCTCTGATAGGCTCTCATACAACTCTAAAACAAAACAAATTGACGCTACAGGTAATGTGAAAATAAAAAGCGATACACAATCGCTCGAAGCTGATTCATTCACATACAATATTGAAACAGAAACAGGCAAAGCAAAAAGTGTAAAAGGCTTTCTTGAGCCTAGCAACTTCATATGCGCTGAAGAGTTTGAGAAAACTGGTGATGTTACATTTTCTGTATTAAACGCAAGGATATCTACTTGCGAAGGCGATATACCTGACTGGTCTATACAAATGTATAAAGGTGAATATGAAATTGAAGGCTATCTAAACGCTGAACACGCTACGGCAGATATAAAAAATAGCCCGTTAATATATCTCCCAAAGCTAGTCTACCCTGTTGCAACTAAGCGTAAATCAGGTTTTTTATTACCTAATATCGGTATCGACTCTGAAAAAGGAGCCTTTGCAAACATCAAATATTTCTGGGCGCCTACAGACAACTTTGACACAACATTAGGAACAACCCTATTTTCTAAAAGTGGCATACAGCAGCAAGTAGAAATAAGATATGCAGATTCAGCAGATAGCAACTTATACACAGTGTTCAACAGAATAGATGACCAAACATCACTATCAAACGAACTCTCAAGATGGCACCTCATATCTGTCAACAAATATACATTTTTTGATAACTTTGAGATGAACTTAAATATTGATTTAACATCAGACTACCTCTACACCAGGGATTTCAACAAATATGACCTCGTTGACGAAGCATATGCGCACGACAACAAGGAAAACATGTTTTATGCAGAGTTTCAAAGTGGGTATTACTCAAAATATGCAGACATAATATTCTACACAAGGACAGACAAACAATATCGTGATAGCGGAAACGGTCATCAAATAACATCGCTAACACAAACACCATCTATCAATGTATCAAAAACAATACCATTATTTTCATCTTTTGTATTAGCTTATCAACTAGCTTACGACTCACTAGCATACGATACTAGTAGCTATAATACGCAAGTAACAGGTCAAACTGATATATCATATGATAGATTTCTTGGTGATGTAGAACTTTTCCTACCTATTGATATAAAGTTTGCCACACTTACTCCATCAGTTGAGTTTGACTATACATATTGGTTTAACACTTCTGAGCCGTTCAACATAGTTAGCGAATATAAGCAACCATTTAGTGGCATTGCAAAAGCGAGTGAAACATCTGCTTATCGCTATCAAACATCATCTGCACTTTCACTTAACATTAAAGAACTATATAAAGAGTATCCACTATTTAGACACAGCATACAAAACATTGTAAAACTGCAATACTCTCCAAACTTATTGCACACAGGCATACCTGCCCTCACCGACATTGAAATGGAGCGCAAGGATAGCGGCATCACTTATGAAATGATTAACTTTTTCTCAAGTAAAAAATGGAACGCTTATATCAGCCTCTCGCAAACATATGACTGGCTACAAACTGGCGATATGTTGCCGATAAATATAAAATCAAGTTTCAGTATTAACGACATTGTAACAAACTACTCTGAAATAAAATATAAACATAGTGGCAAACTAAGCGCTAACGAACAACGCTTACAATACCTCACAAACACAGCTAATATAAATATTTTTAACCATGCAACTTTAGTAGCTATTTATACATTTGATTCAACTATCCAAAGTGGCTCGAACAATACAGACCTCGAATTCAGGCTCTATACTAATATCTGGCGTTTTTCTCTTGGTGGATTTTATAGATGGGCTGGCTATAATGCCGAAGCTAGTGTTGCAAACTTATTGCCTAGCTCACAAGGTGCAACAGCTATATACCATGACGATTGTTGGTCGTTAGGGTTTGAATTTGAAGTCGATAACCATGAAATCATCACGCAAACTGGTAAGCAAAACAGAGATGAATTTACATTCTACCTAAACTTTACACTTAAAGGCATTGGCGGCAGTAGGATCGAGTTTTTACAAATAGATTAATTGTTACCCTTGAAAAAAAACTATAAATAGTATAGATTACATGAGTTATAAAAATGAACAGGAAAATAATGAATAAACATATTTTAACGTTAATATTGGCGATATTTTTAGCCATTACTACAACTAGCGCTCACGCTACAAACATGAAAGGCACTGGCGAAGCTGTCATCATCAAAAACAACACCATTGATGCCGTCAATAAGTCACTTAATAACGCCCTACTGAATAGCGTCAGAGCATACTACAAACAACAAGAACAGTATGGATATTCATCACCAGATATTACTAACGAGTATATTAAATTCATCAAAAGCTACCAACTCATTAACCAAAAAGTTGTTGGCTCAAAAATTGTTACTACAATCAACGCAAACCTCGACGTTGACGCCCTAACTGATGCCACATTGCTAATAAGTGAGCATACTGACAGCGTAGTTTACATCACTCGCGGTATCGATGAAGATATAGTTAAACAAACTACCCTTGATAATATCGTTACATCTGCACTTAAAGAAAATGACTTTACTGCACAATACCAAGATAACTTCTTATATAACATCAACGATATTGAAAAAACATCACAAGTTGTTTCATCATTCAACAGTGTTGATAGTAAAAACATGATTATATTCAACTTCGATATTAAAGATGGCAACTTAAATAACCCAGACAACCTTTGTGAAGTTGTTACAACAACAAATATTCACACGAAAAACAAGCTTACGAAAACGCTGCAACTTACAACTGGCTCATTCCAAACAGCACAAGATTTATGCGTTAGGGAAGCAATTGTGAACGCTATCAATACTACTGTAAAATACACACGCGATAATTTAATTGAACGCGTTGAGATCGAACGCACAGTTTACAACTATAAAATGAAAACAGTTAACGCACCTAATATGATTATCACGAATAACTTATTAGATACACTCAAAGATAGAGGGTTTATCAACTCATACAAAACAAGTGGTTTCTCAGCTAACGAAGTTATCTTTAACATTGAAACTTATTTCACAGAAGATATATTAGTAGAAAGACTGCTTAACATAAGCCTTGATATTGGATATTATGTTGAAGAGTACAGCGACGGCGTATTACTTGACTTTACAAAAGCTCCAAATAACTCGCAAGCTATATTTTCTAACATTAGCGGTGCTGATAACGCTACTGACAATAACACAGGAGAAATTGAACTCCTAGAAACTGAACTCGCTCAGTAGTATTACGGTGGAGATATGATGGTATATAAACTGCTTGATGTAGTTAAATCAAAACGTAAAATATTAATACAAACACACAACAACCCTGACCCTGATACAATTGCAGCAGCATTTGCATTAAAGAGCTTGATACATCTAACTCAGCATAAACGTGTCACAGTTGCATATATGGGTATCGTTGGACGCGCTGAAAATAGGGAACTTATCAAACAGTGTAAAATTGATATGTACCCTGTCAATAAGCTTGATACATCTAGGTATGACTGTTTAATCTATGTTGATACCCAACCATCAGCTGGCAATATCTATGAATTTCACAACAGAAAACCTGATATTATTATCGACCACCATAACTTAAGGGTAGCTAGCAAAAAAGCAGCATTTAGCGATATCCGCACTCATTACGGTAGCACATCTACGATTATTGTTGAATATTTTAAAGAGTTAAAACTTGTTCCGGACTCTAATGTAGCTACAGCGCTATATTATGGCATAAAAACAGATACTTTCGGCGCAGCAAGAAACAATATCCAAGCAGATATGGATATGATGAGCTTCATATTTCCACATGTATCACTCGCTAAACTTACTAAAATCGAAACACCTGATTTACCTAGGTATTATTTCAAAACATTAAAAAGAGCTATCGAACAAACTACTGTTGTAGATACACTACTCTTCTGCGACCTTGGTGAAGTTAGAAATGCAGATTTAATAGCAGAGACCTCAGATTTCTTATTGCGCATGCGTGATATGAAGTGTAGTATAGTGGTAGGTAAGATTGAAAATTGTTGCTACTTCTCTCTGAGGTATAAAACAAACAGAAAATCAGTTGGCAAATTAGCCTCTTCTATCGTGCGTGGTATCGGATTTGGTGGCGGACATATGAAGTCTGCTGGTGGGCAAATCCAACTAGGAGATAAACCATACGAGGAAGTTGTCAACCTAATTAAAACACGCCTATTTGCAAAATTAGGATATAAAAACGCAGTAGAAAAAAACATTTGAGGTGACGCATGAAACGTTACGTATGTGTAGTATGTGGTTGGGTTTATGACCCTGAAGTTGGCGATCCTGACGGTGGAGTTCCTGCTGGCACAGACTTTAATGATATACCAGAAGATTGGGTATGTCCTGAGTGCGGTGTTGGTAAAGACAGTTTTAGCGAAATGTAATATCTATAAGGGGAACAGTTGTTCCCCTTTTTTGTGCCTTTATTTCACTTCTAGAAATTCTGTTTTCAATATATCTTTCTCTGTAAATGCTATCTTGCTCACCCAAAGTATACTCCCAAAACCACATGAATACGTAACAACAAATATCGCAACCATTATCGCAATTTGATACATAATAGCCTCGACAGGCATACTACCACCCAATATTTGCCCCGTCATCATGCCTGGCAATGAAACTAGCCCCATCGTAGCCATGCTAGCTATCATCGGTTTCACAGCGCTTTCAAGCGATTGTTTTATGAACGGCTTAACTGCTTGAAATTTTGTTGCACCAAGCGATAATTCATAATTTATTGTAGCACTTTCATTAACAATACTATTCCTAAAATTGTTGATAGCTACAATATTACCATTCAAAACATTGCCTAACAGCATACCACCTATTGATATCATATATTGGGCTGTAAATATATTATCTAACCCTATTACAAGGCTATTAAAGTATATAAGTACAAATATGCTAGGCGCAAATATTGATATAAATATAGGCACTATAAATTGCCTTACTCCCAAGCTTGCAGAACGCACCGTTGTGTAACTTGCAATACTTATCATGATAAAAATATAAAACAAGTTAAGCAAACTGTTATCAAACTCAAATAAGTATTTGAGGTAAACACCTGTCAAGCCAAGCTGCAACATCATCCTAACAATTGATATAGATATTGACTTGTTCAACTTAATATCTAGCTTATAATTAACTATAAACACAGGTATAAGTAATAGCAGGAGTATAAAAATACCTAAAATATTAATTGTATCCATGCTTCACCTCAACGTGTATAAAGTTAGGATTGTTAAGCCACGAGCTATCATGGCTGATTGCAATAACTGTTTTATCAGTAGTAGTAAAATACTCTGTAACCTTATCTTTCAATTCTGTATCAAGTGCTGATGTTATCTCATCTAGTAAATAAATATCCCTATTTAAGCTAATTGCTATAGCAATGCCTAAGCGTTGGCGCTCACCACCAGATAATTCAGCCACTTGTTTGTTTAAAATATCTTCGTTAAGCTCCAATAACGATAATATATCGCTATCAAGCTTACCACTAAATGAATTATGTAAAAAATTTGATATTTCAACCAAAATATCAGATACAATACCACCACGAATTGTTACATCTTGATTAACATACGCAAATTGATTTCTAAGCCATCTAAAATCAATACCTGTTATTTCTTCACCACAGAACAACACTTTACCACTATCTGCATCTTGAAATCCTAGCATCACCTTAAGTATTGACGATTTTCCACCACCAGACTTACCATATAGCAACACTTTATCGCCTTTATTGACTTTTAGATTGAATTTATCAAGCACTCGTTTGCCCGAGTATGATAAACATATATTTGAAAGCTCTATCATATCTACTCCCCAGTAAACACATTCACTTATATTAACTTATATAGCCGATAACAGCAATAAATTACTATTTACTCTATAATGTTTTTTTGATATATTAGATATATAGAACTTGAGGAGTTATAGCATGGAAAATGGTAAACATATTTGTGGAGTATGTGGTTGGATTTATGACCCAGAAATAGGCGACCCTGAGCATAATCTCGAGCCAGGTACATCTTTTGATAAAGTTTCTGATGATTGGGAAAAATGGGTTTGCCCACTATGTGGCGCACCAAAGAGCGTATTTGAGCTATTTGAAGGCTAATAAATAATTATTAGCCTATTTGTTTTTTAGTAGATTATCGTGCCACCAATCATAGTGCGCCCTTTCTAACAGTGCACCAGCGATATCTTTCGACACGTCTAATTTTAAACGCTTCACTGCGTTATCAATCCACGACTTAGCTTGTGGGTTACCATTATCTTGGATTTCCTTTAACGTAGTTATAAGCTCCAAAACATCAGCATCACGTGCTATTTGCGCATCAAGACTTTCATCGTTATCAAACTGGTTTAGATAGTTGATAAAGTCTTGTTCAAAAGGTAGCCCTTTTGCTACATCTGCAATAGCATTTGTTTCATCTTTAGCTGTATATTTTTCTTGAAATTTGTTTATATCGCCTGTTCTTGCTTCTGGAACGTCATGAAAAAGGCACATTAACGCAACATTTGCCTTGTTTGCGCCACCTACCATGCTTGCAAGTGTATAGCCTATCATTGCCACCCTAAACGAATGTGAAGCAATGTTTTGCGATATATTTTCACCAAGAAAATCAAAACCGCTACGTTTAAAGCGGTTTAGTAATCCTAGTTCGTAAAAAAAGTCTGCTACACGCGTGTTATTAACGCTCATCAATAACCCTTTTCGCCTTGCCCGTAAAGCGCTCTAATGAGTGAGGCATTACAAGTATAACTTTCGGACGTGTTTGCAGTTTAGATGTCAAGCCACTTGTTAAGTTATCTAAGAACTCTTTTTGCTTACGCATTTCATCAAAGAATATCGTATCAGTAGTTTCAATATGTAACTCCATAACGTCAAGATATCCGCGTTTTTTGAGGTATACCATGAAATGTGGAGAAATGCCTGTAAACTCACCAAGTGCAGCTTCAATTTGTGATGGGAATATGTTTACACCGTTGACAATAATCATATCATCAGTTCTGCCAGCTGGTTTAGACATTTTCACTAACGTTCTACCACACTTACACTTTTCCCTTGTTAGTGTTGTAATATCACGAGTTCTATAGCGTATCATTGGCATAGTTTGTCTGCCAAGTGTCGTAATAACAAGCTCACCTTGCTCACCATCAGGCAACACTTCTAAAGTATCTGGGTCTATTATTTCAGGGTAGTAGATATCTTCATTTATATGTAAACCACATTTTTCTAGACATTCACCTGACAAACCAGGTCCCATAACTTCTGACAAGCCATAGTTATCTGTAGCAATAATGCCAAGTTTTTCTTCAAGCTCCGCCCTTACAGTTTCGCCCCATGGTTCACTGCCAAAAAAGCCGTACTTTAAGTATAAATCATCTTTAGTAAACCCTTCAGACGCTAACACTTCTGCGATATGTAGAGCATATGAAGGCGTTGACACAAGCGCAGTAGTCATATAGTCTTTCATGATCATGATTTGTCGCTCTGTGTTACCACTTGAAACAGGGATAACCGAAGCACCAACGCGCTCAGCACCTGAATGCAATCCGAAGCCACCTGTAAATAAGCCATAAGTAAACGCAATCTGGATAATATCATCACCAGTCAAGCCACCCATGCTAAGCACCCTTGCAACAGCATTTTCCCACAAATTTAAATCATGAGCATTGTAGCCTACAACTGTTGGTTTGCCTGTTGTGCCACTTGATGAGTGTATCCTTACAACATCTTTCAACGGTACTGCAAACATGCCGTATGGATAGTTGTCACGTAGGTCTGCTTTTGTTGTAAATGGTAGCCTTTTTAGGTCATCAAGGCTTTTAAAGTCAGCTGCTTTAAGGTCCATTTCTTTAAATTTATTTTGGTAACACTGCACATTTGTAAATGCAGTATTAACGGTTTCCTTCATGCGTTCTGTTTGCAAGGCACGCATTTCATCAGTAGACATTGTTTCTATATCATTTTGCCAAAACATTACTCAAACTCTCTCTATCACTAAATTAAATATTGTATAACATATCGCCAGTAAGTATCTGCATATTCTCTTTTTGCATAACTTCTAGCGTTTTATCAATGTCTTCAAAGCGGAAGATCATAACTGCTAAATCTGTGCCATGCTCTACGTAAGCATACATATACTCAACGCTGATGTTATAATTTTTCAGCGTACATAATACTTCAGAAAGTCCACCTGGTTTATCAGGAACAGATACTGCGATAACGTCAGTAATGCCTGCTGTAAAATCAGCTTCTTTCAATAGTTTAAACGCTTCATCTGGCTTGTTTACAATTAAACGTAATATTCCAAAATCAGATGTATCTGCAAGCGATAACGCCCTGATATTGATATTGTTTTTTGCTAAAAATTCTATAACGTCTGCCATCCTTCCAGATTGGTTTTCGATAAATACTGATACTTGACGAATTTTCATATAATCCTCCTAAGTAGTAATAGTCTATTTTTTTCTGTTATCAATAACACGTGCGGCTTTGCCTTCAAAACGTGCTAATGATTTTGGTTCAACAATCTTAACTTTTGTTGTGATGCCTATGATATCTTTTATATCTTTCTCAAGCGTTTTTTCAATTGCCTGTAGTTTTCTAATTTCATCTATTGGAAAATCGTCAGCGATTTCCACATTTACCTCAAGTGTATCAAGTGTACCTTGTCTATCAACAATCAACATGTAGTGAGGCGAAACACCATCTTTACCAACAAGTACAGACTCAATCTGTGATGGGAACACGTTCACGCCACGTATAATAAGCATATCATCGCTTCTACCCATTACTTTTTCCATGCGGTGGAATGTTCTGCCACATATGCACGTGTCAGTAATGATGCGGCTTAAATCTCTAGTACGGTAACGGATAAGAGGCATAGCTTCTTTCGTTATTGTTGTAAACACAAGTTCGCCTACTTCGCCTTTTGGCAACACTTCACCTGTAACAGGGTCAATAGTTTCGACTATGAAATGGTCTTCATTGACGTGCATACCATGCTTACCTTCAATACATTCGCAAGATACACCAGGGCCGATAATTTCAGATAAGCCATAAATATCAACAGCTTTGATACCCCAGCCTTCTTCGACAGCTGCGCGCATTTCCTCACTCCAAGGTTCTGCACCAAATATACCAACACGCACAGGAAATTTGCGTAAATCTTCTCCCATCTCTTTAGCTATATCAAGCAAGCTTAATGCATAAGATGGCGTACAACATATGCCATTTACGCCGAAGTCTTTCATCATTGTAATTTGACGCTTAGAGCTACCGCCAGAAGCTGGGATAACTGATGCACCAATCTTTTCAGCACCATAGTGAGCACCTAAGCCACCTGTAAATAAACCATAACCAAAAGAGTTTTGGAAAATATCGTGCCTACCAAGCCCAGCGCCAGAAAATGCCCTTGCCATAAGCTCTGCCCACATGTCAATATCACGCTGAGTGTAGCCAACAACAGTTGGTTTACCAGTTGTACCAGTAGATGCATGCACCCTAACAACTTGCTCACGTGGCACTGTAAACAGCCCAAATGGGTAGTTATCTCGTAAATCTGTTTTTAATGTAAATGGAAATTTTGCTAATTCATCAAGCGACTTTATATCATACGGGCTAACGCCTGCGTCATCGAAACTTTTTTTATAGAAAGGAACTGTTGCATAAACACGCTCTAGAACGGTTTGCAATCTCTTTAATTGTAAGGCTTCAAGCGCCTCACGTGGTAATGTTTCAAACTCCGTATTCCATATCATAACTAAATCACCCCCGTTTAAGCGCCTTCATACACACTTAAATCTTTCATTAATGGTAACAAATAAATATATGATAGTCAATAATATAATAAACTGAGATTTGAAGTAAAAAACTACACAGACAAGTGGCTTATAAGCACCTTTACGCCTATCGCAATCAATATCACACCACCAATAATCTGCGCCCAGTTACCAAACATATTACCCAGCTTTTTACCTAGCACATGCCCAACTAAACAACATGCAAAAGTAATTATACCAATCACAAGTGCTGCATAATAAATATTGACATCAATAGCGATAAAGCTCACGCCAATAATTAATGCATCAATACTTGTTGCAACACCTTGAGTAAATACTAATTTTGGAGTTAGCTGTAGATTACAAACGATATCTTCATCATGTTTGCGGATAGTGTCTATCACCATTTTTGCACCAATAGCGCCTAGTAAGCAGAAAGCTATCCAATGGTCAACGCTCTTAATGACATCTATAAAAGCATGGCTTGCAAAATAGCCAAGCAATATCATACCGCCCTGAAATATACCAAAAACTGAACTTGATAACACATCTTGGCGGACATTATGCTTATAGCATATCCCGTTTGATATAGATACGGCGAACGCATCAGCAGCCAATGCTAGCGCAATTAGTATAATAGTTATGATATCCATTTTGCTCTCTTAAACTCCCCATACATGATGTATGAATAAAAGTACAAGATTTAATAGATAAGTGCAATAATTATTTAGGAAAAATGAAAAGTGATTTAAAAACAATCATCCCGACCATATAGATCGGGATAACTATTTTAAAATCTAAAATTAGATAGATTCTTTGAATATTTTGCCAACAACAAATTTAGGTGCTTTTTTAGCAGGAATTGTCATTGGTTGGCCAGTTTTAGGGTTGCGGCCTTTTCTTTCTTTACGCTCAGTAACAGTGAAAGTACCAAAACCAACTAGTGTAACTTTCTCGCCATTTTTTAGAGCTTCGATAACTGATTTTTCGAAAGCAGCCAACACTCTTTCTGCTTCTACTTTTTTCACATCAGCTTTTGATGCAATTGAATCAATAAGTTCCTTCTTGTTCACGTATAACCTCCATTACTTTTGGATCAAATTTTATAAGTGGGGCACATATAAACACCCCTTTATATAACAACTTACAAACACAGACTAACACACTTTTTTACATAAATTCAAGTAAAAAGTGAAGCTAGGTGTATTTTTCTTAATTCTACAAGTCGCTTTAACAGCCGACTTTATGATTAATAGTATATTTATTAAAAAAAAGCAATCACTATTTTATTAATAATTCAGCAATTTGCACAGCATTAGTTGCAGCACCTTTGCGGAGCTGGTCGCCACTCACCCATAGTGATAAACCGTTATCACAAGATAAGTCTTCCCTGATCCTACCTACTAGGCATAAATCTTGCCCTGAAGCATCAAGAGGCATAGGGTATTCTTTATTGTCAGGATTGTCAACTATTTTTACACCTGGAGCGTTAGATAATAGCTCTCTAGCCTTTTCAGCAGTGAGTTTTTTCTCTGTTTCAATAAACACACTTTCAGAGTGAGAAGTAAGCACAGGAACGCGCACACATGTAGCGCTAACCCTGATATCATCAGAGTGCAACATTTTGCGAGTTTCGTTAAACATTTTCATCTCTTCTTTTGTATAGCCGTTTTCAGTGAAGCTATCAACATGAGGTATAACGTTAAATAATATTTGGTGAGCAAATTGTTCGACAACTATTTCGCCACCCTCAACCCATGCTTTAGTTTGCTTTTTAAGCTCTTCCATAGCTGTTGCTCCAGCACCAGATGTAGACTGGTAAGATGAAACAACGATACGCTTAATATTAGCGTATTCATGCAGTGGCTTTAACGGAACAAGCATGATGATTGTTGTGCAGTTAGGGTTAGCGATGATGCCGTTATGTTTAAATGCATCCTCAGGGTTAACCTCTGGCACAACTAATGGTACATCAGCATCCATACGGAATGCAGACGAGTTATCAACAACAACGCCACCAGCTTTAACACATGATGGAGCAAACTCTTTCGAACGATCGCCACCAGCAGAGAAAAGTGCTATATCAACACCTTCAAATGAATCATGCGTCAATTCTTCAACAACATATTCCTTACCTTTAAACTTTAATACTTTACCAACTGAACGTGCAGATGCAAGCAGTTTTAAGTTAGCTATTGGGAAATCTCTTTCAGCTAATATTTCTAATAGTGTTTCGCCAACAGCGCCTGTAGCGCCTGCGATTGCAACATTGTATGCGTCTTTCTTTTGTATACTCATATCAATGACCTCTCCTTTCAAAGTATTAGCGTATTCTATTGTATATCTACTGTCAAGTATTTTTATATCTAAGAAGCTCGTTCTGACACTTTATATAGCTTATTTTTTCTCAAAAGCTCAATAAACGCTTCTTTAAACATTGGTCGCTCGAAATAATACCCTTGTGCATAGTTACAACCTATGCCTTGCAACCA
>CAYJDR010000005.1:82330-89810 GCA_964368965.1 uncultured Deferribacteraceae bacterium
TTGGTCGCTCGAAATAATACCCTTGTGCATAGTTACAACCTATGCCTTGCAACCACGTTGCTTGCTCTGGTGTTTCTATCCCCTCTGCGACTACTTTCATATTCAACTTATGTGACATCTCAATAATGCCAGCAACAACCACACTGCCGTTATTATCTAAACTATTGTGGTCAATAAAAGACTTATCCAGTTTGATAACATCAACATCAATACTGCTAATGCGCGTAAATGATGAAGCCCCTGCTCCAAAATCGTCCATTGATACTGCAAATCCATACTTTTTAAGTGCTTGCACTTTGCGTACAAATTCATCACTATTATTCATCAAAACAGACTCAGTAATTTCTAGCTCAATTTTTGCTGGTAGAATTTTATTGTTATTTGTTATTGCTATCAGTCGTTCAACTATATCACTTTTCATAATAGTTGCACCTGAAATATTTACAGATATCCTCGGCAGTTCAACTTCGCCTTCATTTTGCTTTATAAATTTACATACTTTTTTGAACACATATAAATCTATATCAATGATAAACCTATTTGACTCAAATATTGGAATGAAATCGTTTGGATATATCGTATCTTCGCCCTCTGGCATCCAGCGAATTAATGCTTCAGCACCTGAAATTTTATAAGTGTTTAAGTCTATTTTCGGTTGATATATCACCCGAAACTCATTATTTTTCAACGCTCGTTCCATTCTGTATATCACAAGTTTTTTCATCTCATATTGCCTGTGCATTTCGCTTGTATACAGTTTGCAACTTGTTTTATGTTCGCCTTTGCCAGATAATCTTGCTGTGTTTACCCTATCTATCATCACATTGAGTGATTCAAAAGTATTCTCAATAACATACACGCCTATTGATAACGTTATTGAATAATTTCGCCCTATTATCTCTTGCAGTTGTGGCATTACAACACGTTTAAATATGTGTTTAACATTAGCTTGGTCTTTTGTAAATATGTATATATGGTCGGCTACATCATGCGCAATTAAAGCGTTTGAGCCATAGTAAGCCCTAAATGCTTTCACCATAGTTTTCACAACTAATGTCCCTTTATCAAAACCATAGAAGTCGTTTATAGTCTTAAACATGTCGATATCAAGCGATATTAGTTTATATTCCCTTGCGTCTGCATCTGCTAGCAACCTTTGGGCTATAACTTTAAAGCGCCTTATTGTTAACGCACCTGTTAAGATATCATAATTCAACATGCGATAAAGCATCACTGAGTAGCGACGTTTACTGAATATCCAAATATTAACAATGACTAAAGTAAGCAAAATCATTACTAGCAGTATAAATATCTTATTGTTTTTTGCAGCTACTATAAATTTAAAACTGTGCTCAACATCACTTGACTGGCTCACAACAATCTCATTAACTGCAGAGTTATCTACATGGCTCACTATTTCATCCAGTGCTGAAATGACATCTCCGCTAAGTGTTTTTGATACATAAAACACTAATGGCATTGATATATTTGCATCATGCACGTTGATATCTTCATAGTCATCAACATAAGAATATACAAAATCTTTCGCGATATCCATAAATAGCACACTTTCAAGCTTTTCTTTATTGAACGACTTCATCATTTCGTCCATAGTATCAAAATTTATTATAGTTGTATCAGGGAAGGCTTTTTCGATATTATTATCGCTCAGGTTAAATGGGTCTGAATATAGTCTCCCTAGTCTATCGTTATAGGCAATCATATCTATTGCATGTGGGGTGGTATTGTTGCGCAGTTGTAGCAACGGTGCAGTGTAATATGATGGAGATGCAGTATAAAAGTTAGATATTTCGGCATTTGCGCCTATTAGTGTCAATATTATATCTGGTCGCGCGCAATCTTCATCACTTTCACATTTTTCATATTTCTTGATTGATATTGGTAAATTATGTTTCTCTGCCAATGATTTAATAACATCAACAGTAATACCACTAGGCGACCCGCTTTGTGAATTATAGTGAAAAGGCCGAACATCGCTATAAAACCCAACACTTAACACGCCATGTGCGGTTAGCGCTTTTGATTGGTTGTCATTAATCATATAGGTAGGATAATTGAGTTTGGAACTACTTGCAGGTTCTACCAAGCTATCAGCAAGTGCAAAGCTGCTGCACATAAATAATATGAGCATAGTATAGCAATACTTCTTAAACAATCTCATAAACTTCACTTCTCTGTAGTTAGATTATACTTTTTTATATAACCTAAGAAATGAAATTTCAAGTGCAAAGCGACATTTTTATATCAAAAAAGCCCTTATTTACATTAAGTAAACAAGGGCTTAATATCTATTTAACAATTTCTGTTATTTTGCGTACTCTACAGCGCGAGACTCTCTGATAACCATAACTTTAATTTGTCCTGGGTAAGTGAGTTCCTCTTCCACTTTCTTAGAGATATCTTTTGATAGTGTAACAAGTCCATCATCGTTAACTCTGTCTGGCTCAACGATAATACGAACCTCTCTACCAGCTTGTATAGCGAACGATTTAGATACACCGTCAAACGATGAAGCTACTTCTTCAAGCTGCTCTAAACGTTTGATATAGGTTTCTAAAACTTCTCTACGTGCACCAGGCCTTGAAGCAGAAATAGCATCAGATGCTTGCACAAGTACAGACTCGATACACTTGAACTCCTCTTCACCGTGGTGGCTGGCGATAGCGTTAATTACGCGCCAGTCTTCTTTATTCTTTTTAGCTATCTCTACACCTAAAGTAGTGTGTGAGCCTTCTGCCTCATAGTCAATCGCTTTACCGATATCGTGCAATAAGCCAGCGCGTTTAGCAATTTTCGGGTCCATGCCAAGTTCAGCAGCCATGATACCAGCAATAGTTGCAACTTCAATAGAGTGACCGAGTACGTTTTGGCCATAACTTGTTCTATACTTTAAGCGCCCGATAAGTTTTAAAATTTCTGTATTGATATTGTGCATACCAAGGTTGAAAACTGTCTCTTCACCAAGTTCCAAGATGTGTTTATCCATCTCTAGCTTACTTTTATTGTGTAGCTCTTCAATCCTTGCTGGGTGAATTCTGCCGTCGCTTATTAACTTTTCAAGTGTAAGTTTAGCTGTTTCCCTGCGGAATGGGTCATATGATGATAAGATAACTGCTTCTGGAGTATCATCAACAATGATATCAACACCTGTGATGCTTTCAAAAGTACGGATATTACGGCCTTCACGACCAATAATTCTACCTTTCATTTCATCACTCGGTAGGTTAACTAACGTAACAGTGATATCGTTTATAAACTCAGGCGCACAGCGTTGGATAGCTGTTGAAATAATGCTTTTTGCGCGTTTTTCAGACTCATTTTTGATTTCTTCTTCAATCTCTCTGATTGCTCTAGCAGAGTCGCGTTTTGCATCATCAACCATTTGTTCAATAAGCATTTTCTTAGCTTCTTCGCCAGTCATACCTGCAACACGCTCAACTTCGTAAACAAGCTTTTGTTTAGCTTCGTCGGCTTTTTGTTTTGCGTTATCTAGGTCTTTAAGTTTTTTGTCGTACTCGCCTTCTTTTCTAGTGAGTGCCTCTTCTTTCTTTTCAGCTGCTTGTAGTTTTTTATCAAGTGATTCTTCCCTTGTTTCAATCCTACGCTCAATATGAGAAAGATCTTTCTTTTTCTCTTTGATTTCTTTTTCTAGCTCTTGTCTGCCTTTGAAGATAAGTTCTTTAGCTTCAAGTTTTGATTCTTTAATAAGCTCGTCGCCTTCTTTCTTTGCTTTTGATATGATATCGTCAGCAGTTGCGCCAAGTTTCTTGTTTTCAGCTTCTAGTAAGCGTTTTGCGAAGTAAAAACCCGCAGCCAAACCAGCTAAAACACCAACAACCGTGCCTATGACATATATGATATTCATTGACTTCTCCTATATATTTTTGTTTCTGTAACTATGATATCCATCAAGATATCATGTGGTTCTCTACAAGTTGACTCTACAATTTGGAAATCGTATGCCAACCCAACTTTTAATAAAACTTTTTGTTTCGATAAAAACTTATCGTAATAACCTTTTCCATAGCCTAGCCTACCGAATTGTGCATCAAATGCAACACCAGGTATAACAGCTACATCTACAATATCTTTGCCAAGCCTCTCACCGCTTGCACACGCTATACCAAACTGGTCATAACGTAATTTCTCAAATCCCTCATACAGCCTAAAAGTCATTTCAGATGAAAAAACTTCTGGCAAATAAATGCTTCCTCCACCTTTATATAACGTATTAACAATCGAGCTAACATCTACTTCGCTTTTTATTGATTGATACAACAAGTAGCTATCGTAGCCAGAAAATAGCTCTATAAATTTATTACAAATATTCTCAGACTTTTGCTTTAAAGTATCAGTGTCAAACTGCTCACGCGTTTTCAACACTTCTGCCCTAATAGCTTTTTTAGTCCTCATATTTTTTAACACCTTTCCAAAGTGTTTCTAGTTTGTTTTTTATCTTGCTTTCAAACCCAGACTCACTAGGAAAATAAAACTGCTCGCCTTTGCTTGTGTATTGCTGCTTTACAAAGTCGCCATAGCTAAACGGATATTTATAATCCTTCGCATTGTGCGTGATGTGCGTTGGTACTTTTGGGTCATAATTATCTAAATAATCCCACACCCTATGATATGCCTCATAACTTCTGTTACTTTTCGGACAAGATGCCAAGAAAGTAATAGCTTGTGATAATATAATCAACCCCTCAGGATACCCAACATTCATAAACGATTGGTAAGCTGAGTTCACAAACACAAGCGCATCTGGATATGCGTTGCCTATATCCTCAGATGCTGATATCATTAAACGCCTAAAAACTGCCTCAGGCGTAACGCCATTTTTAACAAGTTTCAACCCCCACAAAAGCGCGCCGTCAGGATCAGTACCACGTATGCTTTTTATCATCGCCGATAATACATCGTAGTATTCATCATCACTAAATCGCCTAGACATGAGCGATGCTAAACCCTCAGTGCGTAATGTAAGTGTTCCATTATCACGGCTTCCAATAAGTGCAGATAGCTCTAACAAGTTTAAAAACCTACGTACATCGCCGTTTGCTTGTTCTACAAGGTCTGCAAGTGCGTGTTCAGCATTGATATTTTCAATACTGTGGATAGTTTTCAACTTTTCCATCGCTCTATCTGCAAGCGCGTATAAACCTTGTTTATCAACAGGTTTAAATTCAAAGATTAAACTTCTGGAACGTAATGCAGGAACTAAATTATGATATGGATTTTCGGCTGAAGCGCCAATTAAACAAACATGCCCGTCGTCAATCAACTTCAGTAACATGTCTTGTTGAGATTTATTATAACGATGTATCTCGTCTATAAACAAAAGAATATTTATACCACTAGATACAAGTTCGGACAACCGCTTAAGGTCTGAAACACCACTTGTAGCAGCATGCAACATAAAAAACTCACGCCCAAGGGTCTTCCCCACGAGTTGAGCCATGCTAGTTTTACCAGTGCCTGGTGGCCCTACAAACATAAGCGAACCAAAACTTCCGCTTTCTATCAACTTCATCAGTACAGACGAACTATCGGTTAAGTGAGCCTGTCCAGCTATTTCACTAAACTTTGTAGGACGCATTGTATCTGTTAAATTCATTAATCGCTTTCCAAAAATCTATATATAAATGCCCCACAGGTGTCGTGTGAATGTAACAGTGTAGCCTGAGTCAATCAGGCGGCCGCTCTGGACTGCTTTAGGCTTCCCTATACAAGTAGGGCTTGCACACCACAGTGCTGCATCGCAGCCATAAATCTTAAAAGTGTTGGCTCCAACCGATACTAATCAGCACGATCACCGCAGGGTCATATTCAAATTTATTCTACGTTATCAAACTTTGATAACAAGTTGTCAACATTGCTGCTGAACACGTCGTTCGACTTTTTGAGCTTTTCATTTTCAAGTGCTAGCACAAAAGCTGTTTGTATTGCTGCTTTAAGGTCAGAGCGTACGCTCAAGTTTTGTGCATTGCTTATGATCATCTTGTCAACCTTGATGGCCACTTGCTCATATTCGTCTCTTTTTTCATCAGGCACGTTCAAAGTAAACGTTTGCCCAAGTATATTTATATTTAAAGCACTCATAGTTTGCTAAATAATTGCTCCAATTTCACCAACGCAAGCTCTCGCTCTTGTTTAAGCTGGGCATTTTCGCCCATTAGTTCATCACATTTAGCACTAAGTTGTGCAATGCTGTCTGCAAAACCTTCTTTTTCTAGCTCCATATTTGCAACTTTTTCAACCAAAGTTACAATTTTAGTTTCCAGTAAATTAAGTTTTTCGTCTAGCTCCATTTCCATATTATAGTTTTACCATGTTTCACAATATCTGTCAATAATTAGATACACAATATTTAACGAAAGTTCATTATTTTGTGAGTTTGCGGTATTAACTTTAAAACAACCCCAGCTTCATAAAACATATCATATATCTCAAAAGCCCTATCTTCATTGATTTCGCTATCAACTGGCTGTAAAATCATCTCTTTAATGCCGTTTGATTTCGCACTCTCAACTAGATATTTAATTATATCATCTTTTATATTTTTATCAAGTAAAAGTTTTAAATACCATTCCGATTTATTTATGTTTTTCAATGAGTTAAACAATATTGGTACATTTTGCAACACCTTATCGGAAAAAGTTTTAACGTCAATGCTCATTATATCAAACAAACCATCAAGTTTGCTAGCATCTAACTCGTGCAAGCCAGATGTCTCTAAAAATAATTTTGCTTTGGATTTCTCTTTCAATAACTGCGCACATTCTAGCAAAAACTCGCTTTGTAATAACGGCTCACCACCTGTAAATGAATAGCTATGCACCCTATCATTAAACTCAGATAAAACAGCATTTACAAATTCGTCAGGTGTGATAGGGTTAGAGAATTCTTTATCTCCAATTAAAAATATATTCTTCTCATCATAATCTGTGTCACAAAATGGACAGCCATAATTACAACCAGCAAGCCTTATAAACACTTGCATATAGCCTACATATTCGCCCTCACCTTGAAAGGATCTAAAAACTTCTACAATATTACCATTTGTCATAATCTACTCTTTTGCACCATGTATCGTTAATATTTCAACAATTCTTTGCTTGTTATTTTTCTTTGCATAATATAATGCACTTTCGTCATACTTATTCAAGTGATTTACATCTGCACCAGCTTCAAGCAACAACTTAACACTTTCATAGCTATCACTCTGCACAGCACGTATCAAAGGGCTTGTACCATACTCATCTGCTGTGTTAACTTCAGCCCCTTTCATAAGCAACATTCTAACAATTTCATCTTCGCCTTCATATAATGCTGCATACAAAGCAGTTCTTCCATATCTGTTTATGATATCCACATCAGCGCCTGCTTCGATAAGCATTTTAGCAATATTGCGTCCGTGTGAGTTACCTTGTGAAATAGCAATAATCAATGCCGACTCTTT
>CAYJDR010000006.1:0-35933 GCA_964368965.1 uncultured Deferribacteraceae bacterium
ACAGAGGCACAATCATCGACGCTATCGAAGATATTAACCGTTATTTAAACTGGAATGTCGGCGAAAAAATGATGAAAAAGTTAGAAGAATAACATCTGATAACTAATACGTATGGTTTATTTAAAGAGGGATATTTAAAAGGCTAATCATGCAAAATATTGAAACTCGTGACATACTATGTATTGATATGGATGCTTTTTTCGCATCTGTAGAGCAAGCATCTAACCCTAACTTACGTGGCAAAGCCATTGCCGTTATCGGTGCAAAAGAGCGTTCAGTTATCGTTACTGCATCATATGAAGCACGTAAAAAAGGCGTAAAAACAGGCATGAACAGCTATCAAGCTGATAAAATTTGCCCTACACTACAATATGTTACAGCTTCAGTTGGTAAATATACAACAGTATCAAAAGGTATTGCAGAAATATTGCAAACTATCACACCAGATGTTGCTATGTACTCGATAGATGAAGCATTCATTGATATCACAGGCACAGGGCTTTCTGTGAAAGAAGCAGCATATCTCATTAAAACAAAAATCAGGGAAAAATACGGCATAACATGCACAATAGGCGCTGGCAACAACCGCTTGATTGCAAAACTAGCAACTTCAATAAATAAACCTGATGGCTTTTACAGAGTCACACAAGCTGAAACTATACCGTTTATTGACTCCCACAAATTATCAGATATATGGGGAGTCGGCAGAAAAACTACTGCTAAGCTTACATCACTGGGGCTATATACCCCGAAAGCAGTAAGGGAATATGGCGAAGAAAATTTGACTGCATTGTTTGGCATAAATGGTAAAATCTTACATAAGTTAGTCTCTGGTGAGAGTGAAAATACTATCCCTAAATACGATGAAGATATGAAGTCGATAGGGCATTCATTCACAGTTGCTGAAAATTTGACTGATACAGAGGGTGTATATTCTTATCTATTGCAACTGGCAGAAATGGTGTCAGCACGTGCTAGAAAAAATAACTACTCTGGCAAAACAGTTACGCTAACTGTCCGTTTTAGCGATATGAACACAGTATCATTTAGAAAAACTATTGACTTTCGTACATCTGCAACGCACCATATTTATTACATTGCGAAGTCTTTGTTTGATGCAAATTTTAAAAAGTTTGAGCCGATAAGGTTGCTTGGCATATCCATAACGTCGCTAGATCATTTGGGTGCAACTTATGCAAACATTGAAGACATGATTGACGAAAAGCAAGTTGATAGGCAAAAGTTATACGAAGCAATGGACCAGCTCAATACAAAATTTGGCAAACGCACAGTAACTTATGCATCTGTATTGAAGTGCAGGCGAAAAGGCTCAAGCGTGATTGCACCGTCTTGGAAGCCTGACGGTGAGCGAAGTTTCGATCTAGAAAATCCTGAAAAGTAAGGTAGATTATGAAAGATATGAAAGAAGAAATTAAGAAGCAACTTGACTTGTTTTTACTACATGAACTATTATGTGAAAAACATGGTGAATTACCAACGATTATGGCTGTAACTGTCGAAGTTGATACAATAACAACTCATAATGCTGGCACTATAATCAATAAACACATCAATATCGATTTTGAAGATGGCAAGTTTTTAGAAATAAACGAAAATGATGATAACTTCCAGATAATATTATGTTTTTTTGGTTTACAAAATTGGATGATTGAAGAAAAAATGATTGTATATATTGCAGAATAGGTGACAAATGAGCATTGTTAAATTGTATGATAAAAACGATGAAGAGCTTTTATCATTTACTGAACTACATGACGATATTTTATACAATAAACTCAATGAATATAAATACGTACAACTGGATTATGCTCGTTTGTATAGCGCATATGAATATTGTGGTGTTGAATCACATCAAAAAGCTGTAATTTCTGCAATGAAGCAAGTAAACAAACGTGGCAATGAACAATACTCTATTCATTTCCCTGTTATAATGACGGCAGAAAAACTTGAATTTGCTGCCTTTGTGTCTACTCCTGAGAAAACATATATAAACAGCTACGGTATCGAGAGACCAAATACAGAAACAGTTTCAAAACCTATTAAATATTGGTATGCTTTTTTATGTCCAGCAAATGGTACACCACCATATTCAGTAAAAGATTTTAAACGGTTCAACAATTATATATTTTCACCACAATCGAAGTTTGAAGTTTTTTCGTGGTGTGATAACTGGAGCGATTATTTTGATAGAGGCAAAGAGTGGTGGGGAACTGGTTGTTGGTCAATATATGAATTTTCAACACAAACTTATACCGTAATTTTTGCTTCAACTACTGATTAAAAGAGGATAACATGAGTGATAAAATAAGATGTGCATGGTGTGGAGATTTAGAAATCTATCAAAACTACCACGATAATGAGTGGGGCAGACCAGAGCACGATGATAGAAAACTTTTTGAAATGCTTATACTTGAGGGGATGCAGGCAGGGCTTTCATGGATAACTGTTCTGAAAAAACGTGATGATTTTAGGGTGGCGTTTGATAACTTCGACTACCACAAAGTTGCAAAATATGATGAATTGAAAGTTGAAGAACTAATGAATAATAAAAAAATCATCAGAAATCGTTTGAAAATCAAAGGCAGTATAATAAATGCACAACTATTTATCAAAATCATTGAAGAGCATGGCAGTTTTGATAATTTTATATGGAAATATGTTGACAACAAACCTATAATCAACCACTTTAAAAGCATGCAAGATGTGCCAGCAAGCACAGAACTGTCTGACAAAATCAGTAAAGATTTAAAAAAGATGGGTTTTAAATTTGTTGGATCTACAATAATTTATGCGTTTATGCAAGCAACAGGTATGGTGAATGACCATTTTACTAATTGCCACGTTTATAAAGAAATGATAGGTGCAAAATAATGGTAATTGAAAAACTGAAAGAAATTGAACGCTTGATGTGCGAAAACTCGGAAGAATTGGACTATGACAACGTTGTAGAAGAGGGATATTATGACAAATATCTTGAAATCAAGGGTGCAACTGATGAAGAAATTGAAGCATTTGAAAAGCACTTCAACATAATTTTGCCTGACAATCTAAAAACTATCTATAAATATAAAAACGGTAGCGGACTTATGCCGTTATTTCTACCAAATGATGAACATAAACGTCAATTTTGGTATGATTTGATACCGCTTGAAAAAATTATTGAAAAGAAAGGATATTTTCAAGCACGAGATGCTTTGCTAACAGAATTTGATGACTATTTTAGCGAAAGCGATATCGAAGATATGAAAGATGACCGCATAAAACCATATCTGTTTAACACGAAATGGATTCCATTTGCATATGGTAGTGGTATTTACTTAATGCTTGATTTTGACCCAGCTGATAAAGGAAAAATGGGGCAGATTATATGCTACATTCACGACCCTGATGAAATTATATATGTGGCGGAAGATATTACTCAAGTTATTGATGAAACAATAAAAAACTTAACCATATAATAAGTTGCTAGATGTTACGATTTTTCAAAAACTCTAAACCAAAGCCGATTAGTTGGGTTGCAATAAAGTTATACAAACAAGTGAACTATGGTGATGCAAAAATGATTGATGTCGTATCAATCACACAATATCTTAACGATAAAATATTTAACTATGGCAATGATTTAAAAGATTGTGAGTTTAATTATAAAAAGCCTTATAAGAAAATAGATACACTTGTAAAACATATGCAGAATGCAAAAGAGGTTGTGCAAATATATCTTTCATATAAATCTGATAGTGAGATGTGCTCACCAAGTATTACTATCTGTAATATGATATTGAATTCAAGCAAAAAAACTGAGCCTTCAGTTATAGATGTGTTTGAAGTTGAAATGGTTATACCTATTGAGCAGTATAGTGTTGATATTGCTAATGAATTTGTTAAAGAATATGGTGAAAAGTTTAGTTTTGACTTTGGATATGTTTATAAGTTTTCAGAAGATTATACATCATCAGGCTCAAAAATAAAGCATGGGCTATTTTCATCAAGTATATCGTTTGATGAAACAACTCACGAGAAATCTAGACAATTAGCAAATGGCATATTTCTAACTGATTTTGCAATCATTTATGAAAATATCAATTTTAAATGTAATATACAAAACATTGATAAATATAACAAAAATAATTTAACTGACTCAATAAGATATTATGAATTTAGAGATGAAAAATGAGTTTGATAATAACACCAAGTAATGCAAAAAATATTGTGGTTGAACAGCTTAAATTTTTAGAATCCGAGTGGATGTTTGAGCGGCAAGAGATAGAGTTTCCATATGATAATATGTTTACTAAACTATTTTACAAACGCAATAATTTTGGTATAGTTTTTAATTACAGCTATGTCGATAAAGGGTTGTCAATACACTTTGTAAACGACTTTCAATCATATGCTAAGCAGTGCAGTGAGGGGACTTTGCGAAACTTTGGTGTTGATGTTGCATATCTTGTGGAAACTTTTGAGCCAGATGTAGATGTGTATGAACTGTTCGGCGGGCAAGATAGAAGCAGCGAACAACTAGGTAATGATTTACTTAATTATATAAGATATTTAAAGGAATATAAGCAATTTATTTTCACAGTATATTGTTTAGAAGCATAGGTATTAACAGTGGATATTAGTATAACAGTTTCAAAAGTTAAGGAGTTGCCATATAACACTGATGAGTGGATTTATGAGCAATCTGAATGCAAACTATATAGGCAAACATTAGGTACAAAAGGGCGTAAGCCATTGATATGTTTTGGGATTAACCCAAGCACAGCATCACCGCATGACCTTGACCCAACTGTACGCAACGTTGAAACATTTGCAAAGATACATGGTTATGATAGCTTTATCATGTTGAATATTTATCCTATGCGTGCGACAAACCCGAATGATATGGATAAGGAAATCAACCAAGTTGAGCATAAACTTAACCTTGATGCAATGGAGCGACTTTTTCAGCAAGGTGAGTGCGATATTTGGGCAGCATGGGGCACGTTGATTGAGAAACGTAAGTATTTGAAAACTTGCTTAAAAGATATCGTTGAACTAACAAATAAATATAATTGTAACTGGCATACCATTGGCAAACGCTCGAAAGCTGGGCACCCACATCATCCACTATACCTAAACCATAAGAGCGCTATTGAAACTTTTGATATTACTGAGTATTTAGCAAGTTTATGATGATGTCAAAAGTATCATCACTAAAAGAAAAGTTAGAATATCTGAAAACATACGATAAATATTACACTATTTTTGGCTCTTGTGAGCATAAATATTTATTAAATGAGCCATTGTCAGAAGATGAGTTATGTGAGTTTGAAGCGAAACATAACATAAAACTTCCCTCGCAATATCGTGATTTTTTAAAGTATATGGGTAACGGAGGAGCTGGGCCATGCTATGGTATATATGGGTTGAAAAGTGATGTAGATTATAGTGATTTATCTAAACTATTTTTATTGAATAATGATTTCGATATCGAAAACTACCCAGATGAATACCCATGTGTCGTTGATGAAAATTTAGATTGTGATGAGTGCGAAAAGCAAGAAAAATGTTTAATGAATTTCAATTATGAGAGGTACAAGCAAGGTATATTAGATATCTGCCATGCTGGTTGCGAAGGGTATGAAGCGTTAGTTATTAGTGATGAAAGTGAATCTGTATGGAGCATATGGGAGTATCACAGCGTTAAGAAAAGAGAGAAAAATTTTTTGACATGGTATGAATATTGGCTAGATAACAGTATAAGTGAGATTAAGCCAATGGTGGACGCTGTTACTGGTAAAGAGCCTGTCGAAAATATTATGAAATTATGCGATGTCTTTTTTGACTATAATAAATATAAGTTATTAGCAAGTTTGTTAAAAGTTCCAAATTACCAAGTGTTAACAGATGAGCAGAAAGAGCAAATTATTCAAAAGTATATTGAATATCAGAAGTCATAAAAAAAGCGAGCATTTAAGCTCGCTATAATTATCCTATGTGGAATATTCCATCAATTGTGTCGAAAAATGTAACTTTACCAGTCGCAATGCCATATTTAGCACCAGTTACTTGAACCTTACCTTCTTCCATATATTTTTGAACAACAGGGCTACTTTTGATTGTTTCAAGAGCGTTTAAGATGTTATAATCTTCAGCTTTTTCAACAAAGTCAGCTTCGTTATCAGTTTCAGCCCTAGCACGTGCAACTGACGGTGCAACACGATTTATGATGTGCCTGATATTGCCTTCGATCTCTTCGCCGTCGTGGTCGATAGCACTGTGGATTGCGCCGCAATTTTCATGCCCCATAACTATGATTGTATCAGCGCCAACCTCAGCAACTGCGTATTCAATGCTTGCAAGTTCAACATCGCCAATGACGTTGCCTGCCGTTCTAATGATGAAGAAGTCACCCATGCCTGATTGAAAGATACGTTCAGGTGAAATCCTTGCATCTGAACACGTAACAAGTACTGCGTGAGGATCTTGACCATAGTGTGCCAAATATTTAACTCTATCTATATTATTTCTCTCATCATTGTGTAACACATGTGATGTGAAATATTCATTACCAAGGCGTAAACGCTCAAGTGTAGGTAAATCTAGTCCTTCATCAATATCTTGTTGTTTTACTTTTTCATCGTGTGTGCAAATAATAATCACCTTTTAAATTAATAATATAATACAACTTATACTGATATATTTATACTATTTTTATCGAATTTGCAATGTTTTTTAACTAGAGGAAACCTTAATTTTTAAACAAGTGGTTGATATTTATGTGATATCTAATTGATAAATAATGGTAAATCATTTTAAAACAATATGTTGATTTTATTATAAAACTCCCCAAGGTTTTATGCCTCAGGGAATAATTGAACTAAAGAGCAAACTGTAATATGTAACCAGCAGTAATTGCCATGCTGATAATAACTGTGACGAATGCAATCATCATAGGTGTTCTAAACATTGACTTTAGCAAAATCAACTCTGTAATGCTAGCACCACCGCCACCGATGATCAAAGCCATTATTGGGCCTTGCCCCATGCCGTTTTCGACCAATGCTGCACAAATAGGGATTAATGCTTCTACGCGCACATATAGAGGGATACCAATAACCGCTGAGATGGGTACAGCAAGCAGACTATCTCCACCAGCATATTTTGTGATTAGTTCGCTAGGTACAATTCCATAAATAAGCGCACCGAGTGTAACACCGACCAATAAGTATGGGAAAACACTTTTAAATTGTTTTAAACCTTCGTAGAATGCAGACTTCAATTTATTTGAGAAGTTATTGCTGATAATCTTCGGAGCGTCACAACATGGAGCCGGTTCGAGAGTAGCAACACCACAGCATGATGTTTCAACAACTGGCTCAGCACTGCAACATGACACTACAGGCTCAGGCGTGCAACAAGATGTTGTTGGTTCATTCTTAGGCGTATCAGTGCAACATGAACTAGCAGGCGTATTTTTACCTTCTGGGATGATGAAACGGTCAAATTTAAGCGTGCTTAAAACTATGCCCGCAACTATTGATATAATCAAAGCGACAATTGCATACACTAATGTGATTTTCAAACCAAACGTCACAACAAATAAGCCAATAATAATAGGGTTTAGTAACGGCGACGTAAACAAGAATGTAAGCATTGGGCCAAACCCAGCATTTGCTTTAATTAATCCCCTAAGCATTGGAATTGTTGAACATGAGCAGAACGGAGTGATTGCACCTAGCATAGCCGCTAAAAAGTAGCCACGCCCATGAGAAGCCCCAAGCATTGATTGAATTTTTTCGTTTGAAATATACTGCTGTAGTAAGCTAACACCAGCACTAATAATGATGAATAATACTGATAACTCAACTGCAAGAAAAACAAACATTTCAAGCGTTTTCATTACCATCTCTTGTGTGATATCCATGTAAAATCTCCTTAATTTTTATATTTCTAAAATAATCGAAATATGGATAATGTCAAGCAAAAGTTTTCATATTTCTAAAAATATAGAAATTTATTATTGAAGCAGCGAGAAAACTATGATATTATAGCTTTCATGGAGGATATTATGGATATTAATACTGTTGCGGATAGTTTAAAAGAGTTAGGACATGTCACAAGGTTGAAGATATACAAGCGCCTTGTGCAAGCAGGGTTTTCAGGTTTGCCTGTTGGCGAGCTTCAAAAAGAGCTTGATATACCAAACTCAACACTTAGCCACCACATATCAGCACTAGTATCTGCAGGATTTGTTAAGCAAGTTAGGGAAGGGCGTACTCTTTTCTGCATTGCTCAATATGACCATTTAGAGAGCATAATGCAGTTTTTAAATGATGAGTGTTGTGTTGATGTGTGTTATGATAAATGAAGCACCACTTGTTAAGGTAATGCTTCATCAATAAGTTTTAATTAATTTATAGTTTTGAATAAATTTTCTATATCGTTTTTCTTTTTGCCGTTAAAAACAACTATATCACCCGATACTTTTGCAGCAAATAATTTTTCCATATCATACCCTAATAAAAAGTCATACTCTTCTTGTGTGAGTGGAATTGCCCATAGTAGATTTACTCTATCACCATAAACTTTTCCAAAGTCTGGCCCTTGTTTTTTATCGAGCATGTTATCGTTTATAAGCCAAACTGCTGGGTATCCTGGGATAGCGTTTGAGTTTATAGTATGCCCATGTCCTATCGGTATGCACTTGTTCCATGGAAAGCTAGCAGTGCCAGATATTTCCTCTGCAATAGCCATAACATATTCTTCATATTCTTCTGTGCACACAAACCCTAGTTCAATCCTTGAAAAATCTTTATATTGTTCTTGATGATACACTTCTGAAAGGGGTAGGCGCAAGATGCTAACACCAAGTGTCATGGCATAACATAAGTCATCTTTTTTATTTATCATTAATGCTTTAGGTGGAAAATCACCGCCGTCAATAGCATAATATTTATCTGTTTCACCCATAAAGTTATTGAGTGTTGTTAGGTATTGTTCTTGTAGGTTAGACCACCAATCTTCATTGTCGAATGAGTCCCAAAATGCTTTTGCATCTTTAAGTTTATTAGATATTGAACCATAAGCGTCTTTAAGTGGGAATGCGAATTCAGTGATATCGTTTACGTATCTGCTATATCCTGGCATTTCTCTATCTGCCCAATCAGGAATATATGCAATTAATTCACCCATATAATATAGGCCAGCACTAGTTCCGTCTTCTGTCCAAACAATGTCGTAATTTTCCTCGTTTTCATCAAATTGCATGCCGTTTTCAGAGTGGTTTATATGCTTGTAGTCAACCATTGGTGGGCCATCTATTTCACTATTTATCCAATCATCAAAAGGTATTGCATTTATCATATCTTTAACATTTGCTACAAAGCAAGCATTGATAACAATACTTTCATCACCGCTAATATCTGAAATATAGAAATACGCAGCATTTTCATCGGCCTCAAATAAAGCCACACGTGGGCAACACGGTGAGTAGCTCTCGATTAGTTGGTTTTTATCCATCATTTTCCCCGTAATTATGTCACTTTTGCAAAGATAATATCATTTGTTAATTATTATTACAAGTTTTATTAAAAATATCATTAATTATATAGTGTTTGCTTGACTTTGAGCTTAAAAAGCAGTATATTGCTTGATTATTGAATTTAAATTTTTGTATAGAGGTTTTACCTATGAAAGATAATATTTTACAAGTTGGTGTGATAGGCTACGGAATTGTTGGCTCAAGCACTGTTGAGACACTTATTGAGAACGCTGAAACAATCAAGCAAAAAACTGGCCTTGATATTCGTGTGAAAGGTGTTGCTGATTTAAATATTGATAGAAAAATGACTAAATATCTTGAGCAAGTACCTACACTTACTAAAAATGGCGATGATTTAATAAACGACCCTGAAATAGACATCATTGTTGAGCTTATCGGTGGTTATGGTGTTGCTAAAAAGTTTATCACAAACGCACTTGAGAAGGGTAAACACGTAGTTACAGCAAACAAAGCGTTGCTTGCTGTACATGGCGAAGAGATTTTTGATATCGTTGATAACAACAACTCATACCTAGGCTATGAAGCATCTGTCGCAGGTGGCATACCTATTATTCGCGTGTTGAAAGAGGATTTTTCTGCCAACAACGTTACACAATTATACGGTATCATCAACGGTACTGCTAACTATATTTTAACTTGCATGACGAAAGACGGCAAAGAATTTGCTGAAGTTCTAAAAGATGCACAAGAAAAGGGCTATGCTGAAGCTGACCCTACATTTGATATCGAAGGTGTTGATACTGCACATAAAATTTGCTTACTATCATCAATTGCTTTCTTGCAACGTGTTCCTTTTGACTCGATTTACGTAGAAGGTATCTCAAATATTAAGCCAATTGATATTGAAATTGCAAAAGAATTTAATTGTGTTATCAAACTTTTAGCTATCGCTAAGAAAGACGAAAACGGTATCGAAGTTAGGGTTCATCCAACTATGATACATGAAACTCACTTAATTGCTTCTGTCGATGGCGTATTTAACGCTGTTTGTGTTACTGGCGATAGGGTTGATACAACAATGAGCTACGGCCGTGGTGCTGGTGGCGCTGCAACTAGTAGCGCTGTTGTTGCGGATATCGTAAACATCGCAAAGCAACTGAAAGCAGGTAACACTCAAGAAGAAAACGCACTTGGCTTCGTTACTGCTAACGCTGATGTAAATATTAAAACAATAAATGAGATTTCATCTTCATTCTACTTACGTTTTACTGTTGCTGATAGACCAGGTGTGCTTGCAAAAATATGCACAATATTAGCAGATAAAGGCATAAGCTTATCGGCAGCACTTCAACGCGAAGTTACTGGCGACGATAGCATTGCAACACTAGTTTTAATCACTCATGAAGTAGTTACAGAGAACATTATTAACGCTGTTGCTGAGATAGATTCACTTGACATCACAATCGACAAAACAGCTGTTATAAGAATGGAAGTTTAAACGTGAAATATATTACACTACTACTCGATGGCTTAGCAGATAGGCCTATCAAAGAGTTAGGCGATAAAACTATATTACAAGCCGCAAACATGCCACACATCAACTCGCTTGCAAAGGGCGGTATCTGTGGCATGATAAACACTGTGCCTGAAGGTATGGCTGCTGGTAGTGATATCTGTAATTTGAGCATTTTCGGATATAACCCAAAAGAGTGCTATACTGGCAGAAGCCCTTTAGAAGCAGCAAGTATCGGTGTCGAACTTGGCGAAAATGATTTAGCAATCAGATGCAATTTCGTAACAATTACTGATGGCAAAATGGATAGCTTCACAGCACACCATATAACAGACGAACACGGGCAAAACATTATTGATAAACTCAATGAGATGTTTAAGTCAGACACTGTTGAGTTCTACAAAGGTGTTAGTTATCGAAACTTATTAGTGTTGCGCAATGTTAAGTATGACTTAAACACAACGCCACCACATGATATTACTGGTGAAGATGTTTCTGCTCACTATCCAAAAGGTGATGGTAGCGACGTCTTAAACGAGCTTATGCAAAAATCATCTGCAATATTTGACGGTAGCGATAGATATGGCAAAGCAAATGCTATCTGGCTATGGGGTGAAGGTACTAAACCTACTATCAAACCATACTATGATATGTATGGCAAAAAAGGTGCAGTTATCTCAGCTGTTGATTTGATTAACGGTATAGGTGTTTGCTCAAAACAAACAATTCTGCATGTTGATGGTATGACAGGCTTCCTTGACACAAACTTCAAAGGAAAGGCTGAAGCAGCAATAGAAGCACTGAAAGACCATGACCATGTATTTATACATGTGGAAGCGCCTGATGAAACAGGGCATTTAGGCGATTACAAAAAGAAGATACAATCTATTGAAGTGATAGATGAAATAATGATGCCTATTATTATTAACGGCTTAAAACAGTTTGATGAGTATAGAATTTTAATCACGCCTGACCATGCAACACCAGTTGAGCTGAAAACACACTCAAAAGAACCTGTGCCTGCAATAATTTATGGTACAAATATAGTAGCTGATGGAAACGAAACTTATACAGAATATGTAAAACCGACGTTCGATATCAAAGACGGCTACAAAATAGCAGATTACTTTTTTAATATAGAAAAACACATATAGGAGGAACACGTGAGTCTTGTTGTAATGAAGTTTGGCGGCACAAGTGTCGGCACGGTAGAACGTATAAAAAACGTTGCAAACATTGTTATTAAAAAGAAAGAAGAAGGCCACGATGTTATTGTTGCGGTTTCAGCAATGGCTGGCGAAACAGATAGATTGATAGGGTTGTTGAAAGAGATTACACCTGACTATTCTGCTCGTGAGTATGACCAACTTGTCTCTACAGGTGAGTCGGCAAGCATACCGCTATTAACACAGGCGATTTTATCAAAAGGGCACGATGCGATATCTCTAACAGGTATCCAGATTGGAATGGAAACAGACAGCTCGCACTCAAAAGCTCGTATCTTAAAGATAAAAAATGACAGATTAAAACGTGAACTTGATAACAATAAAATATGCATCGTTGCAGGGTTTCAAGGTTACGACCCAAACACTGGCGATATAACAACATTAGGGCGTGGTGGCTCAGATACTACAGCTGTTGCAATAGCTGCTGCTGTTAATGCTGATGTATGCGAAATATATACAGATGTTGATGGTGTATATACAGCTGACCCTCGCATTGTTCGTGATGCAAAGAAATTAGATTCAATATCACATGAAGAAATGCTCGAATTAGCGTCACTAGGTGCAAAAGTATTGCACTCAAGAAGCGTTGAATTAGGCATGAACCATGATGTTGATATCATGGTACTATCATCTATGGAAGATAAACCAGGTACATTAGTTACATCTAAGGAGGAAGAGAATATGGAGCGTATGGTCGTTTCAGGTGTTACAAGTGATAAAAACCAAGCAAAAATTACTATAAAAGGCGTGCCGGATGTTCCAGGCGCAGCAGCAGATATATTCGTTAACCTTGCAAAAGCAAATGTTAACGTTGACATGATTATCCAAAACGTTGCAGAAAACAACACTACTGATATATCATTCACAGTGCCAAAAACTGAACTTACAACATCATTAGCAGCGTGCAAGGAAATAGCTGATAAAGTTGGTGCAAAATCAGTCACTACTGATGATAATATTACGAAAGTTTCTATCGTTGGCATAGGCATGAAGAGCCACTCAGGCGTTGCTGCTACAATGTTCTCTGTGTTATCTGAAAACCAAATTAACATCAGGATGATTTCAACAAGCGAAATAAAAATCTCTTGCATCATTGATGAAAAGTTCTCTGAACTTGCAGTTAGGTCGCTACACGACGCTTTCATTATTGCTAAATAATTAAGAGGTACGCAAAATCACTCATGAGCGATACTAATAAAAAAATAGTTATATATGATACAACCCTGCGTGATGGCACACAGTCGGAAGATGTAAACTTTACTGTGATAGATAAACTGCGCATTGCAGAAAGGTTGATAGACTTTGGCATAGATTTTATTGAAGGCGGTTGGCCTGGCTCTAACCCTCGTGATATGGAGTTTTTTAGCTCGTTGAAGTCTTCAAAAATCAATATGGATCGTATCTCTGCGTTTGGCTCAACTAGACGTGCTAAAAAAACGTGTGCAGACGATGAAGTAATACAAGCACTACTTGAAGCAGACGTGCCAAACATTACAATATTCGGCAAAACGTGGGATATGCATGTAAAGCAAGCACTAAGGATTAGCTTAGATCAAAACTTAGAACTTATACATGACACTGTTTCCTACTTAAAGTCACGCTCTGATAGAGTGTTTTACGATGCTGAGCATTTCTTTGATGGCTACAAAGCCAACAGAGAATACGCACTGAAAACACTTACAACAGCTAGAGATGCTGGTGCAGATGCTGTTATTTTATGCGAAACAAATGGTGGCATAATGCCTGATGAGGTATCTGCCATTGTTGCTGATGTTAAAGCCACTCTAGGTGATTTTGATTTTGGTATCCACGCTCATAACGATTGTGAAATGGCCGTTGCAAATAGCGTGCTTGCTGTACGTGGCGGTGCAACTCATGTACAAGGTACAATTAATGGCTTTGGTGAGCGTACAGGTAATGCAAACCTATGCTCAATAATACCTAACTTGCAATTAAAGTATGGCTATGAGTGCATACCAGCTGATAGCATGGTTAAGTTGAAAGATGTTTCTGGCTATGTAAACGAACTAGGCAACTTAATACATAATAAACGCCAACCATATGTTGGCAACTCTGCATTTGCTCATAAGGGTGGGGTGCATGTTTCAGCGATACTTAAAAACTCAAGCATGTATGAACATATTGAACCTGAACTAGTAGGCAATACGCAAAGGGTGCTTCTATCTGATTTATCAGGCAAAAGCAATTTAATATATAAAGCTGAACAATTAGGTATCGACGTAGTTAGTGATGATGCAGTTATTACAAATGTATTGAAACAACTCAAAGAACTTGAAAACAAAGGCTTTGAGTTTGAAGGTGCAGAAGCTTCGTTTGAACTACTGATACGCAAAGCTGCAAAAGATTTACCAAACTTTTTCGAGCTTATATCATACAGAGTTATCGGTGAAAATACTGAATCTACCGACACACCTACAACAGAAGCTACAGTTATGTTATCTGTAAACGGAGTTGTTGAGCATACGGCTGCTGTTGGTAACGGTCCAGTCAGTGCACTCGACCATGCTGTTAGAAAAGCACTTGCTAAATTCTACCCAGAAATAGATAACATGAAACTTGTTGACTATAAAGTTAGGATTTTATCATCTCAAGATGGTACAAATGCAACTACAAGGGTACTAATGGTGAGTGCAGATGAACATGACACATGGGGCACAGTTGGAGTTGCTGAAAACATCGTTGATGCAAGTTACCAAGCATTAGTAGACTCAATCTTGTTTAAACTATTAAAAACAAAAAAGTAACATAATGGCTACCTTCGGGTAGCCTTACTTATTTCAAGCAAAAAGGGTAATGCACTCCAACCATTTCCACATAAAATTTCACAAAAAAAGAGCCACCGTTTAGGCAGCTCTCTTTAATATATTCTTAGTAAATTCTATCAACAAGTTCGTCGATTTTCTTAGCAGACAACAGCTTAGGAGCTGGTTTTCTACCAAAACAGATACCTAAGTTCTCGTAGAAGTCTACAAATTTGATAGGTACATGGCGTTGTTCGATAGCGTCTTTTGTAGTCATGTAGATGATTTCACCATCACCTGATAGGTGAGAGAAAGTAACACCTGTGATACCATCAAGTAGCAACATAACTGCACCAGCGCCAGCTGATTTACCAAAGTTTACATCGTAAGCAGAGCTTTCACCAGCACGCACAATGTGGCCTGGGTTTACATCACGAACTTCAGGTATTTCAAATATGCCTTCAACATACATGCCTGCTTTTTTCATGAACGCTTTAATTTCAGGATCTTCCTTCATCATGCTTTCAATTTTTGCTTTAACATATTTTGCAGCACCAGATAGTTTTACATGGCCGAAAGCATCTGTACCGTCGCCTTCAGATATAAGTTTTCCGTTTTCGTCTTTGATGCCTTCAGCAACAACGATAGTGTATGTACCAGAGAATACATCACAGTTGAAAATACGGCGCCATAGGTGTTCTTTAACATGAGTGTATATAGCATCGAAGTCAACAGGTATTTCTGGAATTAAGATACAATCTGCATCAGCTGCGATACCGCCTCTAAATGCTGTGTGGCCCGCATATCTGCCGAATACTTCAAGTATGATAACACGGTTGTGTGTTTTACCAGTAGTTTTTAAGTCGTGTGAGAGCTTTGCAATTCTATTAATTGTAGAGTCGCCACCAACAGAGTAAGTTTGAAGGTCTAAATCCATAGTTTTAGGAGCGTGAACAACAGGGATGCCGTTCTCATGTAAATCAACGACAACGCTACCAGTATCATCGCCACCAGCAACAACTAAGCCATCAATTTCAAACTTTTCTAACCCCGCAACGATACGTTTATATTTGTTATCGTCTTTGATTTTAGAAATCTTAACGCGAGAGTGACCAGCTTCACTGCCTGCTCTAGTACAGTCGATAGACTCAACACGATTGTCATCAAGTCTTGTAAGTTTTTCAAAATCAACCAAGTTATACAAACCTGCATAACCATTAGGAATAATGTAGGCACCAATGCCTTGCGATTCAGCCATTTTTGCTGCAGAGAAAACAACAGCGTTTAAACCACCACAGTCACCACCAGCCGTGATGATACCAATGTTACGAATTTTACTCATTCAAGGATCTCCTCAATATATAATTGTATAAATATACTACATCACACTTTTAACTATATCAAAATAATAACAAATTATCAATGTGTAATAATTTAGTTTTACAAATTTATTTATTTCAGTATAATCTCTCTTGAGTATTCATTTAGGAGAGTAGTTTTGAAAAAAGCAATAATATTAGTCAGCGGCGGCCTAGATAGCTGTGTTACAGCAAGTATAGCCATTAGCAATGGTTATACGCCAGCGTTTATGCACGTCAACTATGGGCAACTTACAGAAAAAAAGGAACAACAATCATACATAAATATTGCAGACCACTTCAACGTGGCAGATAGGCTTGTTGTCGATATAGAACATTTGAAAAAAATCGGTGGAACTTCCTTAATAGATAAAAGTCTAAATGTAGAAGAGGGTGAACCGCAAGAAAATAGCTTGCCATCTACATATGTGCCGTTTAGAAATGCAAATATGATATCTATGGCTGTTAGTTGGGCAGAAGTTATCAAAGCTGATGCAATATTTGTTGGCGCTGTTGAAGAAGATTCTAGCGGCTATCCTGATTGCACACAAGTTTTCTTTGATAGGTTTAACGACTTGCTTGATGTAGCGCTTGTTGGGCATAAAGTGAAGATTGTAACACCGCTTATCAATATGAATAAATCAGAAATTGTAAAAAAAGGACTTGAATTGAATGCACCTTTGCATTTAACATGGTCATGTTACCAAGGCGAAGAAGAGGCCTGTGGTGTATGTGAGAGCTGCTTCCTGCGCTTGCGTGGGTTTGAGCTTGCAGGCACAACAGATCCTATAAAATATGTAAAAAAATAACGAGGTAGAATAATGAGCTTAAAAGAACAACTAAATGACGACATGAAACTTTATATGCGTGAAAAAAACGCTGTAAACTTAGGCACAATCAGAATGCTTAAAGCAGAAATCAAAAACGCAGAAATAGAAGCAATGAAAGAACTAAGCGATGACGATATCATCAAAGTTATCTTATCATCTATCAAAAAACGTAAAGATGCAGCAGATATATATGTAAAATCTAGCAGGCAAGAGCTAGCTGATAAAGAACTTGCAGAAGTTGAAGCATTGCAAAAATATCTACCAGCACAGCTATCTGCTGAGGAAATCAAAGCTATCGTTACAGAAGTAGTTGCAGAACTTGACGATGCAGCTAAATCTAACTTTGGCATGGTTATGAAAGCTACAATGGCTAAAGTTGGCGCAGGTGCAGAGGGTCGTATCGTTAGTGGCATCATCAAGGAAATGATTTAATAATGAGCGCTACTGATATATTAATCATTGTTGCGATACTTGGCTTTGGGCTAAGGGGTTGCTTCAAAGGTTTCATATTTGAAATAATTGGGATACTTGGTGTTGTGCTTGCTGTGCTATGTTCATTCATGCTGCATGCTACAATGCTTTCATTCGTACAGAAACTAGGCGTACAAAGTGAATTAGGCTCGTTTGTTGCCTACTTTATTGGGTTTATAGTAGTTTACTTGGCTATTATATTATTTGGCCATGCAGTGCATAAGTTTTTAAACCTTATACACTTAGGGTGGTTAAATAGGCTTGGTGGCTTCCTTGTGGGTGCGTTCAAGTGTGCTGTTATACTTAGTTTTGTGCTATGGATAGTTGTAAAGGTTTTAGACCCAACAACACCAATCGTCGCAGATATAAATAAATCAAAAACGGCTTCTACAGTTATGTTAGTTGCTCCGTTTACTTTTGATGTTATAAACAACATAACAGGTTTAGAGAAGGAAAATCCATTTAATTAAAATGAGTTACGATTACAAGACATTAGAATTTGAAGAATATAAACAAGCCGTAAAATCAAGCTTTTCATCAAGCTTTGCTATAAAGTTTTTTGAAGACATGTTGCCTTATGACAACGTGTCAGATATTACGCATGCGCAAAAAGAAACAGCCGAAGCTATAGAACTTGCAGAGCAGGGCAAGCTTATCGAGCAAGACGACACATATTATGACGTCTACTCAAAGTTCGACCAGAAGCACGCTACAATAGAAATTAGCGATTATATTACTATCAAGAACTTTCTTGTCTTTATATCAGAACTTAAAGTTAAACTTTCAGGTAATAAAGTTAAAACATTATCAAGCAAAGTAAATTCTCTAAATGACATTTCAGGCTTACGTAACGATATTGAACGCTCGATCGATGATAGTTGCGTTATAAAAGATGATGCAACTCCAGAGCTTGCAACAATCAGACGTGAGCTTAACTTATTCAAAAACAGGGTTAAACGCACCCTAAACGATATACTTGGCTCATCTAATGGCGATAAGTTTATTCAAGATAGGGTCATCGTTTTGCGCAATGGTAGATACACGATACCATGTAAAACGAACTTTAGCCAATATATACAAGGTATCATTCATGATAAGTCAGCATCAGGGCAAACGCTTTATATTGAACCGTCATCAATTGTTGGCTTGAATAATGCTATGCAGGAACTCATCATTCGCGAATCGGAAGAGATAGCTAAAATATTACACAACTTACGCACCGTGCTAAATGTTGAACTCAATAACTTAAAACATACAACAAGCGTATATACCTACATTGCTTTTAGGCTCGAAGTAGGGGCTTTCTACCGTGGCACAGCGCATACTTTTGGTGAAATATGTGATAATATTTTGCTAGCATCAGTGCACCATCCGTTGCTGTATATTCGCAAAGGTGCTGAGTCTGTCCCGATTGATTTTGTGCTTGATAGTAATACTCTTTCAGCTATTATCACAGGTGCAAACACGGGCGGTAAAACTGCGGCATTAAAGTCGATAGGGCTTAATCACTTAATTACATATTGTGGGCTACCGGTATTTGCAAAGGTTGCTAAGTGTGTGTTTTTCAAGTCGATATTAGCAGATATTGGCGACCAGCAATCACTAATGATGGATTTAAGTACTTTTTCATCTCATATGTTAAATATTAAACGTATAGTAGAATGTGCTAATCATGAAACACTTATATTGCTAGACGAACTTGGCACAGGTACAGAACCTCGTGAAGGTGCATCTATCGCTGTTGCAGTATTGAAATATATAGAGCAAAAGCAAGCAAGAACAGTCGTTACAACTCATTTTTCTGAAGTAAAAAACTATGCACTAAATAACGAACATTCAATATTTTATGCAGTTGATTTTGATTATGAAACATTTGCTCCAAGATATACATTACTTAAAAATATTTTAGGTAAATCAGACCCAATCATGATTGCCGAGCGTTTAGGTTTTCTGCCAGAAATAATTGATAGTGCAAATAATGAGCTTAGTAAATATAAATCAAGTGTAGAGATGCAAGTCGAAGAACTTAACAGGCTAGTTGCTGAAAATGAACACAATAAAAGACTGTTAGATGAAGAAAAAGTAAAACTTGAAGAACGCTTAAACAGTATAAAAACTAATGAAGATGCACTCAAAAAACGCCTGAACTCAAAGGAACTTGAGCTATTAGAGGAAGCATATTCTTTGTTACAAAAGTATAAACGCTTAACAACTGAGAAAAAGAATATAAGTGTAGATGAAATTAACGAGGATATTAAGAAAGCAAGCAAAAAGATTGACTCTTTAAAATCAGAACGACCTATCATTCAAGATATCAAAGTTGATGATGTCGTCTACCTTGAGCGATATGGTAAAAGTGCCGTAGTATTAGCGATATCAGGTGAAACATTGCAACTCAATATGGAAGGCATGCGTGTTAAAATGAATAAGCGTGAAGTGGTCGGCCATAAAGTAGAAAAAACTGTTCAAAACAAAGTGAAAATAACTACGAAAGGTACTTTCTCAACTGCTAGGCGTGAGCTATTGCTTATTGGTAAACGTGTTGAAGAAGCGCTTGATTTACTAGATAAATTTATTGATGAATCGCTACTTTCAGGCTATGAAAAGGTATTTGTAATACATGGCAGAGGCTCTGGACAGTTAAGAAAAGCTGTGCATGAACACTTGAGGAGTGCTCCACGAGTTAAGCGCTACGCACTAGCAGAAAATACTGATGGCGGCAACGCTGTAACTGTGGTTGAGTTTTAACCTAATAGACGTTGTTTTCTATGTAGATGTCTTTATATTTAACATAATTTTTTGCATTTTTATAAATCATCTGCATTTCTTCTTCGCTAAGTTGTTTAACAACCTTGGCAGGTGAGCCCATAACCATCGACCCTTCAGGAATAACCTTGCGCGGTGGCACAAGCGAGCCGGCTGCGATTATTGAATTTTTACCAATTACAGCACCATCAAGAATTATAGCGCCTATGCCAACAAGCACATCATCTTCGATAGTGCACCCATGTAGCTTTACACCATGCCCAATAGTAACGCGCTTACCTATATGTGTAGGGTATTTATCGTTTGTTACATGCACTATAGAGCCGTCTTGAATATTTGAATCATCACCGACAGTTATCTCGTGTACATCTGCACGAATAATAACTCCATGCCATATGCTAACATTGTCACCAAGTGTAACTTCTCCAAAAACAGTTGCATTACCAGCGATATACGTATCTTTTCCTTTTTTTATGTCCATTTTTAAACGTTCAGTTAACTTTTTCATAAATCCTCCAAAAAACACTTGTAATTTTATCAATAGTAGTATTATAATGAGCAATGAGATTATATGCAACTATATTTTTATACTAAAATTTAGTATAATTTATATGTTCTATGCGCCATGCATGGTTTCACTCATTCTTTTTATGCAATAAAAAAAAGCTATTATTGGTGGAATAATGAGTTACGGAAACAAACTTAGGGAAATCAGAAAGAAAAAAGGCTACACACTTGAGGACATCTCACAAATGACAGGGTTTACAAAAAGCTTTATCTCACAGATAGAGAATGGTAAAAACTCGCCGTCTATCGTATCTCTCAAAAAGATTTGTGTGGCTTTGGGCACGTCGATAGGCAAGCTGTTTGAAGACGAAGTTAAGCCTGTGCACATTATACGTCATGAAGACTATGAAGTAGTGCAAGACACTGGTGTTCACCTTACTTTTATGTCATCACAATTTGCTGATATGAAGATTGAACCTGTTGTACTAGAGATTGAGCCTTATGGTGAATCCCATTCAGACGATTTTAAACAACTTGGTGAACGCTTTGGATATGTCATAGAAGGCGATGTGTCGATAATTGTTGGCAAGGATGAATACCTTTTGAAGCAAGGGGAATCTGTCTATTTTACATCAGGCACGCCGCATAAGTTGAAAAATCATTCAAATTACCATGCAAAAACTTTATGGATAGGTACTCATTCCTCATAAAATCATTGCTTTTTTTGAATGTTTTGCTACAATCTGACAATAGTTTATTTACAATGTATGTCTAAAGTGAAGTGGCGTAAACTTTTAATGTCAATAGCAAACACGAACCTTTTATACATACTCAAGAGGTTATAGTTTATGAGCGTAGTCCGTAATAATATAAAAATCACTACAAATACATTACTCAAAATGAAGCAAGAGGGCGAGAAAATTGTCTGTATCACTGCTTATGACTACACATCTGCAAAAATATTAGATAGCGCAGGTGTTGAAATGTTGCTTGTAGGTGATTCGCTTGGCATGGTTATCAGCGGGCATGAAACAACACTACCTGTTACTATTGAAGATATCATCTATCACACAAAATCTGTAAAACGTGCGGCTAAAAATTCTTTCGTTATTGCAGATATTCCTTTCGGCTATACTAACATTTCAGATGAAGACACCATAAGAAACTGTATGCGAGTAATGAAAGAAACAGGCGCAAATGCTATTAAAATTGAAGGTGGCGCACATGTTGCACCAGTCGTTGAAAGGCTTACCACTGCTGGCATTGCTGTTATGGCACACATAGGTTTGATGCCTCAATCTGTAAACGCTATTGGCGGTTATAAAGTTTTCGGTGCAGACAGTGCTGAAATGCTCGTCAACGACGCAATCGCTTTAGAAAAAGCAGGTGCATTTGCAATAACTCTTGAGTGCGTTAGGGCAGAAGTCGCTAAACAAATTACTGAAGCAGTAAGCGTTCCTACGATAGGCATAGGCGCAGGCGTGCATTGTGACGGTCAAGTGCTTGTATTTCATGATGTGTTTGGCATGTTTACAGACTTTAAGCCAAAATTCGTAAAACGATATGCAAACGTAGCAGAAGTAATTACTAACGCTACTAATGAATTTATGGCAGATGTAAAGTCAGGCAAATATCCTGATGATGAACATACTTTTAAATAGGGTGATAAATGCAAGTTTTTAATGAAATTTCAAGCTTAAAACAACATATAAAAGAATTAAAACAAAGTGGTAAAATAGTTGGTTTTGTGCCAACAATGGGTTACTTACATGATGGACATATCTCACTAGTAAACGAAAGTGTATCAAAAAATGATGTTACTGTTGCAAGTATATTTGTAAACCCTATGCAGTTTGGCGTCAACGAAGATTATGGCTCATACCCACGTGATTTCGAGCGTGATTCGGCTCTTCTGGAGGCTGCTGGTGTTGATATCATATTCCACCCATCACCAGAAGAGATGTATGGTGAAAACTTTCTTACAAGCATAACTGTTGAAAACATGTCTAATAAGCTATGTGGTATCAGCAGACCAATACACTTTAAAGGCGTTACAACGGTTGTTGCAAAGCTATTTAATATTGTCACGCCTGATAACGCATACTTTGGCTCAAAAGACTTACAACAAGTGCTGATTATTAAAAAGATGGTAAATGATCTTAACATGTCGGTTAATGTCGTGAGCATGCCAATCATTCGTGAAAGTGACGGCCTTGCGATGAGTTCAAGAAATATCTACCTTAGTGATGATGATAGAAAGGGTGCGCTATTATTAAACCAATCATTAAAGATTGCGTCACAAATGATTGAAAACAATCAAACTTTCGCAAAAGATATATTTAAAGCAGTTGAAACACATATATCAAAAAACGACAATGCGCAGATCGATTATATAAGTATAATTGACACTGAAACATTAGAACCTGTTGAAATAGTTGGCAAAGGCTGTGCTTTATTGTTGGCTGTAAAGTTTAGCAAAGCTAGGCTAATTGATAATATTGTATTTTAGCAATAAAATAGTTGAAAAGTTAGATAGTAACGTTATAATAAGTATATAGATAATTTGGAGTGAAAATATGGCAGAATTGAAACAATTTGTTGGCTTTATGATTGCTGAAGAACATTTCGGCGTTGATATCATGATAGTTGAAGAAATTATCAAAATGATTGATATTACACCTGTTCCAAGAGCACCATCATTTGTTGAGGGCATTATAAACATGCGTGGCAGGGTTATCCCTATCGTTGATCTACGCAAAAAATTAGGCATGTCCTCTGGACCTGTTACAGATCAAATGCGCATAATTGTTATATTTATCAACGAAAAACGCATAGGTTTCATTGTTGATAATGTTGAAGAAGTTATCAGGATAAATGAAGATGCTATTGATGTTGCACCTGGCACAAAGCATACGTTTGACAACTATGTAGCAGGCGTTGCAAGAACTGAAAAAGGCATGATCATTATGCTTGATATCATGAACATCTTCTCCGACCAAGAACAAAAACTACTTGTAGAAATCACTAGATAATCATGGATAATAAACAAACACCGCACAAAAATGCGGTGTCTTTACTATCTTCATCTGTGGGCAATATTAAAGGCATCGGCAAAAAATATGTCGAAGCTTTTGCCCGTCATAAAGTATTCACAATTTACGATTTTATTTACTCATTTCCTTTTAGATACGAGATACTAAGCATGTCAGCTTTTGGTGACAAAGGGCTTCTATCTGGCGTATATGAAGTGCATGATACTGTGCGCGCCCGCAACGGCAAACGCATGTTAAAAGCTGTGTTTAAAACAGAACGAGGCTATGTCGCTGGAATTTGGTTAAACACTAAAGGTGATTTCCCAGCAAACACTCTTACAAAAGGTACCTGTTATCATATGTATGGCACGGTTACACACCATAATGGTATGAATGCTATATTCCACCCAGAATTTATAAGCGCTACAGAAATAGGAACCGTTCGCCCTGTATATTTTTCGCCAGGTATTTCACAAACCTTATATAGAAAATTCATCAATAGTGCGCTAGATATATGCTTAAGCAAAGTTGATGAAACTCTTCCTGAGCGTATCCTTGATAAATATAACTATCCAACTATCATTGATGCGATAAACACATTACACAACCCAACAACAAACGAAAATGCACACGCTATAAACACTAGAGCACATCCAGCATATAAGCGCTTTATTTATGAAGAGTTCTTATATATACGACTAGCTGTTGAAATGCGCAGAAAACTTTATACAACAACAAATGCAATATCGTTTAAGATTGATAAAGAATTTTTAAACACTATCAAAGACGTTATGCCGTTTAAGCTAACAAGCTCGCAACGTCGTGTTATCGTTGAAATAATGAACGATATGATAAGCAATAAACAAATGAACAGACTTGTGCAAGGCGATGTTGGTAGTGGTAAAACAGTGCTAGCGTTTATTGCAGCAGCGGCAGCTATCGCCAATGGTTACCAAGCGCTACTAATTGCACCAACGGAAGTACTTGCAGAGCAACATTTTCAAAATGTTATATCAAAGTTCAAGTATGATAAACTACAACCTTGCATCCTTACAGGCTCAGTCACGAAAAAAAATAAGCTTGAGTTAAAAAGCTTAATTGCTACAGGCTCAATAAATTTAGTTATCGGTACCCATGCAATCATAGAAGATGATGTAGAGTTCCAAAATTTAGGCTTAGTTATTGTAGATGAGCAACATAGGTTTGGTGTAAGGCAACGAAAAACATTGATGGATAAAGGCTATACACCTGACACACTTTTGATGACTGCAACCCCAATACCAAGAACACTAGCTATGACATTATATGGTGATTTGGATGTTAGTGTTATTGATGAAATGCCACCTGGACGTATACCAATGATTACGAAAGCGTATACAGCTAAACAGCTAAACAAAGCGCTAGAGTTTGTAGGTGAGTTATTAAACAAAGGTGGTAGGGCATATTTCGTATACCCACTAGTCGCTGAGAGTGACTCACTTGACCTAAAAGCAGCAACACAAAGTTATGAGTATATTAGTGACTACTACAAAAACAAACGTGTAGGCTTGCTACATGGTAAAATGAAATCAGATGAAAAACGCCAAGTGTTACAAGCATTTAAAACAGGTGAAGTTGAAATACTTGTATCAACAACAGTAATTGAAGTTGGTGTTGATGTTCCTGAAGCGACAGTTATCGTTATTGAAAATGCTGAAAGATTTGGGTTATCACAGCTCCATCAGTTACGGGGTAGAGTTGGTAGGAATGACGTTCAATCATATTGCGTACTAGTCACTGGTGATGAAATATCTGAAACAGGCAAAAAGCGTATCAAAGCTATGGTTGACCATCGTGATGGCTTCAAACTAGCAGAAATAGACTTAGAGCTTCGAGGCCAAGGTGATTTTTTTGGAACTAAGCAATCTGGCGTGCCTGATTTCAAGTTTGCTAACATCGTATCTGATACGACTATTTTAAAATATGCAACGAACGATGCGCAAGATATAATTTCAACTGACCCAGAGTTGCAACTAGCTGATAATAAAAACATTAAACAAACCTTCGAAAAGTTATACTCAGGGGAGCGTTCGTTTTTAGGTATCGGTTAGAGTTTAATTGCGTTTTTTAACTTGTATTACAATAATAAGTGTGTAACAATAAAATTATACTAATATTTAAGCGAGGTGCTCCGATGCAATTGATCAAACTAACAGCTGACAATTTACACGATATGTGTTCTCCACGCAGTATCCAACGAGCTGATGCCTACGTTGGCAGTTTTTACGCATGTAACCAAATTGATGAAAAAACAATCGTTGGCAAAATTCGAGGTAACCACGGTGAATACGAAGTTTCACTCACAATGCAAAATGACAATATTGAACAGTATGGTTGTGGTTGCGAAGCTGCTAAAACTGAGATATGCAAACATGTTGCAGCACTTGGGTTCACTTATGTCGACTCACCATGGCTATTTAGTGGCAAGCGACTCACTAGAAGTGAAATAAACTCACTTGACGACCTTAAATATTATATCGCAACAACTCCACTAAAAGATTTACTTGTTGATTTAAAAGCGAAAAATATAAACATAAGCGAGGTCGCAGGCCTTCTGAATGTTTCTCCAAGCCAACTTTCAAGCATAGTAAAGGAAGATTCAGTCGGTAGGTCACACCAATTAACTGAACCAATTAAGATTGCATGCTTGTTTCTACTTGAAAAAAGTTTCACAATTTAATATATTATAAATGCTGTCGATATGGCAGCATTTTTTAAATTACAAGGTGTTACACATTATGACCGCAGAAATTATCTCAAACGTTATGCTTAATGAGAAGTTTGGCTACATAGAAATGAAATGTGCTGAGCTTGCAAAAGAGCGTAACCCTGGTAGATTTTTCATGATTTCTACTACTCCTGATAACATATCTTCAGACCCATTACTTAAAAGACCATTTGCAATATGCGAAGTAAAAAGTGACGATATTGTTACATTTTTATACATGGTTGTCGGTAGGGGAACTAAGCTATTAACTAAATTAGTTAAAGGCGATGTCCTTTCTATAACTGGCCCAGTAGGCAACTTCTTCAACTATAAGAAAGATGAAAAAGTCGCATTAGTTGCTGGTGGCATCGGGCTTGCACCAATGATTAACCTCATGAAACCACTAAGAGAAGCAGGGTGCAACATTACTCTATTCTACGGTGGACGCTCTGAAAGCGACCTACTATTAAGAGATAAACTAACAGAGCTTAGCGATGAGCAAGTGTTCTCTACAGACGATGGCTCTTTTGGGCATAAAGGTTTCGTTATAACTCCATTTAAAGAGCGTTTACAAGAGTTTGACAGAGTTTATGCATGTGGGCCTAATCGTATGCTTAACGCGGTTACAGATATCTGTATTGAGGGTGATAAACCTGTACTTGTATCACTTGACCAACAAATGGGCTGTGGTGTTGGCGCATGCTTAGGCTGCCTTATACCAACAGTTGATAAAGCTGGTGAAGTTGTTCAAAAACGTTGCTGTGTTGAAGGACCAGTTTTCGATGGTAGAGCTGTTCATTGGCAAGAGCTGATAGGGTGAGCAACATGACAGAAAAGTTAAAAACAAACATATGTGGTGTTGAGTTTAAAACACCTGTAATAGCTGCTAGTGGTACTTTTGGCTACGGTTTAGAGTATATTAAACATACAGACTTAAATAATGTCGGTGGTGTTGCCGTAAAGGGTATCTCGCTAAACGAAGCTAAAGGAAACAAAATGCCAAGGCTTGTAGAGACACGTGCAGGCATGTTAAATGCTATCGGTCTACAAAACGTAGGTGTTGAAAAATTTCTATCAGAAAAACTACCCGTGTTACGTAAATATGATACAAAAGTTATTGTAAACTTCTGGGGTAAAACTATTGATGAATACATCGAAGTTGCAAAAATTTTAGATAACGCAAATGTCGACATGCTAGAGATGAATATATCTTGCCCTAATGTTAAAGAGGGTGGAATTTCGTTCTCTGCTACTCCTGAAAATACGAGGGAAATAGTTAAAGCTGTTCGTAAATCTGTCACAAATAAACCATTGGTTGTTAAGCTATCTCCAAATGTTACAAACATTGTAGATTATGCTAAAGTGTGTGAAGCTGAAGGTGCTGACTGCCTATCACTAATAAACACATTACTAGGTATGGCTATTGACGTTAACACAATGAAACCAATCTTAGCAAATATAACTGGTGGCTTGAGCGGGCCAGCAATAAAACCAGTCGCTCTTAGAATGGTTTACGAAGTTTTTAAGAATGTCAATATACCAATCATGGGCATGGGTGGCATAAGTAACCATGTTGACGCACTTGAGTTTTTCATGGTAGGTGCAAATTTAGTGCAAGTTGGTACTGCGAATTTTGTAGAACCTAACGCTTGTGTCGATGTCGCAGAAGGCATGCAACAATTTTTAGAAGAGAAAAACATTAACCATATAAATGATATAGTAGGAAAGGCGGTACAATATTGAAATCAGAATTAGTAATATCTAACGGATGGCAAGACTTTGAGCTAATAGACTCAGGCAATGGGGTTAGGCTCGAAAGGTGGAAAGATTATAAACTACTACGCCCAGATCCAAATGCCGTATGGGCAAGAAGAGAAGGCTCACACCAAATTGAAATTGATGCGTTCTATAAGCGTAGCTCAAGCGGTGGTGGCGAGTGGCAATACTACCAAGATTTACCTGAATCATGGTATATGTCTTATAAAAATATGAACTTCAAAGTTAGACCAACAGGTTTTAAACACACAGGTTTATTCCCTGAGCAGGCAGCTAACTGGGACTTCATCTCTGAAACTACTAAGTCACTTGGTGTTAAAAACACCTTAAACTTATTTGGCTATACTGGTGCAGCTTCTATCGCAGCAGCGCTTGCTGGCTCTAATGTTTGCCATGTTGATGCATCTAAGGGTGCTGTAAACTGGTGTAAAGAGAACGCTAACTTATCAAAAGTACCTGAGGATAAAATCAGGCTGATAGTTGATGACTGCATGAAGTTCATCAAGCGTGAGGCTAGGCGTGAGAAAGAATATGATGCAATCATCATGGACCCACCATCTTTCGGAAGAGGTGCAAACGGAGAAGTTTGGAAACTACAAGAAGGGCTATGGGAACTTTTTCAATCGTGTAAAGATATATTATCGAAAAAACCTAAGTATGTATTGATAAACTCATACACTGCAGGGCTTTCACCGTTAGCGTTATACAATATCGCTCAAGACTGCTTTGGTGATATGATAAGCGAAACAGGCTCACTATCGTGTGGTGAGATAGGGCTCCCATTTAGAGATAACGAACGCGTTATGCCTTGTGGTATCTATTGTAGAATAATATTTTAAGACATTTAAAAACCGCTAGTTAATCGCTAGCGGTTCATTTTTTATACTAATTTTTCACCTAGAGCTTTGCAGTCTGCTTGTGCTTCTGCATCTGGCTCAAGCCTACAGATAAATGTATCTAGAATATCACAAGTAGCTTCATCTTCCCATATCCTCATCCATTCGCCGTCGCCCCAGTCATAAGAGCCAAACAATACAACTTTTTTACCATTAAGTTTAACTTGAACATCTTCCCACATTGGCTGAAATTCGTACTCTTCAAGCACTTCATCACCCATAGATGGGCTACCAAATGCAAACGCGTCGTAATTATCTGCATCTTTAATAGAAAACTTATCAACAGGCAAAAGAGCAACATCTGCCCCTTTAGATTTAGCTCCTTCTGCAACAAACTCCGCCATTGCTTTTGTGTTACCTGTGCCACTCCAATAAATTACTGCAACTTTCATAATATAATACTCCTTTTATTAATAACATTAAGCAACGGTTAGTTGTTTTTTCTTCACAGTAAGTTTGAAAATATCTCTACCGTTGTCCCATAGTTTTTTATAAACTTTCTTACACTTCTTATATCTAGCAAAGCCTATAGAAGCCTTATCAGCATCACCATAAACTTTCCAACAGCCACACAAATGGTAGTTCATGCCTCTATTGCAGATAAACCCTTCAACATCTTCAGGAGGGTAGCCTAAAAATAAACCTACTTCATGCGGAAAATTTTCAAAAGAGTTTGTTTTATCAAATGCTTGAAGGCGACCAACTAACCGTTCAATAGCTTCCGAGCATGTTAGACCATCATAACCGTAGCGATGTAAAATGTTTTTAGCTTTTTCATTAGTCATGTCAACTTTTAACATCTCTTCGCGGTATGTGTATATCAACGCCGTGTCGGAGTGAGTTCTCAATACCATAATATTAACACGTTTCTCATTAAGTACTTGGTTTAGTTTCGAAATTTGCTTACACAAAATATCTTCAGAGCAAAACTTCGCTGTAAACATGTTAGCTGTTTTAATGCCTGCTAACGTCGGAGCACAATGTTCAATTAACTTTCTTTCAATGTTCATATTAATTACCTCATTGTTAGTTTTAGCTAACTATAAAGTTAGCATTTGCTAACCATATTGTCAAGATAATTTATTTCAGGAATTTAAATTAGAGGAATAGGGTGATGGTTATGATATATGTTCTAGAATTTGCTCTATTGCAGGTTTCGAGATATTACCTATAGATATCACATCAGTCGGCTGGCTATATTCGTTTATAATCTTTTCATAAAACACAACACTGTACCAATTACCGGCCTTAAAACCTGAGTTATTAAATGTGGCAACATGTTTAAACCCTAAGCTTGAGTGGAATTTTTCACTAATATCGTTTGGCACAGTTATACAGCCATAAACATTTCTAAACCCTTGCAGAGTTAATATTTCAATTAGGGCAGTATATAACTTTTTGCCAATACCTTTTGTCGATTGGGTTTTATCTATGTAGATTGAAGTTTCAGCACACCATTGATATGCAACACGTTCTCTGAATTTTGTAGCATAAGCATAGCCGATGATTTTGCCATCATCATTAATACATACTATGTATGGATATTGTGCTATAATATTTCTAACGCGTTCTGTAAATGCTTCTTCACTAGGTAACTCATACTCAAAAGTTATCGAAGTATCAATATATTGCGCATATATTTGCCTTATTTCTAAAGCGTCATTTACAGTAGCTAATCTATAATGCATATTTATCACCAAATAGAAAAGGGGGCTCTTAACCCCCATATTGTTATACTTTTAAATCAGCACTTCTTGATAAATCAGCGCTAAATTGTGTTAATAATGGATCTATTTCAGCTTCAATAAACTCAACTGTCTGCTCAGGAGCACGACCAACAAACTCACGAGGATTCATTAAATGTTCAATCTCTTTTGCATCTAATGGAATTAATTCATCGTTTGCAATGCGTTCAAGTAAATCGTTATTTAAGCCATCTTGTTTAACACGTAAGCCTGCTGCGATAGAGTGAACACGGATTTGCTCGTGCATTTCTTGTCTGTCAGCACCTTTTGTAACAGCTTCCATAATGATATTTTCAGTAGCCATGAATGGCAGTTCTTCTGAAATTCTCTTAGAAATAATTTTCTCATAAACAACTAAACCATTAGTAATATTGATTAATAATTCTAATATAGAGTCGATGCCTAAGAAGCTTTCAGCGATAGATAAACGCCTGTTCGCAGAGTCATCAAGCGTACGCTCAAACCACTGTGTTGCATGAGTGTAGTATGGGTTAGAAGATAATGATATAACATATCTAGCAAGTGAACAAACACGCTCGCTACGCATTGGGTTACGTTTGTAGGCCATTGCACTAGAGCCGATTTGTGTAGACTCAAACGGTTCTTCAACTTCTTTCAAGTTAGATAAAAGCCTGATATCAGTAGCAAATTTATGTGCAGACTCTGCAACGCCAGCAAGAACTGCAAGCACACGGCTATCTTGTTTACGAGAGTAAGTTTGGCCAGATACACCAAAAACTCTATCAAAGCCCATTTTCGATGAAACTAATTTATCCAACTCACGAACTTTATCATGATTATTGTTGAACAAGTGTAAGAATGATGCTTGAGTACCAGTAGTACCTTTAACACCACGGAAACGCATAGTGTTTAATGTATCAAGTAGGTTTTCAATATCCATTAAGAAGTCTTGCATCCATAATGTAGTACGCTTGCCAACTGTAGTTAGCTGTGCTGGTTGGAAATGAGTGAAACCAAGCGCTGGCATATCTTTATATGTTATTGCGAACTTTTTCAAATTGCCTAGCACTGTGATAAGCTTACCACGCACAAGCGTAAGCGCTTCATGCATAACAATAATATCAGTGTTATCGCCAACATAAGCACTAGTAGCGCCTAAATGAATGATAGGCATAGCAGTAGGGCAAACCTTGCCAAAAGTATGAACGTGCGCCATAACGTCGTGACGGAATTTCTTTTCCATCTCCCTAGCGTATTCGTAGTCAATACCGTCTACATTCGCTTTCATCTCTGCGATTTGCTCATCAGTGATGTTCAAGCCAAGTTCCTTTTCTGACTCAGCAAGAGCTATCCAAAGCTTACGCCATGTAGTAAACTTTTTGTTCGGTGAAAATAGGGCGAGCATCTCTTTTGATGCATAACGCTCTTCAAATGGTGTCTTAAATGTGTTGAAATTTTCCATGTACTTCCCTTATGAAATTGATTTTGCAAATAATCTTGCGTTTTCTTTTACTTTTTGTTCGTCAAATGTCAGTATCTCTTTATCAGCCATAACTTGTTTGCCGTTGATAAAGACATCTGTAATATCAGCAGGTTCCGCAGCATAAACTAAATGAGATACTGGGTTGTAAACAGGTGTAACATTTGCATTATCAAACGATAACACAAAGAAATCAGCTTTATAGCCTTGTTTCAATTCACCAATGTTATCAAACCCAAGTGCGATACCTGCATTTTTTGTTGCCATATCAAGCACTTGTTGTGCTGGCATAGCTGTTGCATTTTCTTCAATTGCTTTTTGAAGCTTTGAAGTCATACTCATTTCTTTCAAGACAGATTGGTTGTTGTTACTTGCTGCACCATCAGTTCCGATAGTGATATTTACACCCGTATCAGCCATTTTTGTAATCGGTGCAAATCCACTAGCAAGCTTTAAGTTACTGCTAATACAATGAGAAACTGAAGCTTTGCCCGCAGCTAATAGGGCAACATCACTATCTGTCACATGCACACAATGCGCTAAAATTGTATTTATATCTAACGCTCCCAACTCATGCATAACTTCAGTAGGAGTCATATTATACTTATCTTTTACAATGTTAAGTTCATCTTTTGTTTCTGCCAGATGTGTATGAATTTGAACATTTTTTCGGGTTGCATATTCAATACAAGCTTTAAAAGACTCATAAGGCACAGTGTATAAAGCATGCAGAGCAATCGAATAGGTTGCGAACTCTGATGATTTCATATTTTCAAGTTGAGTAATTGCTTTATCAATCGAGCCACCCATAATTCCAAAACATGCAATACCACGTATGTTTGCATCATTATATGCTTTAGAAACACTCGCAGGCTCAAAATACATATCATTCAAACAAGTTACGCCAGACCTAATAGACTCTGCTATTGATAACATAGTTGCATCATATACAAACTGAGGCGAAACGTGCTTCTTTTCAGCTGGCCAGATATGATCATTCAACCATGTCATAAGCGGTAAATCATCAGCAAGCCCTCTGAAATAAGACATTCCCAAATGAGTATGAGTGTTTATCAAGCCTGGAAAAATTGCAGAATTATTAAACTTTTTCTGCGTGTAATCTGCAAACTGAGTAATATCAGTTATGATATCCGTAATGATATCATCATCTACAAGTAGCCAAGAATTATTATGCACTTGGCCATCATAATATATATAGTCCGCGAAATATGCGTTCTTCATTATTTCACCTTGGAGTCGATTTTAAAAATATCTAATAACTGCAATGCGTTATCAATGTAAAAGTTAGCTTTTATAGCTTTATCAGTGCCACAGCAAGAGGTTTGCAAATTAGCAAGCCCTGATAAATAGCCGTAGTTGCAAATGCATGTATCAACATCTGCATTTACACCTGCTAGTAAATCATTCTTACTATCGCCGACCATAAGTGCATTTTCTTTATCAATATCAAGTATTTCCAGTGTTTTTAATATCGGAAAAGCGCTAGGTTTTTTCTCAGCATAAGTATCACCACCAACGATAACTTCAAACTTGTCCGCAATGTTAAAGTGGTTTAGAATAATGTGCAAAAACTTCTCTGATTTATTCGACACTATAGCAACTTTTATATCATTAGCAAGTAGGGTGTCTACAACGTCAAGAATGTCATTGTAAAGTGTTGTTGTTTCAGTACATATTGTTGCGTAATGCTCAATAAATTGTTCAGTAATGCTGTCAGCTTGAGAAAGATCATTACCAGTCGCGTTAAGCGCTTTGTGCAACAATAGTTTTAATCCATCGCCGAGAAGCTCACGAGAAGTTTCCAAATCGGGCACATTCAATCCATTTTTATTAAATACATGCACTATAGCATTATGAATATCTAAAATAGTATCACATATTGTTCCATCAAAATCTAGTAAGGCAGCTTTATACATTTTACACCTACAAATATTTAGTTATAAAATAGTCTAATTTCACAAGAAAATCTATAACTTATTTCAAAATGTTAGTGAAAAGTGACATTGAATTGATTTTTACTTATTTATCAGTATGTTGTGAGATAGAAAACCAGCAATAGCCGAAATCGCCATTTTAAGCAACTTTTTAAGATTTCGCATACAATTATAAGCTAAAATTCGTTAGAGGATGTATTTTCATTATGACATATTAAATGAATTAAACATAAATCAATAAAAAAGTATCTATCAGTAATGCCATAATAATAGATGTGTAAGCAAATAGGCTTGACAAGTAACTGTACAAATAACATTACATACATAACACACATATTTATAATACTTGATGTTTAAAATAATTAGGTTTTTCAACATAAAAAAGAGGGTTGTGTTTTCAGTTGTTTATTTTATTTGTTTACATAATATATCTTATCGGACATTTTAAAATAACACTCTCCATTGTTATTTTAACTAGATATTTGGTAATTTCATCAGTTTAGTTAGTGTTTTACAATAATTACAATTACAATAAAATATCGCTTATTTTCTTAACATTCAAAATTGCCATCCTAAGCACACTTTGTATTTGCATGTGTGTAGTTATATCTAAAAATGCGTTACAGCGCCTGTTATTAATTCTTTCTTTTTTTCCATTATCTGATATAATCACATATAGATAATATGGAGGATATTATGAAGAAGTTAGTTTTAACATTTCTAATTGTTGCTCTATCTACTGCTGTCTTTGCTGCAATGCCTGTCCCTTATGAAGGTAAATTAGACATCACTAAAAAAGATAGAAAATTAGAAACCACTGTAAAATCTACCGATGTGAAAATTTCAGTAGATAGACCTATCGACACTATGAAGCCGATTGATTTCAGTTTCTCAATTGAAGACTACGAAAAAGTTGATCGTGTTAGATTCTCAACAAATATGGATATGAACATGGGCTACTTTAGCAAAAATATGACTAGCTCAAATGACACATTCAATGCATCAATGACCTTGCCAAAGTGTCCATCAGGCAGAACTTTATGGTATGGCAAATTGACTGTTTACTACAAAGATAAATCTAAAGACGATTTATTCTTTTTCTATAACATAAAATAATTTTAAACATATGAATTTTGAAATAGTTTTCGCATTTTTCATACTAGGATTAACAGGCGGGTTTGGGCATTGCACCGCAATGTGCAACCCTGTCGTTATACTCATTTCTTCTAGGTTTTCAAAAGATATGGTCGGCTATAAAATTTTAGTACCACACATCTTTTATAATTTTGGTCGCGTTACAACATATATGATTTTAGGCTTTATTGCAGGGTTGCTGGGCAGTGTTATACAATATGGTGGCGACACGTTCATGAATATTCAACGCTTATCATCTATCATTGG